>JACAEN010000020.1 GCA_013388845.1 Chloroflexota bacterium | reverse complement strand
TGATGGCGTGCCTATTGAAGAATGAGCCGACGAGTTGATCTATGTGGCTTGGTTAAGCAACTCAGTTGTGAAGCCGGAGCGAAAGCGAGTCCGAATAGGGCGAGGCCCCGATTTAATCGGGGCAGGTCGCATGGATCAGACCCGAAACTGAGTGATCTACCCATGGTCAGAGTGAAGCTCAAGTAAAATTGAGTGGAGGCTCGAACTTGTGAATCAGGCAAAATTCTAGGATGAGCTGTGGGTAGTGCAGGTGAAATGCCAAACGAACTCAGAAATAGCTGGTACTCCCCGAAATGCATTTAGGTGCAGCCTCAGGAGGTAATTTGCGGAGGTAGAGCTCTGGATGAGCCAGGGGCCGTGAGGTTACCGAACTCAACCAAACTGCGAATGCTGTAAATGTAATCCTGGGAGTGAGACTGTGGGGGCTAAGCTCCATAGTCGAAAGGGAAATAGCCCAGACCATCAGCTAAGGTCCTTAAATGCAGGCTAAGTGGGAAAGGAAGTTGTATTGCAAAAACAGCCAGGAGGTTGGCTCAGAAGCAGCCATCCTTTAAAGAGTGCGTAACAGCTCACTGGTCGAGTGATACTGCACCGACAATTTAACGGGGCTTAAGTCTGCTACCGAAGCTATGGCTCCGATAATATCGGAGGGTAGGGGAGCGTTGTCATGGCTGCGAAGCTGTGGCGTAAGCCACGGTGGAGCAATGACAAGTGAGTATGTCGGTATGAGTAGCGTAAAGGCATGTGAAAATCATGCCCACCGTAAACCTAAGGTTTCCTACGCAACGTTTATCGGCGTAGGGTTAGTCAGGCCTAAGCTGGACCCTAATGGGGTAAGCGATGGACAGTAGGTTAATATTCCTACACCGCTCAACTTTTGTTACGGCAAAGGGGGGACACAGGAAGGTAGGTTGAGCATGCCTAATGGACATGGCGTGTTTCCGACTCAAGGTATATCAGGGCAGGGAAATCCACTCTGATGTTAAGCTGAGGGGAGGGAGAATTTGAGGGGCAACCTGAGAAAACTCAACCGAGCCTAGACTGTCGAGAAAAGCCTCGTTGCTAAAAAGCTGAGCGCCTGTACTGCAAACCGCCACTGGTAGGTGGGGATAAATGTCCCAAGGTGTTCGAGAGAACCCTCGTTAAGGAACTCGGCAATCTAACCCCGTAACTTCGGGAGAAGGGGGCCCACCTTTAATAAGGTGGGGACACAAAATTGGCCCAGGCGACTGTTTAACAAAAACACAGGTCTCTGCTAAAGCGAAAAAGCTGAAATATAGAGGCTGATACCTGCCCAGCGCCAGAAGGTTAAGGAGAGAGGTTAGGATGGTAACATTCAAAGCTTTGAACCGAAGCCCTGGTAAGCGGCGGCCGTAACTATAACGGTCCTAAGGTAGCGAAGTCCCTTGTCGGGTAAGTTCCGACCTGCACGAATGGTCTAACGACCTGGGCGCTGTCTCAACGGGGGACTCGGTGAAATTGAATTGGGGGTGAAGATGCCCTCTACCCGCGACAGGACAAAAAGACCCTAGCAGCTTTACTATAGCTTGGCATTGAGCTTAGGCTAGGCATGTGTAGGATAGGTGGGAGGCTACGAAACTGGGGCGTCAGCCTCAGTGGAGCCAACGGTGAAATACCACTCTTGTCTGGTTTTGGTTCTAACCCCGATTATTATCGGGGGACACTGTCTGGTGGGTAGTTTGACTGGGGCGGTTGCCTCCTAAAAGGTAACGGAGGCGTCCAAAGGTTCCCTCAGCACGAATGGAAACCGTGTATAGAGTGCATTGGCATAAGGGAGCTTGACTGTGAGACTCACAAGTCGATCAGGGACGAAAGTCGGGCAAAGTGATCCTACGGTTCCGTATGGAAGGGCCGTGGCTTAACGGATAAAAGCTACGCTAGGGATAACAGGCTTATCTTGCCCAAGAGTTCACATCGACGGCAAGGTTTGGCACCTCGATGTCGGCTCGTCGCATCCTGGGGCTGGAGAAGGTCCCAAGGGTTGGGCTGTTCGCCCATTAAAGCGGCACGCGAGCTGGGTTCAGACCGTCGTGAGACAGGTCGGTCTCTATCCGTCGTGGGCGTCGGAGATTTGAGGGGAGCTCTCCTTAGTACGAGAGGATTAGGAGGGACAGACCTCTGGTGTGCCAGTTGTTCCGCCAGGAGCAGTGCTGGGTAGCTATGTCTGGCTGGGATAAGCGCTGAAAGCATCTAAGTGCGAAGCCCACCCCAAGATTAGATCTCCCATCCTTCTTCGGAAGGAGTAAGGCCGCAAGTAGACTACTTGCTTGATAGGCGGCATGTGTAAGCGGAGTAATCCGTTTAGCTTAGCCGTACTAATGGCCGAGGCCTTGACTTACGCCAGGCTGAGCACGAAACCTTATAATCTGTGTTAGATGCGGGGTAGAGCAGTGGTAGCTCGTCGGGCTCATAACCCGGAGGTCGTTGGTTCAAATCCAACCCCCGCCACCAAGGAATTGAGCAGGCAGGATAACTTTGGAAGTTATCCTGCCTTATTGTTAGAATTAGCGGTTAGCAGACATGGGTGCTTTCGAAAAGTTCATTGACTTATTAAAGCAGACAGAGACTATGCGGGCTCTCCTTGATGCTCTGGAGAGGGAGCCGGCTAAGCTTCTGGCTACTATTTGCCGCGAATACGAAGAAACCAAGAAGGCTGTTCCTGACCACCATCTTAATCTGGCGGGGTACTTTGGCGAGGCTATTTTACGAGCATTGGTATCGGCAAATCTAATTACCAAGGAACGGGAAGACAGGTTCTCCCTCTACGGCTACAAGCCAACAGAACTGGGGATTAAGTATTACAAAGCCATGCTCGAAGAGAAGAAAATTTAAATCTGCCCACAGTGTACAAGCTCATTGATACTCATGCCCATCTTGACGAACTGGAAAACCTCGATCTGAAGCTCGAGAGAGTTGAAAAAGCTGGCCTCATTGCCATAGTGGCTGTGGGGTCGAATCGGCAATCAAACATAAAAACACTGGAAATATCGCAGAAATATCCTCATTTTGTCTATCCCGCTTTGGGCTTGCATCCCTGGGAGCTAGCTAGTCTGGGAACTACTGAAATAGACGATAATTTGCGATTTATTGAGCAGGATATTGCTTCAGCCGTGGCTGTTGGTGAAATAGGTCTGGACTATGATAAGAGGGTGTTGAAAGGAGTGTCCAAGGAACTGCAGAAAGAGGTGCTTGGTCAGCTTTTGGATATAGCCAGAAGATATGCTAAACCAGCCATAATTCATAGCAGATATGCCTGGAAGGACGCGTTGCAGATGGTTCAGGATGCTGGCGTAGACAAAGCTGTGTTTCATTGGTTCACCGGTTTTTCCAGCGTTCTCAAGGATACAATCGACAGTGGCTATTTTATTTCCGCCACGCCGGCTGCTGAGTATCATGAAGAGCATAGAAGGGCAATCAGGGAAGCACCTTTACAGATATTATTTCTGGAGACGGATTGCCCGGTCAGTTATGGCAGAGAGACGCGGTACGAGTCCCAGCCGGCGGATATTGTGAGAAGCCTCCATGCTGTCTCGCAGCTTAAAGGGATTGCTGAGGCCGAAATTGCCAACAAGACAACGAAAAATGCCATCGACTTCTTTTCTTTAGACATAGAATTTTGAGGCAATCTGGGAGCATCTTGCGATTTTCTCATGAACCCAGTTAATATTTAGGACAGCTCTAGCAATTTGAGGGTATTCAAGACGTAGTGCGAGGCTTTAGCCTCGTGCTGGTTGGTGGTAACGGCTAGGTTTATCTGCGTATTTCCCCTCTTAAGGTAAGAGGGGCCAGGTCCCGACTTTGTCGAGGATGCTCGATGAAATCGGCAGGAGTTATGAAAGAAGCCCCGATGAAATCGGGGAAGTAGGAAAATGCCCGAAAATGAATGGGAAAAACAAAATTAAACAGCGTCTAATTCAAGTAAGGAGGTCAGCTCATGATACAACCGATAATAGGTGAAGATAACTTTAAAAAGACCGTTCTGGAAGCGAAGTCGCCAGTTATGGTCGATTTCTGGGCGCAATGGTGTGGTCCCTGCTTGGCTACTGCCCCTGTATTGGAGGAGCTGGCGAAGGAATATGCTGGTAAGATTGACTTCGCTAAAGTAGATGTGGATGCCAATGGTCCTCTGGCCGCCAAGTATGGCATAGCCTCCATTCCCACTATGATTGTATTTAAAGGCGGTCAGCCTATTCAACAGGTCATTGGCTACAGGCCCAAGAAGGAGCTCAAAAAGGTATTAGATGGAGTTCTTGGGCAGTAGATTGTACGGGCTAGCTGTTAATAAATCTACGGGGCTGGGGTAAAGAAGTCGCGGATGAAGTCGAATTCGCTCGGCAGAAGCGCTAGTAACAAAGGAAATTGCTCCATCAGGAATCTGGCTACTACTGATGAACCAATAACCGGCTCCGCGCCTGGATAATGCTTACCAACGATGGCCAGGACGGCAGCACAAAACACCCCGCCGATAAGAAGGCCAAAGATGAAGCCTACCAGCCTATCCAGCCACCCCAGCGCCGCGAAATGAACCACCTTAGCTACGAAGTGGCCAACTATACCAGCTACAACTAAAGTAGCTATTAGTATTATGGCGTAAGCCGCTATATTAGCCCAAGTGGCACCGGACGGGGAAAGCAGTGCCGCAAGCCCGCCGTAGTGGCGCCCGGCTAAGACTATGCCGCCTATTAGCCCGGCAATGCCAAATACTGTCCTGATAATTCCCTGCCGCAAGCCCGCAATGCCCAATAGCACTGCCACAACTATTATGACTATGTCTAACCAATTCATTGCTCACCTCTCCGATCTTTTATTTCTTGCCAGACCTTTGAAATCTTCAGCTTAAGTTCAGGTAAATCTTCCTTCGTAATCAACCAAACTCTTTTCAGATTCACGCCAAAGTATTCGTGAATAAGAATATCCCTCATCCCAGCAATCTTTTTCCATGGTATGTCAGGATATTCACTCTTGAAGTCCTCATCCATCTTTTTCGCTGCTTCGCCAATGACTTCAAGCCTTCTCAGCACTGCATCCTGAACCTGTCGTGTCTTGTAAAATTCCTCCTCAGTAAGTGTGTGCACATACTCTGCTATTGCTTCGATGCTCTCCAAAATATCCTGTACATACAACCTCATATCACGTTTCATAGGATAACTACTTGTTCGCTGAGTATCCTTTCCTTGATCAGTGGTTTGATTGTGTTGTATTCCACCAAATCAACATTCTTATCCAATGCCTCTGCGATCTCAATTTTTAGACCGACGAAATCAAGCAGGCTCATGTCGTTTCTAACGTCTACCAAAATATCTATGTCGCTCTCAGCTGTAGCTTCCCCTCTCACAACTGAGCCGAAAATCGCTGCCTTTCTGACACCGTACCGTTTGAGTATGGGAATAACTTTGTCTCTTATTTCGTCTATTTGTTTCTGTGAAATCATCTAACCACTCTGAATGAGAGATTGGCAATGAGCCGCCACGTCTATTATGACTATATCTAACCAATTCATTGCTCACCTCTTTAATCTGTTGTTTTCATATTTGGTCTATTTCTTACACATCATGCTCTTGTTATACCACTTATGCTTCGCCACATTCAAGCTTGTAGTCGCAGTAGGGACACATCCAGGAGGGGCATTTGGGAAGCTCCAGATGCGATGTCGCCTTTTCCAAAAGCTCAAGCCGGCGTAGTGCTTCAGCTTTAATGCCATTCAAATTCCTGAAGTTCACATCGTAGACCATCAGCTTGGCATCCTCTTTAAGAACTCTGACATAGTACAGCAGCAATCTGCCTTTTGTGTTCTGTGTTAAGGCGCAGTCAAATCCCAGGCGGAGGAAGTAATGAGGGAACATCAAGGGCAAGCGTTCCCTTTCTACTAGCGAAGACAATTTTGGGTCGCGCAGGATGGTGGGTAAGTTCTGCCAGGTTCGGACTAGGTCGGATAGTGACGCATGTTTCACAGGAATCTTCTGCGCCTCGCCCGGGGCACCGAAGTATAGCGAATCGCGCAGGACATCGAAAAAGCCACGCTCGTCCATGGAGCGAAGGTACTCCTCCTTCTCCTCTCGGACTTCTTCAACGGCAGTGGCTTCTTGCAGTTTGAGGCGCTCAAAATAGGCTTTGCGAGGAAAGACAATATCGTTGATGCCAAACAGTTGGGATGGTTGGGACTTAGCCATCTTGTTGAGCAATTGCTGGCAGGTCATGCTATCAACATATATTTCCCCGGCTAAATCAGCTATCTCATGTGATGCCGGCACTGCTGTGGTGGCGCAGTCGCACACGTGAGCATAGTCGCACTGTTTGGTGAACCAGGGACAAGCGGGAAGATTGCTGGGGTCGTTGGCGATGAGTGCCTGCACCAGGAGGTCCCGTCTTCGGCCCATTTCTTTTCTAATTGCCTCCAGGTCAGGGAAAGACACGTGATAGACAACCAGAGGGGAAGTCGAAGATGATTCGTCTCCGGGGCGCTGATAGATGATAATTTCTCCCTCGTGGGCGTTGACCATAGCACAGTACATGCCCAATTGCTCGATATAGGTTGGTCGGTATTGCAGTAAATCCTTGGTATCCAGGGGCATGGAGGTGGTTTTGACCTCCACGGGGATCTTTTCGTAGATATCGATTTTGCCCACAATGCCTTCGGCTTCCACGAATTGCTCCAGGTATTCTTCGCTGGATACGGCAGAGCCGAAAGTCTTGTGAAAACCGGTGCCCGCCCACATAAGCTGCTGTTTCTCCAGAGGCGGAACGATTTCGGGATACTTCCTTCTAAAGTAGGCTTGTTTGATGTTGAGCAAGTCGGTAACGGAGATGCGATAGGGAGGCTGCCGCGTCTTCAGACCTCGCATCAAACCATCTTTGACGGAGCGGTTCGCCTCGATGCGGGAAACATAAGATGCGATATCAAAGTCACTCATTTTGCTACCCTATATTAGTTTAATACCTAGCGGTAGGTCAATCGATCAAGATTACTTAATACCCGGCCGTCATTCTGCTCTCTTCTTATTGTCATTCTGAGCCCCGACTTGTCGGGGCGAAGAATCTCATCTCGCTCAGGATAGACTCCATGAAGAATCTAGAGACCCTTCGCTATCGCTCAGGGTGACAGGCGAAGCAATCTCACTTTACCTCCACGCCCTCAGGCGCCTGAAGGCTTCGAGCTTCTCTCTATCGCCAATTTTGGCTTTTTCGATTGTCTGTGCCAGGAACTGGATGCTGCTATCGTAGGTCTTCCTGTCCACAGGATAAGGATAGCCATCCTTGCCACCATGGGCAAAGCTATAGCTTGCCGGGTCACGCAGGCTGACGGGTGTGTCATAAACCAACTCGGAAATAAGACTCAGGGCGCGGAGGGTTTTGGGTCCAACGCCCTCCAGAGCCAGCAGCGATTCGAAGTTCTCGGGCTTATGTTCATAAGCGGTAAGGAAAATCTTGCCCAGCCTATCGGGGTGAATATCTTCCAGGCTGATATAAGCTCGCTGGGGCAAATTTAGGGTCTTGAGCCGGTTTAGCTGCCCGACAATCTTATTTGGTCTCTCTTCAACAGCAACTTGGGTAATGACCTCTCTGGCTCTGGTGCTCTCCGAAGCCACCAAATTCAATGCCTCTCCTTTAGCCTGGGCACAGATAGCTGCTTGGGGCTCACAGACAAAATCGCTGACTTTCTCCCCCAGCCAGTGGTAGCGGCGGGCATAGCGGTTGACCTCATTCATGCCCTGCTGAACCACTGCCCAGGAGCCGTCTTTAGTAAAGAAGAAGGTATGGTGATAGAGCTGATAGCCATCTTGAAGGGCAGAATTATCCACCTTGGCTGACATCCGGCTGGCATAAACCAAAGGAGACGGATTTACCTTTAGCAAATGTCCGTGGTTCTCTATCTCGAGAGGGGTCTTCCGCGAGGTCCGACCCTTGCCGCCGGCCACAAATAAGCCCAGCTCCTTTTCCAGCCCTCGCAATCCTTCTTTTAAGGCGCCGCAGACGGTGGTGGTAACACCGCTGGAATGCCAGTCATAGCCCAGGGCGCAGCCGAAAGCCTGAAACCAGAAAGGGTCGGAAAGACGGCGCAGCATCTCCTCAGCGCCAAACTCGGTTACCGTAACAATAGTAATCTCCCGGGCAAGCTGGCACATCCGCTCAAACAACCACGGCGGCACCTTGCCATAATGCAAAGGCAAATTAGCAATCCCCGTCCTCTGTCCCGAGCTAGCCATTTCCCGCTTAGCTCCATTATACACCAGCGTTATCCTGATGGCGTCGCAGTTTTGACACTAAAGGCTGTGCCCATTGCTCATCGCATAGGCTGCTGACTAAAAAATGAATTTCGTATATACTTAAGTTAAATGCCATATCGTCCTAAGAGCATGGCAAAAATATTGGAATATACATAAGCAAGGAAAGGTAAATGTGAGGAGGTACAGATGGGGGTGAAAGCGGAGTGCGTAATAATGGAGTATGTCAAACAATTTGAACAGAGGTATCGGAACGATTCTTCGATTTACAACCAATATTTGAACGCTATACAGAAGATAAACCTGAACCTCATTAGCCGAGGGGGCGTCGGAAACATTATAAAACCTTTTCTATATAAATGGGGGAGAATGGGTCGGGTTTTGGGGCAAAACAAGTTCAAGGATTGGGAAAGCAAGCTTGCACAACAAATTCAACTGAATTTTGGCAAACTTCAAAATCTTGCAGGACAACGCTTTCTAGGAGCCGCTCTGGGGAAGTTCAAATCGGACATCGAAGATTGCTATGAATCCTTTAAGAATGTAGTAGGGCCAATTGCGGCAGCGAAGGTTCTACACCTAATTTGCCCCAATTTTTTCCCCTTGTGGGATAACGACATCGCAAAAGCTGTGAGAGACGAATTCAGAGGGAAGGGCAGGAACAGAGCAGTTCAAGGACTCTCTGGGGAAGACTATTACGAGTTCATGCAAGCGTTACAAGGTTCTCTTAAGAAACATCAACAGGTTATATCTCACCTAAGCCAGCGGTATAAGAAGAGCGACTTGAAGATTATGGACGAGTTTTTGTGGTGGGCGACGCATAGGCCTCTATCTTTACTTCTGTAACCGGAATAGCACGGCGTACAACAGGAGCGACGCTATGGTTTATGAGAGGGAGAGTATAGATGTACCGCCAGAAGTTGCCAGTATTCTCGCCCAGTTGAACGAGATGGAAAGTGTATTAATAGAAGAGCCGCGCGCTTACACAAGCGGAGAAAAAATTGTAAAGAGGATACTCCGTAGCAGGGATGAACTAGAACATAGGATCAATATAATTCCAGGTGGCGTGCCTGGCAAGTGTCAGCCTGCCCTTCTGGTGGCGGTCGGGTCTAGCCCGTCCGAAGACGTTGAGAAACGCATTCTACAGGCGTATGTACACATTTCTAATTGGTGCTTAGCTACCACGACGCTTGCGATATTCTGGGTAGCAAGATGGGATGCAAAGGCGTGGATAAGATACGCGGGTTGTTTCAAGAATGTTGTAGTAATACTGAAGCTATTCGGTGCTAACCCTACGCGATTAAAATAGATTGCAAGAAGACTTGTCATAATGTAGTAGCAAGTTAGCAATCCCCGTCCTCTGTCCCGAGCTAGCCATCTCGTCGATGGATATTATACAACAGCGTTGCTCTAGCAGCACCGCAATGTTGGCACTAGAGGGCACCCGTTAGCCCGCACAGACAGTGCTGAGCAAACAACGAATTTCGTATATACTTAAGCGTGCCCCGGCGCTGCTTTTGTTAACAGCAAGGCAATCGGAAAGTGAACATGAGTTCTGTTGCGGAAGCACTTAGGAGTTGCTATTCACAGGTAACGCGGCATGTCCATGTAGGTTCTGCTCAGCCGGACCGCCTATTGAATCGCTTGGAAAAGGAGGAGAGAACACCGTCACGCGATTTTGTAGACGAGCAAGTATGGACTTTTTGGTTGCTTGCGCATATGCGATGGGCAAAGAGCAGGGAGTAGCAAGATTGGCGAAGATTCTGACTGGTTCTGATCAAGTTTTGGGGACGAATTTGAAGATATGGTTTGAAGTGTGTCCGATGCGGCCTCGAGAAAGAGAAGGAAAAACACACGTTGATCTAGCTGTAGGTAATATTGTGCGTCGTCAAGGAACCCATAGTGGGATAACGCTAGAAAACGTCGAGTCCCCCTGGGTTTGCTTTTGCGAGATGAAGTGGTACTCCGATATTTCGCCCAACGTTAGTTACGACATTCACCGCAACCAGTTAGTTAGGCTCATAGAGAATGCCCTCTGTTTTGAGGGGAACGGAAAATACGCTGCGAAGGTCTACGTGACGCTTGTGACACCGCTCGTGTTTCGCGAAGCCTCCTCACGATCCAGACTATATCAATACAAATTTGAAGAATACAGTAAAGATCGATCTTACGTCGTTAGGGATCTCAATGTATGCGCTCTTAAGAAGAGAAGTCACCGTGACCGGCCTTTTCCTGATCTGTCTGAGCGCCTTGCGTGCCTGTCGCTTCATTGGGCCACGTATGACGAGCTATTTGAGAATTTGCCGCCGTCGGCTATAGCGGCAGAATTGAGGAAATTCTGGAGGGAGCATGGGAATTATCAGGGGCGGAAATAGGACTCTGTTATAGTGGGCCGATGGCCCACGCACGGTTCTTGCGACGGAGATAAATGAAAGCAGTAGAAGTTAGAGGACTGGTCAAGGACTATGGGAACTTCAGGGCACTGAAGGGCGTCTCTTTTGAAGTAAGCGAAGGGGAGGTATTTGGTCTGATAGGTCCTAATGGTGCAGGAAAAACAACCGTATTGAGAGTTATTGCCACGCTGCTGCAAATAACCTCGGGCTCGGTAATGGTCTTTGGCTATGGGCTTCCTAAAGACGCGGGTGAGGTGAGAAAGATAATAAGCTATTTGCCGGAAGAGGCGGGCGCCTATAAAAATCTCACGGGCAAAGAGTACCTGAATTTTATCGCCAAATTCTTCGGCGAGGGAGAGAAATTCCAGAATATGGTACAGAGAGGACTGGAAATAGCCAAGTTAGGGGAGAGGATAAACGATAAAGTTGA
>JACAEN010000004.1 GCA_013388845.1 Chloroflexota bacterium | reverse complement strand
GACCTGTTCCCCATGGGCTATGACTTCACGGACTTCGACAGTGTGATGGAAGCGGCTCGGGATTATGATGTCTTTTGTGGTTTTACCTATCCCGTCCATGTCTTCCCCCTCACCGCGAAGTTCGTAGAGTGGGATTATAACCCGTGCGCTATCGTAATGGGCCCAGGCGCGTGCTTCGGCTTCTACCCCTACTTTAGTGGGGTTGGTGCGGCCAATGTAGACGGAATAATGACTTTGGCCACTGCCAACAACGATACGGTAGTGGAGGGTGGGACCGTCACGATGGACTGGTTATTCGACAGTATTGCGACTATAATGGACGGGTTTGAGGGATGCCCTGGGTTTTTCTGGAATGATTTTTGGGGACATTCTCTGTACTGGGCAATGTGCGACATCTTTATAACGGCTGTGGAGGAAGTTGGATACGTCAGCCAAGACAGGTTGTCGGAGGTACTCCACACCTACGACAGCGCGGCGGATGGGATTCCCACGATTCTGGGACCGACCTGGTATGAGATATTCGGGGCAGGGGCAGGTGGTGGAATACTGTCATACAAGTGCCACACTGGGGAGATTGGCCAGTGGAAATACAATGAGGCGACAAACACATCCAGAGTCGAAATCGTAGGATATGAAGGCATTAATTCGATTTTACCGAACTACTGCATTACCGACGCCTTCAGATACCCCATGACCGGCAACTGGACATGGCTACTACCATAGGAGGATAAGACAATATAATAAGGCGAGGAGTGTAGCATCGCAAGCAGGCTGCCCAGGAAGATTTATGGGGGGGAGTTGTCCCACTGAGATGCTTTCCTGGGCAGCCTGTCTGTATGTAATCGCCAAAATAAGAAGTTAGCATTATGATGCAGACAGCTTTAACGATAATCATCTACGGTTTATTGTCAGGCAGTGTGTATGCTGTCGTTGCTATGGGGTTGAGTCTACAGTATGGTGTTGGCCGGGTGATAAACGTCGCTCATGGTCACTTCCTTATGCTGGGGGCTTTCCTGACCTGGATGCTATATACAGGCTCGGGAATTGATCCGCTGGTTTCCTTGACTATTACCGGCCCGCTTTTGTTCGTACTCGGTTTTGTACTTTACCGGACTCTGTTCACCAGCCTGAGAACTAAGGCGCCGTCAGCGGGTGCTTATGAGGGGAGCTCTCTGTTAGCCGCTTTTGGCCTACTCTATGTTCTTGAGAATGTAGCCTTAATAAGATGGGGGGCTTTTAACAGGTCGTACCGTTTCTTAAGCTTTACCGTCAGCATTGCGGGAACTACATTTACAGCCAATCGCCTGGCAGCCCTGGTGATTGCTGTCGTAGTATGTTTGGCGTTTTACTTCTTTTTGACCCGCAGCCGCCTGGGAAAAGCCATCAGGGCGGCGGCTCAAGACCCAGCCACGGCCGGGCTGATGGGGGTAAACATCAACAGGGTGCTGGCTTTATGTTTTGGGCTAGGCGCTTTCCTGGCTGGTGTTGGCGGTTTGCTGGTAAGCATGTGCTTCCCAGTTAACGCATTCATTGGGCTGCAATACACAGTAATCGCTTTCATTGTGATTGTCCTGGGGGGACTGGGTAGTATCCCGGGCAGTCTTGTCGGCGGGCTCATACTTGGTCTCATCTATGCCATAGTTCTTCAATGGCAGCCACGATTAGCCATGGTTGTTTTTTATGGGATATTCTTGCTCCTGCTCCTAGTGAGACCAGCAGGTATTTTCGGGAAGAGGTAAAGAAATGGATATGACCACGCTACTCAGACCCAGAAAGTTAGCGGCGGGGTTTCTCTTTTTAATCTTAGTCTTCTTGGCTACCTTGCCGCTCTATGGCAGCGGTTATTATATAGGGCTGGTGGGCCACATGCTCATGTATGCCACGCTTGGGATGAGCTGGGCTATGTTTTCCGGTCCCACGGGTTACGTGTCGCTGGGGACAGCGGCATTTTTTGGGGTCGGCATGTATACCTCGGCTATACTGTTTGGCAAAGGGCACCAATTACTACCCCTGCCCGCTGTTGTCGCTGCTGGAGGTCTCGTCAGCTTCATATTTGCTCTTCTGGTTGGCCTGGTGACCCTGAGGGTGAGGGGCGTATATTTCATTATCTTCACCCTGGGACTCACTATTCTGACGAAGGAGCTGCTCCAAGTCTGGGAGTATAGCATAGGCGTCCGTGGCCGATACCTTATCCCTGTAAGTTCCGAAACTCTTTATTACCTACTGCTCAGCATCCTTGTGGCGATGCTGCTGGCCGCCTACTTTATGAGGCGCTCCAGATACGGCTTAGCCCTGCTGAGCATCGGGGGGAACGAGGAAGCCGCCGCTCACATGGGCGTCAATACCACCATGTCGAAGGTTATGGCCTTTGCCATGAGCGCCTTTTTCATGGGGGCAGCCGGGGCAACTTGGGCGCCTAAATTGGCATACGTGGACCCTGTAGTTGCCTTCAGTTTGCACTATTCTTTCCTGCCCGTCTTGATGGCTATTTTTGGCGGCATCGCTCAGCTTTATGGTCCACTAATAGGCACTGTTGCTTTCACGTATCTAGAGATAACGCTAAGACAGAGTTACCCCTATGTTTATATGCTCCTTTTCGGTATTATAATGATAGTGGTTGTCCTATTCCTGCCCGGTGGGCTGGCAGGCCTGATAGAAAGGGGGCGACCCAGACTAAGGAAACTGATATCAAAGTTGTGGAAAGGAGGCCAAGCCGAGCAACATGCGAATACTTGAAGGCCGAGATGTAACCAAGTATTTTGGGGGGTTAGCAGCGGTATCCCATGTTGATTTTTATGTTGACCAGGGCGAAATCGTAGGTCTGATTGGTCCCAATGGAGCGGGCAAGACAACACTGTTTAACTTAGTATCGGCGGCTCTGCCTCTTAAATCAGGGGAAATAACATTTAAAGGCCAGAAGCTCAACGGCTTAAAGCCGCATCAAATCTGTAAGATGGGGATAGCCAGGACGTTTCAACAGGTTAAAACTTTCCCCGATATGCCGGTTTTCCGGAATGTGCTGGTGGGGGCGTTTTTCGGCACGCCCAAGCGCGTATCAGCGACCGATGCTGCCAGAGAAGCTAATCAGGCGTTAGAGTTCGTAGGGTTGTCGGCAATAAGCACAGTCCCGGTTAGAGACTTGACTCTGGTCAACCAGAAGCGGGTTGAACTAGCCAGAGCGCTAGCCACCAAGCCGGAACTGTTGTTGCTTGATGAGCTGATGGCCGGGCTAAACCCTGTGGAGACAAGCGAGGCTATGGAGCTGGTAAAAAAGATTCGCGATAAGGGGATTACCATCTTCATGGTGGAGCATGTCATTAAAGCCATCATGGGCATATGTGAGCGGATTATGGTCCTGCACCACGGTGAGAAGATTGCCGAAGGAACGCCACAGGAGATTGCCACCAACAAGAAGGTTATCGAGATATATCTGGGGG
>JACAEN010000032.1 GCA_013388845.1 Chloroflexota bacterium | reverse complement strand
ACCTTAGTAGGGTCTTTGCCTGAAAAGCAGCCCCCACCATGTGGACAGGCACTGCCATAAGTATCAGCGATAACTTTGCGCCCGGTAAAGCCGGTGTCGCTCACCGGCCCGCCGATGACAAATTTGCCGGCGCTGTTGATGTAATATTCAGTGTTCTTATCCAGCAGTTTGGCGGGAATAACCTTCTTAATCACGTGCTGTATAAGGTCGCGCTCAATAACCTCACGTTCCACCTCGGGGTCGTGATGAGCTCCAATGACCACACAGACCACTCTCTTGGGTGTGCCACGACTGTATTCTATAGTCACCTGAGATTTGCCATCGGGCCTGAGATAAGGGACGACTCCCTCTTTTCTTACCTGGGCCAATCTTTGGCATAGCTTGTTGGCCAGCATAATAGGCAAGGGCATAAACTCGGGGGTTTCTCTGCAAGCGAAGCCTACCATCATTCCCTGGTCACCAGCACCAGTTCTGTCTAGAACGTCAGTTGACTTTCCCATCCTCACTTCCCAAGATTGCCTAACCCCATCAGCAATGTCTCTGGACTGTTCCTTAATAGAGACGAGGACTCCGCAAGTTCGGTACTCAAAGCCATATTCGGGTTTGGTATAGCCTACGTCTTTCACCACCTGGCGAACAACCTCAGGAATCTCCACATAACCCTGGCAGGTAACCTCACCTAAAACTATCACCATGCCCATAGCCACAGAAACTTCGCAAGCCACCCGGGCGAAGGGGTCCTGTTCCAGCATAGCGTCGAGGATAGCATCCGAAATCTGGTCGCATAGCTTATCGGGATGTCCCTCGGTGACGCTCTCGGCTGTGGCTAAATAAGATTCCGACTGATTAAAGCTATTCGGCATTTTACCCCCTTTGGGGAAATTCTAATTCCCAATCTCTAAACTCCAAACAAACCCTTTCAAAATGCAAAAAGACTTTATTGAACTGATTTTTGAGTTTTGCCCTGTCATTTTGCGTTTTTACTTCTGCCTTTTGCATTTCTTCCAGAATTCCGTGCTTAGGATTTGTCATATTTTGTACTTCTACTCTTTTCTATGTTCCCTCTTCCCAGCTTTCAAGGTATTTCTTCTGCTTCCTGGTTAGGGAATCGATGGTGATATTCATAGAGGCGAGCTTTAGTCTGCCTACCTCTTGGTCAATCTCCTCAGGTACGGGATAGACGGCGGGCTTAAGTTTTCCTTTCATTTTGGTGAGGTATTCTAGACACAGAGCCTGGTTGGCGAAACTCATGTCCATGACGCTGGCTGGATGTCCCTCGGCGGCTGCCAGATTGACCAGCCTGCCCTCGCCCAACAGATAAATGCGCCGCCCGTCCCTCAGAGTATATTCATCGACGAAAGGACGTATTCGTTTCTTTGATTTAGCCAGGCTTTCCAGAGCTGGGATGTTTATTTCCACATTGAAGTGACCGCTATTAGCTAGAATAGCTCCGTCCTTCATCTTCATAATGTGTGCCTTATCGATGACATTGGTATCACCGGTGGTGGTGATGAAGACCTCTCCGACCTCACAAGCCTTGAGCAGAGGCATGACTTGGTAGCCATCCATGGCAGCCTCCAGAGCCGGGATGGGCTGAACTTCCGTGATAATGACGTGTGCCCCGAGCCCTTGAGCCCGCTTGGCTATCCCTTTGCCGCACCAGCCATAGCCGCAAATAACCACTTTCCTCCCTGCCCAGAGTATATTGGTTGCCCTGGTAATGCCGTCTACCGTGCTCTGCCCTGTTCCGTATCTATTATCAAAGAACCGCTTGGTTTGAGCATCGTTTACGGCAATAATGGGATAGAGCAATTTACCGGCCTTAGCCATGTTCCTCAGCCTGATGACGCCCGTGGTCGTTTCCTCGGTGCCACCAATGACATCGGCAACCAGTTTGGTGTAATCCTTATGCAGGGTGGAAACCAGGTCCGCGCCATCATCCATGGTAATCTGTGGCTTGTGTTTCAGAGCAGTGATGATATGGCGATAATAAGTCTCGTTATCTTCTCCCTTTATGGCATTTACCGGAATGCCATAGTCTACCAGAGCCGCAGCTACGTCATCCTGTGTACTTAGGGGATTGGAAGCGCATAAGACGACTTCAGCGCCCCCTTCTTTTAGAGCTAGAGCTAGATTGGCTGTCTCTGTGGTGATATGGAGGCAAGCGGAAATACGTATTCCTGCCAGCGGCTTTTCTCTGCCAAATCTCTCCTTTATAAGCTTGACCACCGGCATTTCTTTGCCAGCCCAGTCAATGCGCAGCTTACCCTCTTTGGCTAGGGAGGGGTCTTTGATGTTATAGTTCTTCATCATCGTCATTGCGAGTCCCGATTTATCGGGACGAAGCAATCTTCTCCAAACTATTCATCTATTAGCGGAACTGCTCAGCAACCCAATCCGGTATGTCCAGTGTGCCCATAAGGATAGGTTTTTGATGACAATCGCTGCCCCCGGTTACGAGCATATTATGTTTCCTGGCAAACTCAATATAGCGTGCTGTGGTTTTCTCGTCATGTCTCGGATGCCAGCACTCAACTCCGTCAATGTATTCTAGCATATATTTTTCCATAATCTTCGTTTGTTTCTCCAAATCACGCGTTATGCTCGCCAGGGATATTCCGTTGGGGTCACTAGGGTGGGCATGTACCAATATACCCCCGGCGTTCCTGATCAACTGTGATGCTTCAGCCAGAGAAAGGGGATATTTAGGGGCATCGCATTTGACCAGATATTTATCGAAGGCCTCTTGGTTATCCTTTACAATCCCCTTTTCTACAAGGTAGTTCGCTATATGAGGTCGCCCAAAAACGCCGTCTACGCTGTCCTGTATCTTCCTGAGGTCTTCGTCAGTAAATCTCGAGATACCTTGCTTAACAAACTCCACATTCAGGTTCTCTAGAATCTGGCGCGCCCTTCTTTCCCTGTGCTCTTTTATCAATTTAAGCTTGCTCCTTAGCTCTTTATTGCCGATGTCATACCGGTATCCCAGAAAATCCAGGGAAACATCTTTATTGCCCTCAGGATAGTGGAAGGTCACGTTCAGTTCCACTCCAGTGATGTAAGATATGCCATGCTTTCTCGCCAGGGCGATAGCTCTTTCCTGGCAGTCTATAGAATCGTGGTCAGTTATCGAGATAAAATCGATATTTCTTCTCTTTGCCTCCTGGAAAACCTCTTCAATAGGCAGATTGCCGTCCGAGCCGGTCTTGGTATGGATGTGCAAATCTATCTTCATTCCTATCTCTTTATAAATCATCCTTGATTTTCTGTCATTCTGAGCGGAGCGAAGAATCTCAGACCTTGAGCCCGACAAGTCGGCGCTCAGGGTGACAAAGGAAGTGGCCTACCTCTGTTCCATACCGATGATATACCAGTCTTCAGGTGGGTCGTATTGGGTATCAACTATCACATGTATGATATTCAGCCCGGGATATAATCGCTTCAAATCATCTATGTCCACCTTTTCAAACTTCCTTTTATTGTCGAGGTAAGCCTGCTCAGTGAGGGCGTTTGATTCGTAATTTTCTTTGGTACGTCTTAGTATCCGGCCGATGGCTACCTCTTGTGGACAGTGGGTCTCAAGGATGATTAGGGTTTTGTTGTATTTGGCGGCTATTTCAGCAGCCCGTCTTCTCAACGACTGGGTGACGAAGGTAGCATCGATTATTACACTATCGCCTTTATTAAGGGCCTCGTCTGCCCGTCGGAACGTCTCATCGTAAACTGCCATCCGTTTGCTCATGTCCGAGGCCACCTTCTCATCGAATATATCCTGACCCTTCAGCACTTCTAGTCTAATCAGGTCGGAGCGCAGGACGGGATAGCCCTTAATCTTGGCAATCTCCTCACTCGTCTCGCTCTTCCAGGTGCCAGGCAAGCCACAGGTAATAAGCAACGTATTAGCTCCTAGTTCCCTCTTTATGAATTTGGCAAACGGCTCTCTCAATTATGTGTCTCCTGTTAGCATTGTAGTATAGATTATAGCCGCTGGAAATCTCCTTGTCATTGTTTGTGCTTGATTTGACCGTCTCCGCTAGCCAATGCTAAACTATTTTATTGGCAGCGTAGCTCAGCAGGTAGAGCAGAGGACTCATAAGCCTTTGGTCGCTGGTTCAAGTCCAGCCGCTGCCATTTTGCTTTAGTTCCCTAAGGGTGAAGGTCGCAGCAAGAGACGCCTGCTTACTTAGGAATGTAAAACCGCCAGGCGCAAAACCATTCTCTGGGATGCTCGTCCGGAGGGCAACCGATGCACTCAACCTTAATTCGAGGATCTATCGTCCTGGCAAATGCCGGAAATTCGGCCAGTCCTGCTGACTTGCAGGGGTAGTCAGGCAGTTTCTTTTGCTTCCTTGTTCCTTGAACCAGGCATTTCACCATACGAAGAATGAGTTCATCGTCTGACCTTTCGATTGCCTGCTCATTGATGTGTGCGTAAAGACGAAAGTCTAAAGCTTGTTCCAAACCATCCAATCCGCTTTGCGGGGGAAGCTGCAAAAACGATTTAATCATGGCTGCTTCCAGAGGCGAATACCTGCTCCAGCAGGTATCGTTACACCTTTTGCTGATATGCATATCATAGTTATCCTCGACAGTTCGGAACCATACCCCATCACCTGCCAGCCAGTTAAAGGACATAGCTCTTATCAGGCTGATTAACTTTCCCTTTTCCATATTGACCAACCCGACCGGCAGGTCGTCTTCAGTTTTGAAGCCCAGAGTCTTGGACAACCGCTTTATGGCTATGGGGAAAAACGAGGCAGAAGCTTGTTCCTCAAGTCGAATAGCCTCTTCCAGACCTAGCTGATGGACGACCTCGTTGAACCATATGCCATAGTGCAACATCATCCGTCTTAAGACATCAATGACGTAACGCGCTAGTTCAGTGTTGCTAAGTTTTTTCAGAGATTCGACAGTCATGTTTCCCGCTCCTTGAATTCAATTTTGGCGTGTCAAATATTATACCCTCTATGTAGAGTGGAAGAATATACCCTGGTCAAGAAGGCTCAGCAGCACATTGCACGTTGTGATTACGCTTTAGACAGTGGTTCAAATATCGATAGCTGGAAGCAGAGGCGGAAGCGAATGGGTGATGATTTTAGTATTCCATTTCCTAACTCATCAGCCTCCCACTGCCCGACCTAAGAAGTACGGCCAGACTATAAGAGCCAGCAGAATCTGCCACCAGACCAGGTGGGCATAGCCGACCGTGAACAGCCAGCCGATGAACCAGACAGGGCCGACCCAGGCTGGGGAGGGGCGGCGAGACCAAAGTTTTTTCTTTTCCTCTGCCATGCTTTCCTCCTTTTGCAATAACTTGTTCTTGATTTGATGATTTTTCCGGCAATATCTTAATGATAGCCTTGCTTCATAGCAAAATCTAACATGGACCTGAAAACTTTGGCTGGAATTCACCGAGTGCCACTTTTG
The DNA here is from genome assembly GCA_013388845.1 of Chloroflexota bacterium. Taxonomy (GTDB): domain Bacteria; phylum Chloroflexota; class Dehalococcoidia; order GIF9; family AB-539-J10; genus RBG-13-51-36. The sequence continues at coordinate 96,265 of JACAEN010000032.1, read as the reverse complement.
TTTTCTCAGCCGACAATGCCATAGCCACCGCTGACAGGGTCTCTGAACAGCGGGAATTGCGGTGGATAGAAAGTGAATAGCACGAAAAGAATACCCAGAACAGCTAAAGCAATCGGGGCGAACCGATTAAGCCTTTTCGGCAATGGAGAGGCAATCAGCAATCTATAGCTCACTAACTGTCCGACTGCGACCGCTACGACGAAAATCGCAATGTCAACCATCAAGAGACCATGCCCCAGGATAGCTGTGTAGGCATAGTAAAGGACTACAATAGTGATTGGTATCACATAAATTCCCACGGTCTTTGCCAGGCGAAAATTGTTCGTTGACTTCCCGAAGCGGCCATATTCCCAAGCCGCAAATACCAATGCCGGCCAAAACCCCAGTTTTAGATGCTCCCACACACTTTCATTCACGGCGGCAATCGCGCCGACAGGAATGCAGCGCCCGGACCACTCGAAAGCAAAGTGCAGCAACGTTCCCAAAACAACTATGAAGGCGATTCCCCCTAACTCCCAGCGCAAAATACTTTTCTTCATTGTCACAGACTTGGCGCGGACAGTACTTCAGCCTCAACCGTAGCTTTGCCTTTTCTCCATCGGAGCCACAAAGCCCAGGCTGTTACTGCCACTGCTACCACAGCAATATAGATTTCGGCGCGAACACCGGTAAGGAGTCCTGCTTGCCACAAAACTGCGCTGTAGTTGAGCAAGGCGTGCAGGACAGAGGCTATGAGGTAAAACTGCCATCCCCGGCCCTTGGCTAGACCATAGCCAGCCAGGGCAGAAAAAGCGATATGGGCGGCTACGGCGAAGAATCTCTCCCAGAATCCCGCCAGCGCCCAGAAACCGTAAGCTTGCACTGCCTCCCATGTCCACCCTTGGGCAAACATGCCATTGAGCGCCCACTGCGCCTCAAAGATGCCAAATCCAGCTCCGGCTACAGCGCCGATGATGAGTCCCAACTTGGGGTCAATATTCTTGCCGCTCCGCCACCAGTAGACGACCATCGGCACCAACTTTGCCCCTTCTTGAACCAGCCCAGTGAGGAGTATTGACGGTATCGCCGCTAGAAGAATCCAGCGCATGAGGACATCCTGGCTCCAGAAATGGTTCAGCGCCTGTCCAGCCCAATTTTGAAGAGGAATTTGAATAAAGCTAACAGCAGCCAAGGTGAGAAAGGCACTGCCTACGAGCACCGCCCACAGCCAGGGTCTCTTAAGGAGCGAGGGGCGGTAGCAGACCAGCCAAATCGCACCGAAGGCTATAGCCAGACCGATCCCCCAGGCGCTGGGATTTTGGAAGAAGGATTTGAAAAAGTTGACCATGTAATCTATCATGAATTCCTCCTATGCCTATGCCATAAACCGGCTCTTATCCAATTCATTGCACCTGCATCCTTCGACACTTCTTAGATTCGACATAGTATACCTATATTCGAAATAAAACAATATGCCCTTGGGCATTCCTGCGCAGGGGCATATTCCATCTTCTGATAGGGCTTTGGCTGCTGGCTCACGCCCAGCCGTGCCACTTTTGCTTATCACACTTGAGCCTTCTTTATCGCCTTAAACGAGCTCCACAGTATCCTTATATTGGGGGACTTTCACAGTCCAGCCCGTTCTCTCATTCAGCAGCTTGGCAAAGCTCGTGGCCGCCTGTTCCTCTCCGTGAGTGACAAATACACAGCGCGGCGGGACGCGGATGTCGGATAGCCAGGCTAGTAATCCGTCGCGGTCAGCATGTGCCGAGAACCCGTCAATTTTTTCAATGTGTGCTCTCACTGGATGCATTTGCCCTAGGAGACGGATTTCCTTGGCACCGTCCAATAGAATTCTGCCCGGCGTCCCTTCTGCTTGATACCCAACAAACAAGATTGTGCTTTCCGGTCTCCTGATGTTATTGACAATGTGGTGCTTTACACGGCCACCCGTTACCATACCGCTGCCGGCTATGATGATACAGCTCTCCCTTATGTCTTTGATAGCTCTCGATTCTTCCTCACTTTCCACGAGTTTGAGGTTTTCATAATTAAAAAAGGAATTGCCCTGGCGCAGACGTTGCATCATCTCCTGGTCAAAGAGCTCAGCATGACGCTTAAGTACCTCGGTAATCCGTATTGCCATAGGGCTATCTAGGAAGACGGGCACAGGTGGAATTTCCTTGCGCTGGAATAACTCGTTCAGGTGGTACAGCATCTCCTGGCTTCGCTCCAGAGCGAAACTGGGAACCACAATGTTGCCGCCGGCATTCACGGTCCTGTTGATACAATTGCGTAGTTGTTTTTGAATATCAAGGCTCTCGTGTTCTTCGTGAGTGCGGTCGCCATAAGTCGATTCTATTACTATGTATTCTGCCTCATCAAAAATAGCCGGGTCCTTTACTATGGGGTGGCCAGGCTCGCCGATATCACCAGAAAAGAGTATCTTGTGGTTTTTGCCATTCCGTCGGATATTTGTAGCTATGACTGCCGCCCCCAGCACATGACCCGCGTCGTAGTAGCAGCCTTCTAGGTGGGCGTTGATTCTGACACAACTGAGATACTCTACGGTGGAAAAATGCGGCTTGACTGCTTTGGCATCTTCCACGGTATAGAGCGGTATTTCCGGATAGGGACCGCGGCGCCCCTCTCTTTTATGGCGTTCCCACTTGAATATGGCGTCCTCTTCCTGTAGCTTTGCGGCATCCAGAAGGATAATCTCGGCTAGCTCAGCCGTCGCCTGAGTGCAGTATATCTGGCCTTTGTAACCGTCTCGTACCAGCTTGGGCAGAAGTCCGCAATGGTCGAGATGGGCATGGGTCAAAAAAACGGCATCAATCGACCGAGGGTCAAACGGAAATGATTGCCAGTTTCTCTCCTGATACTTGCGCTCCTGATACAGCCCACAATCTATAAGCACACGGGTATCCCGCGTCTCCAGAAGATAGCAGGAACCTGTGACATTCCGCGCCGCCCCCAGGAATGTCAGCTTAGCGAGCACAGATGATGCCACTCCTTGACGATCTCCTTAAGTTGGAAATCAAGCACGACATGTTTCTAGTATTATAGCTCAGTGGTTCAGTATAAGCTGGCGCAAATCCTGCCACTGCTTTTCTTCTTGATAGCCGGATTTATAGTTAACCGCATAACCTCGTGAAAAATTCCTCTGCCTTTCCACATTTTTGTAGTTGCCTGATTCATCAGGCACAATAGCCCAATAAATTGGGCAACTACGGTTTTTAAATATGGGGTTTGAGAATCCTTCTCCCTCGACGGGAGAGGGGGCAGGGTGCGGGTGAACCGAGAGGATTACCGACTCCTGTAACTTCCGCCGCGGAAAATCATGTAGTGCGACCCTTTAGGGTCGTGCACCACGGTTAGGAAGGGGGTGGGATCGTTGACTGAATCGGGTCTAGCTTGAATACTTTTTTATCGCCTCTTTAGCCCTAGCTATGATTTCCTCGTCAGACGCTTTGTACGATGCTATGGCAAAAGAGCCTGCGACCTTGCCGCCGCTCTTCTCTATCTTAGCCGTTATGTTTGCCACAGCTTTTGTTGCGTCTTCGCCACCCATGGTAAAGAAGGGAATAACACTGCGACCTTCGAAATTTGTCTGGTATATAAACGAGTTAACTGCCGGTGCTGGTCTGGAAGCCCAGGTTGGGGAGCCAATAAATATCCTGTCATATTCCTTCAAATTAACATTTACGGGATTTATCTTACTCCCCTTGTTCATTAGAGCCGCGAAGCTGCCAACCACATAGACCAGCGGCCCCAATCTTCTGGGTTTTGTTTCCTGAATCTCCACCAGCGTGGCATTCAGGGCTTCGGCGATTACTTGAGCTACGAGCTTTGTCTTACCCGTCAAAGAATAATAAACTACTAACGATTTCATATCCCCTCCCAATCATTTATTTCTTGAATTATACCCCACCGACCGGTAGAGCGATACGTCAGGCAAGATATTATTAGGTTAGTGAAGCTTGAGATAGCTTAAGGGTTCACTAGAGGATTGGCACCTCCATAGGGTGAACATGTAGCTAAGTGAACAAAAGGTTCAGTAAGCCTTTAGTCGCTGGGTCAAATCCCGCCGCTGCCAGCTTTTATATCAGAGGCCCGCGGCCTAAAGGCTGGCATCGGGGGCAGAAGTAGGTGCCCCGGTTCTGCACGAGGACCCGCTCGATGTTGCCGCCGCAAACGGGGCAGGGTTCGCCTCGCCTATGAGCGACCTTGAAATCGAAATGAGCTGTGCCCAGCTCGCCATCAGGGCGGACGTAGGTATCCACGCTGGCACCTTTGCTGCCGATGGCTGCCCCAAGAACTTTGCGGATGCACTGATGTAGGGTTTGCACTTCTTCAGGCGATAAGGCGTCGGCTTTTCTCAGAGGGTGAATGCGAGCGGCAAAGAGGGCTTCATCGGCATACATATTGCCGATTCCCGCCACAATACTCTGGTCAAGAAGCGCGGCTTTTACGGGGATGTGATGCCGGCCTAATCTTTGCCCCAGGATGCCCGGGGTAAAGCTTTCATCTAGGGGCTCAGGACCCAGCTTGCCGACCACAGTATCGGCATCGTCTACCAGCCACATTAACCCCAGCCGGCGTTGGTCGCTGAAAACGAGGCGGTATCCATTGGAAAGGTGAAAAACCGCCCGGGCATAACAGTCAACTCCCTTGGGATTTAGCAGCAAGACGCCGGTCATCCTGAGATGGATAATCAGTGACTTGCCATTCGATAGGTGAAAGATGAGATACTTTCCCCGGCGTTCCAGGCTTTTTACCTTCTGTCCGATTAATCCGCGACGGACTTCTTCAGCAGAACCACCGCACACCAGCTCGCTATCGAAGATGGTAACTTGAGTGAAGCTTTGCCCCACGACCCAGGGCGCAAGCTCGTTCTTAATCGTCTCTACCTCAGGCAGCTCAGGCATCAGGCGGTTCTCCTTTTAGAGATGAGTAAAGAGCTTGTTTTTCTTCTGGAGAGCTGAAGAGTTTCTCCAGCAGCATTATCTGCCCTCGGGATTTGAGCTTAGCTAGTCCTTCGAGGCATTCGGGCTTGGATAAGCTGGGAGTCCATTCCCGACAAGCTTGAGGACGCGAGGCATGTATGGTGCAGCGAGCTTTGCCATCCGCATCCCAGGCCAGGAAGACGCAGCCTTTCTTGGTTCTCTTGAGCAGGTAACCTTCCTTTGTGGGCACCTTCACAGTATACTTAGAGATGCACTTCGGGCGTGATATTCCCAGGGCTGAGGCGATATTGTCTATGTCTTGGGAGGTAAGCGGAGGTTGATAGCAGGTGCAGCAGACGCCACAGCGAAAACAGGGGATGGGAGTTTGTGCTGCTACGTTAATCTCTTTCCCTTCTATGGTCTTTATAATTGCTTTCTCTATGGACATGATTAAGAATCCCCTGAATCCACCCCGACGAAGTTTTGCCATTTTCGGGGAGCCCAGGTAGATTTCGTTTCTAACTAGCCAGGCCCCCACGAAAATCGTAAGATTTTCGTGGGTAGTTCAATAGCCCAGGCCAACCTTCTTGGTTATCTCGGCTTCGTCAAATAGATGGTGCAGACCTTTGAGGAACGACGTCGAGCCATTCTCTAGTAGCCACTCCCCGAACCTAGCCCCCTCTCGCTCAAGCTCATCATCCGTGATCTTAGGCTTGAATACCAGTTTAGCATAGCCCTTTTCCTGAGACTGGGCAACAATAAAAACTCTCGCCTCTCTCATTTCCCCCTCCTTTACGCAACTGCGGGTCATTTGATTTCGACTTTCCATTCATTTCAGGCATTTTGTGGTCGCTCCGATGAAATCGGAGCACAGTCTCTCTTTCATAACTCCCCTTACCCCTCTTATCTTAAGAGGGGGGATCCACAGAACAGTCGCCCCTTTTTCTTTTCTCCCCCTTAAGGTAAGGGGTGAGAAAGGGAGTTATTCTTAGCAAGCGCTACGTTGTTCATAACTCCCCCTGGCCCCCTCTTATAAGAGGAGGCGGATAACCCTGCTCCTGACGGCGTCGTTATGCATTGGGCAACTACATCTACGCGCCTCGTCACCCGGAGGAAAGCAAGCTCAGTATCTTCTCGTGAAGCTTTCCGTTGGAGAACAACAGGTCGCCTGTTTGAGGCTTCCAGGGATTGCCCTGAAAATCGCTAACCCTGCCAACAGCTTCTTGCACTAATAGAATGCCGGGGGCAACATCCCAGGGCGAAATCTTGGTGGTGAAGTAAGCCTCGCCTTTGCCAGCAGCTACCCAGGCTGTTTCCAGCCCCGCCGAACCCAGCTTACGAATGTCGGTAACCTGAGGGTAAACCTTATGCAGAAGCTTGCCTGTTCTTCCTCGGTTTCTATCTCCACCTTCACAGTAGAAAATGTAGCTCTGGCTAAGGTCTGATACATCGGATACCTGAATCTTGACCCCGTTTAGGTAAGCGCCCTGCCCCTTTTCAGCAAAGTAAAACTCATCAATCGCCGGGGCATAAATCGCCCCCAGGAGAAGTTCGTTTTTATGCACTAGGGCGAGGCACACAGAGAAGAAAGGGTTGAAATTGGCAAAATTGCCTGTGCCATCCAGAGAATCTACAATCCAGAGCCAATCGGGGTCGCCTTGGAGAAAGCCGCTTTCCTCAGTGAGCAGGCTGTGGTGAGGATAATGTCTCTTGATTTTTTCAACAATTAACCTGTCCACCTCTTTGTCATATTTCGTGGCGGCTTCTTTAGCCGTGCTTCGTTCTTTAAGCAGAGCCCAGTCTTGGCGAAAATGCTTCATCAGGGTATTGCCAGCCTTCCTAGCCAGGCTCTCAATTAATTCTTTCATGTATTTCTAGTTATGGTGAGTTGCAAAACTCCTTGTAATTCTCCCTCACCTGGTGGGAGGGAGTTAGAGGGAGGGGGATTTCACCCTCACCTTAATCCTCTCCCATCAAGGAAGAGGAGTTTCGTACAAGGTCATGCGGTTAACTATATTTTATCATTGCTGGTAAAATAGAACTAAGCAGAGAGGTTGTCCGACGAGTGGGGCGAAAGCGTGTTGTTTTAGTTGACATAACATACCGCCACCGATGGCCCCGACGGAATCGGAGCGACTACAAAAATCTGGGTGGATAGCGTTTGGAAATGTAGTGCGAGGCTTTAGCCTCGTGCACGGGGCATTGCAGGACCCTGGAAGGGTCGCGCTACGAAATTTGGAGGCGAGGAATCTCCTCGGTAGTGATGACAGATCTGAGTCCAGACCAGAATTGAAGAGCCTGGGAGCAAAACAAGGAGGTGAGAGAATGACAATAGCCGAGATAAGCGTGGTGCCGTTAGGAACGAAGACTCCTTCGGTCAGCCAGTACGTGGCACGGGCGGTCAAGGTTCTGGAACGGGAAAAGGACATAAAGTACGAGACAACGCCGATGGGGACAATCATCGAAGGCGACTTGGACAGGATTCTGGCAGTGGTGAAGAAGATGCACGAAGCGACCTTTGGGGAAGGGGTCGCCAGGGTGTTGACCACGGTTGAAATTGATGACCGCCGAGACAAAACCCAGGGCATGAAGGAGAAGGTGGATTCGCTCAAGAAGAAGCTACAAGGTTAACTTAGTCGCTCGAAGTTTGTTTCTACGTTTCCCCCTCTTAGGGTAAGAGGGGGCTAGGGGGAGTTATGAAAAGCTTAGAAACATTCATAACCCCCTTTATCCCCCTTATCTTAAGGGGGAAAGACTGGGTGGCCCTAAGGGGTCGCACTACGAAGATGAGACCTGGAAGTTCCCCCCTAAGATAAGAGGGGCCAGGGGAGTTACCAAGGAAGAGCCTTGATGCTAGGAACAGCCCTGTGATAGCTATCTACCACTTTCAAGCCAAACTGGCCTGACACCGGGAAAATTCGCAATGATTTGTGTCGAAAACTATAATAGTTTTCGATGGCTAACGAAGGACAACAGATGAATCTATCCCCTTTGCTCGCTTTGCTCCAGGAGGTGCCTGCCTACAGGGAGTTGGTGGGGGAGTTGTCCACAGCCAAGGGAGAGCATAAGGCAATCATACTTGATGCCGCTAAACCCTACTTGATTGCCGCTCTTTATGGAGAGCTCAATTTGCCCATCATGGTGGTGACCGCTCAGCCTGACGGTGCCCGGAAGCTTTACGAGCAGCTTCGAGTTTGGTGTTCACCTTCCGCTGAGTTACATCGTCTCCCCGAGCTCGACTTCCTGCCTTATGATAGGTCTCAGCTATCGGCTGTCAGCTACCAGATGATGGAGAGGTTGAGGACATTAGCTACATTAGCGCTTTATGAAGGGAGCGACAAGCCTCCCTTGGTAGTGACCTCAGCCCTGGCAATCATGAGCAAGACCATGCCGGGAAGGGATTTTGTGGCTGCTTGCCATGTTTTAAAGCCGGGCATGGTTGCTGAGCCTCTGGAGCTACTGCGCCGATGGCAAAGCCTGGGCTACGAGGCAGAGGATGTTGTCGAGCTGCCCGGGCAGATATGCAAGCGGGGCGGCATTGTTGATGTCTTTCCCCCGTGCAGCCAGTTGCCAGTGCGCATAGAGTTCTTCGGCAACCAAATAGAGAGCCTGAGATGCTTCGACCCAGAAAGTCAACGCTCAACCAGTCCCGTATCCTCGGTGGTCATCACCCCGGCCAAAGAGTTCATACTCATGGCTGATAGCTCTGAAGTGGTGGCTGGCAGCATCCTTGACTACCTCGGCGGTGAAGCCTTGCTTGTTCTCGATGACCCGGCGGGAATTGAACTCGCCGTCACCAGGCTAAACGGGGAAGCTCAAGAATTAAGAGCCGCGAAGGTGAAAAGAGGCGAACTGCTTGAGGATTTTCCTTCTCCTTACCTCACCTGGCAGGAATTAGAGTCGCAGATAAAGGAAAGGCATTGTCTGGCGCTGGAAATGTGGGATGCTGCCAGTAGTCTGGGACAGGCTTTGCCCTTCATCAGAGTTGAGAGCTATGGCAGCCAACTGGAAATGTTCCTCAAATCAGCTAGGCAAGCGGTGGCACAGAGGCAGCGCGTGGTCGTGGTTAGCCATCAAGCAAATCGTCTGGCGGAACTTCTCCAGAAAGAGGACATTCACACCTCGCCAACATCACAGATAGAGCAGATACCGCCGCCCGGTTCCATCACCCTGCTTCAGGGCTCGCTGGACGGAGGCTGGCTACTGGATGACAGACTGACCCTTATTACCGATGTTGAGCTGTTTGGCTTTGTGAAGCAGCCACGGGCGGGCAGGAAGAGACCGATACCACGCCAGTGGTTTCTGCCTCAATTAGCTCCTGGCGATTATGTCGTCCACGTTGACCATGGCATCGCCCGGTTCCACGGTCTGGCTAGGATGTCCTCCGACAGCACGGAGAGAGAATACCTTGTTTTGGAGTATGCCGGCGGCGACCGGCTTTACGTGCCTACGGAACGGATAGACCGCGTCAGCCGCTATATTGGCGCCGGCGACCACCCGCCGCGTCTGAGTCGTCTGAGAACCCCGGAATGGCAGAGGACCAAGAACAGGGTCAAAGAATCGGTGGCGGAAATTGCTCAGGAGCTGCTTGAGCTTTATGCTCTTCGGGAGGTAACCCCCGGCTTCGCTTTCTCTGCAGATTCATTATGGCAACAGGAGTTGGAGGCATCGTTTCCTTATATGGAAACACCCGACCAGCTTGAGGCCATCATGGCGGTTAAAGAGGACATGGAAAAGGCTAAGCCCATGGATCGGCTCATCTGTGGCGATGTGGGCTATGGTAAGACTGAGATAGCCTTGCGGGCAGCTTTCAAGGCGGTTATGGATAATAAGCAAGTTGCTATTCTGGTGCCGACCACCGTGCTGGCTCAGCAGCATTTCCTGACCTTTACCGAGAGGTTGCAGACCTTCCCCGTCAGGGTGGAAATGCTCAGCCGCTTTTGCCCACCGGAAAAAGAAAGGGAAATCTTGGCAGGCTTAGCCCAGGGCACTGTAGATATATGCATTGGCACTCATCGCCTGTTGCAAAAAGATGTTGCATTCAAAGACTTGGGGCTGGTCATCATCGATGAGGAACAACAGTTTGGTGTGGTGCAGAAGGAGAAGCTGAAGCAGATACGGAAGGAAGTGGACACCCTGGCTCTCAGTGCTACTCCTATCCCGCGCACTCTGCACATGTCTTTAACGGGAATACGGGATATGAGCATCGTGGGAACGCCTCCTGAAGACCGTTTATCGGTCAAGACCTATGTTGGGGCTTATGATGCCACTTTAGTGAGGCAGGTGATATTGCGGGAACTGGAGAGGAATGGTCAGGTGTTCTTTGTCCATAACCGCGTTCAAAGCATTGCTTTAGCTGCCAAGAAACTACAGGATTTAGTGCCCGAAGCTCGAATTGTCATAGCTCACGGGCAGATGCCCGAAGAACAACTGGAAAAGGTGATGACCGATTTTATCGCTGGCAAGTATGACATACTGGTGACCACCACGATTATCCAGTTAGGTCTGGATATGCCCAATGTCAACACACTGATTGTCGACCAGGCGGACAGGTTCGGTTTGGCTCAGCTTTATCAGTTGAGGGGCAGGGTGGGTCGCGGCATCAACCAGGCTTATGCTTATTTCTTCTTTAACGAGGGGAAGGAGCTAACCCCTCAGGCTTACAAGCGGCTCCGGACTATCCTGGAGGCTACCGAACTGGGTTCGGGATTTGCTATCGCTATGAAGGACTTGGAGATTCGGGGCGCGGGCAATCTGTTGGGCGTTAAGCAAAGCGGGCACATCGCGGCTCTGGGCTTTGACCTTTATTGCCAGTTGCTGGCTGAGGCGGTAGAGGAGTTGAAAGCTAAGCAGGCTGGCGAAGTAAGGGAGAAGCCTGTCCTTGTCGGGGAAGCGGAGGAATTGCCCAGCATATCTTTGCCCTTAGACGCCCACATACCAGAAGAGTATGTCTCCAATCTGAATACTCGACTGAGTCTTTACCACAGATTAGCCAAAGTGGAGCATATCGAGGAAGTGGAGGAGCTAGCTCAGGAACTCCAGGATAGATTCGGTCCTTTGCTCGAGCCTGTGGAAAATCTTCTGTACATTGTGAAAATCAAGGTGCTGGCTGCGAGGGCTCAGGTAAGCTCTATTTCCATGCAGGGAAGACAAATTGTTATAAAGCCCCGGGCCGTTGTCTCCCCTCTTAAGATAAGAGGGGCAGGGGGAGTTATGAGCAATTACGTTGGTGCGGCAGTCAAGATAGGCTCCACACAAATCAGGTTAGACACCAGGCTCTTGGGAGGTAGGTGGAAAGTGATTCTGGAGGAGATACTAAACTCTAATTGCGCGTGAAATCCTCCGCGTAGTCTCGCATAAAATCCTCTCCCCTTCCATATTCTCCCCCTTAAGGTAAGGGGGACAAAAGAGAGTTATGATTCCTGGGGAAGGTGTCGGGTCGTAACTCCCCTTAACCCCCTCTTATCTTAAGAGAAGGGATCTTAGATAGGCGCTGAGAGGAGGAATTGGCGTCTAAACTTACTTGTTGCAAAGCCCAATAAATTGGGCCGCTACGGTCTAGATACGTCCCGACTGGCTATGCTCCATCGCTCTAACTTAGTCGCTTGAAATAGGGGATTGGGCGAGGTAGTGCTTGACGAAGGTGATGGCATGTGTAGAAGTTGGGTCGATTTCGTTGAGCATTGCCAGATAGAAACTGACATAATCGCCTAGGAGAATCAAGCTGAGCATCTGGGCCAGGACGCTTTTCCCCCTAGCTTCCACAATTTCGTAGGCGATGCCTGCCCTAGCCAACAGTTTAGCGGTAGCCTCGTAGCGGAGCAGGCTGCGGGGTTGGAGCGAGGGGGAGCGCAGCATGAACACGAACATCCTTTGTTTGGCCTCGGTGGGAAACTCGTAACCGACTATGGCGTTATGATTGAGTTCAGGGAAGCTTTCAAAGAAAGCCCAAGTTTTGCTGTTCTCATTAAATTGTGTCTTCCAGCGCTGGGCTACTTCTGAGAGCATCTCGGCTCCGTAAATGACTGCTACACGACGGCATAGCTTCGCAGCGAGCTGCTTGGCGGGATTGGAAGCAAGGGGCGTGGTTTCCATTAACTCTGTGGACAGTTTCTTCAGAATGTCTACTGCCTCGCGCAAATCTGGCCGCATGCCTCCAAGCAGACGAAGCTTGCGAAAGATGCCCACCAGGGGAATAAAATTGTGGGGGAAGGCAGCTCTGGGAGGCGCCTGGTAGTCCACCACGAAGACAGGGATGCCTTTACTGTCCGCTAGCTCCTTAAGTTTGCCGCCTGAGGTAATGACCAGCTTTTTGCACGGGGTTTCCAGCGACTTAGTGAACGCGGACAGGGTTTCTTCAGTATTCCCTGAATAACTTGAGGCAATAACCAGGGTGCGCTCGTCAACAAATGCCGGAAGACCATAGTCACGATGTACCCAGACAGGCACTTTGCTTTCAACCAGAGCCAGCCGACGCACGATATCGCCGCCGATAGCCGAGCCTCCCATCCCTACGATAACGACATTGGATATTTTTGTATATTCGTGAGGGAGCTCAAACTTCAGGACCTTTTCCCAGGCCTTCTGGCATTGCTCAGGAAATGCGTGCAGATGCCCGAGCAGCATTCCTGATTTATCAAATTGCCGGTACACAGAGGCATTATCTAAATCAACCATTTTTACACTGTCTGTATCTTGCTTGTTCACTCTGCTGAGGTGTAATGCTAATGCAGAAGAATACCCCAATTGAGTCATTCAGGCAAGCCACAAAAAAATGGGAACGTCAGTGTACTGTAGTTGTTTGGCGACGAATTCTTGCTCGCTCACGTTGAGCTCCGGCTTCTCTCCATCGCCAACCGACTTGACGACCCCAGTATCATCTGTGCGATGGATATTGGCTATTTGACTACTTGGACAGTGCCTGCTAGACTGCCCGCGCGTTCTGCGATTACAAAATCAAAGGAGGCCAAATGGCAGACTCAAGAGTCGAGACTGTAGCTAAGATTCTGGTCGATTATTCTGTAGAAGTGCAACCGAATCAACTGGTTCGGATCACCGGTGACCCTGAGGGTGCGCCGTTGATTCTGGCTGTATATCAAAAGGTTCTGGAACGCGGTGCCCATCCATTTCTCCAGCTTGAACTGGAAGAGGCAGAGGAGCTCTTGTACGCCTATGCCAGCGATGCCCAGCTTGATTACGTCCCGCCATTTCTGAAGGATGTGATTGAGCAAATTGACGCGACCATCGGCATCTGGACGAATGCGAACACCAAGCGGCTCACGAATGCTGACCCGGCCAAACAGTCGCGCCGGGCAGTGGCGATGCGTCCTCTCTCCGATCGATTGCTCGAGCGGGCGGCCAAGAAGGAGCTACGGTGGACTGGGACTCTCTATCCGACCCAGGCCTTCGCTCAGGATGCAGAAATGTCGCTCCGCGAGTTCGAAGATTTCGTCTATAAGGCTTGCCTGGTTCATGAGCCTGACCCAATCAAAGCCTGGAGGAGAATCTCTGAAGGGCAGCAGCGCATTGTTGATTGGTTGAACAAGGCTAGGGAAATCCATGTGGTTGGCCCCGATACCGGCCTTAAGCTTCAGGTGACAGGACGGAGGTGGGAGAATTGCGACGGACATGAGAACTTTCCCGACGGAGAGATATTCACTGGGCCCATCGAGGATAGCGTTAACGGGCATATCAGATACACTTATCCTGCCTGTGCTTATGGTCGCGAAATTGAGGATGTCCGGCTGTGGTTCAAGGATGGGAAGGTTATCAAGGCCACGGCAGCTAAGAATGAGCAGTTCTTGTTGAAGATGCTGGAGACTGACGAGGGTGCACGCTATGTGGGCGAGTTTGCCTTCGGCACCAATCCCGGCATCCAGCGATTCACCAAGAATACTCTGTTCGATGAAAAGATTGGCGGGACTATCCACCTGGCTCTGGGCAAGGGTTATCCCGAGTCAGGGAGCAAGAATAAGTCCGCCATCCATTGGGATATGGTCTGTGACCTCCGGGACGGTGGAGAAGTCCGTGTAGATGGCACTCTCTTCCTTAGGGACGGGAAAATACTTGTCTAAGCCACGGCGTCGTCACACCCCGCTGGGATGACCTGTGCCGAGGGTGTGGCCGTCGCTTGGCGCCGAGCAAATTCCCTAGCTGTCTATCTTCACCCATAGCTTCTCCCCATCGGTAATGAACTCGACCGTGCCATCCTCATCTGTGCGATAAACATTGTCCTCGCCCAGCCTGTCAGTCAATCTCTCCACCACCTCAGGGCTGGGATGGCCAAAGGGGTTGTCTTCTCCCACGCAAATCACCGCCACTTCAGGGTCGACCGCGGCTAGAAACTGCTGAGAAGTGGATGTCTCGCTGCCATGATGGGCGACCTTAAGCACAGTGCTTCTTAAATTGGCTCGCTGCCCGATAAGCTCGAATTCAACATCTTCTCTGATGTCGGCAGTAAACAGGAAACTAACCTGGCCCCAGGTCAGCCTCAGCACAACCCCATTGTTATCCACATCGTCGCTGGTCCTCTCCCATAAGCTTTCCGGCGGATTTAGCACTTTCATCTCGATTCCGTTGCCCAAATCAATCTCCTGCCCGGCCCGGGCTATATTATATTTGATTCCTTTATCTTCAATAAGCCTGAGCCACTCCTGGTAAATAGAGGAGTTGTACGATACTCCGGGCTCAAGCACCTGCTTCACATGGTATCTCTGAAGGACATCCACCAGGCCTGTGATGTGGTCAGCCTGAGGTTGAGTACAAACGATGAGGTCTATGGTCCTATCCCAGAAGGGCAGCTTCTTGCTCAGTTCCAGACTTATTTTCTGTGAGTCAGGCCCGCCATCAATGAGCATGTCCTGACCATTGGGCAAGCGAATTGCGATGGCGTCTCCCTGTCCGACATCGAGAAAGCTGACATGAAGCTTGCCATCGGGCATGGTCAGAGCCACAGACCACATCAGGATAGCTACTACCAAAAGGGGAAGGATAAGCCATTTCGGAGAAAAACGAAGGCGAGGTTTGGGAATGCCTTCAGCCTCTTTCTTTATTCTGGAAGTCAACCTGGAAAAGAAATCAGCCAACTGTTTTCTGTGTTTGAGGGATGCTAAGACTCCCGCCAATATAGCATAGTACCCCCAGACATGGCAGGCGGAAACACTGCTCACCGCGAACGAAGAATGTGGCAGGGCGTCAAAGCCCTGAACCAGAAAAACGAGATAGCTGAGGAAAAGCCAGGCTAGCCAGCCCAGTATTTGGGCTATGAGTGGGGCGAGCAGTCCTGCGAAGGCGACTAGGGCTGCTGTGACTATGATGACGGGCAAGTCAGGCAGAGAGAAGAAAGTTGCTGGCAAGCCGACTAAGGAGACTATACCAAAGTTATAAGCTATAACCGGCCAGGTTGCCACGACAGCTGCCAAACTGGCAGCAAAACCGTCGGTTATTATACTGGCTGTGGGTACAATCTTCTCCCTGTTCTCAAATAAGCGAGCAACGCCTTTCCTTCCCCAAGCCTGAAAATATGGATAGAAGAAAATAAGCCCGGCCATGGCCAAAAAGCTGAGTTGAAAGGAGATTGTCCATAAGAGACCGGGCTCGATTCCCACCATCACGGCGGCGGCGAAAGCTAGGGCAATGATGGCGTTTTGCTGCCTCCCCAGATATTCAGCTATTATAAACAGGCTGCCCATGATTGCTGCCCGAATTATCGGCGGATTCATCCCGGCGAGCAGGGTATAAAGCCATGTAAACGCCAGAGCCAGCCAGGTATATAGGGAACGTTGCCGGCCAAAGAGCAGGATGCCGAAGCTGAGAAACATGGCAATGATGATGCTGATATTCATGCCGGAGATGGCTAATATATGTGCTGTCCCCGTCCTGGAAAGGGCTTTGTTGAGGGAGTCAGGTATGTTGCCTCTCAAGCCCAGCAAAATACCCTGAGCTAATGAGCTTTGGGGCTCAGGCAAGGCTCTGGCTAGGGAAGCAGAGAGGCGCTGTCTCAAAGAGTAAATCCACTGCAAAGGTTTGATGCCCTCGCCCTGGCTTAGAAGTTCTATCTTAGGATAGTAAACGATGGAGTAAATTCCCTGGTGAGCCAGATAGCTTTTATAGTCGAAGTCCCCGGATTGGGACGGAGTCTGTAGCTCGCCAGTCACCTTGAGCACATCGCCATATTGGTAGGCGGGGTATCGGGGCACTCGGATTAAGGCGGTTCCTGATACCTTTTCATTTTTGCCATTGACAGTTATTTCGCGGGCGGAAAATGTCAGCAGGCAATATCTATCTCGGATGTCAGGGTCCTCTGCCACCATACCCTGAATCTCCACGATTCCTTTGTCGTTATAAAAGCAAAGGGAATGCTCGTCTACCGGAGGCAAGCTTGATGAGAAGCGAAGCCCGCTGCCGAAGAAGGCCAAGAGGCATAACCCGGCTACTATTAAGGGCTTCTTCCTGCCGGGGAGGAATGGTATAATCGCGAACGGGGTAAGTCCGCAGGCGAGGGCAAGCAAAGGGAGGCTAACCATGGAACCCAGGAATATCCCAGCCACCCAGGCACAGCTAACATAGAGAAGCCACACATCTGCATTATACCAAAGCAGCTATAACCAGCTTAGCTCTATTTAGCCAACTACCCAAAGCAAGATCAACATAAATCGAGAGCCAAAGCTCAACCTTGGCTCTCCTATCATGCTTTTCGGGAAGATTTAGCTATTGCACAGTGCTGACTTTTTCAGCAGGCCCATTATCTAGCCCTTGACATATCAAGCTAGACTCCTAAGCAATAGGAATGACTGGCATAAGAAGATGAGAATCATATTTACCACCCATGTACATTATATGCTCACCTTTGTTTACAGTTTCAGTATGTCCAAAAGCTGCATAGGTAAGGATATCTCTGCCTTGCACCACAAGTCTTAATTTTTCTCCTCGCTCAAATAGTATACTTGAAGGCCAGATTTCGATCTCTATCGGAACAATTTCGCCAAGCTTAAGCTTCAATTCTCGCTGGTGCTTGAGGACAGGCTGATAAGGCATCGATTTCTCCTCGTCGAGTTCACGATGAGAAACTCGTAACCAACCAAGGGCTGCTGGAGCATAGTCATACATTAGAACAGTGTGCGGAAACCTCACAAAATCACCAGCACGATCATATTTCTCTATTGCTATAAATAAATCTATGTCATCACTACCCTTTGCCTGTACCCAAAGTTTCAGCTTCATATATCCTGTTAACTCTGTCTTGTCATTAAACTTATATTCGAACTGAGTGGTTCCAGTTTTTGCATCATAACAAATTGAGTTCTCTTTTTTAGGCGGGTTATTTGTGAGTGTCCCATCTGCATTCAAAAATAATTTTGTATATTGGGTTCGAGCTAATGGCCATTCATTTTCACTTCTGAAATTTCCAAAGTAATACCGTTCCCTCACCTCCAGCCTGACCTTAGGCCAATACTTTACTTCATTATTATCAACGCCTTTCAAGTATCTATCGAAAAATTGTTTCTGTAAATCTACCATTTGGCGAAAGAATTGCCATTTTTTCCTGCCATGAATTAAAAGATATTTATCTGTAGAGGCTATCTTCTTAAATGCTTCAAGTGTCCCGCGTGTATGCAGACCGTGATCTGACCAGCTCGCCACAATAAAGGCTGGCACAGTTATCCTTGTGAGATCAGCATTCTTGCTAGCCCAATAGTCATCAAAAAGGGGGTGTTCCTTAGCCATTCTTACCAAATCTTCTACTCGTCTTGAGTTTGAGCAACAAAAAGCCTCTCTCGCTAAAAGCCACAAGAAAAGGTTACTTGGAATGCCTCCATGAAAGGCAAACTCGCGGTAAAAATCGCTCACCCCCTCCCATGGGCTAATTGCTGCTAGGTGCGGTGGATTGAGTGCTGCCACTCTCCATTGGGTCCAAGCCAAATATGAGACTCCAGCCATACCAACTTTGCCGTTACTCCATGGTTGTTTGGCGACCCATTCAATTAAATCGTAACAATCCTCTGCTTCTTGCTCAGTCATGAATGTTAGAACTCCTTCAGAACCCCAAGCCCCACGTGGGTCTACATTGATAATAACATAGCCATGAGGGCACCAGTAGACAGGATCAGGTGCTTCAAAGGCACAGTACTCAGACATATCAGAAGGAGCTACACCACTTGCTGGATGAGACGCGTCACTAAACGGAGTATGTTTCCCATAGGGGCCCCATGCGATAAGAGCTGGGTACCTCCCCTCTTTCTCTGGGCGAAAGATATCACTATATATCTTTATGCCGTCACGCATGTTCACGGCGACATCATATTCACAAATTATTCCCCTTTCTCTATCGACCTTTGCACGTGGTTTGTATCCTGGGTATCGAGGAGCAAAGCCAAGTGTGGGACTTATACCTTCCCAAAAAAATGTTTCAAATTTTTCTTCACTTTTCATAACAGTTACTGCCTTTCTGCTAAGCTTATTTAGCGATTTTGCCTCAATCTCTCATACCTGTCAAGGACCGCGATTTGAATCATAACTGTCAACTGTTGGGTTTAAGTGATGTTACTGCTGATACGGACACTCCCAACAACGAAATAACTAGCACTACAAGCAATTCTTCGGCAAGTGCTATAATTACAATTACTCGGCGGACTGGGCTTGTGCCCGATGAGTAGCCAACGGATTTGGAGAGAACCTTGCTTAAAAGAACTGTGGAGGTGAAATGAATGGAGCAAAAAGGGCTGGAGAAGCTCGTGGGGCAAGCCCTAAGACTAATTGATTTAGCTGATTGTCAAGAAGGTTCTGTCGTGAGCCGAACGATAATTGATAAAAAGACGGGTACAGTCACCTTTTTCGCCTTTGACCAGGGACAAGGCTTAAGTGAGCATACGGCGCCCTTTGATGCCTTGGTTTATCTCCTTGAGGGTGAAGCAGAAATTGTTATCTCCGGCAAGCCTATCCGCCTGAAAGACGGTGAGATGGTCATAATGCCAGCTAATCAACCACATGCTCTGAGAGCAATAAAGAATTTCAAGATGCTTCTCACGATGATACGGTCTTGATACGGAAAATGAAATTAAGATAGCAAAGGAATAAAATGAGCGTAGCCCGGCCAGCGGATTTGTAGAGGCATTCTATGCAAAAGGGCACAATAAAACGGCTAATTGTAGACCGTGGTTTTGGATTCATCAAGACAGAGCGGGAAGAAGACCTCTTCTTTGGCCGCAACCAGCTTCAAGGGGTGGACTATGGTTCCCTTAGAGAAGGGCAAAAAGTGGAATTTGAGGTTACACGGGACCCCAACGGTCGCCTCCACGCAATCAGGGTGAGGCTTGCTCGGCCTGAAGGCGAATAGCAGCAAGTCCAGCCAGCGGATTTGGAGACGAAGTCTCAGACTATCCTCAAACCCTATGTTTCTTGTGTGTTGTCTACCAGGCTGCTATAATCTCGCAAAAGGAATTGCGTTTACTAGGAGACGGATGGCTCAGAAGAAAGCAGCCAAAAAGACAGGAAAGAAAGCACGGAAGAAAGCCGCGGAATATCTTCGGAAGGGCCCGAAGAAGCGATGAGATAAGGGCCGATTTATTTGCAATCTTGAGCGGATTCTATTTCATTCCTGTCCTATAGATAGCAAGGGAATAAAATGAACGTAGCCCAGCCGGCAGATTTGGATGGCTAGCAAAACAAGGAAGGAGGTCAGCTATGTTATTTATGAGTCTGCTATTACCGAGAGGAGTAGGGAAAGAGGCTGTCGACTACTTGAGAAAGCTCAAAGCTCCCAAGGGAATCACACTTCACGATGTTTATGTTACCTTTGGGCGATATGACGGCGTAGTTGTTTTTGAAGCACCTAACCCCGAGACGGCTATGCGCTTTGTGTTGGACATAGCATTTAAGACAGACTACGTTGTGGAAACCTTAAGCGCCGTCCCCGCCAAAGAAGTGTGAACAATTCTACGCTTCAGTAACAACAATTTGCGGAGCCCAGCCAGCGGATTTGGAAAGGGAACATTCTGGCTAAATATTCATGAAAGCGTGGTGATACCACAAATAGTTTTCTGCCCATCCTTTGATACTTTTCTTCTTCAGCGTACCGGCAGAATGGGCGGCGTTAGTTGCCCTTGAGCACTAATAGCCCCCAATAACATTCCCTCTAGATACTATGTCATAGTAGTAGTTATTATTCTGGAGGGCCTTGAGGACCGTCATGGAGCTCACCGCCGACCCATAACGTTGCAGAAGTGATTCCATATTTATGGTATGATGCTGTACTTTCACTTGTTCAACACGACCTGTCTTGTAACGCTGAGAAAGTAATCTCACGTTGATGGAGTGCTGTGTCACTCTCTCCACGGCACCAGAGGCACTAGCCCAATTAGAGTGAGCCACAGTGCTACCCGCGCCTTCATAGCACCGGGAAAGCCACTCTCTGTTTATCGTGTGATGGATCACTTTTTCTGCTCTGCTGGAGGTATCAGGCCAACCAGATTCCACCTTGAAACTATCACCAGCCTTATAACGCTGGGAAGGTTTCTGCGTATCCATGGCAAGGCTACGGCTGCCTGTAATTTGCCCGAGGATAGCATGTTTCTCGCGCAAGCCAGGGCGCATTAACGAGCCAGGGGCAGGGTATTTGTCAGCAGCATTATCCCTGAGAAGCGTAGTGTGAGCTAGATAATACTTGACCATTTCTCGAAGGCGACTATTCCGACTGGCCTCACGTCTTCTAGATAAATAGCGCGAGACAAGTACAAGCGCCACACCGAACGGCGTGGTAAAAGGCTCTGGGAGGAATAGCAAGGTAATGCCCAAGCGCCTTACGAACTTTATCAGATTCTTACCCTTAATCATGTTGACCTATAAAAGCACATCCCCGCCAGTCTCTATCTCGGTCATGTTGACTGGCGGGACAAGCAAGCTACAACGGTCGTTTGTAGATGTGCTTATAAGAGTGTAGTGCGGTTATCGGGTGTTGTCAATAGGTTATGGGGAAGGGTTTCTACTCTGACACGGTTATATAGTCTTTTATCTTGTCAAACGTCCCTTGGCCGATGCCGCTGACCTTAAGCAAGTCCTCAATTGTTCGGAAAGGTCCGTGCTCACTGCGGTAATCCACAATTCTCTGAGCTAGTACCTCGCCTATTGCCGGCAGGGCTTCGAGGAGCCAGGCTTCGGCCCGGTTGATATCTATCTTCTGAGGAGATTGTTCTTCGCCTTGTCGTGGAACATAAATCTCGGTGTGGCTGAGGTCGGCATCTGGTTCAACACCGGCATCGGAAAGGAGCGTCTGCAGAGTGTCGCCTTCTCTTAGAGGGTATATGCCGGGGTTAGCCACAGCGCCGCCAATGTAGACCTCGCCGCTGAGCTGTGGAGGTTCTGTTTGAGCCAGAATGATCTCCACAGGCTGGTTTCGGCTGTGCTGCACTGCTAGCATGACGCCGCCAGCTATGGCGGCGATAGCTAGGAAAATAGTTACAAATAAGTAAAGTCTGTCGGCCCGGGTCATGGCATAGCTCCTTTCTCAATAAATGACGTTCTACATAATATTCTATAGTAACCCCCCTCCCCTCCAGTACATTTTAAAACGGTCACTCCTTCTAGTAAATTCAGCCTGGTGCAAAATAGCTCTTTGGCGGCGCACCCGAGAGCGTTTAGTAATGTCATTCTGAGGAGTCCCGATACATCGGGATGACGAAGAATCTCAGAGATTCTTTGCTTCGCTCAGAATGACGAGAAGCGAAGGGTTCAGAATGACAACTAAATGTTGCTAGTCAATCTCAGTGCCCCGCTTGACTTCGGTATAAGCCTGAACATACAATCTGGTCATAGAACTAAAGGTTCAATTGAAGGAGGAGAAATGGATATATGGCTAGTCTTATATTGGAGCGGACCTATAGGGGTGGGCATTTTCCTTGTATGCTTGGCTAGCATGATCTTACTAATCAGTAAAGCTGACGAGATAGGCAAGCGCACAAAGGCATTTGCCAAGGAAAAAGGCCTAGAGAAGAAATAGGGAATAACTGCGGTGATTTAGCAACTCGGATCGTCACTGCGAGCCCTTCGCTCAGGGTAAACTCCGTGGGCAACCGCGTTAGCTAAATTCCAAATCCCAAAGGCGCTCCGCTTCAAATCCTAAATTCTAAGCGCCAATACTAAACAAATTGCAATTTTCAATTGCCAAAACCATTTAGTCGATTGAATTTTGGTCATTTGATATTGTTTAGAATTTAGAGATTAGGATTTAGATTTTCCCCTGCAAGGCTTGAGATTTAGGATTTCCCGTCCTTTGCTCTTCAAGCATCCTCTTGTTGTGCTGGAGATCGCTTTAGCTGACTTTATCGGGAAGTGTGTCATAAATTGCTCGCCATACCTCACGATGCTAGAATTATCGTATGGCGAAGGACTCCCGTGTAATAACTGTTAATCGCAAAGCTTACCACGACTATCATATCCAGGAAAGCTTTGAGGCAGGAATCGTCCTCAAGGGCTCGGAGATTAAATCCATCAGGGAAGGCAAGGTAAATCTCAGTGATGCCTATGCCAAGCCAGAAAATGGTGAACTATGGCTCTATAATAGCCACATTGCCTCTTATGATGCTGCCAGCTATAACACTCATGAGCCGACCAGACCTCGCAAGCTTCTTCTGCATAGGAAAGAGATTGACATCCTGGCTGGCAAAGTAGTGCAGAAAGGTTTGACTTTAGTGCCCCTTAAGCTGTATATTAAGCATGGAGTGGCTAAGGTGGAACTGGGGGTGGCCCGAGGGAAGAAGGCTTACGACAAAAGGGAAGCTATCGCCCGTCGGGACGCCGAAAGGGAAGTGGAGCGAGCATTAAAGCGTAAAAGGAGGTGAGGGGAAAGTAGGCTAGGACATGGGGGCGCGTGGGTTCGACAGGGGAAGGCCTACAGAATTGCAGGCTGAGGTGCCACTAACCTCATAAAACAAGTGGCAAAAAACAACTGCCGAACCTGTTTACGCTTAAAGGTTCAATCTAACTCGAGCTCTCCTCGAAGCTTGGGATTAGGTGTCAGAAAAATCGAGGCGCTCCAATCCTGATACCAATAGGGGTTGGCTAAGAAATCTTGGTTGGTCTGGCTGGATTCGGTCAGCAGATGAAAGCTAGACGAGATAAAAGGAGCTGACTAAGCCTGTAGGATATTCTGGCAACCTTCTTCTGGACGGGGAGTTCAACCCTCCCCCGCCTCCACCAGGAAAATCAGAGGCGCCAGCTTTTCAGTGCTGGCGCCTTTTATGTTGGATGAAGTTTGGTGATAATGCCGACTGGTTCTAAGGCACTCTCCCCCTTTTCAACGTCCTAGTGGGCTCGAACGTTTTAATGCCAAACTTTTGGGCAAGGTCGTCGCATATCTTGGCTAATTTATCATATCCTATCTCCTTGGCAAGCTGGAAAGGACCGGCTGCCACACCACCCCCATTAATCATGGCCTTGTCGATGTCGTTGGCACTCTTAACTACCCCTTCTTCGAGGAGTTTTGTCGCCTCGTTAACCTGAAGGGCAGTAAAGACAGTGGGGTCGAAATCCTCTTTCGCCTTGGATAAGTCTATCTCCGGTCGGCCTTTAGACCAGTCATAAATACCACGTCCTGTCTTCTTCCCCAGCTCACCGGCGTCCACCTTAGCTTTGAGCCACGAGGCTGGCTCGTGGTCTCGAGAGAGCCTCTCCGAAAAATTACGAGCGATATGATAGCTGACATCCAGCCCTATGTAATCCATCAACTCATAGGGCCCCATGGGCGCCCCCGCCCTTTTCATGCGGGCATCGATTTCCACTGGCGTAGCCACGCCCCGTTCTAGCATAAGGCCAAGCAAGATGTTAGTTGGCGCAGTGATTCGATTGTAGATAAATCCGGGGGAGTCCTTCTCAATCCTGACCGGCACCTTGTTCATCCTCAAGGCCAGGTCGTATGTCAGTTGCATCGTCGCCTCGCTGGTCTTCTTGCCTTTGATGACCTCGACGAGCTTCATGAGCACAGGCGGGTTGAAGAAATGCATACCGACGACCTGTTTTGGCTTCTTCGTAGCTGAGGCGATCTCCGTGATGCTCATGGTGGAAGTATTGGAAGCCAGTATGGCATGTTTGGGAGCAGCGGCATCCAGAGCCTGGAAAACCTGCTTTTTGAGGTCCATAATCTCGGGAACGGCTTCAATAACAAAATCAGCGTCTTTAACAGATTCGCCAATATCAATAAAGGTCTGGAGATTGGCCAGCATCGCCTTCTTGTTCTCTTCGGTGATTTTCTGCTTTTCCACAAGCTTATCCAGGCTCTCCTTGATTCTGGACAGCCCCTTGTCAATAAATCTCTGCTCGATGTCCCGCATTGCCACCTTGTAGCCAGCAAGCAGCGCCACCTCGGCGATGCCATGTCCCATGTCACCGGCCCCCATGACCGCAATTTTTTTGATGTCGGCAACCTTCACCTCAAAAACCTCCTTTTAATTCTTTGCCCTTTGTGCTGGAAAGCTATTCACCGGTGAAGACCGGCTCCCGTTTCTCGATGAACGCTTTTATTCCCTCCTTGGCATCCTTCGTTTTTTCTATCCGCCGCCATCCTTCCTGTTCTATTTTCAAGCCTTGGTCGGTAGTGGTCTCAAGTCCCCGAATTATGGCATCGAGAATTACCTGCATGGCAATCGGTGCCTTTTTGGCCAGTATCCTGGCGAGTTTCTTGGCATCATCCATCGCCTGCCCGGGCTGAGACATCCTGGTTATAAGCCCGATGCTCAAAGCCTCGGGGGCGGTGATTCTGGTGCCAAGCAGAAGCATTTCAATCGCCTTGGTCTTACCCACTAACCTGGGCAACCGCTGGGTGCCGCCCCAACCGGGTACAATGCCCAGGTCAATTTCGGGCTGCCCTATGGTCACCCGCTCAGAGTTGGCCATTATTCTGAAATGGCAGGACATGGCTAGCTCGCAACCACCCCCGAGGGCAGAGCCATTCAGGGCGGCGATTACGGGCTTGGGATACCGCTCGATGCGCTTAAACACCTCCCGCCCCTTGACGGCAGCCTTCTCGCCATCTGGCGTTCCGACTGATTTCACGTCAAAGCCGGCGGAGAATACCTTCTCGCCGGCACCGGTGATGATTATGGCTCTCACCGTCTTATCCTTTTCCCACTGGGTCAGAACTGCATCCAGCTCCTCAAGCATAGCCAGATTTATGGGATTTGCCGGCGGCCGGTTCAAGGCGATTATGCCGATGTTGTCCTCCCGCTCTACAACTAAATTCTCATAAGCCATGAGACCCTCCTTGTTTTGAAATTTTTTAACGGCACCATGATTTCTTTGATGAAGTAAATCGCACTGCTAGAAACAAGGAATGTTAACACCCACAACCGCGGCTCGTCAACGGTTAAAAGGTGGCAGTTCCCGCTTGTGTGCTGGTTGCTAGCGGGCGTGGGATGAGAATAGAATACACGCAGAGGCGAGCATAAGATGGGAGGTACGATAGTTCTAGGGATCGGCAACCGGCTGGGCGGCGATGATGCTGCCGGCACTTATGTGGTGGAGATACTTAACCGAAAGCAGCGCAAAGCCAAGGCTCCTCTCCCCACCCAAATTATCTCGATTGTAATCGGGATAGACGCCGGCACTGCTCCGGAAAGCTATACCTCAGTTATCCGCCAGCACCGGCCCGACCTATTGATACTGGTAGACGCCGCCAATATGGGTTTACCGCCCGGGGCTCTGCGTATAATCCCGCCGGAGAAAATCAAGGTTTTATCCTTTTCCACACACCATATGCCCCTCTCCATGTTTATGTCTTATGTAGAGGAGTTTTGCGGGAAGGTCGTGCTGGTCGGTGTGCAGCCTGAGCGGACAGATATGGGCAGGGGCATTTCCAAAGCGGTGCGCCAAAGCGTGAAGAAACTGGCTGAGGCTATTCTGGAAGGACGGGTAGCGGAAATTCCGCTGCTGGAGTAAAGGCTCTCTCTTTCATAACTCCCCTGGCCCCTCTTATCTTAAGAGGGGAATTTTGGAAAAGCTTTCCTCTTACTGCTCGGTTTATCCTGAGGGAAGGGATTCCTTCAGGCCTCACTTGGAGGCTTCGGCGGCTGGCTTCTTTCTCTTCACGGAGCCTGGTAGCTCGCCGCTGTCCACGACTATCAACTCGTCGGCGTACTTATCGTAGTTGGCGAGCAGAAACTCTTCCGTCATGGAGAGCACCCTAGATGGGCAGATTTCAACACACTGGGCGCAGAAGCAGCATCTGGAGACGAATATTTTGACCTTTTTCTCCTCGGGTATAAATTCTATAGCTTTTGTCGGACAGACATCAATGCACAACCTGCATCCGGTACATCTCTCCTTATCATATGCGATTTTTCCCCGAAATTTAGATGGCACCGGCACTGGCGGAATCATCTGCAATTCGCCTTTCGTAACACTGTTTAGGAATTGAATGGTTGATGCTGGAGCATATTTTGCCGGAAACTTATTTGTCGCTGGATTTAGAAAGAGCTGCTTTAATATCGTTCTTGCTGCTTCAAACATTTTCATCACACGATCAAATCAACTACTATCAGTATCAGACCAACGATACTGATGAAGGTCATGGCCATTATGTAGACCCAGCTTACCTGACTTATCTTAAATCGTGCCATTGCCGTGCGTATCACCGATATACTAATGAACATCACGGCGAAGACCTTGACCAGAAAGAATAAGCCGTCCACTATGCCGGCGAGGACTGGCGTACCAATTCCCACCAAAGGGGAGAGGTTATATGGAATGAATAGAGCCACTACTAATGATGACATGGCAAAAGCCTTTATTATATCAGCGAGGTAGAACAAACACAGGTTTCTGCCCGAATATTCAACCAGTGTTCCGCCAGCGATTTCCGTTTCAGCCTCGGCTACATCAAATGGCACCTTGGCACCCTTACCAGATGTAACTACCAGGAGGGTAAATACCAGAATCAGCGAGCCGACTATTCCTAGCGGGCCAACCAAACTCCATATAGGGTATTCGGCGATCGTAGAAAACATAAATGGATTGGCGGTGGTAGCGTGACCGATGCGCCAGCCGAGAGAAACTATAGCTACTGCCAGAGGGAATTCATAGCTCATCAAGACGACCATCTCGCGCTGTGCGCCAACGGTGGCATAGGGAGAACTGGAGGCAAAACCACCTGCGGCATAAGCCAGAGACGGTAGTATCAACAGGTATACTATTAATAGGGCATCACCAAATTCACCTAAAAGCGCTTTCTGCCCAAACAAAGGTATATAAAGGAGTAGTAAAGCTGAAGTTATCAGACAGACAAATGGGGCTGCCCTGAACAGCCAGGAGACAGCACCATCGGGGATGATGCTCTCTTTCATCAGCAGCTTCTGGACATCTCGGAAGGGCTGCACGATGGGCGGCCCTACTCTCCCTTGCATATGCGCCACCAGCTTGCGGTCAATGCCGCGGTAGAGCATGGCGAAAACGCCGCCGATGGATACCAATATGACAGAGCCAAAAATGATAATCACTAAGCTCATCGTTGCAGCTTCCTCGTCTTTTCTACAGAAAGCCGGTGGAGTTCCTCGTAGTCGGTAACCGACTTCTGGCCGGTGGCTCTGTCTGTTACCACAATCCGGTTGGTGCAGGAGAGACACGGGTCAAGAGAGGCAAAGGCAATAGGCACATCGGCAATCTGCATACCTTTGAGTATAGTGGGGGCCGACATCAAGTTAACGTAGGTGGGCGCCCTCACCTTCCAGGTGGCCAGGGTGCTCTGCCCAGCCTCCAGACGGACATAATGTACGACTTCACCTCTAGGTGCTTCGGCTCGCCCGATACCTTCACCTTCTGCTTTGGTCAGCGTCTTTAAAAGCAGCGCTGTCTTTGGTTGTGCCAGTATCGGACCAGGTGGCATTTTCTCCAAACACTGCTCAATGATTTCAATCGCCTGCTTAACCTCCAGTAATCGAACGATAATCCGGTCATACACGTCGCCGACTACAGTCCCGGTGAGTATGTCTGGAGTCGTGACTTTGATATCCAAATCGGCATAGGCAGCGTAAGGCTGGTTCTGCCTCACATCTTTGGGGACGCCGCTTGCCCTGCCTGATGGTCCGACTGTGAGCAATTTCAACGCATCTTCCTTCTTCAGGATGCCTACATTCTTTGTCCGCATCTGTATCGTCTTATCATCTAAGAATACCCTTTTTAGCTGGTCAAATAGGCTCTTATAGTAATCCAAGGATTGTCTAATCCTGGGGAATTGCTCTTCAGTAATGTCTCTTCGCACCCCACCAATTTGAAACATAGCCTTGGTAACCCGGTTTCCGGTCACGTATTCAATTAAATCCATTATTTCTTCCCTAACCCGCCAGGTGAGATAAAAAATGGTGTCAAAGCCAATCTCGTGAGCGGCCACCCCAGCCCACAGTAGATGGGAATGTATGCGCTCCATTTCAGCGATAATCGTCCTTATATATTCAGCACGCGGAGGCGGAGTGATTCCAGTAGCGTGCTCAACAGCCATAACAAATGCGAACGGATGACATATATTGCAGATACCGCATATCCGTTCCGATACGTATATACTCTGGATAGGGTTATTCCTATTCATACCAAGCCACTCGATACCGCGGTGAACATGTCCCACAAAGATATCCACATCCACAATCTCTTCGCCATCAACAGTAAGAGCAAGCCGGATCGGTTCCTTCAGCGCCGGATGAATCGGACCTACAGGGATGGTATAAGTTGCCTTTTTCGTCTCTTCCAGCATCATCTTTTTTGCTTCCTTCCCGGCAGAACTCTAAGCATGTCACTCGGTGGGCCCTTCTCATCTTTTCTCCAGGGATAAGCACCTTCGGGAAAATCCTCAGGCAGGAATAACCGTCTTTTATCCGGGATACCGACCACCTCTACCCCCATCATTTCCTGGGTCTCGCGCTCGGTGAAGATGGCCCCGGGGATGAGGTCGGTAATCGTTGGTATCCTCAGGTCACTCTTGAGCAACTTCACCCGCAGCCCCAGGCTCAACTCCTCCAAGTGATAGCCATAGTAAATGGTGAAGTGGTAGATGAGCTCTACTTCAGAGCCCAGGTCGCTCGAGGAGATAATAGCCAGGTGGGGGTATTTCTGGAGGTAGCAGATATGCTCAACAGCGTTGCGGAAGGCGCTCTGTTTCACCTCGACCCAGATGCTGCGGAACTTATTCTTCTTGAGGGCGACCTCACGCTGATAGATTTTGGCGTCAATAAAGCCATCTCCCAGAGCTGTCTTGAAGCTATCAATTATTTTTTCAGGAGACAGTAATTCCATTTATCTTACTCCCTGCTCAGCTTTCTCGAGCTTTACCCAGGCCATGGCCACACCGTGAATAATGGCCTCCGGCCGCGGCGGGCAGCCGGGGACATAAACGTCCACCGGTATAATCTGGTCTACAGGTCCCGCTAGGTTATACGATTCGTAGAATACCCCTCCTTCTATGCCACAGTTGCCAACTACCATGACTAGCTTAGGGTCAGGTGTTTGTTCGTATATGCGCTTGACTCGCGGCACCATCTGCTTAATCACCGGGCCCGTCACCAGTAATACATCGGCATGGCGAGGCGAGCCCACCAGCCTGATGCCAAAGCGCTCGACATCGTAGCGGGGAGTGAGCACGGCTAGAATCTCGATATCGCATCCATTGCACGAGCCAGTGTTAAGGTGGTAGACCCACAATGCTCTTTTAAATGCCTTTAAACTCAAATATCTCTCCTGTATTAGTTCAGATTATTTAGCTAGTCCGGCGATAAGGAGTATTATGGCACTTACGGCCGTAGCAGCTACGAACCAGAGTACATAGTCGTTTACTATTCCAGTATGGGGTCTTAGGATCTGGTTATAGTATTCCTTAAGAGTTTCAAAGAATCCCCAATATATATTGCCTACCCTTATGTGGCGCTCCCCTGCCTCGGGAACCTCTTCCCCACATAAGAAGATCTGTGCTTGATCCGTATCCTTCTTATATTTTTTCTGCCCTCGCCTCCTGAAGAAGTAGACTACTATCATCACTACTAAAAAGACAATGATCCAGATGAGAGGGTTCCAAAAAGCATAGCCAGATTCTAGAATGAACGTCATGGTATGGCTCCCATAACTGCGGTGATATATGCTTCCTGGTCTATTAAAGCATCGGCAGCAGGGTGAATTGTCCAATCAACAACTAGCGATGGAAACAGAGTAATGAAGACAATGCCTGCGGCCAGTATCACCATGGCAATTACCATGGACCTCGGAACCTCTTTCACCTCTTTATATTCAGGCAATTCCGCCCCCATAAACGCTGAATGAAAAGCCTTGGTAAAGGAGGCCAGAGTCAGGATGGAGGTTATTATGCCTGTTATAGTAAGGATTGGATGGAATTGGTACACAGATTCATAAATTAGTATTTTTGATGAAAATCCGTTGAGAGGCGGAATGCCGGAAATAGACAGGGTTCCAATTATATACAGTATAGTAGTCCACTTCATTTTGTGGGCTAAGCCACCCATTTTGGTAAGGTCTCTGGTACCGGTGCAGTGGAACAGGGCTCCGCCAGTGAAGAATAGAAGTGGCTTATACATGGCATGATTTAAGATATGGAAAATACCTCCGCTCATAGCGTCTCTACCGTAGGCGGCTATAAATTCGGCGTTGCCCAAAACAGCTAGCCCCACACCTACCCCAACCCACATATACCCCAGCTGGGAGATAGCATGATAGGACATAAAGCGCATGACATCTTTCTGAAAGACAGCCATGGTAACTCCGATAAACATGCTCAGTAGCCCGAAGACTATTAATATCCAACCCGCCACAGGCGCGTCTAGCATACTCCCATATAGAGTAAAGCAAACTCTGAAAGCAGCATACATGCAAGCGTGGCTTGTTATTACCAGCATGCCGGTTATGCTGGCCGGGGCAACGGAATAAGCATCAGGAAACCACAGGTGTAAAGGTACCATCCCCGCTTTCATAGTAAACGCTATTAATAACAGGGCTAAGGCTATCTTATCTAGCGTTGTATATTGAATTACCTGGGCGATAGCCCCAATATTGAGCAAGTTATACTGGGCATAAAGTAGACCAATAGCAAATAGAACCATCAGAGACGCAATGGCGGATATGACTATGTATTTGAATCCGCCTTCTTGGGTGTCGGCAAACTTGATTCTGAAAGCTATCAGCGCTGCCCCAGAAATAGAAGCTATTTCTAAAAAGACGAACAAATTGAATAAGTCGCCGGTGAACATCATTCCGAAGCCGCCGGCCACCATAAGCAATAAAAGTGTGTAGAACCTGTTCTGCCCTGTCTCACTTGCTATATGAGAAAGGGAAAATATAGCTGCAGCCAAGGAAACAATCGACCAAATTATGCCCATAAATATGGACATGCCATCTACTTCCAGGATTATCCGCACTGGCACCATGAATCCTGTGGGGATAGTAAGATCAGGGGAAGTGGCACCAAGAGTATAAACACGGATTCCATTGATGACGACATCCCTGGCCAGAGCAAAAACTAGAACTACTACAAATGCCAGGCTAACTATTACAAGTGCATCTCTGACTTTTCTATTTGCCATACCTATTAATGGTGTTAAAAACGCTGTCACCAGAGGTATGGCTATAATCAGGATGGGGGAGTGAGTTATTAAAGTAGCCAAATCACTATCCTTTCATCTTTCTAGATTTTTCTGAATCTAGGCTTCCAGTATGGCGGTAAACGTTTATCACCATGCTCAGCATCAAGGCTAGCACGGCAACATTGATGACGATACTGGTCAGGGTAAGCGCCTGAGGTACGGACAGGACCATGGGCCCTTCTGGCACATCGGTATAAATAGGGACGTTCCCTCCTGCCCGGTAGCCCAGTGCCACCAGAAACAGATTGACCCCCGACGACATCATGCCAACGCCCATAATGAGCTTAATCAAATTCTTTCTGAATATGATTATATAAAAAGATATCCCCGCTAGCAGTGCTGCCGCGAGGAAGGGAAAATTGAGAGGAATGTACTCCATTATTCTTCCACCTCCTCGCCACTGGCGAATAGCGCGAGAGCCAGGACCACTGCTGTAAGGCCGGCTATCACCTTAAGGCCCACAGCGAAGTTCATCGGTGGAATGTACCCTGCTGTCCAGAAATCCCCCGGACCAGCACCGGAGGGAGGAATCCTGCCGAAGACGGGCGAGCCCACCAGGATGTTATAGAAAAAAGTGGTGCCTATCCCGACAAAACCTAGGATGGCAAAGATTAAAGCCCCGGTGCTTTCCATTATTGTTAAGAGACGCTCACGCAGGGATTTTTTAAGTTCCTGAGAGTTGAAGGCCACCAGCAACATGACCACACCGGAAACGACGACAGCACCACCCTGAAAGCCTCCACCCGGGGTAAGATGTCCATGGGCAATGATATACAGGCCGAAGGTGAGGATAAACAGAATAAGCTGATTGGCTACGGTGCGCACAATCTTGGACAGCATCAGGAGCTCTCCTCCTTGCGTTTACGAGTTCGTAACAGAAGCAACACCCCTGTCACCGCCGTGAACAGTATCGTAGCCTCCCCCAGCGTATCAAACCCGCGGTAGTCAAAGACCACCGACGCTACCACGCTGTTGCTCCCGGTTTCTTCTTGGGCGTTCTCGATTATATAATCGTCCATATCAGATGGAGTTGGGTAGCCAAAGGGGTGGAGGAGCAGCATCCCGCTTACCAGAAAGGCTACCAGAACAAGCCATGAAATCAGACCTGCAATCTTTCTCATAATTCACTCCATGCGCTTGGTCGCTCTGAGAGTGATGATAAAAATGGCTGCGGTCACAGCTGCTCCAATTCCTGCTTCAGCAATGGCTACGTCAGGAGCCTTGAGAAGATAATACTCGAAGGCTAACAACAGACTCAGCACAGCCAGCGATACGACTGAATACAGAAGGTCCCGAAATACAGCCACCAGTATGGCACAGACAACCAGTGCCAGCGGTATTATTATATGTAGAACTCCAGCCTCAATCACTCTCTTTCCTTTCTATTTGCTAGGTCATCCACTACTGCTCGGGCGGGCTTTTCTCCGCTGCGATGTGCCGCCCGGGCCATGGCGTGAGCGCCGGTGGCATTGGTAACTAGCAGCGCCACCAACGCTACCACAGAGTGTATGCATATTACAGATTGCGAAATAGTGCCTTCCCTTGCCCAAATTCCCGCGGACTGCACAATTACCGCCAGGATGAGGAAGATGGAGCCAAAGGTGGTGCATTTGGTTGCGGCATGCAATCTGGTGTACACATCGGGAAAGCGGTGGAGGCCGATGGCTCCCACAAAATTGAAGAAAAGGCCAATTCCTATGAATACATAGCTGACTGTGTTCAGCGTCTCCACTAAAATTTGTCCCCCTGAATGTATTTGGCCACATACAGCGTCATGGCGAACGAGAGCAAAGCATACACGATGGCCACATCCACAAAAATCGCGTGATTGAACATTATGGCCGCAACGACCAGACCGGCTACCACCAGAGTATTGGCGGTGTCAAAAGCCACCAGCCTTGTCGGCGCCCCTGGCCCTATAAAGACGCGTACCATGATGATGATAATACACACCGCTACGGCGATGAGCGTCGGAAGCCAGTTGATCATCCTGTGATCCTCCTTGCCCAGTCAGGAAAACTGCCGCATATCGGATGGTAGTCTCTCGGCATATCCTTAAGGATCTCAGGGTCAACATTTATCCAGTGCACATAGAGTTCGTTGGTTTTTGGTTCAACGTCCACGCTCAATGTTCCCGGCGTCAGGGTGATGGAGGTGGCCAGCATGGTGACTGACATATCGTTCTTCAGGTTGGGGTTTATCTTCACGATAGCGGGATTAATCCGCCCGGTGATGACGCGGTAGGCTACGTCAATGTTGGCTTTAGCCATGGCCAAGAAAAAGGGGAACAGGTAAACAAGGAATGTAAACCACCGCCTCGGGTTCAGCATGCGCAGGTCTTTGCCGATGAACCGATTCCTGAGCAGGGCACCGGCTATCACAGCGAATATTGCCCCGACGATAAGCTCTTCTTTGCTCCATAAAGCAACGGTGCCGCTGCCGATAGTGAGAATAAGATAAGCCGCATAAGCGACCACCGCTGTAATCAGGAACCTCATACTTTATCGCATACGCAGCTTCTCTCTGGAGAGTGGTCTCATTTCAAAGCTGCTACCTTGCTCTAATGGCTTAGTTTTCTCAGAATCTTTACAAAACCACGTAAATTTATACTATTCGCCGGAAATTGTCAAGCCTCCGATAACCCCCCTTAAGAAAAAATTCCGGGCACGATTTTGTAGTCACAACCGGCCAAAACCACGATTTACGGCTGGCGCTCTAAAGTCCTTCGCGCTTATATCGCTGAGCTAGTTGGCGATAGATTGCTGGGCTATTCTGTGACCACCATAGTTGCTCGGCAGTGATTTTCCTCCTGATTTTTCCGGGCACACCAGTAACAAATGAATTGTCGGGAATTTTCGTCTTTTCTGTAACTACAGAACCAGCGGCAATTAGGGAATTGTCGCCAATCTCAACATCGTGAAGGATGGTAGCATTCATACCTATCACAACATTGTTTCCGATTCTACGGCCATTAGAAACGGCGCCGTGACCGATAATGACATTGTCCCCGATGGTAACCTCCGCCATGGGAGGCAGGTTTGGTGACCCTGAATGAATAACGCAGTTATCCTCAACAACGCTATTCTTGCCAATTTTTATCTTGCCGATATCTCCCCTGATTACCGCTCCCGGCCACACGCTGGAGTTTTCGCCAATTTCTACATCACCAACAATATAAGCTGCTTCGCTGATAAAGGCTGAATCAGCTATCTTGGGCGTCTTGCCATTAACGCTTCTAATCATATCTACCTCCCAGAGCCATTTATGTTACTGGCTTATCCGATAGTTAGTCAACTCAGACTATCAATCAATCTCTTCCAGTCCAATCTGGCTCTATTCTGATGTTGACGTAGTGAACACTTATTGGTAACATCATGAACGAGCCGTGCTAGGCGGGGAACTAGCGGTGCCCTGTACCCGAAAACCGCTATAGCGGGGCTGAATTCCTGCTTGAGGTTTACGGCTGGTGAGACTTTGTTTTTGCTGAGCGGTGTTGATAGTCGGGTTCTATGCAACTGGAGGCTATGAACCCCGTCAGGTCCGGAAGGAAGCAGCGGTAAGTAGTATTTCCAGTGTGACATAGAGGTGCCTGGCTGGAGCTAGCTGGCAAGGACAACTTATCGGTTTGGAAATCGAGAGTGGGTGCACGGCTCATAGAAATTTTGAAAGCTATGAACGTGGCAATAAGGAAGGTAGGGAAGGGCCTCCACCAATTATTTGGACAGGTCTGACGCTTTTGTACCAGCAAACCCTCCGCCAATTTGGCTTCAAGCCGAAAAAACGCCTGGGGCAGCATTTCCTTATAGATGAAGCTGTATTAGAGCGTATTTTATCTGCTGCCCAACTTAGCCCCGGAGACGTCGTAGTTGAGATAGGTCCCGGCCTGGGCATATTAACCGAAGGGTTAGCTAAACGAGGAGCCAGGGTCATTGCCGTTGAGCTTGATTCCAAATTAGTGGCTCTGCTGAAAAAACGACTGGCTGCTTTTCCTGATGTCAGAATTATCCATGCTGATATACTTAAGGTTACCCCTCGGCAGCTTCTAGAAAATAATTTACCCGCCTCCGAACTTGCCCGGGGTTA
Source organism: Chloroflexota bacterium (assembly GCA_013388845.1). Lineage (GTDB taxonomy): Bacteria > Chloroflexota > Dehalococcoidia > GIF9 > AB-539-J10 > RBG-13-51-36. Next base: position 60,636 of record JACAEN010000032.1, on the reverse strand, counting down.
TAAAGTCATCGCTAATCTTCCTTATTACATTACCTCACCAGTATTGGGCCATTTTCTCGAAGCACAGCCCCGACCTTCAGAAATGGTAATAATGGTACAGAAGGAAGTGGGTGAAACCATCGCTGCCGTCCCTGGTAAGATGAGGTTGCTCAGCGTTAAGGCTCAGTTTTATGGTAAGCCTACTATTATAGCCTACGTTCCAGCGACAAGTTTTTATCCCCCGCCCAAGGTAGATTCGGTTATCTTACAGTTGGATGTTTACTCCCAGCCGCCTATCGAGATATCCGATGTCGTCGGTTTTTTTAATATAGTTATGCATGGTTTCAGCGCTCCTCGCAAACAGCTTCGCAATTCCTTGGCGCATTCTTTAGAGATGCCGCCCAACCAGGTTGCTTTGTTGTTGGAGAAGGCAGGAATAGATGGCAAACGGCGGGCGGAAACTCTAAGCTTGGAGGAGTGGAGGGAACTCTGGAAAGTCTTTGCTCCCTATACGTGCCATCCTGAGCCCTTCACTTCTTGTCATTCTGAGCGAAGCGAAGAATCTAGCCCCGCTCAGGGCAGGCTCCGCGGAGGATCTCGAGATTCTTCGTCGTCCCGACGTATCGGGACTCCTCAGAATGACATTGGAGGTGAGTAGTTAAAGAATTACCATGTTAACTGTATATGCCCCGGCTAAAATAAACCTCGTCCTTGAGGTACTGGGCAAAGACAATGATTATCACCTGATTTCCAGCATTATCCAGTCCATAGACTTGTGCGATGTTCTCAATTTTCAGCTAGACGAAGAAATATACTTTGAGTGCGATGAGCCCAGCTTGAAGCATGATAACTTGGTAACAGAAGCAGCTACCCTGCTTAAAGAAAACACAAAATGTCGTCTGGGGGCACGCATCGAACTTCGTAAGCATATACCTTGGGGTGTGGGATTGGGGGGTGGTAGTAGCGACGCCGCTGCCGCTCTTTTAGCTCTAAATGAGCTTTGGAGATTGGGGTTGCCGCTTTTCGAGCTGGTTCGTTTAGCCTCTAAGCTGGGGTCGGATGTCCCTTTCTTTATTCATAAAGGCACGGCTCTGGTGGAGGATAGAGGAGAAAAGGTAAGCCCGCTACCACAGTTGCCTGCAACCTGGTTTGTGTTGCTGGTGCCGCCATTGCCCAAAATCCCCGGCAAAACAAAAAAGATGTATGATAGATTGATTGTTGCTGATTTCACGGAAGGCCAGTTCGTTAAAGCAGTTTTGTTATCTCTGATGCGCGGGAAGACTATTGCCCCTGCCCTTATGTTCAATGTCTTTGAAAAGATAGCCTTTGATTTTTTCCCCGGACTGGACAAATATCGCAAGATTTTGGAGGAAGCTGGGGCTCCAGGAGTTTATCTGGCTGGCTCCGGGCCATGTCTATTTACTTTTTTCCCAGGGGCGGAACAAGCCGGTGAATTGTTCTCACGTCTGAAAAAGCAAAAGCTGGAGTGCTACCTGGCATCTACTTTTCCACCCCGATAGAATCGGGGCGTAGCTGCGGGTCTCTAAACTCTCAGGGTAGGTGATTTAATGATAATGGAAAGGCTGAAGCAAAAGAGATGGCTTAGGATGGTGTTCTATGTTGCTATCCTTATTGGTCTCAGTGGCGGCCTTGCCTACCTCCTCGAATACTTAATGGCTCATTTCAATATCCCCATACAAAAATTGGGCCCTCTAGCTTATTTAGCTGTCTTCGGGATCACCATGGTAGCTAACGCAGCCATCCTGATTCCAGTATATTTCCATGTTTCCATAATGATAACAGTGGCGAAGATGATGACGGAGGTATCACCGTGGGGTTTTGTTCTTGTGGCGCTCGTAGCCAGCGTCGCTGGCACCCTGGGGGAATTGAGTGGTTATTATGCCGGCTATTTGGGAAAGAGAATTGTAAACGTTGAGAACGCGCCGGGATATAAGAGGTTCGTAGGCTGGATGCAGCGATATGGTCCTTGGGGTATTCTCATCATCTCTCTTCAACCCATATTGCCATTCGACATAGCCGGACTCCTAGCTGGAATCTCTAAGATACCGCTGTGGAAATTCTTACTGCCTTGCTGGGGCGGGAAATTTCCCAAGTATCTTTTGGGTTGCTACCTCGGTGGGGCGTTTTTGGAGTGGCTCTGGGGCCTTCTTCCGCCTCTACCTTTGTAATCCGGTCGGAAAGAGAGGGCTAATCTCCTTTCGTCGGCTTTGGTGCTAACCTCGCCATCTAATTTTGCCTTATGCAATGTTTGCAGAACTTTTCCCATCTCGGGTCCCGCTGGGATGCCCAGTTTTTTTAGCTCTTCCCCGTCCAGGGAAGTCTTTACATAGCGTAGCTTTGTGAGAAATAGCTGGAGGTGGTGTTGTATAACTGAAGAATCTGAAGCCAGGGCATTCGTCTGCACCGCTACGGGCTCATATTCTCGCAGCAGATAATAGATCTCACTGGGTTTCAGAGAAGGCTTATCCAGGAGGGGCAATCTGGTCTTGAGGTGGAGTGTGTCACGCATGGCTTGGGATAGTTTTGCCGGCGTGTTGAGACGCGCGATAAATTGCTCAAGTCCCCTTTCACTAAATGAATAAATAAGAAGGCAGAAATAAAGCGAGGGCAACTGGTTGGGCTTCTTCAGGCGGCGCACTCTGCCAAATTTCTCTGTTATCCAGCCATCGCCTTTGAGGAACGGGCTTATTCTGGGCAGCACTCCTAGCTCGGCAAGGCGCTTGATAACAAGTTCTGGCTGTCCTTCTCGAAGGATTAGCTCTAGCTCGTGCCTGATGCGGTCGCCGCTTATGGTATCCAGCATAGGAGTATCCCGTTTCAATAGCTGAGCAGTCTGCGTTTCGAGCTCAAAACCCAGCCGTTGTTCATAACGGACAGCTCGCAAAATTCTGGTGGCATCGTCGGTGAAGCTTTTGGGATGCAAAATTCGAATAAGACCGTGCTTCAGGTCGCTTTTACCATGATGAGGGTCGATTAACTCCCCATAATCACTTGCCGCCAGGGATATAGCCATAGCATTGATAGAAAAATCTCTACGGAAGAGGTCGTCCTTGAGGGTGCCCGGGGCGACCGTAGGCAACGCTCCCGGTCTGGCATAGGTCTCCTTTCGCGCTGTCGCCAGATCCAGGGTGAAATTCTCATATCTAAGCTTAGCGGTGCCGAAGCGATGATGAGCCAGCAACTTGGCCTGACTGGTTTCCGCCACTTGCTGAGCCAGTTTCACCGCATCACCCTCGACTACCAAATCAAGGTCGAAACGAAGTCCTGAGCGAAGCGAAGGATCTCCTAAGAGCAGATCCCGCACTACACCGCCCACGAGATATACTCTTTCCCCCCGCTTGGCTGCCTGTCCGCTGATATCCTTGACTAGCTCAAGAAGTGGCTGGGGCAGGTATCGCTCTATTCGTCGAGCTAGATTCATTTCATCAGTATTATATCAGCACTTCCCTTGCCGTCGTATAACCTAATTCCCATAACCATAGTGAAAATATTATAATTCTCTCCCCTGGTGGGAGAGGGTTACACTTGTCCTGAGCGAAGTCGAAGGAGTGAGGAGGAAATCCCCCAAATCCTCTCTTAAGGTAAGAGGGGACAGCGGAGTTATGAAAGAGAGCCTCTAAGCATGGAAGCTAGAAGCCCGGAAGGACACAGGAAAAGGCTGCGGGAAAGGTTCAATCAATCAGTGCTAGCAGCATTCCTGGACTACGAAATTGTGGAACTGCTGCTGACGCTGGGCACGCCTCGCAAGGACTGTAAACCGCAAGCCAAAGAAGCCATCAAGCGGTTCAAGACCCTGAGAGGCGTTCTGGAAGCTCCTCCCGAGGAATTGCGGAAAATCAAAGGGATTACCGCCCACAACGTCTTTGTCATCAAATTCATGCAAGAGCTAGCCAGAGAGTTTCTCAAGGAACAGGTCCTTGATAAACCCTACTGCCGGTCTTCCCGGGAGGTCTTCGATTACCTCTACCATTCTATGCGAGACCTGAAAAAAGAAGTCTTCAAAGTCATGTTCCTGGATTCCCAAAATCGAGTTATCGAGATTGAGGACCTTTTTGAAGGGACACTGAATGCCAGTGCTATTTATCCTCGTGAGATTATCCAGAGCGCCGTTAAGCATAACGCTGCCGCCTTAATCTTCGTCCATAACCACCCGGCCGGCAATCCTCAACCCAGCGATAATGATAAGCGAATAACCCAGGATTTGGTCTTCGCCGGTAACATCATGCAGATTAAGGTCTTGGACCACATCATAATAGGCGAAAATAGATACTTCAGCTTTGCCGATGCCGGGCTAATTGAGGACTATAACTCGGACTTCTTAAGCCTCAAAGAGGGAAAAAGAGCTTAAGCCTGAGCGAAATTGACTTATCCCTTAGTGCTTAAGACAGCTAGAAAACTGCACGATGCGTCGTCTTATGCAACCAAAAACCTACAGAATGCCCGATGGATCCGGGTCACGCGGCTCTGGGCAAACATTATAGATAGGGTAGGAAAATTAGAAAAGCTACCTTAATCGCTTTTCCCCATGATAAAGTTCAGTAGTCCCAAGTACATAAAAATCAGCCGCCCATTTGGATAACCATTGGGAAAAGAATTCCTTAAAGGCTTTACTTTCCCTGGACTTTCCCCATTCCTCGAGGCTGGTTGCATCCAAAATGCCAATATAGTTGAACGGAGGCTTTGTCGGACTTGGCGGGCTGCCCTTCTGGCCGTTCCCTTGTGCTCCTCCCGTGACCTTCAGGAGTGTAAAGCTTTTGGATCCGGGCAGCCCGATCAACAAGGGCCCTTTGTAGTCTTCACACCACTTTACATAGTCCTTCTCTTTGACGTCGTGCCTCAGGTTGTAAAGGATAATCTCCTTGGCCATTTTTGTTACCTCCTTTTATATTTTTGTATCTTTAGAAAGGATACTGCCTGGGAGTCCTTTGTATGCTTATCCAGCGGAGTTCGGTAAACTCCTCAACTGCATCTTTCCAGACATCGCCTGCAAGTGGGCCAATCCACGGAAGAAGACGGGGGCCTTCCTTTATCAAGAATTTGACCAGTTTTTCTTTCTTGAGCTTTGTGTTAGTCATTTTCCTCACCTGTATTCTATACTTGCTTTAAACTTTGTTCAATACGCACGACCAGCGGACGCAGTGGCTCAAATACCTTTATAGGAAACAAGCATCTGCTGTACCGCCGGTATCAGTCCCTTCTTCTCGAAGAAAAGTCCGGGAACTGCCCCCAAGGCCCACCATGATGATAACGAGGTAACATTTGTCAGAATTGTTCAACGCTAATTGGGCACATCACACAGAGTGCTATTCTGTTCAAGGGGGTAATACGGTTCGTCTAGGCAAGACGTTTCCCCTGGTGGTTCGTGACATGTCATGAAAGCGCGTAGTATAATGCTAGTGAGCTATGGTTCATATCACGGAGTGAAGCGGATTTGGCGTGGCTAGAAATGAATCCTAGGTTGAAAGCGTTTAGCGAGTATATCCGTACTATCGAAGAGAGGTTAGCGACGGGCGTAGCTGCTGAGGGCACTCATTATGCGGCGCTTCAAACACTGCTGGAACAACTGAGGCCAGACGTGAAAGCTAACCTCTTGCCACACCGTATTGAGGGTCTTACGCCCGATCAAGACTCAATACCATAGCAACTTCTCAGTTGGGACGAATATACGTAGCATAGATATGTCATGAAGGTATCGCCTTGGAGATAGTTATGAAAAAGATAATCATCATTGCTACCTTGGATAATAGAGACCAGGAGGTCAGCTACCTAAAGGAACTTATCCTGCGGTGGAGACAGCAACCTCTCATCATTGATATTGGCTTTAGAGGGGAGCCGAGGCTAGCGGCAGACATTACTGCTGACGAGGTGGCCAAAGCCGCCGGCGCAAAGATAGAGGAGCTACGGGATGCCCAAGGAAGAAAGAGAGCAACCGAGTTAATGATTAAGGGGGCAATAGCTAAACTGGACGCTTTATGTCGGGCAGGGGAGGTATCGGGCATGGTTGCTATTGGTGGCATGACTACTTTAGTGATGGCCTCCAGCATCATGAGAGAAATGCCCTACCAAATTCCCAAGCTCATCGTTTCCAGTGCTGCCTCCACGCCCGGTGTTAACCGCCTTTTCGGCCCTACGGGGATAACCTTGATGCATTCCCTAGTTGACATTAGAGGCCTTAACAGCTTGCTCAAAGCCCAACTGAGCAGAGCAGCCGCAGCTATCTGTGCCATGGTGGAAGCTGAAATTCCTCCTCCTTACCCTGAGAAAGGAAAGCCGAGGATAGCCATGACTACCTATGGATATATAGATAACTGCGCCCGTTATATTAGAGAGTTGTTAGGGAAAAAATATGAGTTCATCGGCTTCCACGCTACTGGAATGCCAGAAGTAGCCATGGAGAAGCTCATTGAGGAAGGCTTCTTCAGCGGCGTTATTGACTTGGTGCCGTCCAGCATAACTAATGAGAAGTTCAGTGGCTCGCGGATCTCCTGGTCCAGGCGGTTAGAAGTAGCCGGAGAGAAGGGCCTCCCACAGGTGGTGGCCCCAGCGGGGGTGGACACAATTTCTCGAACCGGACTTACCGCCGAAGAATTGGCCCCTGAACTCAAGGTACGCAAACATTATTTCATAGATTCGCAACGGGTGACGATGTTCTTGAATAGGGAGGAATTAAGAAATGTCGCCTCAGTTTATGCTGAGAAGCTTAACAGGGCGATAGGCCCGACTAAGTTTCTCATCCCAAAGCGAGGGTGGCTCTCTATAGAAAAAGAAGGCGGCGAGTTTTACTCCCCCCAAGGCATTCAGTCCTTTGTTGATGGGCTTAAGGAGAAGTTGAAGCCGGAGATTGAGATAAGAGAGGTGGACGCAAATATTGACGAACCAGCTTTTGCTCAGGAAGTAGTTGCTGCATTTGAGGAAGTAATGAAGCTAAAGGACACTGGCTAGAAGGACTAGGTATCCCTTCCGGCTAAGCAGTTTACCTCGAGGGAGGTTAGCCATGTATAGTAATAACGAGATAGATTTCGTTGACGTAACCACACGAGATGGCAACCAGAGCCTGTGGGATGCAACTGGCATCCGGACAGGCATGATACTCTCCATTGCTCCAGTAATGGACAAAGTCGGCTTTAGGGCCATCGATTTTACCAGTAGCATAAACATGGGGGTGTCGGTACGTTGGCACAAGGAAGATCCCTGGGAAAGGATAAGGCTTTGCGCCGAAGCCATGCCCAACACTATCCTGAGCTTCGGCACCACCGGCAGGCGCTTCATCGGCTTTAAGCGGATGCCAGACTCTATCCAGGCGCTGGTGCTGAAGACGGTAAAAGCCTGCGGCATAAGACGCGTCTGGATAGTAGACGCTGCCCACGATATAAACCACCTCTTTCGTACGGCACGCATGGCCAAGGAATGTGGCATCGATGAGGTCATGATAGCCCTGTCCTACTCCATCAGCCCGGTGCACACCGACGAGTTCTACGCCCAGAAAGCAAGGGAAGTAGCCAGCTCTCCCGACGTTGACCTCATATACCTCAAAGACCAGGGAGGGCTGCTTACTATCGACCGGGTGCGGACTCTGGTGCCAGTGATTCAACAGAATATCAATGGCCTCCCCCTTGAGATTCACTCCCATTGCAGCACCGGACTTGCCCCCCTCTGCTACCTAGAGGCGATGAAGCTCGGCGTCAAGACCTTCCACGTGGCTGTCCCGCCTCTAGCCTACGGCTCCTCACTACCTTCAGCGCTGAACATCCTGCACAACGCTCGTCACCTTGGTTACGCAGTGAAGGTAGACGAAGAGGCGCTGCAAGCCATGTCAGCTCACTTCCAGATGATTGCCAAAAGGGAACACCGCCCACCAGGGGTACCGGTGGAGCATGACGTCTATTACTACAAGCATCAGGTGCCCGGGGGGATGCTGTCCACCCTGAAACGCCAGTTAGCCGAAGTGAAAATGGAGCACCGCCTGGAAGAGGTGCTGGAGGAGGTGCTGAGAGTGCGCCAGGAACTGGGTTATCCCATTATGGTCACCCCCCTTTCCCAGTTTGTCGGCACCCAGGCCACCATGAATATCATGTCCGGCGAGCGCTACAAGCAGGTTCCCGATGGCGTCCTTCAATATGTGGCAGGTTGGTTTGGTAGGCCCAATACCCCGATAGACCCCAGCGTGCTGGACAAGATAACCAGCCTGCCCCGAAGCAAGGAATTTATAGGTAAGGAGCTTGCCCAGCCCACGGTAGCGGAGATTCGCCAGCAAATGGGTATCGGTTCTGAAGTCTCCGACGGGGAGTTCCTCCTGCGCTACTCCATGTCAGACAGAGAGGTTGACGAAATGCTGGCCGCTGGCCCGATGAAGACCACATACCCGTGATTTTAATGAAACATTGCCCCTTAAAGGAAACACAAAATTTTTCGGTTATGGTTAGTGGTTTAACTTTGTTAATTTTGTTGGAATGTGAGAGATTATGCCAGAGAGATATATCTATTGGTTAGAGGAGTTAGGTCAGGAGTTCAGTCCTCTTGTAGGTAAGAAATGTGCAAACCTTGGGGAGATCGCCAGGATACGGTTGCCGTGTCCTCCCGGGTTTGCTATTTCCGTGGAGGCATATGAGTATTTTATGAATGAAACTGGTGCTCTCCAGGAGATAAAGGATTACCTTGTACAATTTAAAGATGGCTTAAAGACTATAGATCAATTTGATGAGGCGAGCCGTGAGATACGCCGAATTGTAGAGGGCAAAGCTCTGCCCGAGAAGTTGAGAGGGGAGATTATCTCCTGTTACAATGATTTATGCGAAAAATGCGAAGTCACAGAAGTTCCTGTTTCTACAAGGTCTGCGGGGCCGGTAAGCCATCCCGGACAATATGAAACATACCTTAATGTTAAAGGAAAGTCGGAGCTGCTGGAGAAGGTCAAGAAAGTATGGTCAAGTACTTTTAACCCTCGTTCTTTATCCTTCAGGACTCAAAAAGGACTTTCTCTGGAAAGTGATCCCATCGGGGTTGCTGTTGTGAAGATGGTGAACGCACGTACTGCCGGTGTGTTGTTTACTGCTGATCCCAATACGGGGGATACTTCCAAGATGATCATCGAAGCAAATTGGGGATTGGGAGAGAGTGTTGTGGGCGGAGAAGTTATACCGGACAGCTATGTTTTAGATAAGGAAAGCCTGGAGGTTGTTAAAAAGACCCTTGGTCAAAAGACTAGGCATGTTTGTTTCAGTGAAACAGGAGTTACTGAGGAAGAGACTCCGACTGATAAGTGCTCTACTTTTTGTTTGTCCGATGAGGAAATAAAAGAGATCGGTAAACTGGGCAAAATTTTAGAGAAACATTTCAGTGCGCCTCAGGACGTCGAATGGGCTGTAGATGAGAATCTTCCTTTTCCACAGTGTATAATTTTGCTGCAATCCCGTCCGGTAGTCATATCTTCGCGAAAAAGCCCTGTTGATCAAGTAGTGGATTACATGTTGAGGCAGTTCTAAGCAACTGTATATTTTCTAGGTTTAAATTTTAGAGCCGATTTAAGAATTTAACCCGATTTATGATAGAAGGCAAAGGTAGGTGAGCCCAAATAAATGTACCATAGAGGCAATATTGTCCTCAAAAAGCCAAGAATTATTAGAGCTATTCATTATTAGATTAAAGGGACTAGGAGGGTAAAAGTGTTATCATCGGCATATGACTTAAGTTTTTACGAATTTGACGAAGAGAACGATCCAAAGCAATATGGAGTGCTTTTATGCGATGTCATTCATGGGAAGCCTCCCATGAAACCTCTGTATATAGGGCTGGGATGGTATTGGTACTATCATGGTATAAGGTATGGGGCGGAGACTGCCTGCCTACCTACTTCCCATGGTTGGGATTCGAGATTTATAAATGGATATCCTTACATTACGGCAATTAAGACCACGGAAGAAGAGCGGCAAGCACGGGAACCCCTGTTCAGGGAAAGAATAAAACCCTTTATTGAGGATTTTGATGGAGTGTGGAGTTCTTTTAAGCAGGAACTAATGAGCATGTACAAAGAAGCGAAAGAATCAAGGGGTTTAAAAGAGTGGGAGGACATCAGGAAACTCAGCAATATAGACCTTCTCACGTTTTTTCTGGATTTTGCGTATATTATCAATCGAAAAGAAGGCGAGGTTCATTTTATCATGTTGATGGCCTCTTATTACATCAGTGGACTTTTCCAGCAGATGTGGCAGGATATTTTCGGAGTTGAAGCAGCTGTCGATCCCAATTTCAACAAGATAATGGCTGGATTTGAGAGCCAAGCTATAGCCGTAGTCAGGGGATTGTGGACCCTTGGCAGGAGAGCCGTGGAGCTCGGCCTGCGGAAAGCCTTCGATACAGAAGACAATGAAGAGGTAATAAAAAATTTGGGAAAAAGCGCTGCGGGGTCCCAATGGCTGAAAGAATATAAAGAATTTCTATTAGAGCATGGCTGGAGATGTGAGCGTATGCATGCATACGATACACCTGCTTGGGTCGAGAAACTCTCTTTAGCTATCGGGAACATCAAAATGCTGATGGCAGAAGAAGTATTTCCGTTTGATGCCAGGATAAGACGGGTTATTGAGGAGAGGAAAAGGACAACAGAGGAAGTACTGGCAAAAATACCTGAAGGGCAGAAGGAAGCTTTCGAGATATCGATGCAAGCAGCTCAAAAGTCTGGTTACTGGAGTGAAGACCATACCTATTACTGCGACTTCTATATCGGCGCCCTGGGGAGGTGGATTATTACAGAATTTGGCAGGCGTTTTGCTGAAGCAGGCTGCATTGATGCGCCGGAAGACATCCATTTTCTTCATCCCAATGAAATAAGAAAAGCAGCTATCCCCATGGGAAGGATTAACCTGCGTCCCTATGTAGAGCGAAGAAAAAAAGAATGGGAAAGAAACCTGACCATAGAGCCCAAGCCTTATTACGGAGATATCAGCCAGGCGCAGTCAGTACTGAAAAGCGACCCAACCCTGGCCGTATCCACTCAGATCCCTATTGTTAGAGAAGAGCTAAAAGCGGATCTTTACGGTGCCGCGTCTGCTCCGGGATTGGCAGAGGGAAAAGCCAGGGTAATTACCAGTGTGGACAATTTATCTGAGTTAGAACCCGGTGAAATCCTGGTAGCTCCCGGAACTTCAGCTCCTTGGACGGTTTCTTTCAACATCATTAGCGGACTTATTAGCGATGGCGGTGGGGCATTATCCCATCCGGTCATAATGGCTCGTGAATATGGTATTCCCTGTGTGGCTGGCTGCGTAGAGGGTACCACCAAAATCAAGACGGGCCAAAGGGTAAGGGTAGACGGGGATAGGGGTGTTGCATACATTCTTGACAGGTAAGGCATGCATTTGCTTGTGTAACACAAAGCAAAGGAGGCTAGCCAGTAAGATAGGTTATATACACCCAGTGTTTTGGTTTGTCAAGCCTAGTTGAAACAATAGGTGCTTCTGCGTTTAACACTACTTATACGCTAAAGCAGTGGATTGTCTGTAGTTTAATTTCTCAAGTTAAATAATACAGTCTCGTACTTTGTTCTAGATATTTTTATTATCTTGGGGGATTTAGAGCTTGAATGAAGTCGCGGGATGTGGTTACCCATCCGAAAACCTCAGTGACATTCCATATCGTTGCCTGCTGGGTGAATTCGGGGCCGAAATTGCCGCAGCCGTCGCTTACCAGCACGGGAAAGTACTCGTGGAAATAGGCATCTCTTAACGTTGACTCGACACAAACATTGGTCACGAGACCGAGAAAAATCAGGTACTTGATATTTTGGGTCTTCAGGATTTCATCGAGACCGGTGTTAACAAAACCGCTATATCGGCTTTTATTAATGACGGTATCTCCCTGTTGCGGCTTAAGCTCGTCGATTATCTCCCAGTCCCAGGTGCCGTTAATGAGAAATCGTCCTTTCAATTCCGGGTTCTCACGCATGAGTACTAATCCTTTTTCTTTCCAGTAGTTAGGTGATTCGATTCCTCCGGCGTCGGAAAGGTCGGGTCTATAGCCCATTCTGAGATAAACGACCTTTATCCCTTTACGTCGGCACGCCTCGATTACCTTCTTATCCCTGTCGATGACGTGCTTCACCTTAGTTTCATCAAGTGCTCCTAGATAGTCGAAAATCCCACCCTTTTTGCAGAAGGTATTTTGCATATCGACCACGATTACGGCAGTCCTATTTATATCCAGCTTGATTCGTTCCGGCTTAGCCGGTATGACCACTTCCATGATTACTTACCTCCTCTTATATTTCGGTATCTTTAGAAAGGATACTGTCTGGGAGTCCTTTGTATGCTTATCCAGCGGAGTTCGGTAAACTCTTCGATAGCGGCCCGTCCGCCATGCCGCCCGTAGCCACTTTCCTTCATCCCCCCAAACGGGACCTGAGGCTCGTCGTGAACGGAGGAGTCGTTAATATGCACCATACCTGATTCCAGCCTCTCAGCTATTTCCAGTCCCTTCTGAAAATCGTTTGTAATGACACCGGCCGAAAGTCCGAAGCGGCTATCATTAGCCACGCGGACTGCTTCATCGGCATCTTCAACAATTATTATCGGTGCCACTGGTCCGAAGGTCTCCTCACGGGCAATATTCATATCTGGAGTAACATTAGTCAGCACAGTTGGGTAGTAGCAACGCCCGTCATATTTGCCGCCACAGACAAGCTTAGCGCCATTTGTAATTGCTTCCTGTACCTGTTTGTGAAGCTTATCAACCTGTTCCTGATTGATAAGCGGTCCGATAATGGTATCCGGATCTTGAGGGTCTCCTACTTTTAGTCTCTGGACTTTCTCGACAAACTTCTTAGTAAATTGCGTAGCTACTGGTTTTTCCACGATAATTCTTTTAGAGGACATACATATCTGACCCTGGTGATTGAAGCGGCCGAATGTAGCCGCATTGACCGCATAATCAATGTCAGCATCTTTCAAAACTATCAGTGGATCATTGCCACCCAACTCTAGAATCACTTTCTTGAGATGCCGTGCCGCTTTCTCGGCAACCTGCCTGCCTACCTCGCTTGAACCCGTAAAGCTGAGTCGCCGCACTTTGGGATGCTCAATGAGTTCATCACCCACCTCCCCACTAAAGCCAGGCCCGTTGGTTACCACATTAAATACCCCCTTGGGGAAGCCAGCTTCCTCAAAGACCTCGGCAAGAATAATACCCCCGCTGACAGGAGCTTCTGCTGAAGGCTTTAACACTGTGGTATTGCCGCAAGCCATCGGCAAGGCTACTGCCCTCAAGGAGAGAATCAGCGGAGCATTCCAGGGCGCAATCGCTGCCACCACACCTACGGGCTGGCGTATCGCCATAAAGAAAGCTCCCGGAAGATCAGCTGGTATAATCTCGCCGCTAATAGCGTGCACCTGAGCAGCAGCTTCCCGGAGCAGACCGGGAATAAAGCCGGTCTGGAACATACCCCAGCCAAAAGTAGCACCGGTCTCCTGGGTAACAATGTGAAGAATCTCTTGCTGCCTCCTCTCAAGGATATCGGCGGCTCTCAGAAAGTATCTCTGTCTTTCCACCGGTGGCGTGTGTGACCAATTGGGGAAGGCAGCCGCGGCAGCGTCACATGCTTTTCTGGCATCTCTCCTTTTGCCGGAAGGTATCTTGGCGTAAACCTCACCGTTATAGGGGTTGTAATTATTAAAAGTTTTGCCATCAACAGCATCAACCCATTGTCCGTTTATATACATCTGATATGCTTTAGGCACAGTTCACTCCTCCGCTCTAACATTCCAGAAGAGGTAAGGAGACATTAATCAGCCTTACCATGATTGTACTGGGATTATAACACTTGAGGCATAGTTGGCAAAATTAGTTGGTCAAAATCAGGAAGCGACCTATTGTAGAATTAGCTGAACCAGAGACGCCTTCATAGGCTTTTTGGCAGATTATCGCTTCCGGTTTTTCAAATCTCCTCACCTTGAAGATTAAACTAAAGGGGGCGTTTAAGAAGGGCGTTAGCCCCTCTTACTAAAATCAGCGTTTTCAAGGATGGCACTTTGTGTTACTATGGAATAGTATGATGCGGGATGATGACGAATACTAGTAAGTACTGGAACCCAATTCTAGAGACATTACCTCCAGAGAAGCTCCGAAAACTTCAGCTAATAAAATTTCAGAGGATTTTCAAGTGGGCTTACGATAATTCCCCGTTCTACCATGAGCTTTATCATGATGCTGGTATAGAACCCGGTGACATTAGAACGCTTGACGATATACGGAAAGTCCCCAAGGTAGAAAAATCCATGATGAGGGCTATTCAAGGAAAGGAACCCTATCCCTACGGTTCTATACTCGCTGTACCGTTGGAAAAAGTGACTGAATATCGGCAGACCAGCGGCACCACCGGGCAACCGGTCTACCATCCTGAAACCTGGCAGGACTGGGACTGGTCGGCTGAATCTTGGGCATATATACTCTACGCACATGGCTTTCGAGAACATGACAGAGTATTTATTCCCTTCGGCTACAGTATACATATAGCCTTCTGGGCAGCGCACTACGGTTGTGAGAAGATAGGTTGTGAAGTTGTGCCCGGTGGGGTGTTAGATACTGAAGCCAGGATACTAAAGATGCGTGAGCTGAGGTGTACCGCCCTGACGGCGACGCCCACCTACATTCTGGGCATGGCTGATACCGCGCGAAATAAGCTGGGTATAAACCCAGCCAAAGACCTTAATATCAGGAAGATAACCGCTGCCGGTGAGCCTGGCGCCAGTATCCCGGCAACGAGAAAGCGTATGGAGGAAGCCTGGGGAGCCAAGGTGTATGACCACGCTGGCGCTACCGAGATAGGTCACTGGGGCTATGAGTGTGAAGCACAATGCGGGCTGCATGTTAATGAAGCCTTCCACTTGGTCGAGATAGAGGATGTTGACACTGGTGCCCCCATAACCGAGCCGGGACAAAGAGGTAGTATGGTGGTAACCACCTTTGACCGGCTGGCTCACCCCTGCATTAGATTTGATTCCAAGGATATAATTGAGTGGAATTCCATAGAAAAGTGTGAGTGTGGGCGTACCTTCCGTCTTCTTCGTGGCGGTGTCTTAGGCCGAGCTGACGATATCAAGAAGGTCAAAGGTGTACTCCTAGCACCAAATGCAATTGAAGAAGTAGTCAGGGCTATACCGCAGCTTTGTGATGAGTACGAAGTTGTGGTGACCAAGAGGGGAGATATAGACAACATTGCCTTGAGGGTTGAGCTTCTGCCCGGATGCGAGGCAGAAATTGATGCCGTGCGGGAGAAGCTAATTCGAGAACTCAGGATAAAGACCAACCTGAGGTATGACCTAGAGTTTTGCCCATACAGGTCCCTGCCCAGATACGAGACCAAAGCTAAGAGGTTTAAGGACTTACGTAAGTAGGACAAGCTGACAATAAGAGAAATCCAAAGAGAACATTGGTTAATCTCACCCTCTGCCCCTTCTTCTTTTGGGAGAGGGTAGAAGTCGTTAACAAATCAATCAATCTATGAAGTAAGGAGCAATAAAGCAATGACGAGCAACAATATCGATATTATCAATATAAAGAAAATGGCACGGAAAATCTCAGTCATTAAGCAAGAGGTAAATGAGTTGAAGGCTATGTCAGGTGGTATTCAGGCAGTGGATAAGAACATTGACCGAATTCTGGCTAGTATCAAGATGCTGGAAATAAATATCTCCGATTTGTTAGATGTGCTTTAACCAACGCCATACATTTAGCCATTTCAGGTACTTTGCAAGGGGTAAAACCTTCCCCTTGTCGAGGGGAGGAGAAGAAAGGGGATAGGGTTTATTAAAATCTAAAAGCATGCCATTGACAGGCAACACTCATCCTGTTCTCCTTACTATAGGAAAAGTGTTATTATAGAAGACAAAAATTACGCAGGAGTTTGAATTCTAACAAGGAAGGGAAAGGGCAGCGTGGTGGAATTGAGCGGTGAGCAGGTAATCAGAAGCAATTGCCGGGGATGTCACGGCGGTTGCGGAGTGTTAGTCCATGTTAAAGATGGACGCATTATCAAGCTTGAAGGAGACCCGGAGGTTCCCAGCAACCGCGGCACCATGTGCAGCAAGGGGCTAGCTTACCTGCAACTCGTTTATCACCCTGACCGTGTCAAATACCCAATCAAGCGTTCTGGTAAGAAGGGCGAGGGTAAGTGGCAACGTATATCTTGGGACGAAGCTCTGGATACTATTGTCAATAAATATAAAGAGATTATACGGAAGTATGGTCCTGAAGCCATAGTGATAGGACAGGGCACCGGCCGGGACTATGCCGAAACTCTGTATCGTTTTGCCAACCTTCTGGGGACACCAAATGTAATCACTGCTGGCCATATGTGCTATGTCTCGAGGTTAGGAGCCACTTTGATAACCTGTGGCGCCCTGCCTGTGTGCGACTATGATGGCCACCCTAAGTGTGTCATGGTCTGGGGTAACAATGTGGTCTGGACTCACGCTGACGAATATAAAGCTGAAAACCTTTCCAGAGTGCTGGCTGAGGGAGCCAGGCTAATTGTTATCGACCCGAGACTAACCTATTTGGCAGGGCGAGCTGACATCTGGTTGCAGCTCAGACCGGGGACAGATACGGCACTTGCCCTGGGCATAGCTAATGTGATAATTGGCGAAGGACTTTACGATAAGGAATTTGTTGAAAAATATACCCACGGGTGGGACAAGTTCGTTGAGCGGGTGCAAGAATATCCGCTGGATAAGGTAGAGAAGATTACTTGGGTACCGGCCGCGAAAATAAAAGATGCTGCACGACTCTATGCCAAAACCAAGCCCGCCTGCATTCAGTGGGGCGTAGCTATTGAGCAGACGATAAACTGCACTGACAACAATCGCATCCTTACCGACCTTATGGCGATAACGGGCAATCTAGACGCTCCCGGTGGCAACGTATTTTTTACACCACCTCCACTGCGAACACTGAGTCAGTTCGCAATGCATCGGGAATTGTCCGCAGAGCAAAGAGAGAAACAACTCGGCGGCAATACCTACAAGCTAGCGCAGAGAGTCGCCTTGGTTACGCCCAAGATGGTGTGGGATGCTATCTTGACCGGTAAGCCCTATCCTGTAAAAGCTGTGCAGCTTCACGGCTCTAACCCGGTGATAACCCGGGCTAACGCCAGAGAGGTCTACAAAGCGCTCAAGCAAGTTGACTTCCTAGTCGTGGCTGATTTCTTTCTGACCCCAACCGCTGAACTAGCCGACGTGGTACTACCTGCAGCTACCTGGCTCGAAGTGAACTATCTCGGCGGCTATTTCCTGCGGCACGGGTACCTATTCCCCAGAAAAAAGATTGTGCAGATTGGGGAGTGCTGGCAGGACCAAAAGATATTTAATGAGCTGGGTAAAAGACTGGGGCAAAAGAACTGGTTTGACAAGGTAGAAGACGCTTGGGATTATATCCTGGAGCCAACCGGCCTTACTTGGGAAAAGGCTAAGGAAATGCCCTATATCAGGGGTGAGACGGAATATCGAAAATATGAGAAGAAAGGCTTTTCTACCCCTACAAAGAAGGTAGAGCTTTACTCAACTATGTTTGAGGAGTGGGGCTACGACCCTCTTCCCCGATACCGCGAAATTCCTGAGAGCCCCGTAAGTAAACCCGAAATGGCTAAGGAATATCCCTATATACTGACTACGGGAGCCAGGTGCCCCGTTTTCTTTCACTCTGAGCACCGCATGATTCCCTGGCTGCGTGAAATACATCCGGACCCCATAGTGGAAATTCATCCCCAGACGGCTGAAAAGCACGGCATAAAAGATGGTGACTGGGTATTCATCGAAAGTCCCCGGGGAAGGATTAAACAACGGGCTAAGCTAACCACCGGAATTGACCCAAGGGTAGTCGCTGCTCAACACGGTTGGTGGTTTCCTGAGGTAAAAACACCTGACCACGGCTGGGACAAATCGAACATAAATATCCTCACCGACAATGACCCTGCCGGCTATGATGTGGCTATGGGCTCAACCAACCTGAGAGTCCTGCTCTGCAAGATATATCTGGCTGAGGAGGAACCCGAATGACCAAGGAATATGCTCTTATTGTCAATACCAGAGATTGTTTCGGCTGCAATACCTGCGAGGTCGCCTGCAAGCAGGAGCACAATCTGCCCGTTGGCCCAAGATGGATTCGGGTCTACCCCGATGGTCCTCGTGAAATTGAAGGCAAATCCCAGATGAGGTATGCAGTTACTCACTGCATGCACTGTAGTCAGCCACGATGCATGGATGCCTGCCCAGTAGACGCTATTAGCAAACGAGAGGATGGAATCGTGCTGATAAGTGAGGAACTTTGCACCGGCTGTAAGGAGTGTATTGAGGCCTGTCCACTCGGGGTAATGCAGTTTAATGAAGAGAAGAAAGTGGCTCAAAAGTGCGACCTTTGCGTGGACCGGATTGAGCGGGGACTTAAACCGGCTTGTGTTAATGCCTGTCCTGGTTACTGTATCTACTTTGGCGACATAAACGAAGTCACCGAGAGAATAGGCAAGCAGAAACTATTGGTCTGGTATAAGGGCATCACCATATAGGGTGATGGGTGTCGTTATACATTTAGCCAAATTGTTCGCTTAACTTCCTCGAGTCCCCTGGGGTGGTCGGGCAATTGCTAAGCCATTTCAGGAATGCATTGAATCTTAGTTCTTTGCCGTTCGGCGTCTTCTGGCAGACAGCCAAGTGTCTATGCTGTGGAGGTCGTATTTGAGCAGAAAAAGTCCACCATAAGGTAATTCGGCTGGCTAGCGGTCTCTATTTCTCTTTCGTTCCCCACATGACAATGGCTACACCGTGCAGCAGGCCTCTCATTTCTGCCAGCGTAATACCGTTTTCACGCCATATCGCGGCGAGGCGGTCAACGGGATACCGCTGACAGAAGCCCCGGATACTCGGACCCAAGAAACAGCCAACACGATGCCAACCTCGTGAAACGGGGATGGTCATTACGGGCATGACGACCCTATTGTAGATTTCCCATAGAGCTCTCATCCAGAGGGCTTTTGGAATGCCGAACTCAAGCGAGAGCAATTGCCCGCCTGGTTTCAGTACGCGAGACAGCTCCCGTATTGTTGCATTAGGGTCTTGGACATAACGCAACAGGTAGGTGAAGACAACCGCATCGAAGGTCTCATCAGGGAAGGGTAAATGCTCAGCGCAGCCCTGGATAAGTTGGACTCTGCCGTCCAGGCTTTGCTTCTCGACGGCGCAGAGACCAGCTTCCAGCATCGAGCGCGTAATATCAATCCCCACGATTTGGGCATTATGGTTGTGGGCAATCTCCAGGGCGACACCGGCTGTACCGGTACATACGTCAAGCACAAGGTTTCCCGGCCGAAGAGCCATTCGCGAGACCAAGGACGCGCGCCAGCGAAGGTACTGAAAGAAAGTCAGCACTTGCGCCCAAGTGTCGTACGAGGGGGCAACCCCATCGAACAGGTCTTGGGCAAAGGTTCTGCTAGCTGTGTTCGCAGGTCGGGATTCAACTGGCGAAGTCGGTTGGTCCTCTCTTTTCTTTGTCTTCATTCTTTATCCTCCGTCGAGCCGTGTCTTTTGCGGACTACACCATGAAATTAGCAGCGTCAAGATGCTAGGGGCTTGGGTCACTCTTGATTGCGGATAAGTTATGTAATCTGGACAAACGAGCGCGGCCATTTTAGTTGGACTATACGTTAAGGCTCAACAATAGCATAAAGTTTTGTCTATCGTCTAGTACCCCCAACTTTGCTGGACTGGAACTCTATTACATACCTGATTGTTGGGTAGTTCTAAACTACACAGTTCGTCACGTTGTTACTAATTAAGCGACTAGTGTGCTGCAGTAGGCGATAAAGCACGTCATAATAGGCTAAAATCGCCACTTCAGCTTTGCCGATGCTGGCCCGATTGAGAAATACAACTCGGACTTTTTGGGTATTAAAGAAGGGAAAAGAGCTTAAGCCCGAGCAAAATTGAATTTATCCCTTAGCGCTTAAAGGCAACTGAAAAACTGCACAGTTCGTCAGCTTGTTAACTTATATTATATTGACGTAAAATCAAGTATCACCTCCGCTAAGTCATAGAAATTAATACGAGGTTAAATTGTACGAGCGAATACCTACGAGCATCCCAGAGAGTATTCATCTATTTACGGTGGCAACTAACAGTCCTTACTTCACTAACTAATTTTCTTAGGTTTGGCGACATCACGGTCTATGACAAGTCTAGAGATACATTCGAATTGATTGAAGTCAAAGCCGGTAAATTACAGACGCCACGCACTATACGCCAAGGGAAGCAACTAGCCCTGGTTCAACAGGGCCTTGAAACAGGTACTCACTCCCAATTCGCTAATGCCACCATCACTAAGATAATGTGTAAATCGCCGTTGCTTACATATATAAAGAGCTTGGAACGGGTACTAGACGAAGCAAAGCGTGAATTCGCATCATCGCGCGTTTTTGGAGAATATATATCATTTTGTGCATTTCATACAGAGAAAATCATTAACATACCAGAACAAGAGGCCTCCAGAATTCGCGAGTATATACTCAATCGCTGCATGTCGGTCTTCAAACATAGAAATGATTTGCCGTTGCCGGTTATGAGCAATATAATTCCCACTGTTCACTTTAGTCGTATGCTTGCTCCGTATACGATTTTTCCGGTCTCTAGAGAATTACGATTTGCCCTCACGACAGGTGAATTCTTTATTCTCAGTTGGCTTAATATAAGCGGACTCGCTCGATGGTTAGAGAAACGTGGATGGGAGACAAAAATTGCTTCGCTACCAGACAAGATTTCTAATGACGATCGATTCCCAAATATTCCTGTATTAAAAGTGAAGAAAGGCACGAAAGAAATGGAAATAGGTCTGGATATTCTTGCTGTAGCTGCTTCGGAATTTTGGATGCCAGAATCGCTTGAGATGATGATAACTACAGTTCTCAATGAAGCAACCCGCGATGGTAGCTTCTTTACTGTTAATTTCCCTAATGTTGGTAAGTATGCTTGGGATTGATGTTCAAACAGCTTTCGATTTCAGTGGCTGTAACGATTTAAACCATTTACCTTCATCAGCGTATTGAGTCAGTTTGTTCTTTAACTCCTGTGCGATATTTACTTCACTTGTCGGCACCAACAAAGGACCGGTTTTCTTCCGATTAGGGAGTTCAGACTCGTCTACTCCCTTGCGGACTAGTCCTTTATAGATTGTTATTAAAGCTTCAAAAATTCTGGTTTCAACAGTTTCAGGCCCAGGATGAATAAAAAACAATCCATCTACATTTTCAACGAGGAATGAGCGAATGACATCTGCAATTATGATGTCCTGTTTCTCTGCTTCACTATCTAAGATTTCAAAGATCAGCTTCCTATTGTTCCTTAGTATAAAATACACATCTGGTTGATAATTCACCACCCGTTTTGATCTAGGGTCAACTATTGATAGCGGGTGCTCACTTCCGCGATAAACTTTCCTGATTCTCCTTTGGCTTTTCCATTCAGCACCCAATGTTACCAAGCAGTTCTCGATTTTTCTATGATGGTCCGTAGCCATAATAATATTATCGTCGGGCCAGAAATGAGACTTTCTTCCTTCTCTTACTTCCTTTAGGGCGAATATAAAAAGTAACTCGCTTTCTTCTTGTCTTCTTAGGCGCTTTCTTGTCTGCCATAAGATCATCTAACTCCATTAAGTTTAATAGACCAACCGAAACTCATTTTTCCAGAGTCAATTCAGTAGTTCATCCAATGGTATTTGGAGTCCCCTTTCGAGTAAACCGGTGAGCTTAGCCACAGTGTCGTCTAATTCTTTCACCTGTGACTTTGCTTTAGGATAAACGTGCTTTATATATAACAGCATTTGTAAGCAACGAACCAGCATCCGTTGCAACACGAATTGGCCATCGTGCTTATACATCGATTGAATTTCAGCATCATTAGGGAATAGGATAGCCTGTTGTGGCAATGATGATAAATATGGGGCTTGCATATATGAATGTGTCCCTAGCGGGTTCATAATTTCCTGAGCAGTTTTCCATATCGTCCAGTTAAGTACGGGATGATATTTGTATTTGTCAGTCAGTTTTATCTGCTTACCCTTAATCCACTTCTTGACCTGTAAGCCATCATTTTTGCAAATATCCGCTGTCATAGCTGATTCTAGTGCATCACGCGTAGACGCAAGAGCTCTGCTCAGATATCCGGATAAGAAAAGCCGACGTGCTGCTTGAAGCCTCACTAAAGCCTCACCAAGAAGAATCCAAGAACCAAAGAAGCCTAGCGTTTTTGAATCCAATGATTTATAGTCTTCAACAACAATCTTTTTTACCAAGTCTGGCTGGCCGAGATAATTTTGATTTATACAAGTCGCAAGGTTGTCTAGCGCCCGCTCAAATATATCCAATTCTTCTGTAAAATCTGCGCGCAGTTTTTTACCTACTTTTTGTTCCCACTCATCTACGTAATTTAGCACACTAGTATTCTCCATATCTTCACCCTTATTTCTGGCTCTATGAATATTACATTGATATTATAGCAGATTCAGTCAGGCTTTTGAGGAAGATTTTGGGGATTCAATCCCTTTCTTCATTGTACATTAAGCCAAATTGTTTGCTTAACTTCCTCGAACCCTGTGGGGTGGTAGGGCAATTGCTAAGCCATTTTGAGAATGCTCTGAATCTTAGCTCTTCGCCCTTCGGCGCCTTCTCAGCCAGATTAGCAAAGGCGGAGTCGGATTTATTACTTAGCGCTTGAGGCGGACGCAAAACACGAATGGAGCCACGATGGGGCTTGACAATTTCAACAATAGGTATATGATGTGGTTAGTAGTTTAAGTTTAGGTTATTTCAAGCTTCTTAGGATTCTCTCAGATTCATAGCAAGCATTGGGTGACCGAGGCTCTAACTAAAATTTAAAGGAAAGGAGGTCATCCAATGAGTTTTCAAGACAAAATCGTCCAGTGTGCTGATTGTGGGACTGACTTCAGTTTCACCGCTGAGGAACAAGAGTTCTTTCAATCCAGGGGCTATACTAACGAGCCCAAGCGCTGCCCCTCATGCCGACAGGCAGGGAAGACAGGGCGGAATGGAAATGGTGGCCACAACTATGGGCTGCCCCGCCGAATGTTTCCTGCTATATGTGCTGAGTGCGGCAAAGAGACCGAAGTGCCTTTTGAGCCTACCAATGGCCGGCCGGTCTATTGTAGCGAGTGCTACAAAAAAGTCAGACTGAGTAGATAATTCCGGTTTGACCGTGGACATACATGGGCTGGGGATACCTGGCCCGTGTATGTTGTAGAAAGTGGTGACGTTTCAAGGCATTCTGGGAGATAATGCCTGATTCGTAGTAGACCTAATTGGTATGGCGTCCCTGGAATTGGGAATTCGGTGTACACTGTCACCGAGGTCAAAGAGAGGAAGATGTTAGGGATTCTGAGGGACGACCAAATATGTAGATTGACAGTGAAACGCCAGGGCAGTATAATTACTGCATTTTAGGACCGGCGTACTCGAATTGGTGGCTCGGGAGGGCCGCGTGAGGGAGGCACCGGTGCGCCAGGAGGCCCCAGATGAACTACATTGAGAAAAAACTAGGGTGTCCGAAGCGGATTCGTGTAAAGGGGGTAATCGCGTCCCTACTTTTCTTGTCAATTGTATTTTCGTTACTAGCCCTAGTGCTTCCCCACAACTTCGTCGGGCAAAGTGTCTTGGCTAGTCCGGGTCCTATCATTAGCGTCAGAAACAAGGGTGAGGTGCCTGATGGTGCCGCAAAATCAAGGGAGTATGTTAAGCAAGCAGGCTACACCGGTAACACCAGAACTCAGACATCAGCGGGTCCAAAGATCTGCGTAAAAGAAGTCGACATAAGAATAGAGGAATTGGAGATCTCCGCAAAGGGTGAAGTCTGCGTGAAGAAAGTGACCACCTGGACAGAGCGTGAGTGGAAAGAGACCAAGGTAACCTGGTTGGAACAACCGTGGCGCAAGATATGGGTTGCTGTCTATTTTGGCGGCATTGAAGTGGACTGGGTTCTCCAAGACGAGACCTGGCAGAGGGAAGTGCCGGGCTCACGGACCGAGATAACTGAAACGCGCTGGGAAAGAGTGGCTGGTTCAGAGACCTCAATGTGGGTTGACCCCCCTGGCGGCGGAGACCCCCTGACAAAGCAGGTTTTCGTTCAAGATGAACGGCTAGCTCTGGACTTCAGCTTTATTGACAATATTATACCAGGGGCACCTCCCGGAACTATCACCCACAAGTTGTACCTTGATGGCATAAGCATTGCTGATGGCACCACTCTAGACCTGAAGAACCTGGCCCTTGGTGACCATGAACTAATGGTGGAATTGCTCACCATCGATGGGCAATTAATCCCCGTTGGCATACCGTTCACTGTGGTGCCGCCTCTCGAGTTGCTGCTAGAGAACAACGCAGAAGTAACCCTTGACGAAACGGAGCGATTTGAATTTACGTTAAAAAATAACCTTAATGCGGATACTAAAGTCAATCTCAGCGTAGAAGGAATACCGCCTGGCTGGGATGTACATCTTGCTGCCACAAGTGTCTCTGTGCCGGCATCTGGAAATAGCACTTTCCAAGTTCTTGTCAGACCCACCATCGGAGCTCTCCCGCAGTACACCATGAATGCAACGGTGACAGCGATGTCCACTAGCGGTTACCACGCTCTCGCATATCTGGATGTGCAGGCAGTATTCCCCGATGATGCCACGATTTACCAGGTCACGCTGCAAGGCGAGGAAATACTGGCTTTTTCCGTGTCTCAGAATGCCAGTTTGCTGAACTTCCGCTTCGAGGATGAAAAAATTCTGTTTGAATCTGAGCAGCCTACTACCGGCTTTGGTCTTGTCCTGCCGAGAACTCTTATAGAAGGCCCTTTGCAGGCAACTGGCCCCAAGGGGAATATCCTGTCTTCGGTTGAAGACCTGTTCCTCAGCGGGACTCACGGACTGTTCCTTGCCGAGTCTCCCGAGAGCGGGACGATCACCATTTCGAGGGTCGAGGAGCCTAGCGATGAAGGGGCAAGGCCTGGAATGGGCCTCTGGCAGTACCTCATAATCGGCCTGGTTGTTGGGCTCGTCGTTGGCGGGGGTATAGCCTTCGTTGTTATGCGTCGCAGGAGGGAAGTCAGAAGCTGACGATGACCTCTCTTCGGGTGCGCCGGATTTGACAATTCTGACAGCCTATTTGCAAAATGATTTGTTTTGGTGTACCATCTAAGCAATAGTTTAAGTTTAGGTTATTACAAGCTTCTTAGGATTCTCTCAGATTCATATCAAGCATTGGATGACCGAGGCTCTAACTAAAATTTAAAGGAAAGGAGGTCATCCAATGAGTTTTCAAGACAAAACCATCCAGTGTGCTGATTGTGGGACCGACTTCAGCTTCACCGCTGAGGAACAAGAGTTCTTTCAATCCAAGGGCTATACTAATGAGCCCAAGCGTTGCCCCTCATGCCGACAGGCCAGGAAGACAGAGCGGAATGGAAATGGAAATGGTGGCCGCAGCTACGGTCTCCCCCGCCAACTGTTTCCTGCTATATGCGCCGAGTGTGGCAAAGACACCCAAGTCCCCTTCGAGCCTGTCAATGGCAGGCCAGTCTATTGTAGAGATTGCTACAGTAAAGTCAGACTGAGTAGGTAATTCCGGTTTGACCGTGGACGTACATGGGCCGGGGATACCTGGTCCGTGTATGTTTATAGAATGTAACAAAGATTACGAGATAAAAAAGGAGGAGCACGAGTATGAAGATTTATGTCGGCAACTTACCTTATGAGCTAACTGAACAGGAATTACGTCAGGAATTTGAGACTTTTGGAGAAGTGACGTCTGTAAACATCATAAAAGACAAGTACAGCGGGCGCTCCAGGGGATTCGGATTTGTGGAAATGGCATCAGTGTCTCAAGGTCGAGCTGCAATTACTGGCCTCAACGGGAAAGCACTGAAGGACCAGACGCTTAATGTTAATGCGGCTCGCCCTCGTTCTGAGAGCGGAGGTGGTAGGTCTTACGGTGATAGAAGAGGCGGCTGGTCTAGTGGTGGAAGACAGAGAAGATATTAGACTCTTTTTTGTTCATTTCTGCCCGAGACACACAGGATATTTTCATTACTCCGGAGGGCTGTTGTTTCGGCGCTGGTGCCCTGGAATTCGGGGTTTTCTGAGCCAGATTACCAAAGGCGGTCAGCCAGCACAGGGCGTTGACTAACAGTCGCTCAGATGTTAGTGTATTACAGCATACATGTTAGAGAGTTAGTTTGCGCTAAGGAGGACACCGATGAAAACACTCATAGGTAGAACTCTAACGCACTTATTGCTCGTTCTGGCTATTGTGCTTTTGACCGTTGCCGGCTGTGGCAACACGTCGGGAGCGCCGACCATTCCGCCGATAGAGACTTTTCTCATTCCCTTTGAAACCCTCACAGCCAATGCTACTAGCAGTTTCGTCTCCGTCAGTGAACAATCCCTTCTATATTCACCACTAACGGGGAATCAGTCCAACTGGAACTATGCAGCCTATGTTGCTGGCTTCTGGTATGCAGTTGTCGTAGTCGGACTGGCGGTGCCAGTAGCAGCATTTCGCGAATCCTTCCACCACACTCCGGTTGAGCAGCCCGACGGCTCATGGATCTGGTCGTATTCAGTGGTACTCGGCAGCGCTGTGTACAGCGCTGAACTGCACGGACAGTTTATCACGGAGGGAGTCCACTGGGAGATGAGAATATCGAAGGAAGGTGAGTATGAGGACTTTCTGTGGTATTATGGCGAACACAGCCTGCCGGCAACGGAAGGCTTCTGGATTCTCAAGCTGAGTCCGGCTGACCCAATTGATTTGCTGCGAATCGACTGGTCTCGCAACATCTCCGCTGGTACATACGCTATCAAATACACGAATATAGTCCCCGGTGGTCCGGAGAACGGCGGCTATATTGATTTCCAGTATACCCAAGGTATTCCCTACGATTACATCTGTGATATTTACAACAAGGTCGAGAACAATCACACATATATTGAGTATAGCAGCAGCACTGGAGAAGGGCGTATCCAGGATTTCAAACACTTCGAGGATAACGACTGGCATTGCTGGGACAGCGATCGAATGAATGTCACCTGCCCGTCATAGCCAGCGATATTACCGCTGAGTAGAGCCCTGAACTATATTCTGGGGATATAAGACTGGATGTTGTAGCAAGCCTAATCCTTCATTTTGTGAAGGGCGGTGTCCCTGGAATTTCCGATGCTGGAAATAACTGGAAAATGGGAATGAGCTGTTCCTGCCAAAGACTGGCGCATTATTAGCGCCACTCTACTGTGGGCATTGTCCTGTATGCTGTTATTCTGGCCGCTCCCATCACGACGGCTCTGGCTTGTCGAAGCAAATCTCGCGTCACCCTTGACTCCACCCATGTCCTCCAATTTTCAATCGTCTCCCATGTGCTTATCATTACGACGATCGAAAAATTCTCCTCGCTGACGAGATTCTCAGCGCCAATGTAGCCTGGATATTGCATGGCATGCGACCGAAGCTGCATCAATACAGGCTCTAAGTCCTTATAACTTGATGTCTTGAATCCTATGATGCCTTTTATCATTGCCGCCTCCTTCCACTTATTGCCGGCACTTTCCTTCCCTTTTGTCTCCAGACTATCTCGTCGAATGTTACTTAATATGCGTTAACTTCAGTCTAACTGCGCATTGTGTAATTGTCAACGTGTGTAGCATACTGTCGCAGGATATCGCTGTCTTTTCAGTATGTAGCTTGTAATCAGGACTTCGGAAAAGCCGGCGCCGTTGACCAAAGACTGGGTCACACGGCAAGGCACAATCGGGTTAGACTTTATAGACCCGGCAGAGCAGTGCCCGGTTGCACCACCCGCCGGTCAGCGGGTCACAACAATCAGGGTCATCAAGCGTGAGGATATTGGCATTAGATTCCCAGAGTCCGTGGAGGGAAGGTTCCGCCCCCGGCATCTCCGGGAACCACCAACTGGCTTCGCAATTCACCACGTTGGGGAGTATGCCAGGGTTGAGATGCGCCCTTTGCTTGATTCTGCCTCGCCTTGTTTTAATATATATCCAATCGCCTTCCTTGATGCCTAGTTTGCGGGCGGTATCGGGATGAATATCCGTCAGCGGGTCAGGGTGTTTCTCTCTCATGCCAATGCCCCATTGCCTGTGCTCGGAGTGGTACATAGGCATAAACCGACCACCAGTATTTAAAATCAAGGGATACTCTTTGGCTACTTCCGGTGTGCTCACCGGGCTTTCGGGTGGCTCTTCATAGAAAGGCAAGGGGTCATAGCCCAGTTTTTCCAATACCGTGGAGTATAATTCGACCTTGCCGGTGGCGGTAGGGAATCCCTTCTCTTCATATTTTTTATATTTCCGGACGCCCCTGACAAATCCGGCTTTGACGAATTCTTCATAAGTTATCCCCAGGGGTTCAAGCTGGTATGCAATGGCTTCTTCAAAGGTTTTCCAGGGCCAATCGCTCTCTTGCCCGAGCCTGATGCCGAGCTCGCGCCAGATTGTATAATCGTCTTTCCGCTCTCCCAGAGGCGGAATAGCTCGACCTCCGCCGAAAACCACATCATTCAGGTCTTCGAAAGTCGAACAAAGTGGTCTCTCCAGCCAGCTGGAAACCGGCAATACGTAGTCGGCAAGCTCCGCGGTGGGTGTCAGCCAGAAATCGCAGACGACATGCAATTCTAAGTTTTTACTCTTCAAGGCTTCGTACACGATTTTGGTATTTCCGGCCCAGAGCAAGGGATTGCTATCCCAGGTAATCATGGCTTTTACTGGATAGGGTTGGCCGGTGAGAATAGCGCGCCAGGTCAATGGCGGTGAGGCAGCTACCCGGTGTAGCACAGGTTCGGGTATGCCATAGGCCTTCTCATAGGGCGACGAGGTTAATTCGTAGCTCTGCCAGGACATAAGCCGGAAGCGGTCGGCGCCGATTTGTTTCGGGCGTTGCTCAGTGGGCAACCTGTCGATTAGCTCCAGGGTCACTTCCCGACGGAAGCGTTTGCCGTCTATTTCCGGCCCGATGCTGGGAATAAGGTCGCCGCCTCTGACATCGAGGTTGCCGGTGATAGCACGCAAGATAACCCGGGCCTGTTCTACTCTGCCGGCATTGCGGCCTATCTGGTCGGCAGCAACGCCCCGCACTATACAGGCGGGCTTAGAAGTGGCATACAGCCTGGCGGAAGAAACGATTTGCTCTTCAGTCAGGCCGGTGATTCCCGCAACCTTCTTGGGGCTGTATTCTTGAGCACGTTGTGCCAGTCGTTCGAAGCCATGGGTCCACCTTGAGACAAAGTCCTTATCGTAGAGTTCTTCGTTGATAATAACGTTCAACCAGCCTAGAGCCAGAGCAGCGTCGGTGCCCGGCCTTAGCTGGAGCCAGATATCGGCAAGTTCGGCTGTTTTAGTACGCCTAGGATCGATAACGATGAGGCGGCGTCTGCTACCACGTCGCCCCTTCTTGATAGCAGCCATGGTTCGCGGAGATGAACTGGCGGGATTTTGTCCCCAGAAAACCACGCAGTTACTGTGGGAAATATTTGGTGCCTGGCTGCAGCAGCCTCCAATAAGTGCCATGTCTATAGCGTAGCAATTCAGGAGGCAAATAACTCCGGGATGAGCTACGTTCTGCGGGTTGCCGAAAAGATTGAGAAACCGTGAACGCATCCAGAAAGACCCGCTTCTATACGTGCCTTCGGTAACGACCAGACTTTCCGGCCCGAACCTTTCTTTTATATCAGCCAGTTTACTGGCGATTTCGTCGAAAGCCTGCTCCCAAGTGATTCTCTGCCACTGACCCGCACCGCGTTCTCCCGCTCGCTTCAGCGGGTGCATCAATTGGTCGGGATGATAGAGCCACCTCGGGGCGTAACCGACCCTCTCACAGACATGACCCAAGGTTAACCCATGTCCTTTGTTGCCTTCTATATTGGTTATTTTGCCGTCTTTAAGGTGAACTAGGACACCGCAATTGGCGCCACAGAAGGCGCAACCTGCCTTTTTAATTTCTCCGCCGCTTTTAATTGTGCTCATTTCTCAATTTGAACCTGCGCCTTATCAGGTGAACGGTGACAAATATCACAGCCATTATAGCCACAAAGCCCAAGACAATCCAGAAGGAATACTCAGGTCCCACATCCTTTAACCCCAGCCTGGCCAAAGTCCCCAGGATAATTAATGTTCCATCGTAGACAATCGAAGAGAGTACGATAGCCAGCACCAGTTGATAGTAACGAATGCGCATTGTGCCAGCAGCCACCGATGATACCTGCATGAAGCCCGGCGTCAATCTGGCACCAACTATCACCGGTACAGGCCATCTACCTAGCCTATTTTCAAATTGCTCCAGATTACGCCGTAAGAATTTGGAACGTCTACCGACCCAATCTACGAATCTGAGGCCCAGCAGTCGGCTTACCCAGTAAACAAGGCCTGTTCCCACCATTCTGCCACCCCACAGCATCAGAATGATAAGAAGTACGGGGAATGAGAAGGCCCCCATTTTGTAGGTAGTGAAAAACAGGATAGTGTCAAGTGCAAACGGGAAGGGAATACCAATGTCGGCGGAGACAGTTAAGCCAAATATGGCGGCCAGTCCCACGGGATTAGCGGCGCTTATAGCGGCAGCCAGTGTCGCAAGTGCTCCATTTATCCAGTCAATCATGGGACGACTCAGGCTATTGTTGCACAAAATGGGGATAGGGACAATGGAACAACGCCTGGTTAAGGGAGGACACAAAGGTTAGCTGCTACTTGGGTGGTGATACGTCTTTGAGTTTTTCTGAAGCTGGCTCACCACCAATGCCCCAGTGCGTTTTGGGGATTTCATAAACGACTATTTCGACAGCATGCGCTGGGATGCCCACATCTGCAATAGCTTTTGTTATCCCCCGTATCATCTTTTTAACTTTTTCCTCTCCAATGCCCTCCCAGCAATCTACGTGAACAATAGGCATTTTCACCTCCTTATTAGTTTTTCCGTTTTAGCTCAAGTGCAGCCATATCGAATAGAAGGGTCATTCTGGGTACAAAGTTGCTTAGCTCGCTCATCTCTTGGTTGAAGGGATGGGAGGGGCTCTAGGGCTCAACCATCCCTTTATTTCGCCAGCCGCTTTCGCAGGATTAGCTTGTCATCCCTGGGTGCATAAAAGTCCGGAATGCAGGCTACCATCTCGTAGCCATGACTAATGTGGAAACGCCTGGTTTTCTCGTAGGCTGGCGTGGATGATGTCTCAATAATGGCCAGCCTGCCCTTAGCCTTCAGAATTTCCCTTTCCGCGGATTTCATGAGAGCGCTGCCTATCCCCTGGTCTTGCTTTTCTGGCGCGACAACCACCCAGTAGATATCCCATGTGCCTTCGGTCAGCGGAGTAGGCCCGTAGCAGATATAACCGGCTACAGCGGAGTCAACCTCAGCAACAAGGATGTGATAGCCGGAGCCGGCTGGGTTCTCAAGGTAACTATCGATTAGTTCTTCGGCTACGACCACTTCGGCGGGCTTAAACTCTGACGTATTGTGCAGTATCTTCGTTATACTGAGCTTGTCCGCGGGAATCATAGGGCGAATATTGATTTTCATTGTCTTTCCGGTAAAGAGCGAGTTGTACAATTTTTTCAATGAATTGAGTATAAGTCATGCCGGCGGCTTCGGCCTGACGTGCTGCGCCTGTTCCCGGAGAGATATCGGGGTTGGGATTCACCTCAATGACGTTTACCTGTCCCTCGTGGTCCATGCGCATGTCCACTCTGGCATAGCCTTGGCCACCAAGAATTTGGAAAGCTGTTGCCACTATCTGGACAATATGTTCTCGCTCTTCAGCCTCAACCTGGGCTGGACAAACTACCTTTGTGCCTTCAAAGTAGGGGCTATTGGGCTCCCACTTGGCGGCATAGGTGAGAATCCTGGGCATTCCAGCAGGCAGGGCATAAACGATTTCCGACACAGGAAGAACGCGACGTTCGGAGTCGCCCAGAATTGTGGCGTTAAACTCCCGCCCGTCGAGAAATTCCTCAACTAAGGCACCTCCGTTGTAGCGGTTGTTCATTAACCTGACTTGCCTCTCCAGAGAGGCAAAGTCAGTAACCATGCTTTTCTCGGACAGGCCATGACTGGCATCCTCGCAGCGGGGCTTGACAATGCAGGGGTAGCGTAGTCGGAACGTGTGTACTGTCTCGGGATTCAGCAACTGGAAGTCCGGCGTCTCGATTCCAGCAGCTCTAAGCGTAATCTTCATTTTAGCCTTGTCTAAGCCTAGCCTCAGTGCCGATGCTGGACAGCCAGTATATGGTATCCCCATATCCGATAGAATCTCCGGTACCACCGCTTCAGTCTCTGGGTAGTCAAAGAAGCCCTCGAAAAGGTTGAAGACTAAGTCCGTATCGAGGTTTCTCAGCTCCCTTTCGGCTTGCTCCAGTGGCAGTGTAAGAGGAACTCGCGTGACGTCAAAGTCAAGCTCAAGCAAAGCCTTTTGCACCGCATCCACAGCCTCAAGCACGGCGCGCACCGCCTTTTCTTCGTTGACAGCGTCATACCATGACTGCTGTGGTTCGTTGTAGACAATGGCTACACGCATACGCATTTTGGATATCTCTCCAGCGCAGCCTTAAGCACAGCGCTTATCAACTGTCTATGACTCCATCCCGTCTTTTGGGCCATAATGACCAGGTCGCTGTGAGTACCCAGTCCAGGCAGAGGATTCATTTCCAGAAAATATGGCACCCCCTGTGGGCTGATCCTGAAGTCCAGCCGGGCAAAGTCGCGGCAGCCCA
Source organism: Chloroflexota bacterium (assembly GCA_013388845.1). GTDB lineage: Bacteria > Chloroflexota > Dehalococcoidia > GIF9 > AB-539-J10 > RBG-13-51-36. Next base: position 27,837 of record JACAEN010000032.1, on the reverse strand, counting down.
GAGCCTTAAAGGCCTTGAGGCTGGAAATTTGTATTTGTTGCAGTGCCTTCTCTTCAAGACCAGCCGGGCACTCGTAGTCCACCAAGTCCAGGTAATTGCGTTTCACCTCCAGGGTATAGAAGAAATAGCCATTCCTTTGTTTGGGAAGTATGCGCATTATACCCAGGACCAAGGGTGGGGAGTTGCCGACAATCCCCACGGTGACCTCGTCACCCAGGATAATCTCCTCCACCATTGCTGGTTGCTGATATTGCTCCAGTAAGCTCTCTACTACCTCCATCGCCTGCTGTGTGTCTTCCACCACCGACGTGAGATGAATCCCCTTGCTTGAGCCTTCGTAGGCGGGCTTGACGATAGCCGGGAAAGGGAAATCGCAACTGTCTATCTGACGCAGCTCTTGTCTATTAGCAATTACACGCCATTTCGGGGTACTCACTCCTTCTGAGGCGACCAGCTTTTTGGTCAAAGGTTTGTCCAGACATATGGCGAGACACTGGGGATCTGAGCCAGAATAGGGTATATCCAGCATTTCGAGGATAGAAGGCACCTGGGCTTCCCGGCTGCGGTAGATACCTCGCCCTTCGGCGATGTTAAAGACGAAGTCCACTTTCTCCTGAAGAATCTTGCTCAAAAACTCTCGGCCACCGCCCAGCATGGTTACAGTGTGTCCCTCAGCCTCAAGAGATGCGGCTATCAGCTCCACAGTTTCCGGAGAGTCGTATTCCTCGAAGGCGTCATCGCCAATAGCTCGCTCTGTCGCTACCGTTTCTTTTAGGTCGTATGACAAGCCTATCCGCATCTGGAACTCCTTCTAACTCAAATTAGCAGCCGCTTCTTGAGGCGAGCTCGCCGTTGCACTACCAGCTGGACATAGCACCTCGGCAGGTGGTTCAGGGCGTGTTACTTTTGGCGGGTTTCGATAATGGAAAATATGTCCCTCATAATTCCGCAGCACTAGCTCACCTTCTGTCTGTGATACGATGTAATTCGGCTGAAGAGGGACCTTGCCACCGCCCTGCGGCAGGTCTATCACAAAGGTGGGAACAGCCAGCCCTGATGTGTGCCCACGCATCCCCTCAATTATCTGTACGCCAACCTCCACAGGTGTGCGCAGGTGCTCAGTGCCCTGAACCTCGTCACATTGAAAGAGATAGTAAGGGCGCACCTTTATTTTGAGAAGTTCGTGGCACAGTGCCGTCTGGGCTTCAACGCTGTCATTGACGCCGCGCAGCAGAACGGACTGGTTGTTTACGGGAACACCACTCCGCAGCAGATGGTCACAGGCCTCAGCAGCTTCCGGGGTTATCTCTCGAACATGGTTGAAATGTGTATTAAGCCATATTGGCCCGTACTTAGACAGCATACTACACAACTCATTGTCTATGCGCTGGGGCAGCACCACCGGGAATCTCGTGCCGATCCGGATGATTTCGACGTGCTTTATCTTCCTTATTCGGCTGATGATATCCTCGAGGTGGCGGGTGGAAAGTGTCAGGGGATCGCCACCGGAGATAATGACGTCCCGGATAGCTCTATGCTGGCTGATATAGTCCAGCATGGCTTCAACTTCAGCAGGGGTTCGCACCCAACCGCCATTTCGCCATTCTCTCTTACGGGTGCAGTGTCGGCAGAACATGGGGCAGATGTCAGTAAGCACCATAAGTACCCGGTCGGGGTAGCGGTGAACCAGCCCAGGAACAACGGTGTCTTCTCTCTCTCCTAGTGGGTCTTCTACACCCAGTGACCCCATAGTCATTTCCAGCGCGGAAGGTATCGCCTGCTTTCTTATCGGGTCATCAGGGTCATCGGGGTTGATCAGCGACAGATAGTAGGGAGTTACCGACAGGGGGTAGCGCATGGTCACTAACTTGAGTTGTGCGATTTCTTCAGCGGATAATGGGATGAATTTGGCCAGTTGCTCGACGCTGGTAATTCTGTTTCGGAACTGCCACTTCCAGTCATTCCAGACGCTGTCAGGGACGTCCCCAAAGAATCTGTACCTAGTCGTGGCGATTTTGCCAGAGGGCTTCTCCTCCAGGACCTCAGACAAGCTGTGTCTACTTGGAGGTTCCTCCTCTAGATCATCGGAGATGCTGCGTTTACTTGGAGGTTCTTCTTCAGAGTCGCTGTTGCTACAGCTTTCCAGGCAGTGGTTCTCCGATTCTGGCACGGGTTGACTTTTGAGTTTTACCAAAGATGCTTTCACTTTATGTTTTTCCTCCATTATAAAGACGTTATAAATTGTCGATACTCGATTTTACCGATTCTCGCTCATTGTATTTGTCTTTACATTATTTGTTTTGTCTCCTTTCATTTAAGTGACCTAAAATATTCAAGAATCACTTGTCTTGAACTCTTTTCCATGTTATAATTTACATGAAATATATTTCTTGACTCAATTGTACATCCTCTGTTGGGGTTGTCAAGAGGTTTTAGCCTTTGTTGGAAAATTTTTTTGAAAAAATTTTTGATAGCGATGTGGTCTGATTCTGAAAAGGAAGTGTAACCATGCCGGGATGGAAGTTTGTTACAAATCATGCTCTGGTGCTTTGCCAGATTGCTCAGCAACCACGCGTTACGGTAAGGGAACTCTCCTTGACGATAGGCATTACTGAGAGAGCGATACACAGAATAATCACCGACCTGGAAACTGACGGCTATGTTACCAAGGTAAGAGAAGGCAGACGCCTGAAGTATCGAATCAATCCTAGTTTGTCTCTCCGCGATGAGATGCTTCAGGATAAAGCTGTGGGTGACTTTCTGGAGGTCCTGGGCTGGAGAAGACGGCGCAGGCAGGCACCGAAGACGGAGCCGGTTGCCTTGGGTGAAAAGACGGGGTGAAACTATAATACTTTGGTGAAGAAGGCCACCACTTTAGCAGCCAGGCGAGATTCATATCCCCACCAAAAGTGATCTGCTCCTTCAACAGTTTCGCACTCTTTGGGCTCGGGAAGATTCTGGCAAAATTTATGAAACTGGTCGATGGGTATAAGATTGTCCCTGCTTCCCGAGATAAAAAGTTTTGGTTTAAGGCAGCCTTTGAGGAAGTCCAAGTCGAACATTGACAAAGGTGGTGAGACCGCCGCTAGAGCCTTAATTCGAGGGTCGTCAAAGACGACGGGAAGAGCAAAGGCAGCACCAGCCGAATAACCAGCAAGCCCGATTCTCTGAGAATCAACTTCCTTTACCGTGCTTACAAAGGAAATGGCGGCTTCCACATCCTCCTGCTCACCTATTCCTTGACCGAACTCCCCCTGGCTCCCGCCGACCCCGCGGAAGTTAAACTTGAATGAAACGAGTGATGCCTGTGTAAGTGTCTCACAAAGGCTATTGACTACGTTGTTATCCATACTGCCCCCATAGAGGGGGTGAGGATGGCAAACTATTACTGCCGGGAAAGGCGGCGCACCTTCCGGTATAGACAATATTCCTTCGAGGACAAGCCTGCCCGCAGGGAAGTTTACTCTCGTCTTTTTCATTGCCCCTGTATAAGCCACAGGCTTATTTAACTATAACTTTAATCAAGATGTCGCCGGGCAAGCCATCGCTTATCAGGCGAGCATTCCTCAATCTCACCATATTGCCCGTTCTCACCCCGGCAGGGATCTTTACCTCCAGCCTTTTCCCCTTTCTCTTTAATATTTTCCTCACCCCTTGCGAAGCTTCTCTCCGGCTAATTGCCAGCTCATAACAGACGTCTTGCTGCTGAGGTCTGCAGACTTGGCTAAATATTTCATCCAGATTTATTTCTTGCCCAGGCCAAACTTTAAACCTCACCTTCCTAGGTCCGCCACTGAAGCTTCTAAAGGAGAAGGAAGCCCCCACGTTCTCGAAGAAATCGCCGAATATGTCATCGAGGAAGTCAAATCTCAGACCAGCCCCGCCAAAATCTCTCATCATTTCCTCAAAAGTGGTTCTGGTGAAGGGGCTGCCGAAAATGTCGCCTATGTCGCCGACAGTGCCAAATTGGTCGTATTGCCGTCTTTTTTGAGGGTCACCAAGGACTCCGTAGGCCTCGTTTATCTCTTTGAATTTCTCATTGGCCCATTTCTCCTTCCCGGGGTTGCGGTCGGGATGATATTGCATGGCCAACTTGCGATAGGCTTTCTTAATCTCTTCGTCGGAGGCGTTCCTTGGTACGCCCAAAACACTATAATAATCTTTAGCCATTGTAGCTTCCCATGGGGACTAATTGGGACTCTGAGGCAATTGCCGAATTCTTTTATCTGCCCACTCTAAGTATTCGCAAAAATTATAACAAAGCGCTGAAATTAGTGTTAATTAGAGATGTTTAGCAACCTTTCCCCCTGCCCCCTTCCCTTATCAAGGGAGGGGGCGAATATGGTCGCCAAGATTGTTGCAAGAGCCAAAAAAGGTTTTGACAAACAGCCTTTTCTCTGCTATATTGCTGTGGTTTGTCCAGGATACCGAACCGATACGTCGGAGGTACTCGTATGGTCATTATCGGCGAGAACATTCATGTCATAGCCAAAGAAGTTTCCACAGCGATAAGAGAGAGAGATGCCAAGGTAATCCAGGATTTAGCTAGAGCTCAAGCTGAAGCCGGAGCCGACTATATTGACTTAAATGTTGGCCCCGTGAAAAAAGACACTGAAGAGACTATGGAATGGTTGGTCAACACAGTTCAGGAAGTCACTGATTTACCTTTGTCTATAGATACCCTGAATCCTGTGGCTATGGAGGCAGGCCTAAAGGCTTGCAAGCGAAGGCCCCTACTTAACTCTGCCTCAGGAAAGAGCCTCTCGAAAGAGCAAATGCTGCCTTTGGCTAAGAAATATAACTGCGATGTAGTGATTTCAGTGATGACGGACAAAGGAATGCCTCCCGATGTTGAGTCCAAGGTAGAAAGTATTATGGACACGGTGGCCTATGCTAATGAATTAGGGATTCCCAACGAGGACATCTGGGTGGACACCATACTCCTGCCCATCAGCACTGCTGGAGAGGGGCAGAGGTTCACTGTGCTAAATCTAGAATTTATCAAGATACTTGAGGATGTTTTGCCCGGGGTTAAGTCAACGGTAGGGCTTTCCAATACATCTAGCGGCGTGCCAGACCATCTCAGGCCGCTTCTTAACCGCACTTATCTGGTGATGCTCGAAAGGAACAGGCTTTATTCGGCCATTGCTGACCCTTTGGATAAGGAGCTTATGAGCTTGGCTAGGGGAGAAATGCCGGAAATTGTCGAGCTTATTTACAAGACCATGGATGGGGAAGACGTAAACCTCTCCTCCTTATCTCAAAAGGAAATTGAGTACGTTAAGACGGCCAAGGTTCTTATAGGAGCGACCTTGTACTCCAATGCCTGGCTTGAAAGTTAAGGAGGGAAAAGGATGGAATATAAAGCACCAGTTGAAGCGTATACTGGCGTGGTTAGAGAGGTAACTATTGGGAAGGGCAAGAAGAGCTTAAAGATTGGGGGGGAGAATATCCTCCCCTTTCATGTTTTTGACCAAGGCTCAAATCCCAATCCGGCCAAGTTTGCTCTGGAAGTTCTGGATATGAAGCCCGAAGATTGGCCAGAACATCTAGTTGAGCCCTTTTGGGATGTAATTTCCGACCCAGTGAAATGGGCTAAGAAATGTCAGGATTTTGCTGTAGATGCTGTGTCGCTTTTCCTTATGAGTACCGACCCGGCGGTCAAAAACGCTCCTGCCGACAAAGCAGCGGCACTGGCTAAAGAAGTAGCCGAGGCTATAAATGTGCCTTTGATTGTCTATGGTTCTGGAGACGAAAAGAAAGATGTTGAGGTTCTTTCCAAGGTTGCTGAATTATGCGATGGAATGAACCTCCTTATAGGTCCAGCGCTTAAGGAGAATTACGAAGCGGTGGGCAAGGCAATTCTAGATCATGGGCATACCGCTATTGCTCAGACTCCATTAGACATCAATTTGCTGAAGGAGCTAAATGTCAAGCTGAGTAAGTTCTTTCCCCCCGATAGAATTGTGATCGACTCTTTATCCCCGGCATTGGGCTACGGTATGGAGTATGGTTTCTCTCTAATGGAGAGGGTGAAACAGATTGGAATTATGACCAAAGACAGTATGACCATGATGCCGATTATTGCTAATATTGGTGGCGAGTGCTGGAAGACAAAACAGGCCAAGGAAAACAAAGAGCAAGGGTTGCTCTGGGAAGGAATAACGGCGCTGTCGCTTTTACTGGCTGGAGCAAATATTATCGTCCTAAGACATCCCGAGACCTTGAAATTAGTAAGGGAAACGATAAAGGCAAGGTGAGAAAATGGCAGAAAAAAAAGAGATAACACGGAAATTAGAAGAAATTCATGAGAAGATAAGAGCGGAGATTCCCTGGGAGCCGGTAGGTCCCACTCCGATGCCGGAAATCCCTGACCTCAGACAATGGGACATGAGGTTATTGAAAACATATGCCCCTTTTTACGCGCCATTCTGTGATTTGTGTTGCTTCTGCACCTACGGTAAGTGTGACCTCACCGAGACAAGGAGAGGCGCCTGCGGTATTGATATAGCTACTCAACAAGCGAGGTTTGTACTTCTGGCTTGCTTGATGGGGTGCTCGGCCCACACTGCCCATGCTGGGCACATCCTGGAGTTCTTGATTGAAAGGTACGGTCCGGATAAGAAGATAGATTTAGGCGGATCAATCAATATCGAAGCACCGCACATAAGGACAGTTGTGGGCTTGAAGCCTGAGACTTTGGGCGACCTTGTAATAGCCATAGAATATGTCTTCAAGGAGATCACCCATCTCTTGGATTCCACTGCAATGGGACAAGAGGGGAGTTGCCTGGATTATGAATCGAAAGCTCTTCATGCGGGAATGCTGGACCATGTGGGTATGGAAGTGGCTGATATTGCTCAGATAGTGGGATTTAATTACCCCACTTCAGTTGCTGATACACCCCTGATAGATTTGGGGTGGGCGGCAGTGGACAAAAGCAAACCGGTAATCCTGTTTGTGGGGCATAATCCAGCTACTTCTACCGTAGTCATTGATTACCTCCGAGAAAATAATCTTTATGACCAAGTTGAAGTCTGTGGCGTCTGTTGCACTGCTCTGGAGACAAGCAGGTATTCTGCCAAAGCTAAAGTTGTTGGTCCTTTTTCCCGGCAGCTTTTCTTCATCAGAAGTGGCATTGCCGATGTCATAATGACCGATGAGCAATGCATTAGAACCGATATGCCTGTAGAGGCATCTAAAGCCGGGTCGGCACTCATAGCTACTCTGGACAAGGCTATGTATGGACTTGAAGATGCCACAGAGATGGATACTGAAGAGATAGTCAAACAGATGGTAGAGGACAAGAAGCATTTTGCTATCCTTGACCCACGAAAGGCAGCCGAGGTAGCGGCTAAGGTTGCCATGGAAATTGCTCCTCAGAGGAGAAAGGAATGGCTGAGCGAGGGGGAAGCGAAGGAACTGGCCAGCAAGTGTAATGTCTGTGGTATGTGTGAGCAGGTATGCCCTAACCTTTTCAACATTGGCGCTGGTATAGCCGAGGTCGCCAAGGGCAAATTTGACTTGCTAAGGGAGCAATTCAATCTCTGTGTTGGCTGTGGAAAGTGCGAGGCGGAATGTCCTCGCAAGATTCCCATCTTCAAGATAATGCAGGTAGCGGCGAGCAAAGAAAGTTGGAAGGTTAGAGCTGGGCGTGGTTCGATTATGGATACGGAGATAAGGACTGTCGGGGCACCCATAACTCTGGGCACAATCCCCGGAGTAGTTGCCATTGTGGGCTGCTCGAACTTTCCTGACATTCGGGACATTGCCGAGATGGTGGACGAATTTGCCAAGAGAAAGTACATCGTGGTTGTTTCGGGATGCAGTGCCATGGTTGCCGGGATGTGGAAGGATGCCGATGGCAAGACCGTATATGAAAAATATCCCCCAGCTTTTGATATGGGAGGGGTAGTGAACGTTGGCTCCTGCGTTGCCAATGCTCATATCACTGGAGCAGCCATAAAGATAGCCAATATCTTTGCTGCTCTTCCTTTAAGGGGAAATTATGAGGTAATGGCTGACTATGTTCTCAATCGTGTAGGCGCAGTGGGAGTAGCCTGGGGGGCATACTCACAGAAGGCTGCTTCCATCGCTACGGGCTGCAACAGATTAGGCATCCCGGTGATACTCGGACCTCATTCCTCCAAATATAGAAGGTTGTATCTCTCGAGAAAGGAAGAGGACGATTGGAGAGTCATGGATGCCCGGAAGAAGGAAATTGTAGATACTGGAGAACCTTCTCCTGAGCACTTGGCTTATGTCTGTGAAACTAAAGAGAAAGCTATGGTGATGATTCCCAAGTTGTGCATAAGGAAGAATGATACCCCTCAGGGAAGGGCGATAAAATTAAACCACTACATCTCCCTGCACAAGAAGTACATGGGGGGTGGTCTTCCTGAGGACATTTACCTCTTCGTGCGCAGGGATCCTGATATTCCTCTTGTCTATAAGAAAGAGGTGAGGGCATATCTACAAGAAATCGGCTGGAAACCCAAGGAGCCTGTGGGTCTTCCCACGCTTATTGGGACTTATCCCAGCAAGGTTCCTGTGGATGCGGTGATTCATTAAAAGGAGGATAAAATGAGTGCGGTGATACCATATCATAGGGTAAATGTCTTAACCGGGATAAAGTCAGCAAGACTGATAGAAGATGCCCAAGAATATGCGAGCTTGGTACAAAAAGCAAGGAGGCCGCTTCTCGTACTCGGACCCCTTCTGCTGAAGTGGTCGCTTGATGGGAAGCTACTCATAGAATATGCTCTGGAGATTGCTAAGGCTGCTAATATTCCTACGTGCGCCACAGCGCACGTTAGGGCGAAGATGGCGGAGCTGGGAGTAAAACCGGATAGCTTCTATGACGTTGTGGAGATAATCAATGCCCTCAAGGATCCAAATTGGCGGGGAGTCAAGAAAGAAGGTAACCACGATTTGGTGCTCTTCTTTGGCATAAGGAGCGACCTCGGAGAGCAGGGTCTCTCTGTGCTCAAGCATTTTGCCCCCCATCTAAAAACTATGACGCTATGTAAGTTCTATTATCCCCATGCAAACTATTCTCTTCCCAATTTCAGAAAAGATGAACAATGGAAAGCGTTCTTAGAAAGCTTAATAGATAACTTAAAGAAAGGAGTATAGAAAATGGCAGGCGAATTTCATGTAGATATAGGACCTCAATACGAAGGGGAGGTGATAAGGAAGGAGGATGTATATGTCGAGTTTGGCGGACCAAAGGTAGCACACAAATTTGAGTTGGCAACATTGAAGAGCGCTGCGGAAATTGAAAATGAAAAAGTGGAGATTATCGGTCCCGATTTGAATGCGTTAGCGCCTTACGATGCAACGACAGGAAAGGGTGGGAGCTATCCCTTGGCTGTTCTAGTTGATGTCGCCGGCTCGCAGCTAGACAAGGATGCCGAACCAATCATCGAAAGAAGGATTCATATGTTCACCAATATGATTGAAGGTTGGTATCACATGAATCAAAGGCAAGACATCTGGCTAAGGATGAGCAAAGCTTGCTATAAGAAAGGCTTCACCTCCCTGCGTGAATTGGGGGAAATCTATAACTTTCTTTTCACCTCTGAGTTGCCCATTATCGAAAAGATTCAAACGACTCTCATTACCGATGATAAGAAAGTAGCTGAACTTCTTCCCAAGGCTTTGAAGATTTATGAGGCAAGGGATGCTCGAGCACGAGCTCTTAAGGATGAAGATGTGGATACTTTCTATGGCTGCACCTTGTGTCAGAGTTTTGCCCCCACCCATGTCTCCATCATAGCGCCAAATAGGATTGCCAATTGCGGCGCCATCAACTGGTTTGATGGCCGGGCGGCTGCCAAGATTGACCCTGAGGGGCCAATATTTGCTATTCCTAAAGGAAAGCTTTTGGATCCTGTGAGGGGCGAATACGAAGGCTTGAATAAAGTAGTGCAAGAGAAGTCCTTGGGGACCTATGATAGAGTTTATCTGTACAGCGCTTTTGAGCATCCCCATACCTCCTGTGGTTGCTTTCAAGCCATCGTTTTTTACATCCCTGAGGCGGATGCCTTCGGAGTAGTGAACAGGGAATTCAAGGGCGAAACTGTAATTGGAGAAACATTTTCCCATATGGCTGGTGATACTTCGGGAGGAAAACAAATAGAAGGAAGATTGGGAACTGGGCTGGAGCAACTAAGGTCTCCCAAATTCATCCAAGCAGACGGTGGTCTAGCCAGAATAGTGTGGATGCCTAAGGAGGTAAAGGAAAGATACAAGGGTGTCCTGCAAGCGAAAGGACTCTACGATAAGATAGCCACGGAAGAAGACGTTAAAAACGTGGATGAACTTCTAGCATTTTTAGAAAAGGTAGGACATCCTTGGCTGAAGGGTGAAGTAAAGCTCCCAATATAAAAGGAGGAAATAAGAAATTCCAAGCACCAAATCCGAAACAAATTCAAATGACCGAAATCCAAAATTCAAAATGTTTTGAGCCTTTGGAGTCTAAATTTGGAGATTGTTTAAAGTTTGGAGCTTAGGATTTAGAGTTTGACGAAAAAGGGGGTTTGCTATGCCAATTGCAGGTTCTGAGATTGTAAAGATGCTCCCCGGCAGGAAACCATGCAAGGACTGTGGCTTTCCTACTTGTTTTGCCTTTGCCATGAAGCTGGCGTCAGGCGGAGCTAGTGTAGATAAATGCCCTTACCTCTCTAAAGAGGTAAAAGCCAAGCTGGTGGACCTTCTGGCACCGCCGATAAAGCTTGTTACCATAGGCTCGAGGGAGAACGCCGTCAAAATCGGGAACGAAGAAGTAGTATATCGGCATGAGAAAACATTTGTCCATAAGCCAGGCATCGCCCTCCTCATCTCAGACAAGGATGACAATGCCAAAATTGAGGAGAAGATAAAGAAAATAAAAGAATTGCAATTCCCCTGGGTCGGCGTAACTCTAAAGGCAGACCTTCTGGCACTCTATTTTGAATCGGGGCGCAAGGACAAATTTTTGGCTTTGGTGAAAAAAGTTTATGGGTCAACAGACCTGGGCATGGTCTTAATCTCAAAAGATATGGATGCCTTATTTGCGGCCCGAGATATATGCGCAGATAGACGTCCGCTTCTTTACCCCATAACGAAGGAAAACATTGATAAGGCTATTCCAAAAATCAAAGCGAACCTTACTCCTGTTGGCCTTCGTGGGGAAGGCGTTGAAGAACTTATTCCTCTGACTACCAGATTAAAAGAGGCAGGAATTGAGGGACTGGTTTTAGACCCCGGTTCTAAAAATCTTATGGAGGCGATAAGAGACCAGACTTTTATACGTAGGGCAGCGCTAAAGCAAGGTTTCAAGCCTCTGGGCTATCCCACTATCGCCTTTCCTTGCTTCATGGCTAAAGGTGGGTTGAAGGAAATAATGGTGGCCTCGACATTTGTCACTAAATGGGCCGGCGTTATTGTCCTCTCTGATTTCGACCAATATTCTCTGCTTCCCCTTCTGGTTCAACGACTTAATATTTATACCGATCCCCGCTTCCCTATGGCAGTACAGCAGAAGTATTATGAAGTGGGAGAACCTGATGAGCATTCGCCAGTTCTGGTCACTTCCAACTGGGCTTTGACCTACTTCCTTGTGTCATCGGCTGTGGAGGCTACCAAGATTCCTGCCTACATTTGTGTCAAGGATGCGGAAGGACTTGGTGTCCTCACTGCCTGGGCTGCTGGCAAGTTTAGCGGCGATTCCGTAGGAGCATTTATTAAGAAATGTGGCATTGGAGATAGAGTGAAGCATAGAAAGCTAATTATCCCGGGAAAAGTAGCCAGGATCAAAGGCGAGCTTGAGGAAGCTTTGAATCGTGAATGGGAGGTAATAGTAGGTCCCCGGGAAACGACTGGAATAGCAGCCTTCCTGCCCGGAGTTGCTAAGGAACTGAAGGGTCTGTCCTGAGTTTGTCGAAAGAATGATTACAGAAGAGCAAGCTAGCCAAGTAGTAGCTGAGATTTTAGGTCACTATAAAAAACGGAAGAAAAACTTAATTCCACTATTGCAAGAAGTCCAGACAAAGCTAGGGTATCTCCCCAGGAAAGCGCTGCGAGAAATTGCCGAGTTCTTGGATATACCAGAGATTGAGGTCTGGGGGGTTGCTACCTTTTATAATCAGTTTCGCTTTGTTCCGTTAGGAAAATACCACACCATGGTTTGTATGGGGACTGCCTGTCACCTAGCGGGGGGTAGACTTATTCTGGAGGCCCTGGAGCGTGAGCTAGGCATCAAAGTAGGCGAGACTGCCAAGGATGGTAGCTTTAGCTTGGAAAGGGTCGCTTGTATTGGGTGCTGCATGCTGGCTCCCGTAATGGTAATAAGGGATAGAATCTATCCTAAGATGACGCCCTTTAAGGTGGAAGAAGCTTTAATACCGTATAAGCAAGAAGTTCAAAACTTAAACAATATCAAAAAATCAAAATCCAAATGACAAAAACGGCCCTTGGTATTTGAGTTTAGACATTTGAATTTGTTTAGGATTTGGTGCTTCGAATTTAGGATTTCTTATAACACAAGATGACTTTTGAGGAAATTAAGAGCAGGGCGAGAGCTGAGTGGGAGGCTCTGCAAAAAAACAATTATGTCCTTGTTAGTGCCGCTACATGTGGTCGGGCAGCCGGCGCCTTGGATGTAGTTGAGGCCTTTAATAAGGAGCTAATGAGGCAAGGACTGGAAGTCCCGATTATCCAGGTTGGCTGCATGGGGCTATGCCATGCTGAGCCATTGGTTACTATATGCAAGGCTGGTTCTCCTCGTGTTGTGTATCCTAATGTAACTCCGGAGAGTGTACCCCGCCTCGTGGAAGGTTATGTTGCCGGCGATGACCCTTGCCTTGAGCTTGCCTTAGGCACCCTTGAGGGTAACGGCGGGGAAGCAGTCTATATACCCGAGCTTCCCAGGTTTGAGCATGAACTTCGTCTTATATTACGCCGCTGTGGCTTCATCGACCCGGAAGATATAAATCACTATATCGCCAATGGTGGCTATAGCAGTCTAGAGAAAGTATCAGGGATGTCGCCTGAGAAAATAGTTAGGGAGCTGGAGAAGTCAGGCCTGCGGGGGCGGGGTGGGGCGGGATTTCCTACACATCTGAAATGGGAGCTATGCTGTAAGGCTAAAAGCACACCAAAATATATCATATGCAATGCTGATGAAGGCGACCCTGGTGCTTTTATGGACCGCGTGATTCTGGAAAGCGACCCTCATCAAGTTATCGAGGGCATGATTATTGCTGGTTACGTCGTAGGTGCTGAGCAAGGTTATATCTATGTCCGTGCTGAATATCCTTTAGCTATTGAGCGCGTGCAAATTGCCTTAAAGCAAGCCGAGGAGTTAGGTTTCTTGGGAGATAATATCCTAAGTAGCGGTTTTGGTTTCCATATCGAGATAGCAGCCGGGGCTGGAGCTTTCGTTTCCGGGGAAGCCACGGCGTTAGTCGCGGCTATCGAAGGTAAAAGGAGCGAGCCTAGGCCACGACCTCCGCGCCTTTCTGAAGCTGGCTTGTGGAATAAGCCTACTTTATTAAACAATGTGAAGACTTTTGCTTATGTTCCCTTGATAATTGAGCGAGGGGCAGATTGGTTTGCCTCCATCGGTACTGAGGGAAGCAAGGGCACAGCAGTGTTTACCCTGGCAGGCAAAGTTGCTAATGTGGGATTAACTGAAGTGCCTATGGGGACAACGCTTCGCGAGCTTATTTATGACATTGGCGGTGGCATTGCCAAAGATAAACAGTTTAAGGCGGTACAGATAGGGGGGCCCTCAGGAGGATGTCTCCCCGAGACTTTGCTCGACAGCCCTATCGATTACGATTCCCTTCGTGAGGCTGGCTCGATGATGGGTTCCGGGGGCATGATTGTCATGGATGAGGATAACTGCATGGTCGATGCTGCCAGGTTCTTTCTCGATTTCTCAACTAAGGAATCCTGTGGCAAATGCACCATGTGTCGCCTGGGGACTTTGCAAATGCTACATATTCTGGAGGACATCAGGGCTGGCCGAGGCCGAGTAAAAGATTTTGACCTTCTCCTCGCGTTAGCTGAAGACGTCAAGGCTGGGTCGCTGTGCGGCTTGGGGAAAACAGCTCCTAATCCTGTCCTCACAACCCTGCGCTATTTCCGAGACGAATACGAAGCTCATATTCTGGAGAAGCGCTGCCCCGCTGGAGTATGTCCCGAACTCACTGTGTATTATATCCTTCCCGACAAGTGTGACAGAGCCTGTGAGCATTGTGTTTTGACCTGTCCCACAGAGGCAGTTAAGGGGGAGAAGGGAGAAGTGAAGGTTATTGACCAGACTAAATGCTCTAAGTGTGGTACATGCTTGCAAGTCTGCCCGCCCGAGTATAATGCCGTAGTTAAGCTATCGCCTGTTAGCTTGCTGCCCTCCTCGAATTTATCGAAAAAGGGAGCAAAGAAATGACCAAAACGATAACGATTGCCATCGCAGGAAAAGGAGGCACGGGCAAGACTACCGTGGCTGCCCTGCTCATCAGTCTTCTTTCTCAGAAGGGGTTGGTCCTGGCTGTAGATGCTGATCCTAGCACTAATCTCAACCAGGCGCTGGGTTTGCCTCTAGATGAAAATAGGACTGTGGGCAGAATACGGGAAAAGATGACTGAGGATGTCTCCAAGGGTCGTTTAAGCCCCACCATCCCCAAGCAAGAATATTTGTTTGGTAAGATAGTGGAATCCCTGGCTGAGTCCAAGGGCTTCGACCTTCTAGCCATGGGGCGTCCAGAAGGGCCGGGATGCTATTGTGCCTCTAACGAATTCTTGCGTGCCTCTCTAGATAAACTGGTGAAAGATTATAAGTATGATTACGTTGTCATGGACTGTGAAGCGGGCATGGAACACATCAGCCGCCAAACAACCAGAGACGTGGATGTTTTGCTCATTATGTCTGACCCGACCATGAAAGGTGTTACTACAGCAGCTCGAATGAAGGAACTCATTGGAGAATTGAGAACAAAAGTAGGTGAAGTTGGTCTGATAATCAATCGCGTCAAAGGTGAATTGTCTCCGGAGATAAAGAAGGCGATCGACGAATCGGGCCTTCAGGTTATTGCTCTGATTCCGGAGGACCCCAATATGGCAGGTTTGGAGATGAAGGGGAAGCCCGTCACTGAACTCCCTCAGGAATCGCCCCTTCGATCGAAGGTCAAAGAGATAGTTGAAAGCTTACGTCTATGATTGAAAAAGTCGAAAGGCAGGTAAGAACTTATGGATACCAAAGAATACCCGGCGATATGGTTACAGGCTGCTGGATGTACCGGTTGCTCAGTCTCTCTTCTCAATGTCATAAATCCTTCTATCAAAAATCTCTTGGTTGATGAGGTGCTCCCAGGCAGTCATATCAATCTCAGGTTTCATCTTACTGTCATGGCGGGGGCGGGAGCGCCTGTAATTGAAGTTATGGTGGATACCTCGCGGAAGAAGAAAAGAGGTTATATCTTGATTGTGGAAGGGGCTATACCTACTGCTAAAGATGGCATCCATGGCGTGTTTGGCGAACAGGATGGCAAGCCAATGACTATGCAGTCTTGGCTGGAAACACTGGCTAAGGATGCCCTGGTGGTCATTGCTTTGGGTAGCTGTGCTGCCTTTGGGGGAATTCCTGCAGCTAATCCTAACCCTACTCAGTGTCGCAGCGTCAGTGAGGTTCTTCAGGCTAAGGGCATCAATACTCCCTTGATAAATATCCCCGGTTGTGCGCCACATCCTGATTGGTTTGTCCGCACAGTGGCTAGTATCCTGCTTTCCGGTCTGCCCAAACCGGAGGACTTGGATGAACATAAACGTCCTAAGGCGTTCTATGGGCAAACAATCCACGAGAACTGTCAGAGGCGGGCCTACTATGATGAAAATAAGTTTGCTAAGAAGTTTGGCGACCCTGGCTGCAATTATGAATTAGGATGCCGGGGCCCCATAACCCATGCCGATTGTCCTGTGCGGTTGTGGAACAATAAAGTAAATTGGTGTGTAGGTTGTGGTGCCACATGTATTGGCTGCACGGAGCCCGGGTTTTTTGACATTTCCCCGCTTTACGAGAAAGTAAGCCAAGCTGCTTTGCCAGAGGAGGTTAAATAAATGGGCAAGATTGTAATCGATCCAGTTACCCGTATCGAGGGACATCTCAAGGTTGAGGCAGTAGTCGAGGGTGGCAAGGTAAAGGAGGCTAAGAGTTCCGGGATGCTGTTCCGCGGCTTGGAGCTAATCATGAGGGGCAGGGATCCTCGGGATGCCCAGCGGATAGCTCAGCGTATTTGTGGAGTTTGCCCGACAAGCCATTCTATTGCCGCCGCCTTCAACCTGGATAGTGCCTTTGGCATCGCTGACGAAATCCCTGACAACGGCAGAATTATTCGCAATCTAATTCTAGGGGCAGCCCATATCGCTGACCATATCCTGCATTTTTATCACTTAGTGGCTCTTGATTATGTAGATGTGGCTAGGTTAGCAAAGTATGAGGGGAATAATCCTGCCTTGAATTCCATAAAGGGCTTTATTGCCCGTGGGGAACTGGGGCCTTTTGTGCCTCGCTATGAAGGTGATTATCGCTTGCCTGACGATGTTAACGAACAAGCGGTGGCCCATTATGTCACTGCCTTCGATATGCGTCGTAAAGGCCAGGAGATGCTTGCTATATTTGGTGGCAAGATGCCTCACAACATGGGCATAATGCCCGGTGGAGTTGCCTCTGTACCCACGGTGGACAATATGACATCGTTCCTGTGGAGGCTGAAGGAGCTTCAGGAGTTTATTGATAATGTCTACCTCCCGGATGTACTGGCGGTAGCCCGGGCTTACTCAGATTATTTTGAAATTGGGCGCGGCTGTGGGAATTTATTGGCTTACGGCTCCTATGAGCTGGATGGAAAGGAAGCTGACCTCACCAGGAGGAAAAGATTTTTTAAGCCCGGGACCACTTCTACCGATCTCAAGTTGAGCGAGTTCGATCCAGCTAAGATTACTGAGGAAGTAAAGCATTCCTGGTATGCTGATTCTATCAGTGGCAGGCATCCCTCTCAGGGAGATGTTGTTCTTGACGAAGAAAAGAGGGGTGCTTATTCCTGGCTGAAATCTCCCCGCTATGGTGGGAAGGTTTTTGAGGTTGGGCCGCTGGCTCGAATCATGGTCAACTATGTTGGCGGCAATCCCAGAGTCAAAAGCTTGGTTGATTCCGCTTTGTCTCAGCTAAAGTTAAAGCCCGACAAGATGTTCTCTGTCATGGGGCGTAATCTTGCGCGAGCTTTAGAGACCAAACTCATAGCTGATGCTATGGCCGACTGGGTTCTGGAGCTCAAGCCTGGTGAACCAGCCTACATAAGCTACGAACTTCCAGAGGAAGCTACTGGGATGGGACTTGTCGATGCAGCCAGGGGTGCCCTGGGGCACTGGATAGAAATAAGAGAAGGCAAAATTGCTAATTACCAGGTCATCACCCCGTCTACCTGGAATATTTCTCCCCGGGATGATAAGAACCAACCTGGACCCTTGGAGCAAGCTATGACGGGAACCAAGATAAAGGACGAGGCTAATCCCTTCGAGATAGTGCGTATTGTGAGGTCCTTTGACCCCTGTCTTGCCTGTTCCATACATTTGCTCAGTCCCAAAGGGCATGACCTGGGGGGATTTAGAGTTTGTTAGCAAAAATTCCCCCTCTTAAGATAAGAGGGGGAAGGGGAGTTATGAAAGAATGGGGAAATTTGTCCTGGGGATAGGGAATGCCTTACTAAAGGACGAGGGAATTGGTTGTCACGTCGTGCATGCTCTGGAATCCCGACTTGTCGGGACTCTCCCTGACGTAAAAATAGTAGATGCGGGTACATGCCCCGATGTAGTGCAGCTACCCGAGGACGTTGATAAATTGATCATAGTGGATGCTGTTAAAGGCGGGGGAACGCCCGGACAAATTTACCGTTTTCACCTTGAGGATATAAATCGGGAGCCAAAGCCGTCCCTATCCCTTCACGACACGGACTTAGTAGATATCTTAATGTTAATGAAACTTTGGCATCCCGATTCTATCGGGATAGACGAGGCAGTCATTATTGGAGTCGAGCCCAAAGAGATTAACTGGGGGTTAGAGTTATCGCCAGAGCTTCGAGAAAAAATGCCTCAGATAATAGAGACCGTTTTGGCAGAGCTTAACACCTCAACTAACCTCTCCCCTGAGGTAGAGGAATAAGGTGAGGGTGTAAAGGAGAGATGAAATGTTGATTTCAGAACAAAAACCAATTGAAGAAATCCTAAGCTATCTTGAGGGAGATAAGAATATCTTTCTCATTGGCTGTAAGGGCTGTGCTGAGGGCTGGGGAAGTGGCGGAGAAAAACAAGTAGCCGAAATGAAAAACACCTTGCAGGAGAAGGGCAAAACTATCACTGGGTCTCTGGTTGTTGATATGTTATGTGATAGAGCGTTGACTCAGTTGAAACTCAGATCTTATAAGAAGGAACTCGCTGCTGCCGATTCTATCCTGGTTTTGACCGATGGGGCTGGGGTGCAGACTGTAGCGGAATTAGTAAACAAAGTTGTGCACCCTGGCTGCAACACTCTGTCCGCAGGCGGTGCTCATGCCGAGTGGAAAGAATCGGAGCGCTGCCTCGAGTGTGGTGATTGTGTGCTGGAGTTTACTGGTGGCCTGTGTCCTATTGCCCGATGTTCTAAACATTTGCTCAATGGTCCCTGTGGTGGCTCACAAGGTGGTAAATGTGAAGTTGACCCGGACATACCTTGCGTCTGGCAACAGATTGTCGATCGCCTGACCAAACTGGGACAACTTGATAAATTGGAGAGGCTTGTGGCACCCAAGAATTGGAGTGTGAGCCTTGTATCCGGGCCACCAGTTAAGAGGTTTCCCTAAATGACCCGATTTTATCGGGATGAGCCAAACAATTGGAGGCGTCATGAAGACGAAAAGTAACTTAGAACGGGTGTTGGAATCCAAAATCTTCGCTGTGACGGGTGAATTAGGGCCACCACAGAGTGCTGACCCTGAAGTAATCCGAAGGAAGGCTAGGATACTCAAAGGTCATGTAGATGCTTTTAATGTCACCGATGGGCAGACTGGTGTAGTGCGCATGGCATCTTGGGCAGCTTGCCTTATCGGTAAAGAGGAGGGGTTAGACCCTATTGTCCAGATGACCTGCCGTGACCGCAATCGCATTGCCCTTCAAATGGATATTCTGGGTATCGCAGCACTGGGCATAAACAACATATTGTGTCTCACAGGCGACCACCAGAAATTCGGCAATCATCCTGCCGCTAAGGGTGTTTATGACCTTGATTCTATTCAACTGGTCAAGATGGTGAAAGACATGCGGGACGAAAAAAAGTTCCAGTGTGGCGAAGAGATGGCAATTGAGCCTCGTCTGTTCATTGGAGCTGCTGAAAATCCCTTTGCTGACCCCTTTGAGTTCAGGGTGCCACGTCTGGCTAAGAAAGTGGCAGCGGGGGCAGATTTTATCCAAACTCAGATTATCTACAACGTGGATAAGTTCGCCGAATGGATGAAGATGGTACGAGACAGAGGATTACACGAGAAAGTGAAGATACTTGCCGGTGTTGCTCCTATAAAGTCAGTAGGTGCCGCAAAATATATGAAGACCAGAGTTCCGGGAATGGATGTGCCTGACAGCGTTATTACCCGACTTCAGGGAGTGCCTAAGGAGCAGGTGTCGAAGGAGGGCATCAAGCTCTGCGTTGATATTATCAAGCAGGTGCGTGAAATTGAAGGTGTGGCTGGCATTCATCTTACGGCTATCGAGTGGGAGGAGGTCGTGCCTGAAATAGTAGAGGCGGCCGGTCTTTTGCCCCGCCCTAAGTTGGTCACATGACGCAAGAGCGCAGTTCTCTATCAGGTAGTCCTTGGGAGCGGGGTTTTGACGTCTCTTATAAGCTTGCTTGTGAGAAGCTAGCCAAAATCGATATAGAACAGCAATGTCGTAAAAGCGGTGCGCAGTATGTGGAGCCCAACAAGGTAGTTATTCATTATCTAAATCAGTTGTATCACATCATGCTGCCTGACGTGAAAATTTTGTTGGCAGACGGCAGTACAGAAGCTTCCCTGAGGGACAAAATCCTGATACTTCACTATTTCACTGGGGCGAAGGGCACGCCAGCTACCGGTAAAATGATTACCTATAAACAGCTACCAGGAGGCATTAGCTATTTCCCGGCATTTTCCCAAAGGGCGATAACCCCTTTAGTAAAAAACTTTGGCCAGAATCCCGAGCTGTTGAGAAAGGTGACGGCTAAGTTAGGATGCCGTGAGGCAGACTACGGAGATATAGCGGTGACCATCAGTGCTTTCGACCGTGTGCCCATAACCTTGGTATTGTGGAGGGGTGATGAGGAGCTTGCCCCCAATGGGAATATATTGTTCGATGCTAATATTTCTGATTATCTGTCCACTGAAGATATAGCTGTGCTTACTGAGACCATCGTCTGGAAGTTGGTTAAGGACATTCCCTCTACTTATTAAGCTGGTAACCTAAGTGCTCCCTCGAAATAACGCAAAACAAAGGGCAGAAGGAGTTACTTAACAATCTCGACAGGTTATATTTGAATCCGCCTCCTCCTTTATGATATAGTTCAAGCTTTGAGCTACTCTCGGGAAATTGATTAGTCGGGTATTTTGAAAACATCCATTCCAAGACTATCTCAAGAGAACCGGTAGATAGTAGGGTGCGAGATGGCAAATTCTTCAGTGGCGCAAGGCGCTCAGGCGCCACTTGAGAAAGAGATGGCCAGGCAACAGCGGCTGGACGAAATTCTATCCTCCTATCAAGGTAACGAGGAGGAACTTATTCCTATCCTTCAGCAGGTTCAGCAGGTTTTTGGCTACCTGCCGGAACCAGCCATGAAAAAAATAGCCAAATTCCTGAAGCTGCCAGAAAGCACCATCTTTGGGGTAGGCACATTCTACGCCCAATTTAAGCTCGTCCCCTCAGGCAGGAATATCATTAGAGTTTGTCGTGGGACTGCCTGTCATGTGCGTGGTGCAACAGGCATTCTTGGCGAGGTGGAGAAACAATTGGGCATTAAGCCTGGGGAGAGCACCTCAGATCTCGAATATGCACTGGAAGCGATAGCCTGTTTTGGCTCGTGTGCTCTTGCCCCCGTGATGGTTATTGGCAACAACGTTTATGGCAGGATGACCCCAGCGAAGGTAAAGGAGGTTTTAGCCAACGTCGGGGCTGAGAGATGAGCTTTGCTGATATACAGAAGCAAGCAATAGCTGAATGGCAGGCTTTGCACGATAGCCGGAAGCCTCGTATTTTAGTAGGCACCGCCACTTGCGGCAGAGCCGCTGGTGCTGAAGCAGTGCTTGCTGCCATTGATAAGGAGCTTAGAGAGCAAAACATTGATGCCATCGTTATCCAGGTAGGCTGTATTGGGCTGTGCTATGCCGAGCCCTTGGTGGATATAATTAAGCCCGGGCGTCCGCGTATCTGCTATGGAAATGTTACTCCTGAAATTGTTGCGCAACTGATTGAAGACTATTTGGTCAAAGATAATCCCCGTCCTGACCTAGCGCTGGGCACTATTGGAGACGGGGGTGTAGATGGTATCCCCAATCTCTTTGGGCTACCTGTGCTCAAGTCACAGCTACGTATAGTGCTACGCCGCTGTGGCTTTATTGACCCCACAAACATCAACCATTACATTGCCAATGGTGGTTACAGTGGCTTAGTTAAAGCGCTGGCAATGAAACCAGAAGAGATTATTGAGGAGGTCAAGAAATCCGGATTGAGGGGTAGAGGAGGAGCTGGCTTCCCCACCGGGCAGAAATGGGAGTTTTGCCGTAAATCGCCCGGCGAGGAAAAATACATTATTTGCAACGCTGATGAAGGCGACCCCGGGGCTTTCATGAACCGCTCTCTGCTTGAGGGCGACCCTCATTCAGTGTTGGAAGGAATGCTTATCGGTGCTTACGCTATCGGAGCTAAGGAGGGTTATATCTATTGCCGGGCAGAGTATCCCCTCGCCCTGGAACGGCTCAGGATTGCTTTAAAGCAACTGAAGGAATATCAACTCATCGGCGACAATATTTTGGGCTCCAATTTCAGTTTCCATCTTAAGATAAAGGAAGGAGCAGGAGCATTTGTCTGCGGGGAAGAAACAGCGCTGATGGCCTCTATCGAGGGCAAGAGAGGGATGCCTCGTTCCCGTCCTCCCTTCCCGGCTGTCTCCGGATTATGGGGCAAGCCTACTAACATCAATAACGTAGAGACCTGGGCAAATGTCGCCGCTATAATGCAACGAGGAGCTAGTTGGTATGCCAGCTATGGCACACAGGGAAGCAAAGGAACAAAAACCTTTTCCTTGGTAGGCAAGGTGGAGCGCACTGGACTCATCGAAGTTCCCTTCGGCATTACTATGCGCCAGATTATTTATGAAATTGGTGGTAGCATCTTAAAAGGAAAACGCTTCAAGGGGGTACAAACTGGAGGACCCTCGGGAGGTTGTTTGCCGCCAGATTTTCTTGATACCCCGGTGGACTATGATTCTCTGACTTCAGCTGGCTCTATTATGGGTTCCGGCGGCATGATAGTGATGGATGAAGACACCTGTATGGTTGACATGGCACGCTTCTTCATTTCCTTCACACAGCTTGAGTCCTGTGGTAAGTGCATACCATGCCGTTGGGGCACTAAACAGATGCTCGATATACTTGAGGATATAGTCAATGGAAGAGGTAAGCCCGAGGATATTGAATTGCTTCAAGAATTGGCCGAATCAATCAAAGACGGTTCTTTGTGCGGTTTGGGGCAAACAGCTCCTAACCCAGTGCTTACTAGTATCCGCTACTTCCGTGATGAGTATAAGGCACATGTAGAAGAAAAGCGATGTCCGGCGTTAGTTTGTAATGCACTTATATCGTACTATATTGATCCTGAAAAATGCCAGGGTTGTATAATTTGCCTCCGCTCTTGTCCTGCCGGAGCTATTAAAGGTGGTAAGAGAGTTATACATGTCATTGACCAAGATAAGTGCACTAAATGTGGCACCTGTTTGGATATCTGTCCACCCCGCTTTAATGCGGTAGTAAAGACTTCTGGGGAGAGGCCGGCAGTTCCCGAAGAACCTGTGCCAATAAGCTCCGCCGGCAAAACTCGTGGTGGTCAACAATGAGTACAGCCGCTTCAAACAAAATGAAGGAAACGAAAATGGATACCATCAAGCTGACCGTTAACGGTCGCCAGGTCATAGTTAAAAAGGGGGCCACTGTGCTGGAAGCGGCGCTGGATGCTGGCATCTATATTCCCACGCTGTGCTACGACGCTGACCTTAAGCCCTATGGCGGTTGTCGCCTCTGTGTAGTGGAAATAGAGGGGATGCGGGGCTTGGTCAGCTCCTGCACTACCCCCGCAACCGAAGGTATGGTAGTTCGCACTGAAACGCCGAAGGTGAATCAATCACGCCGAATCACTATGGAACTTATCAGCGCTAATCATCATGGCGATTGTCTGGCTTGTGCTCAAAACCAGGACTGCGAGCTACTGAAGGTTGCTCGGTATTTGGGGATAGAGCAGCAGCGTGTTGACCGACTGCGGAAAAGCACTCAGGTGCTCCCTGTAGATGATAGCCATCCAGCCTTCATTCGTGACTTGAACAAGTGTATCCTGTGCGCCAAATGTGTGCGAGCCTGTCATGAAATAGTTTGCCATGATGCTATTGACATAGCCTTTAGAGGCAACTCGGCCAGGATAGCCACCTTTGGTGATAAACCGATTGTCGAGTCCGTCTGCAAATCTTGTGGTGAATGCGTTGCCCGGTGTCCTACAGGAGCATTGGTCCCTAAATGGGAAAAGCTGCCTGTCACAGAGGTTAAAACCATTTGTCCCTATTGTGGGGTCGGTTGCTCCCTTTACCTGGGTATTCGTGACAATAAGGTTGTTTCCGTGCGCGGTGACCCCCAGGGTCCAGCTAATCGGGGCAGCCTTTGTGTCAAGGGGCGCTGGGGATACGATTTCCTCAGCCATCCTGAGAGACTAACAACGCCCCTTATCCGGTTACCAGGAGTTGCCCGGCAAGCAGGTCAAGACGGGAAGGTGCAGGAAATCTTCCGTGAAGCTAGCTGGGACGAAGCTCTGGAACTGGCAGCCAAAAGGCTCCTCGAGCTAAAGCAAAATTATGGACCAGATAGCATCGCTGGTTTGAGTTCAGCTAAATGCACCAACGAAGACAACTACGTGATACAGAAATTCGTCCGTGCTGTCATTGGCACTAACAACATTGACCATTGTGCTCGATTATGCCATGCCTCGACTGTGGTCGGGGGCATTGCTGCCTTTGGTCAAGGGGCAATGAGCAATTCTTATTCTGATTTTGAGAAAACGGAACTTTTCTTCATCATCGGCTCTAACACCACCGAATGTCATCCCATTATTGGCTCGCTGATTAAGAGAAGGGTCAGGTTTGATGGTGCCAAGCTCATCGTAGCTGAGCCTCGCTCTATCGAACTGGGTGAATATGCCACTATCGTACTTTCCCACAAGCCAGGAACAGATGTTGCCCTTATCAATGGGCTGATGCATGTGATTATCAGAGATGGCCTTGAGGATAAGGAGTTTATCCGGGAGCGCACCGAAGGCTTTGAGGAGATGTGCCAGGTTGTGGAGAGATATACTCCTGAACTAGTCGAGGCAATAACCGGAGTTTCCAAAGCAGCTATAGAGGCAGCAGCCCACTTGTTTGGGAAGGCAAACAGTGCCTGCGTCCTTTACGGAATGGGCATAACCCAGCATACCACAGGCACCGATAATGTCAAGAGCGTGGCCAACTTACTGCTCCTCACTGGCAATATTGGTAGGGAGGGCACAGGGTTCAGTCCCCTGCGCGGTCAAAACAATGTCCAGGGCTCTTGTGATATGGGAGCGCTGCCCAATGTCTACCCCGGCTATCAAAGGGTCAACGACGCTGCCGTTAAAGCAAAATTCGAAACTGCTTGGGGATGCCAATTGAGCGACCGTCCCGGGCTGATGGTCACCGAGTTAGCTGATGCTATACTAAAAGGAGACATCAAAGGGCTCTACGTTATGGGCGAGAACCCGGTGTTAAGCGAGCCTAATCTCGAGCATTTCTGGCAAGCACTGGAGAAAATTGAGTTCCTTATAGTCCAGGATATCTTTCTCTCCGAGACTGCCTGGATGGCTGATATTGTTTTGCCCGGAGCCGCCTTTGCCGAGAAGGATGGCACATTCACCAATACTGAGAGGCGAGTTCAAAGAGTAAGGCAAGCTATCTTGCCACCCGGGGAAGCCAGGCCCGACTGGGAGATTATCTGCGCCCTAGCGGAAAGAATGGGAAAACACCTCGGTTATCGGGACACCAGTCAAATCATGGAAGAAATTGCCTCCCTGACTCCTATTTATGGCGGCATCCGCTTCGACCGCCTCGACCGCGACGGTCTGCAATGGCCTTGTCCGCATATCTCACATCCCGGAACGCCGTTTCTATATCGAGAGGGCTTTGCTCGGGGACGGGGCAAGTTCCATGCTGTGGATTACATCCCACCGGCAGAATCGATATCCAAAAAGTACCCGCTGGTTCTCACCACGGGGCGGATACTGGAGCACTGGCATACTGGCACCATGAGTCGCCGTGCTAATGTGCTCAATGAGCTTCGTCCCAGTGGTGTCGTAGAAATGCATCCCACTGATGCCGCAAGGCTGGGGCTTGTGGAAGGCGATTTGGTAGTAGTTACCTCGAAAAGAGGTCGGCTGAAGGCGCCAGTTCATATTACTGAAAAGTCGCCTCCCGGACTTGTCTTCATACCCTTCCACTGGCGTGAGGCGCCAGCCAATATCCTCACCAATGATGCTCTTGACCCGTTAGCCAAGATTCCTGAGTATAAAGTCTCCGCCGTGAAAGCCCTGCGGCAGAGGAAAAAGCTACGTCCGTGATGCGTTGCGACTGTCTCAGAAGAGGTGCTAGCTGCTCCATCCCTTCTCGGCTGCCAGCTTTCTGGCTCTCTCCAGTTCAGCTTGGCTATTTATGTTGAAGAAGCTCAAGTGCTCCGGGTCAAATCTGTTTATCTCGTCCTCTTCAACGTATTTCACCTTGACCATGCTGAAGAGTTTTCTAATCTGTCGTTTATCTTGCTCCAGCAACTTCTGAAGGTGGGCTAAGCAATTCTGGGAGTACACCGCGCACAGAGGCTCGATTTTATCTTTTATCCGGGGAACTACCACATCGAATGCAGGGCAGATTTGAGTCATGTATTTAAGCAAGCCCACGCTCAGAAACGGTATATCACAGCTAACAACGATAGCTCGCGAACTGGACGAGGCCATCAAACCTGCGTGAATGCCGCCCAGCGGACCCTTTCCCGGGTAAACATCGGCTACCGTTCTTATCGTCACCGCCGAGGAGCAGGGAATCGCTTCGCCATGAGCCGTGGCTATGATGATTTCTGTGCTGAGGATAGCCAGGCGGTCAACTATCCACTGGATAAGGGTCTTGCCCCCGATGGTTTGGAGAGCCTTGTTTCGACCCAGCCTCGAGCTTTTGCCACCAGCCAGAATAATAGACGTCATGCCCAATATCCCGATTACATCGGGACAAAGCTAAGTTAGCATACTGGACGGCGCTAAGCAACCCGTTATTGCTTGCCTGGATTCTCCTTCTCCATTAGAATACTAACATAAATGCACGACGGAGCTTCGCCGCCATAATAGGTAAGTTTTCCCAGATTTCCCCTCTTAAGGCTTGTCCCGATTTCATCGGGATAAGAAGGGTTAGGGGAGTTATGAGTGTCGGTGTAAAGTTAACATGACATGAAAGTCCTGGGTATTGAAACTTCTTGTGATGAAACTGCTGCTGCCGTCGTGGAAGATGGCTGCCAGATTATCTCCAATGTTGTCGCTTCCCAGATAGATATTCACGCTCGCTACGGCGGGATAGTTCCCGAGGTTGCTTCCAGACAGCACATCCTGACTATTATTCCGGTCGTCAAGCAGGCTATGGCTGGAATCTCCTGGCCGGACATCAACGGCATTGCTGTGACCTTCGGTCCGGGATTAGCTGGCTCGCTATTAGTGGGCGTGAATGTCGCCAAGGCTCTTGCCTTGGCCAAAAATCTACCTCTTACTAGCGTTAACCACCTCGAGGCGCATATCTACGCCAACTGGCTAGATTCCTCGTCGTCTGGCGAAAAGAGCGAGGTGAGATTCCCCTGCCTCTGTCTCATTGTCTCCGGTGGGCATAGTGACTTAGTCTTAATGGAAGGACATGGGCAATTTGAGAAGGTAGGACGGACACGCGATGATGCTGCCGGCGAAGCATTTGACAAAGCCGCTAGAATCCTGGGTCTAGGCTATCCTGGAGGCCCAGCTATTGAACGGGCAGCATCGTCTGGAACTCCTTGCTTACCCCTGCCTCGAGCCTGGCTTAAGGACAGCCATGATTTCAGCTTCAGTGGTCTGAAAACCGCTTTGTGGCATCTCGTTCACAGGGGAGGCATCTCTGTAGCTGATGCTGCCGCCAGCTTCCAGTTGGCTGTAGTTGATGTTTTAGTCACCAAGACAATTGAGGCTGCCAAACAACTGAAGGTTGAGCAAATCTTGCTGAGTGGAGGAGTAGCCGCTAATAAGGCCTTGACTCAGCATTTCCTTGCCAACTCGCCTATCCCCGTTCTTATCCCCCCTCCCCACCTATGCACCGACAATGCCGCTATGGTAGCTGCCTGTGGCTATTATCATTTCCAGGCTGGGAACACCAGCGGTTATGACCTCGATGTCGTGCCCAGCCTTAGTCTCGGCTAACCCCTTCAATGCCCAGATTGCAAAGACAATCGTAGTGCGACCCTTTAGGGT
>JACAEN010000019.1 GCA_013388845.1 Chloroflexota bacterium | reverse complement strand
GAAAGGCGCTGACACGCTGGCAAATGCCGTTAAGGTTACCCTGGGTCCCAGGGGGCGAAATGTTGTTCTGGACAAGAAGTTTGGCCCACCAAGCAGCACCCACGATGGGGTCACTGTAGCTAAGGAAATTGAAATATCAGACCCCTTTGCCAACATGGGCGTTTCGCTTATCAAAGAAGCGGCTAAGAAGACCAGCGATGACGTTGGTGATGGCACAACGACAGCTACCGTCCTGGCACAGGCGATGATTCGGGAAGGCTTTAAGAATATTGCCGCCGGTGCTGATGCTATGGCATTAAAGCATGGCATGGAGAAGGCTACTGCCACCGTAATTGAGGAGCTGAAAAGAATGGCCAAGCCAGTAAGCACCAAAGACCAAATGACCAAGATTGCCACTATCACGGCTCATGACGCTGAAATCGGCGAGATTATCGGCGAGGTCATGGACCGGGTTGGTAAGGATGGTGTCGTTACGGTTGAGGAAGGCAAAGGCATAAGATTTGAGACTGAGTATGTAGAAGGGATGAAGTTTGACCGTGGCTACATCAGCCCCTATTTCGTTACCGACACCGAGAAGATGGAGGCAATCATTGAGGACCCCTATATTCTTATCACCGATAAGAAACTTTCGGCTGTAGCCGACCTCTTACCAGCCCTGGAAAAGGTCAGTGCCGTCAGCAAGAACATCGTCATCATTGGCGAGGATATTGAGAAAGAGGCACTGGCAACGCTGGTGGTGAACAAGCTTAAGGGAACCCTCAATTGCGTAGCAGTGAAGGCACCCGGCTTTGGTGACCGAAGGAAGGAAATGCTTGAAGATATGGCTATCCTGACGGGAGGCATGGTTATTACTGAGGAAAAGGGGAGAAAGCTTGACTCCGTAACCATGGAGGACCTTGGGCGTGCCCGCCGTGTGGTGGCGGATAAGGATAACACCACGATTGTTGAAGGCAAGGGGTCTCAAGATAGAATCAAAGCTAGGGTGAAGCAGATAAAGGCTCAGATTGAGGAGACAAAGTCTGACTATGATAGGGAGAAACTTCAGGAGAGACTAGCTGAGCTAGCCGGTGGCGTTGGTGTAGTTAAAGTCGGCGCTCCCACTGAGGTTGAGCTTAAGGAGAAGAAAAGACGTGTTGAGGGGGCTCTAGCGGCTACCAAGGCAGCGGCTGAGGAGGGCACCTTGCCTGGCGGCGGAGTAGCTTTCATTAACGCTCTACCGGCTCTGGACAAGCTTTCTCTGGAAGGTGACGAACTGACCGGGGCTAACATTATCCGGCGAGCTCTTGAAGAGCCCCTGCGACAGTTGGCAGTCAACGCCGGACATGATGGTGCGGTTGTTCTCGAGAAGGTGAAGGGTTCCAAGAACGGCTTTGGCTTCGATGTCATCAAAGAAGAGTACGGAAATATGGAAGAGAAGGGCATCATTGACCCGCTGAAGGTTACCCGGACTGCCCTTCAGAATGCCGCCAGCACAGCGGCTATGGCACTGATTACTGAAGCGCTGGTTACCGATATCCCAGAGAAGGAAAAGACACCCATGCCTCCGATGCCCGAATACTAGCCAGATAACGCGAGAGGTTAAGCACAGTAGCTAAACAGGGGGTGTCTCTAAGCAGGGTATTTAGCTGCGTTGGAGGCTCTGTCGTTTGTATTGTAAAACAGGAAGGAAAGTGTGAACGAGTGGCAAAAAAATGACCGTGGGAAAGACCGGACACAGATGATGCTGGGACATCAGAATCTGAGGTGTGATGATGAGCCTCCGAACCAAGTATGCTGTCCTAAAGGCAACCACTATAGTTCTGGGTGCGCTGAGCATACCGTGGAGCACCTTCGTCGGCTTTTGCTTTGGCGAGGGACGGTACTTCACCGGTGTGGTCGCCTTATGTATTCAAACAGCGGTTGCCTTAATCGATGGCTACATATGGTTCTGGGTGCTTGAGAATATGAGAATCAAGATTCAAGCAGGGGCAAATAACCAAGCTGATGGCGCAACAGCTTCCAAGACTAGAAAGCCTGTGGCAAAAGAGTTGGTCACCACCCAGTCTAATTAGAGGGACAGCAAAGTATGGCGCAACAGCTTGGGAAAATAGAAAAGCCTGCAGCGGATGACCTGAAGAGGGGGAGAAGACTCTTATTTGTTCCACTCCTTTATGGTGGAAAGAGCTCTCCGGCTGAATATCTGGAAAAGTGCAACAAATACTGGAGCCAAGTTGAAGACCAAGTAACTGACCTGGAGTTGAAGCTGGGGCAAGTTAAAAAGATATTCCACGAGTTAATCCCGGTAAGCGGTGAGGATGGGGTCAAGGCAATACAGAACCTGGATGATAGCAGCTACCAAATTATTAAGAAGCGGGTAGACAATGGCGCCCAACTTGAAGCGGTTGAAGAAAGCGAATTACTGGCAGAATTTATGGATTGGAGTAAGTGCTTAGCCACTGGTTTACAAAACGAGAAGGTGTTTACCAGGGTCTATGAATCATATGTGGAAGCAGGTAAGAAAAGGAACGAATATATTTCGAAGCACATAGATGAGACACTCAAAGAAAATGAGATTGGGGTGTTATTTATGAGGGAAGGGCACCACGTCCAGTTTCCAACTGACATTCAAGTGATCTACGTCTCTCCTCCTGCCCTGGATGAGATTAACCGCTGGTTGAGAGATCACCAGGCTAAATTGTAAGGGAGGTTAGCCTATGCCTGTTTATAAATACCGATGTCCCAGGTGCGACACGGATTTCGAACTAATGCGCCGTATAAGTGAAAAGAATGAACCTGCTTTGTGCCTGCCGTGTGGTTCTAAAGCAGAAAGATTAGTCTCAGTTTTTGCTTCAAAGGTAGGCTTCTATGTTAGAG
>JACAEN010000031.1 GCA_013388845.1 Chloroflexota bacterium | reverse complement strand
TTACCAGCTCCATAGCCTCGCTTATCTCTGCCGGGTTTAGACCGGCCATCAGCTCATCAAGCAACAACAGTTCGGGCTTGGTGGCTAGCGCTCTGGCTACTTCAACTCGCTTCTGGTTGACCAGTGTCAAGTCTTTAACTGGGGTCGCGCTCATTGCCGACAACCCGACAAACTCTAATGCCTGGGTGGCTTCCCTGGTGGCATCTGCCGCTGATACACGGTTGGGGCTCCCGAAAAACGCCCCCACTAACACATTCTGAAAAACCGGCATATTGCCGAAGACTTTAACCCCTTGAAATGTCCTGGCAATTCCTATCTTGCAGATTTGATGGGGCTTTAAGCCGTTGAGCTTCTGGCCTTTAAATCTTATTTCTCCGGATTTAAGAGGAAGAGCTCCCGATATTAAATTAAACAGTGTTGTTTTACCAGCTCCATTAGGACCAATCAGACCTACGATTTCGCTCTGGTCAATATGGAAGTCAACATGAGATACCGCCGCTAACCCCCCAAAATACTTGGTTACACCTTGCCCTTCAAGTATTGGCACGTTGCTCCGCTTGGCCTCCTTTCCAGAACTTTGATATCACTCCCCCCAGCCTGTTTCGTAACGTTGGTATCAGCCCCACCAGTCCGCCGGGCAGGAATAGGACACATATTATTAAGGTACCACCAAAAACGAGCATGTAGTA
Source organism: Chloroflexota bacterium (assembly GCA_013388845.1). Taxonomy (GTDB): domain Bacteria; phylum Chloroflexota; class Dehalococcoidia; order GIF9; family AB-539-J10; genus RBG-13-51-36. The sequence continues at coordinate 3,791 of JACAEN010000031.1, read as the reverse complement.
TTTGGGAAGCTCGGTCATCAGTATTCGCTGTATATAGGCAAAAATAACTGCGCCTATTACCGGTCCATAGAGCTGCCCAATGCCGCCAAAAATAGCCATCAAGACGGGCACGAAAGAATAGAGCATATCGAAGGCGATACCCGGGTCAACATATATCAATCTCGCCGCCCAGATAGCCCCGGCCGCCCCCATGAATGCGGCGCTGATGGCAAAGCTCAGGACCTTGACTCTGGTCGTATCAACGCCCATGTGCGCCGCCGCTTCCTCATTCCCACCAATGCTCTGCATGGCTAAGCCCAATTTGGAGCGCCTGATAAAATAGGCAGCGAGCAACGTCGCTACAACGATGCCCAGCAACACGTAATAAACAGTTGTAGTACTGCAAAGAGGTGCACCAGTGCCAGGCAGGATAAGACTTCGACCACGCGTGCCTGTTAAATGAATCTCCAAGAACAGGACAAGCTGATAGATGAACACTATGAGTCCGAAGGTGAAGATAGTAAAATATACTTCTTTCAGCCTCAGGGTTACCAGGCCGATGAGGAGAGCAAATACGAAGCAGACGAGGGCTCCAGCAACGACAGCGCCGACCAGGAACATGTTCACAGCAGGTTGGAGTACATCAACCGGTAGTGTGGAAAATACTTTCGTCTTCAGAAGGCCATACAGTATGGTCGTAGTATATGTACCGACTCCCAAAAACGCTGCTGGCGCCAGTGACATGTAACCAGTGGGACCGGAAAACGTAGCCCAGCTCACCGCCAAGATGACATATAGGAAGAAGGTGACAAATAAGACAACATAATAAGTTGGCAAGCCGTAGGAGGGAAAGGTAGCTAAAAAGATTAAGAATAGAAGGAGTAACCCCTGTATCAATAGCTTTCTGGGTGTGAATGCTCTGGTAGTATCCATTCCTTTATCTCTTTTATCTCTTTCCGAGAATACCCGCTGGTCTCAATAAAAGCAGGAGCAAGAATATCCCATAGTAAACAACCACGGATAAACCGGGGTCCCAGCGCGTAGCAACTATTTCGCCTGTAATACCAATTACAACCCCTCCGATAAGGCTGCCCGGGATACTGCCCAGACCACCCAGGACGATCACAATGAGGGCGATTACGGTATAGGGCAACCCCATGTTTGTGGTAAGTGCGTTGTACATGCTTATCAGTAAGCCGGCTAGACCAGCCAAGAAGGCACCCAGCCCAAAACCTAAAGCCAGCACTTGGTTGATGTTTACCCCCATCAGTCCCGCCGTCGCTGGGTCCTGAGCTGCCGCCCTGATGGCTTTGCCCGGGCGGGAGCTGGTCACAAAAGAATAAAAGGCTGCACTTGCGCCTATAGCAACTGCAAAGGCTATCAGGCGATTGGCAGTAAATGTTGTTCCGGCAAACTCGACCCCAACGTTTAAATAAGTATATGCTCTCGTGTGAGCACCCCATATTAATGTAGCTATACTCTGGATTACGAAGAGGAGACCGAAGGCGGCTAACAAAGAGTTACCCTCGAAGGCACCCTGCGACGGTGCTCTGGTTCTGAGGCTTTTGAACAACGTTCCATGAATTACAAAAGCAAGTGCGAACAAAAGAGGACCGCTAATAGCTAGGGAAAGCAGTGGGTTGATCCCCCAGCCAGTATAGAACGTATACGTGAGCAGCGCTCCCAGCATGATAAATTCGCCATGAGCGATGTTGAGCACACGGGCTACACCGTACTGTAGATTCAAGCCCATAGAAATCAGGGCATAGATGCCGCCCGTCAATAACCCAAAGATGACTATCCTTAAAATCGTCTCGGCCACAATATTAACCTCTTATCCGTGGCATTATACCAAATGACAAAACTCCTTGTAAACAATTCCTTTTCGCCTTTGCGGGGAGAGTTAGAGGGGTAACGGTTTGGCTTTTCCAAAATCGCATTAGTTCAGTTTTTTCGACAAGCTCCCTTCTCAAAAATTAGTGTCTCTTTATCCCCCTTAAAATAAGTGCTCTCTTTAAATCTCCCCCTTAAAATAAGGGGGATAAAGGGGGTTATTTCCACGGACATCATGTTGCTGCTTGCTCAGCATCGATTGCATTCTTCATAACTCCCCCGCTGCCAAGCCTTGGCGGGCAGGCCTTCCCCCTCTTATCTTAAGAGGGGGAATCTCGGAAAAACTTGCCTCTTACTTAAAGGGAGGGGAAATTCACCCTCAACCTTCGATAAACTGAGGACAGACTCGTAATCCTCTCCCATCGAGACGAGCAATCTTATTCGAGATTTTATGGTTAACCATACATACAAGCAGGCTATCTAGAAAGATATCTCTCCGGGATAACTACCTCCCGCACACGGGTCTTTCCAGACAGCCTGCTTACTATACTAGACTCTTCGTCCTAGCTTAGTGTCTAGCCTTATCCTCCTTATGGCCAACCTGGTTTGGGGTATATAAACGAGGCGGTAGTCACGTAATTGGGCAGAAAACTGGCACGAGACGTCAGGTTATAAGATTCGTCTAGAACCTGCGTACCTGCGACGATTTCAACATACCCACTTTGCCACTGGCCAATTTCCCCAGTGTGGCATTTGTAATCCAGTAGTCCACCGCCAGCCCCAAACATCTTGTACGTGGTCGTTGGTGACAGGATTGTATTAAAGGTCCCGGCCTTAAGCGCATCCTTTAACGCATCTTGGTCAACCTTACCAACACTCTCCACTGCGTTCTGCCAGATCTGCATTACTGACCAGTAGCAAGGCCAACCCCAGGGATCAAAGAAGTAGAAGCCGGGATACCCACCAACCCCAACCCCGTCCATGAAGGCAATGACTTTGTTAAACATCGTAGCCATTGCCGGGGATGTCTTGTTATTGGCAACGGCGAAACACATTATTCCTGTCGTATTGCCCCCCCATGCCAGACCGTAGAATCCGAAGTTGGTGCCCGGGCCACCTATCATAGCCCTCGGGGTAAAGTTCTGCGCTATTGCCTGCCCAGTAAGGGGCATGACCTGCGGGGGATAAGCAAAGTAGCAAAAGACATCTGGGTTGTAGCTTTTAGCATCGGCTATTATGCCTGGGGCCTGTGCAGCAGCTGTCACAGGGTCGGCGGAAATGCTCACGCTTTTAACGACCGAAATATTGCAGGCAGCGAATGCAATACCGGCCATGCCGTTATACTCTATGCCATGCAGGTCTTGAATCCAGACTATATATGCAGTCGCGGCGCCCTTCTCCTTCAGCATCGGAGCCAGAACGGGCATCTGGTACCAGTCCGAAAAGCTCAGGTTGACAAAGACGTAGGGCATACCGGGCAGCGAGTCCTTCATCTGGGTCGCACCACCCTCAAAGGTCAGTAGTACATACCCGAGCGAGTTGACGAGAGGGGCTTGAGCCGAAATCATGGCGGTGCCCGTAGCACCAAACATAAAGTCAACCTCGTCCACTGTTATTAGTTGTTCCGTGTTATCAAGCATTGTCGCGATAACACCGCCATCATCGTACTCCTTCACCTCTACCGGCACCTTATAGGTAGCGCCATATTCATCTAGAAGTATCCCGCCGGCGTCATTGAGTTCGTCGAGATATACCAGACGGATCGGGGTGAGTGCCGAAGCTCGAATCTCCTTTAAAGGTCCCGAAAGGTCTGATGATATACCAATGACGACTCTGTCGGGCGCCTCCTCCTCGGGGGGGGCACAGCCGATAAGGCTGACACTCACAGCCAGCACTAGAGCTACCACGATAAATAATGCTTTTTTCACTATTTCTCCTCCTTTCTTAAAATTTCCAACTCCTTAAATGTTTCCCTCACC
>JACAEN010000016.1 GCA_013388845.1 Chloroflexota bacterium | reverse complement strand
TGCGAAGGCACCAATGTCACCCTGACTGAGGATGGCGGCGACGCCATAAGCTGGAGCTGGACAACTGGTGAGACAACTCAATCCATAGTGGTGACCACCAGCGGCACCTACGGTGTCACCATCACCGATGCCAATGGCTGCCAGAGCTATTGCCAGATAGACATAACAGTATACGAAGAGCCCACCTGCAGCATAACTGCCTCACCGGACACGGAGGTCTGCGAAGGCACCAATGTCACCCTGACTGAGGATGGTGGAGACGCCGTAAGCTGGAGCTGGACTACCGGTGAGACGACATCATCCATAGTGGTAAGCGCCAGCGGTACCTACGGAGTGACCATAACCGACGCCAATGGCTGTGAGAGCTACTGCGAGATAGAGATAACGGTATATGAATTACCCGAAGCCGAAGCTTCAAGCAAATCGCCAGTCTCTCAGGGAGCTACCATACAGTTATATGGCGGCCCCTCCGGCATGGCTAGCTACTACTGGACTGGTCCTGGTGGCTGGACGAGCAGACTTCAGAATCCCACTCGCCCCAACGCCACTACGGCTATGGCAGGCATTTATACCCTGACAGTGACCAACGAGAATGGCTGCAGCGACGACGCCACCACCAATGTGGTGGTAACGGTTCCTCCGCCTCCACCCCCACCTGCGCCTGCTCGTGGCGGTGGTGGTTGTCCCTCCACCAAGTACTTAACGGTGGACTGGGAGGGAAATAACACCACGGAGCCCCTTTATAGCAATGACAGGCTGATCTTCGATTTGCTGGGGCCTAGCCCCGATGGTAGTCATAACTTGTTCCTGGAACGGGGAACACACGCACCTATTGTCGGTGACCGGACATATTACCTGATAGTAATCAGAGAGCTCGAGGATATACCGGCTACTCCGGAGAATACTGTAGCGCTTGTGGCTTTTAACGTAACTCCGGTCGGGGCTGTTTTCGACAGGGATATTCTCTTGACACTGGGGCTGGACGAGTCGCAACTGCCTGAGAATGCTCTAAATGTAACCATGGCTTATTATGATGATGTCGCTGGAGCCTGGGTGCCGCTGGAGTTTGAAGCGGGCGGACCGAACGGTGTAGCAGAGCTGACCCTCTCAGCACCCATAAACCACTTCAGTATTTTTGGAGTACTGGCTACGCTTGCTCCCACACCTCCACCGCCTGCTCATTTCGTGGGCAGTGGCTTGAACATCCTGCCCAGCGTGGAAAGGATATGGGAACCTGTCACCTTCGTGACCAAGATTGGGGAAAGTGCCACCATTACTGCCAATATCGCCAATGATGGTGGGCAGGAAGGCACATACATTGTTGAGCTGAAGCTAAACGGGGAACCAATAGATACCCAGATGGTGACACTGGCGGCTGGGCGAAGCCAGAAGGTGAGTTTCACTGTATCCGGATTGGACTACGGACGGTATGAGGTGGAAGTAGCCGGGTTGCAAGATGGGTTCACAGCGTCGCGAATCATCACCTGGTGGCTTATTCTCGTCATAATAGTGGCGCTGGGCTTGATTATCTGGGGAGTGGTCTGGCGGAGAAGAAGACGCAGAGCGCACCAAGCGGCATAGGAAAGATAAAACGGCTAACCGAGCCCGGGGCTCGGTTAGCCCCCTTTGCTAAATTCCAAAGCCGAAAGTCCAAATGTCACAATCCCGATAAATCGGGATTCACACCTCGGAAAAACTACGGTTTTTGAACAGTCTCGATCTTAAACAATTTTTCCGGGCTCTCTAGATGGTCAATATAAAGAATGCCATCAAGATGCTCAATTTCCTGTTCCAGAGCCTGAGCCAGAAGCCCTTCTGCTTTGAGGCGAAATTCTTTGCCATAGCGGTCTTTGGCTTTGACCTTCACTGTTACCGCTCTTTTTATCTCCCCATAGCAGCCAGGTATGGATAAGCAGCCTTCTTGAACTATTCGCTCGCCTTCTTTTTTTATTATCTCAGGGTTAATCAAAGTGATGAGTTCGTGTTCAGGCACTTCGATGACGGCTATGCGCAGTGGCACTCCAACCTGCGTGGCGGCTAAACCAGCCCTATTAGGGTCAGCCCGTAGCGTATCAATCATGTCATCGATCAGCTTCTGAATGGAGTCGTCAATCCTCCTTACCGTTTTGGCTTTCTGCCGCAACACAGGGTCGGGCAGGGTGCGAATCTGTAAAACTGCCATGCTTCCTCGGAAAACGCGCTGGGATTTTTATCCCGGCTAATTATACCATTGCGTGCTGGCGAGAATCACCTTGGCTAAATTCCAGATTCCAGAATCCAAATGCCCTGCCTGCCATAGCTGTGCCTGCTTGCGCTAAAGCTTCAGCGAAGGCAAGCGGCGGGCAGGCTAAATGCCAAAACTAGCTCTTCCCTCAAATTTCCCCCCTTAAAGTAGGTGCTCTCTTTAAATCTCCCCCTTAAAGTAAGGAGGATAAAGGGGGGTTATTTCTGCTATTTCCATAACTCCCCTATCCTCTCTTATCCCGATTTCATCGGGACAAGCCTTAAGAGGGGAATTTTTGGGAAAATTGATGAAATCACGTTGCTCAGGTGGCAAAACCGTTTAGTCCCTTCGACTTTGCCGGGATGTTCGATGGGACCGGCATTTAGGATTTTGAATTTTGTTTGGTATCTGAGCTTTGCCATTTGTCATTGTTCAGCGTTTAGGATTTGGCGCTTGGGATTTAGGACTCCCCTTTCGAGGTTGCTTCGTCCCGACAAATCAGGACTCGCAATGGCAGAATGGTGGTTGTTAAGAGCTTTGTATTCGGCCAAAACGGCGCTGGCGGCGTTTATATTCAGCAAGCGCTTCTTCAACATCTTTACGACCAAAATCAGGCCATAACACTGGAGTGAAGTAAAGTTCACTATAGGCAGCCTGCCAGAGGAGGAAGTTGCTGAGGCGGCTCTCACCGCCGGTGCGTATGAGCAAATCAGGGTCGGGGATGTCCGGGGTATAGAGATACCGGGCGAACACAGACTCATCTATCTTGTCGCCGGGAATACCAGCGTCGGCGATACGTCTGGCGGCCTGGGCGATTTCATCGCGTCCACCATAATCGAAGGCGAGGCACAACGTGAGTCCGGTATTATCTTTGGTGAGCTCTACCGCTGCTTTCACTTTTTCCCTTAGTTTCTGAGGGAGCCTGTCCAGCCTGCCTAGGTGTACCAGTCGGACATTTTCTCGATGAAAAGCCTGAGTTTCTTGGTCAATCTTCTTGGCCAGAAGGCTGAGCAAGCCAGCAACCTCTATCCTGGGCCGGTTCCAGTTCTCGGTGGAGAACATATAGAGGGTCAGGTATTTTACTCTGTAGTCGGCGAAAATCTTTACCACCGGGCGAATATTGTCGCCGCCAGCATTGTGTCCGGCAAGCCTGGGTAAGCCACGTTTCCTGGCCCATCGACCATTGCCGTCCATGATAATGGCGACATGCTGGGGAGGATAACTTGTTTGAGTCATAAACTAGCCTCGCGGAGAAGGAGACGCCGAATTTTCAGCCAAGGATAAGCTGAGCTATGCCTCAGAATAGCCAGAATGAACCGGCTGTGCCAATCAAAGGAGAAGTTGTCTGGTTTGAGCAGAGCCTTAGCCAGGCCGTTGGGGTCGAGTGCGTTGAATATTGCCTCGATTTGCCGGTCGCCTAGTTTAGCATAGGCCCGTCTAGCCCAATAGCCACGGGAAAGTTCCCGGCCCATTTTTGCCTTCCACTCCTTCTGATAGCGTGAAAGCCGGTCAGCGGTTAGATTATCACTGTGGAGAGCTTCATCAAGTACCCTGGCCGCTATCCGGGCACCAAGATGCCCGAAGTATATTCCTCCACCGGTAGTAGGCTTCACTTGCCCAGCAGCATCCCCGATAACCAGTATCCTGTCTCTGTAGCTGCGAGCCAAAGTTCCTACGGGGATAGCCTTTTGCTCAATTTTCACTTCTCGACTTGTTATCTTACTCTGGCTAAAGAGATTGTTGAGGAATTTTTGCAGATGTAACTTGGCCTGAGAGGTTGCTAAGAGGCCAACGTATGCTTTATTTGGGGAAGTCCCGACGCAAGTCGGGACAAGCCAGGCGAAGCCTCCCGGGGCTATCTTCTGGCTAAAATACACTTCGAGTTCACCGACGTCTTTCGCTTCAACTTCAGCCTGAGCACCGATGAGAAAGCTCTTGATTTTGCCTAAGCCCAGCTTCTTGGGCAGCTTGGGTCTGAATCCGTTAGCCAGAACCACAGCTCTAGCACTGAATATCTCGCTAGCTCTGGAGCACAAGGCTTCAACTTGTATGCTATCCTTCCCGGGAATAACGTCAATGACCGGGGAAGAGTAGAAATATTGTGCCCCCTGGGATTGAGCTTTAGAAGCTAGCGCTTTGTCAAGTAAAAGCCGATTGACAACGTAAGCTTGAACATTTTCAGTTTGGAGTCTTAAGTATTTCCCCGAGGGGGGAAAAAACTTTGCCGAGTTTACCTTGGTTAATACCAATTCTGGGCTAAGCTCCAAGGAGCAAAAACATTCGGTACTGATTATTCCTGTGCAGCAGGTATTGGTCTCCAACACACTTCTTTGTTCAAAAACGCCAACATTGTGCCCCCGTGAAGCTAGTTCATAAGCTATATAGCTTCCGGCTGGCCCTGCCCCTACTATGATGACATCGTAAAAGCGACCTGACAATTTCCTGTCACCGTTTTAGATTTGTACTAGATTATATAATATATTGTTCAGCCACACCTATTCGGCAGTTTGACACGCACTTTGCCCTGTGCCGGAATATGGCACATTGATGACAGCGATGGCTAAGGTATTTCACCTGCGGGTTGAAACAAGGAGCGTGTTTCGTTCCATCGAGACTATCGCGGACTCAGTGGAGCTGTTCTATGCCTGCTGGCACAAGTAGGGTTGACTGTCCTTACCGTGTGGTCTTTCGTTTCCCGCCACCTTGGCGTTTGGCTTCAAGAGCGGAGGGTGGAATGTGTTGGACAAGTCGTTGCATCAAATTGTCATAGGACTTGGCCTCGATTTTCCTTATTTGCTCTATATTCACTTTGGGATTGAGATACCTGGATGCCTCGTACAGCAGCGTCTCGAGCAGCCTGATAAGAGTCTGCCTGTCCTCCTGTGATACTTGGGACAGTATTTTCTGGATAAACTCCCAGCCTGCCAGAGTTGCCGGTTTAAGGGCTTCCTCGCCCTTGTTGGTGATAATCAAGAATACTACTCTGCGATCAGCCCTGTCTCTTACCCTTCTAAGCAGACCAACCTTGACCATGCGGTCAACGGATCATACTCACGCTGTTCGTGCTACGTCCTAGCCAGCGGGCTACATCGGTTGGCCTTACATTACCAGCACCAGCTGTGCTCTCGAGGTATCTTATAGTCGCAAGCACTGCGTAGTGCTCCGTAGTAAGTTTGTATTCACCAAATACTTGGTCCTCGCACGTCCTGAGCAGTTCATGGGTTCGGTGTATCATGAACCACAATCTCAAAACTATATTTCCGTGTTCTAAGTTTATCGTCATATCTAGCCTCTCCTTATTGTTTTATTGGACATTGCTTGTTTGGAAAAGGTTAGTATTATAACAGATTTCTACAATCCAGGCACCCCTGTATTGTGTAAATCACGATTCATGCAAAACGTGCTTAATAGAATTTAAGCAATGAATAAGCTAAATGGTATGCATAATGGGTGCTTATCACTTTGCAGTTCTTCACTCCGTCGGGGCGACCTAGATAGGTGGCGACGGGAGTTTGACTCGTTCCCGCCTCCTCCTTGCCGAGTGAGGAGAGCAGCGGGATAGGTTGCCAGACAAGGTTTATTTATTATATAACGTTGATATAATCGGAGACGGGTTTTCATTACTTCGGTTGTTAGGGGGGTGTTTTCTGTTGAAAGAAAGCTACGATGTAATTGTTGTGGGTGTGGGTGTGGCTGGGGCAACGCTGGCTTACGAGCTAGCCAAGAGGGGAATTGGGGTATTAGTTTTAGAAAAAGAGAAACTGCCTCGCTATAAGTGTTGTGCTGGCGGAGTCACGAGCAAGGCGGCGAAACTTCTGGATTTCGATATCTCCGAGGTAGCGGAAGACGTAATTCACAAAGTTAGCTTCACTTTTAATCTGGGCAGCCCGTATCTGGGACAGCATAGTCAGCCACTGATATATACCGTAATGCGCGATACGTTTGACCATTTTTTGGTGCAAAGGGCACAACAACTGGGAGCTGTGCTCAGGGATGGTCAGAAGGTAACACGAATACAGGCGAGCGGCGATTGGATTGAGGTTTCTACTGGTGACAACATTTTTCGCTCCCGAATTGTGGCCGGAGCTGATGGGGCTTACAGCGTAGTGGCAAGAGAGCTGGGTATGAAAAGGCGCATCGAATATATCGCAGGAATAGAGTCAGAAGTCGTGGTGTCTGAAGAAGAGCTGGCAAAATGGAAATCACTAGTCCAGATAGACCTGGGGTGCATTCTTGGGGGTTATGGGTGGGTGTTTCCCAAGCGTAACCATCTCTCTATTGGAGCGGGGTGTCTGGCTTCCAAGGCAAGACATTTAGACCGCCTCCATCGGAAGTTTCTAAACTTACTTAGTATGGGTAATTACACTATCGCCAGGTCTAGTAGCCACTTGATACCAACGTGCACAAAAGGAATGGTTATTTGGCAAGATAAAGCTTTGCTTCTGGGGGATGCCGCTGGGCTTGCTGATCCCCTTACTGGGGAGGGTATTTACAACGCCATTCTTAGTGCCCGGCTCGCCGCACCAGTGATTGAGAACTCTTTAATGAGAGGCAAAGTTGGGTTGCAGGATTACCAAGAGGCTATAGAAGAGAAAATAATGTCTGAGTTGAGAATAGCGCGTACGCTATCAAAATTTTTTATTCGCTTCCCTCATCTGGCGTTTAGAATGCTTAATCAGAGGGAGGGAGTGTGGCGAACCGGGTGCTATTTAGTGCTGGGTGAGACGGACTATGCTGCTATTAAGGAAAGCAAAGGAGGATTCAAAGGCATATTGAATCGTCTGTTTCGAGCTTAGCAGACCAATCTCACAGAGGAGCGTACCGCAGAACAAAGTCTGCTATAATCTAAAGCGAGAGAGGTGATGTGTCTAAGATACTGGACACGATAAACGGCCCCAGCGATGTTAAGAGGCTAAGCCAGAGTGAACTGGCTGAACTCTGTTCTGAGCTCAGGGAATTATTGGTAAGCACAGTTAGTCAGAGCGGAGGGCATCTGGCATCGAATCTGGGGGTGGTAGAGCTTACGGTTGTCTTGCACCGCGTATTCGATAGCCCGAAAGACAAGATAATCTGGGATGTAGGACACCAGAGCTATGTTCATAAGCTATTAACCGGAAGAAGAGAACAATTCCCCTCCCTTCGCCAATACCAAGGACTATCAGGATTTCCTGATAGAGACGAAAGCCCTCACGATGCTTTTACTACGGGACATGGTGGCACGTCCATTTCGGCAGCTCTGGGTATGGCTTTAACTCGTGACCTTAGTCACGGCGATTACCACGTGGTAGCGGTCATCGGCGATGGATGCCTCACCTGTGGCATGACTTACGAAGCGCTGAATCATGCCGGGCATTTGGGCACAAGGCTTATTGTGGTGCTGAATGATAACGGCATGTCCATTTCACCCACGGTAGGGGCGCTAGCCAGGCGACTAAATGTAGTGCGAACAAGCCGCGGCTATACACAGGCTAAGAAACAGACTAATCAGTTTTTGGCTCGCTTGCCGGGAGGACAGAGACTGCAATGGGCAGTGCGCCGTCTCAAAGAAGGAATAAAAGCGGTAATCATGCCCACCATGATGTGGGAGCATCTTGGCTTTACTTACCTAGGTCCGATAGATGGCCATAACATTGCTGAATTGGAGACAGCTCTGACCCAAGCCAGGAACTACTATAAGCCAGTCATTGTCCATGTCCTGACTACGAAGGGCAAGGGCTACAAACCAGCCGAGGATAATCCAACTCACTTTCACGGTCTACCCCCTAGAGGCGAGGGCTTGAACACAATCCCTACTTACAGTCAGATATTCGCTGGAATGATTGGCAAACTACTTAGAGATAATCCCAGGCTGGTAGTGATAAGTGCGGCGATGGTGGAAGGCAATAGCCTATCTCCTCTGGTCAAGGAGTTTCCTCGACGTATCTACGATGTGGGGATTTCTGAGGAGCATGCGGTTACCTTAGCCGCTGGGCTAGCTACCCAGGGCTTTCTACCTGTGGTAGCCATATATTCCACTTTCTTGCAGCGCGCCTTTGACCAGATATTGCACGATGTTTGTCTCCCGGACCTGCCTGTCATTTTTGCTCTCGATCGCAGCGGCATTGTGGGAGAGGATGGCAAAACACATCAAGGGATATTTGATTTATCCTATCTCGGTTTGATGCCTAACATGATTGTTTGCGCACCCAAGGACGAGAACGAGCTTCAAGACCTGCTCTATACTGCCCTCCATGCAGAGCATCCTATAGCAATTCGTTATCCTCGGGGTCGGGGACCGGGCGTTCCCTTGGCCAGCGAGCTTCATCAGCTTCCTATAGGCAAAGCTGAGATAATAAAGCAAGGCGAGGATGTAGTCATAATAGGCATTGGCTCTACCGTCCAGCCTTCTCTGGAGGCAGCGGAACACTTGGCTCTGTGGGGCATTGATGCTATGGTGATTAATGCCCGATTTGCTAAGCCCCTGGATACAGACCTTATTCTGGATGTCGCCAACCGCGCCAAAAAGGTGGTCACAGTGGAGGAGAATGTTCTCAGCGGTGGCTTGGGTGCCGCCGTGCTGGGGCTGCTGGAAGAGGCTGAAGTCTCAGATGTCAAAGTGAAGCGGTTAGGTATTCCTGATGAATTCGTAACCCATGGCAAGCAAGATTTGCTTCGCTCTCTATACCATCTGGATGCCCTGGGGATAGCCAAGGAATGCGTTGATTTCTTGGCTCACATTCCAGCAAAGGTGGAGGGAGAGTTTCACACCGCTATGCCTCAATAGTAGCTTCTAGGTCAAACCAATCCTGCGAATCTCTTGGCCAATTATGCTTAACTGCATGAATCTTCAAAATCCTAAGCACTAAATCCTAAACAAATTCAAATGACCGAGTTCAAAATCTAAAACCGTCTTAAACCCCGATTACATCGGGGAGATTTGAATTTTGAGCTTGTTTAGAGTTTAGGGTTTCGGATTTTTACCTCAGGGCGGTGAGTCCTTATTCTCCTGAGCCATGCGCTTGAGTTCATAGAGCTTGGTGATTGCTTCCAGAGGGGACAGGGAATCAATGTCCAGTTGGGCAATTTCCTCAGCTAACTGAGACCCCTTCGAGAAAAGAGGAATCTGGAGTGCCACTTTATGGCGGGGAACTTTGCCTTTTTTAGGAGCGCGGCTCTCGAGCTCAGCTAACACTTCTTGAGCCCGAATAATCACCGATTTGGGCAAGCCAGCTAGCTGAGCCACGTGTATGCCATAGCTTTTGTCAGTGCCTCCCGGGACAATCTTGTGGAGGAAGATAACTTTATCGCCTTTCTCGGCCACTGCCACGTTGAAGTTTTTTACTCTGGGCAGGATATCGGCCAGGTCAACCAGTTCATGATAATGGGTAGCAAAGAGAGTTTTCGCTCCCAGTTTGGGGTGGTTGTGGATAAACTCGGCTACCGCCCAGGCGATGGAAAGACCGTCATAGGTGGAGGTGCCTCGCCCAATCTCATCCAAGATGATGAATGAGCGAGGGGTAGCATTATTCAAGATATTGGCTGCCTCAGTCATCTCCACCATAAAAGTAGATTGTCCGGCCGCTAAGTCCTCTTGGGCGCCAATGCGGGTGAAGATGCGGTCAACTATTCCAATATTCGCTGAATCAGCAGGGACAAAACTGCCTATCTGAGCCAGAAGGATAATTAAGGCTACCTGCCTGAGGTAGGTGGATTTCCCCGACATATTGGGGCCGGTGAGTATGATAAACTGATTATCCCGATTACTTAGATAAGCGTCATTAGGAACGAAATTATCCCGGCCGATGCTCTGCTCCACAATAGGGTGACGTCCTCCCTTAATGTCAATAACATCATCGTTGGTCAGCGTTGGCTTGACATAACTATAGCGCACTGCGACCTCAGCGAGGCTGGAAAGGGCATCAATTTGAGCGATGGCTCTGGCAGTAGCCAAAATTTGCTCACCCGAGGCGCTTATCTGATGGCAAAGCTGCTGGAAAATGGCAGATTCCAGGTCAGCAATCTTTTCTTGAGCGTTGAGAATCAGTGATTCGTATTCTTTAAGTTCGGGGGTGAAGAATCTTTCCGCCTCGGCTAAAGTTTGTTTACGAATATAATCAGAGGGAACTAGGCTGAGATTAGCCCGAGATACTTCGATATAATAGCCAAACACCCGATTGTAGCCTACTTTTAGGGACTTAATCCCTGTGCGTTGCCTCTCTCTTTGCTCCAAGCCAGCCAGATACTGCTTGGCTTGTCGGGAATTGCGGCGAATTTCGTCCAGTTCAGGGGAGAACCCCTCCCTTATCACACCGCCTTGTTCCAAATCTCCCGGCTCATCGGCGATAGCCCTGGCGATTAAGTCCACAATTTCAGGGCAAGGCCTAGGTTCGGCACTCAGCCCCGATGCAATCGGGGCTTCTCCTTCTGACATCGCCACTTTCAAATCGGGCACTTTCTCCAAACTAGTGCGAAGCGTTAGCAACTCTCGAGGCATAACTCTGCCACTCATCACTCGATTAACCAGCCTCTCCAGGTCAGCAATATCTGATAGGAGAGAAATGACCTTTTGGCGAGCCAAGCCATTTTGGTAAAGCCAGGCTACTGCCTCCTGCCGTCGACTCAGTTCGTCGAGGTCCAGAAGGGGATGTCCCAGCCATTTCTTGAGCAACCTGCCACCCATGGGTGTCTTGGTCAGGTCAATGATAGAGAGAAGGGAACTGCCAGTTTCTCCCCACCTACCGCCCTGAAAAAGCTCCAGATTACGGATAGTCTGGCCATCGAGAGTCATGAAGGAATCTGTGGAGTAGGTGGACAGCTTGTTTAGCTGGGGCAAGGTTTCCTTTTGCGTTTCCTTGACATAATGTATCAAAGCTCCGGCAGCTCTTATGGCTAAAGGCAAACGGGCACAGCCATAGCCTTCTAGGGTAGCCACGCTGAAATGTTCCAGCAAAGCTTCCTGGGCAATTTCCAAATCAAACCAATAGTCATCGAGTCGGGTTGTGGTGAACGGCAATTGAGCATAGTCTTGGGCGTCTTCGGGAATAAGGAGCTCGCTGGGCTGAAGTCGCTCCAATTCAGGCATGACTTTTTCAGTAGAAAGCTGGGTGGTGGCAAACTCGCTGGTAGTTATATCAACGTAGGCGATTCCCGCTTCCTTATCTTCGGTGACCAGACTGGCTAAATAGTTATTGCTCTTGCTCTTAAGCAGGTTGGGCTCAACCACCGTCCCCGGCGTCACCACCCGAATGACGTCTCTTTCCACCAATCCCTTGCCCGGCGGAGTAAGCTGCTCGCAAATAGCCACCTTATAACCTCGGTTGATAAGCTTGGCTAGATAGTTATCTAGAGCGTGGTGAGGTATGCCGGCCATGGGCACCCTCTGCCCCTTGCCCATCTCCCGGGAGGTTAAGACAACGTCCAATTCTCGCGAAGCGACTTTGGCATCCTCATCAAAGGTCTCATAGAAGTCGCCCAGGCGGAAGAAAACGATAGCTTCGGGATACTTCTGCTTAACCCTGAGATACTGCTTTCTGAGAGGTGTGACGGTCATCAATGTTATTTTACTAGCTCTTCAGAGATATATAAAGCCGAGCAAACGTTTGGGAGAGGCTTCAACAAAAACAGCCGAAGGATTATAATGATGGTGCTAGAAAGAATCGCAAGTTATCCCGTAGAGATTCTATGCGTGTCAGACTTATATCAGTAGACTCGTAAGCCTTGGTGAAGGGTAGAAATATATGAATGATGGGATGAAACCTGTTAGAAGTGTATATAAGAAAAGAAATATTTGTCCAATATGCCAAATAGTGGCTGGTAGCTTAGGGGAGCATATCCGCAATGTTCATGGCGAGGAAGAATTTGAGCGGGCTGTATTGGAGGCAAAAGCAGAAGGCGTGTCTGACCCTGAAATTGGCTCACAGTTTGGCATTACTTTTAGACGATTAGAGAAGCTCATAACTGAGGCCTACGGCATTAATATCTCGGCTCTTAAAAAGCCGAAAAAGGTGAAATATTGGGCACCAAAGGATTTTAAAGAAGAGACAACAACTGTATGGAGTTTTAAACAAAGGGGGGACTGGGCAACTCATGATGGAAGATATAGAGGAAATTGGTCACCATACATCCCAAGAAATGTAATATTAAAGTATTCTAAGCCAGGTGACGTGGTCTTAGATTACTTTGTTGGCGGGGGAACGACAGCGGTTGAAGCAAAATTATTGGGTCGGCGATGTATTGCCAGAGACATCAATCCTGCTTGCGTAGGGTTGACTTTAGAAAATTTGGATTTTAGATTACCAGAGACATTCTTGGGAGAACTTTCTTCTTGGGAGCCAGAAGTTTCTGTAGGTGATGCGCGAGATCTATCCGACTTGTTCGATAACAGTATTGACCTTATCTGCGCCCACCCGCCATATGCGGGCATAATAAATTACAGCTCCAAAGTTGAAGGAGATTTGTCAAGATTAGGTATGGAAGAATTCTTACAAGAGATGCGAAAAGTAGCTAGGGAGAGCTACAGGGTTCTTAAACCAAGTAGAAAATGTGCGATACTTATCGGAGATACCAGAAGGCGAAAGCATGTTGTTCCTATGGGTTTTCGGACAATTAATGTCTTTTTGGAGGCCGGGTTCAAGTTAAAAGAGTTGGTAATTAAGCGACAGCATAATTGCAAAACTACGGGGTTTTGGTATGCCAGCAGTAGAAAGTACAATTTTCTCCTCTTAGCCCACGAATACCTGCCGATTTTTGAAAAACCTGAATTCCTAGTTCCTTCGGCTGTGCGAGAAGAGGTAGCAGATTACAGTTTGTTTTTCCCCGCTCTGGAGAGACCAGTGATAAAAAAGAAGCTAGATGAATTCGAGACTACGACAGTGTGGATCTTGCCAGAAAAAGACTTTGAAAAGTGCTTAAATAAGAATGTAGTTGATAGGTACTCAAATAGGAAAGGATACTCGACTATTTCTTTTGTTTCCCATTCCAAGAACGAGACAGATATAACTTTTGGAGAAAGGCAAAGAGGCAGAGGATTACTCTTTATTAAGTCACCATTTTTGGCTGATAACCCTTCTCGTTTAGATATTGAATTTTATTTGCAGAAGGCAAAAGAAATTATAGATCAAGAGCTGCCTGCGATAAGCCAAGATGGATTTATAGTAATTCAAACACAAGATGTGAGAATAGGCGAATACGTGGAACCCCTTGCGAAAAGAGTGGTAGATATGTTAGCGCCTGATAATCTAGCACTCAAGGAAATTGTAGTTGTTACTCAACAAAATCAAAATCCTGCACTCCGAGCAACGGGCGAGCATCTAAAAATAAACCATCAGTATTTACTTGTTTATGAGAACGGATGTTAGAAGATTTCAGAAATGAGCATCCGTAAAGCAAAGGCAAAAGATACCAGAAATAGTTGGTATATTAGATGTCCTGTATGCGGGAGCCGAATAGAGTTGGATGAGTGTCCTATCCCCGGGGGTATGAACAATAATAATATTGAAGTATGCTACGAATGTGGGGCAGATATAGAAGTACAACCACCAGTAGATGAAAATATCTCCTAAAGAATAATTCAGGGTGAGTAGAAAAGTGAAAAGGTTATCCAAGCTTCCGGAAACGCTTTATCATTACTTGAAGTCATCTTATAGAATATGGCGGGTTAAACGTGTTAAAGAAGATGACCTTGTCTATACAACGAAGGCAAATGTTCAGATTGGAGTCTATCCTGGGAGAAAACCAGAATCACCCTACGATTTTATTGTGAAATTCAAAGAACCAGACAAGCGAGAACGCACGCCTGCCCATGTTCACTTAATTGTAGAAATGTATGTCAAGCACGCCTATAACCCTTCTTTAACTCTGAAAATGAAAGACCATATCTTAGTAATGCTCAGTCACATAAAACCCATAAATTCATTTCCGCCAACCTTTCAGTTCTTCAAGCCGGAACACATCGAGCCATTCAGAGACTTAGATAAAGTCGGTGAATTCACGACAGAATTTTTGCTTGTCGTAACAGAACTTATGGCAATACAGGAGAAAACAAATTATCCTGAGGGTTCTTTAACGGAAAGCCTGTATAAGGATTTTGGAGTTAAGGACCGTTTTTCAGTAATACAAAAGGCAGTATTGAAAAGGTTGAGATAATAACCATTGTCCAAAGAAATTGAAATTTTTGTTGAGGAGGAATTTCAGGGGGTGGTGGATGAGGGCTGGGCGAGGAGGATAGCTCAAGCTGTCCTTAAGGCTGAAGGAGTGGCTCCTCCTTATGAGGTGAGCCTGGTTTTCACCGATTCCGAGACGGCGCGGAAGCTGAATCGGGACTACCGGGGGGTGGATGCACCCACGGATGTACTGGCTTTCTATATGCTTCCTCAGAAGGGAGACGAGTCTTCCTTCGCTCTTCCTCCCGATGGGGTAGCCAGGCTGGGAGAGGTAATCATCTCCTATCCTCAAGCAGTAGAGCAAGCTAAAGAACAAGGGCATTCACCCGCAAGAGAGCTGGCATTGCTGGTTATCCACGGGATACTTCATCTTCTGGGCTATGACCATGAAGAACCCGAGGAAGAAGCCAAAATGAGGACGAGGGAGAAAGAACTCTTGGAGAAATGCTTGCTCTGGTAGTATAATTATCTAGTAATCCTGCATAAGTTCTCACAAGAAGGTTGCCGAGGTATTTCTTTACTTGGCTGCTAGGGGATGAAGATTCTTCGCTATGCTCAGCCTGATGAGAGGAACTATCTAATATAGGCACAAGCGGGTTCAAACCGAGGTCTTAAAATCACCCACGAAAATCTTGTGATTTTTGTGGGAACCCGGTAAATCCAAAGTCGGGTCTACCGGGGGTCCCCAAAAAGTGGCAAGGCTTCTTGGGCGACTTTAAAAAGTGCAAAACAAGCGAAGAGGAGGTAAAAGATGGCTAAATTCGTAATGCTGACGACCCTCACTGATGAGGGAAGAAAGACTGTCATGGAAAATCCGGGAAGGATTAAAGAGGTCAACAAAGAAGTGGAAGCGATGGGGGTAAAGATTCTAGCTCAGTATGCTGTGCTAGGACCGTATGACTTCGTGAACATTTTAGAGGCGCCCAGTAATGAAGCAATCTCCAAGGTGGCGGTAACTCTGGGGGCAAGAGGTACGCTTCAAACCATGACCTTAGCTGCTATGGATGTTGACGCTTTCATTGCCAGTCTCAAGAAGCAGAAGTAACCGTCGGTTACCCGCTTGTGCCATCGACTTCTAAGCTGATTGGGGTTTGGCATGGAAGCCGTGATGACGAAAATGTAAAACTGTTCAGTCCCCGGGATTCAGGGTTTACAGGTATTTGAGAACTATGATTTGTGTGGTGGTGGGCAGGGATGATGAAGTAACGGAGAGCTTGGGCTTTGCTTCTAGCTCGCGAATTTTCATTTTACTCAAGAATTTGTCCACAGCACTAAGATTGCCAGTGAACGCCTCTGTCTTATAGTGCATGGGGATGACGATGGGAGGCTCTAATTGTCTTACTATTTCCACAGCCATATCCACGGGTATGGTAGATACCTCTCCGGCGGGCAGAAATAGTATATCTATATCTCCTAATTCTTCTATCAAATGTGGGTCCAGAGGATGTCCCAAATCACCTAGATGACATAAAGTTATATCATCTATCTCGATAACATAAATTGTATTCTTGCCCCTTAAGCTCCCTTTCTTATTATCGTGGAAAGAGGCAACTCCTGTGATAAAAGTCCCTCCTATCTCATATTCTCCGGGGCCTTTTATTTTTCTGGGGTTGTTGGTGATAGCTTCGATATAGCTATGACCAGGATGGAAATGGCTTAATGTTACTATGTCTGCCTTAGGCTCACCCAGGCGGTAGCCCAGGTCAGGATGACAGGGGTCTGTTATGATGGTTTTTTCTTTCCCTTTAATGAGAAAGCAGGAATGTCCTAGCCAGGTAATCTCCATCAGCGTCTAAAGGATAACCTTTGTAATTGAAATAGTCAAACAACAGGCAATTGACACAGAATCGGCAAGTCGGTTAACATTTCAAAAATTAAGGTTAACGCAATGAAATCCCAGATACTCAAAGCCCTGCGAGAGAGCGGTGATTATGTTTCTGGGGAGACGCTTTCCAAGCAGCTCGGCGTCTCCAGAGTTTCTATCTGGAAGCATATTCAAGGCTTAAAAGATGACGGCTATGTGATAGAGGCTGTGCCCAGGGGATACAGGCTGGTCTCTTCTCCAGATTTACTGCTTCCTTACGAGTTTCCCGGTTTAGAACAACGGATTTACTACTTTGCAGAGATTAGCTCGACTATGGATGCGGCAAGAGAGTTGGCTAAAAAGGGAGCTGAGGAGGGGACAATCGTGATTGCCGAAACGCAGACACGCGGGCGGGGAAGATTGAGCCGGGAATGGCTTTCGCCGGAAGGAGGAATTTATTTCACTCTCATTTTACGCCCCAGGATAAGTCCAGCATATGCTCCCAGGATAAACTTGATGGCTGCTGTTGCCGTGGCAGCCACAATTAGAAAGCTCTATCGGTTAAAGGCTGAATTAAAATGGCCCAACGACGTCTTGGTTGCAGGCAAGAAAGTGTGTGGCATACTGGCAGAAATGGATGCTGAAATGGACGTTGTGAACTTTGTGAACGTCGGGATAGGCATAAATGCCAATACCCCCATTCGCCAGTTGGGAAAAACAGCGACCTCCTTAAAGGATGCGTTAGGAAAGGAAATCTCCAGAAAGGAACTTTTGAGCGCATTGTTAATCGAAATAGAGCAACGGCAGCCTTTGTTAATGAAAGCAGATTTACTCGAAGAGTGGAAAAAGCTTTCGGTGACATTGAATAAGGATGTCAGAATAATTAGTCTAGGTGAGGAAGTAATAGGACAGGCTATAGATATTGATGCCACCGGAGCGCTCATAGTAAAGGGCAAAGACGGCTCTGTAAGGACCGTTCTTGTCGGCGATTGCATCCATTTAAGGGGGTAACATGGTTCAACTCATCATAGTTGTCGTTTATTCCCTGGCCATGATAGGCGTAGGGCTGGGAGCGAGGAAGAAGGCAGGAAGTCAAAACGGCTTTTTTGTTGCTCAGCGTCAAATGAGCTTACCATTTGTCACCGGCTCTCTTGTCGCCACCGCTGTAGGGGGTTCGGTAACCGTGGGCATGGCAGGCCTCGGGTTTGGGCGAGGCTTGACTGGTGTTTGGTGGCTCCTTGTTGGCTCTATTGGTCTCGTGATTTTGGGCTTGTTCTTTGCTCGTAAGGTACGAGGGGCTGCACTCTATACTCTTCCTGAGCTTGCAGAAAAGCAGTATGACCGTCGTGTAGGTTTGGCTGCTTCCATTCTCATCGTTATTGCCTGGGTCGGGGTGGTAGCGGGACAAATTGTCGCTGCCGGGAAAGTCCTCTCCATCCTCGGGATAGGTTCCGGTACTCTTTGGATGGTCATCTTTACCATAGTTTTTGTTGCCTACACCGTTGTAGGCGGACAGCTCTCGGTAATTCGGACTGACCTTTATCAGGCAATAATAATTTACCTTGGCATCTTTACCGCTCTAGCATTGTTTCTTCCCCAGGTGGGAGGATTAGACGGATTAAGGCTTTCTCTGCCCCCAGATTTTTTTTCTTTCCCGGTAAGCTCTCAATTCGACTGGAAGGCGCTTCTATCGCTTCTGATTCTCGTGGGAGCAACTTATGTTGTGGGGCCGGATATATACACTCGACTCTTTTGCGCCACAAACGAAAAAACAGCTCAAAGAGCAACTTTGTTATCTGCCTTATTTTTTGTTCCTTTAGCTTTCGCCATTGTTTTGATAGGAATGAGCGCCAAGGTACTTTACCCACAGATTTCTCCTGAGCAAGCTTTTCCTCAAGTAATAAGCGGAGTTCTTTCTCCTTGGCTAGGCGGGTTAGTCCTCGCTGCCTTGGTTGCGGCACTTATGTCTTCAGCAGATACCTGTCTCCTCAGCCAAGGGGTGATATTGACCCAGGACATAATTAAGCGTTTTCACCCTTCACTTGGCGAAAAAAAGACAATTTGGCTTACCCGCCTTAATATCATCATTTTGGGTTTGCTGGCGCTGGGGCTGGCGATGGTTTTGCGGGGGGTAATTTCTTCCCTTATGTTTGCCTATACCATTTTCACCTGTGGCCTCGTCGTTCCCGTAATCGCTGGGTTTTACAAAGAGAAGCTAAAAGTGACACCGCGAGGAGCCTTGGCGGCTCTCATAGGAGGTGGAGTAGTAGGCTTGTTGGGAAAGATACCGGGACTGGACATTCCTCTCAAAAGCGACCTTGGCCTCATAGGTTTTGCTGTAAGTGCTGTGCTCCTGTTCGGAGTGAGCTTCCTTGATTTAAGAAGGTTGTCCCTGGGAGGCACAAAGTAAATTCAAGCTTGGGTGGGGACGAGCTCCGTCCAGGCTTCTTACCATTCTGAGCTCTCTTAACTTATCCTAATTCCGCCAAATATCTCCTGTAGCTTCAACTGCCCGGACAACGGGGTCAATCAGAAGCTCCCTGACCAGAGTCCTCACAACTTCGTGTCCGACTATGAAATCCGCTATGGGAGGACTAAGCCGATAGTACAGGGCGACAAATTCAGAGCCCACGGTGCTTTTCAGCAACACCACGTCCCGGAACTCTCGTAGCACATCGATTTGTTCAGCGGTGGGAGTGCCGTAGGCTGCAGTGGCGATGAAACAACCTGCACCTGCCCCGGATTCGGAGCCCGACGATCTCTTTGTGGTGAATTGCAGGGTAGTACCCTCTATAGGCTCGTTATGCTTAATCTCGGCTTTGAAATCATACTTGGCGTTGGACTTAAGCCCGGTGAGCACCTCAGCATGGGTGCCATCTGCTGTTTTAGTCACCCAATCAGTGTAAGACCAAGCTGCGTCAGTGGACTTCTTGTAGGCAAAGCGCACTTCTACTGAGGTGTGGTTACCCACCGTGTAGCTCATATGCAGGGTGGCTGAGTTGGTGGTGATGCCAGTGGCGGCTTGCGTAGTAACTGTCGGATTCACTGGAGACATGGGTGTGTGTACACACTGTCCATCCTGGCAGGTATCGGTAGTGTTGGGGTCTCCGTCATCGCAGTCTTGGACCCATTCACTCTCCGTGGTTATGTCTTCCTGGCATGTGCCGTTCAGACAATGGAAGTCATGGAAGT
Source organism: Chloroflexota bacterium (assembly GCA_013388845.1). Taxonomy (GTDB): domain Bacteria; phylum Chloroflexota; class Dehalococcoidia; order GIF9; family AB-539-J10; genus RBG-13-51-36. The sequence continues at coordinate 91,256 of JACAEN010000016.1, read as the reverse complement.
CGCGAGTCCTCCAGATACTGTTGCCAACGCAGTAGTATTGCCAGTCGGTGTAGTAGTCAAGCTCATCGCAGGACTCGCAGCTAATTAAGTTAGTTCTCCAGTCCGTCGCGGTGGGCACACACTCGCCATCAACACACTCGTAGTCCAGATATACAATGTCTTGATAGGTGCAAACACTAGTCCCATTACATGCGGTGTAAGGGCTGCCGTCCTCGTACCAGCCATCTTGGTAGTCACAGTTCATGGGTGTCTGGACACACTGGCCATCCATGCAGGCATCGATGGTGCAGGGGTCGCCGTCATCGCAGCCGCTGACGGTGATGGAGATGGTGGCTTCTTCACTGTCAAGCTCGCCGTCGTTGACCCTAAAGTCAAAGCTATCACTACAATTGTAGGTGACGCTGGGCTTGTAAGTCACCTTGTGGTTTTCATCCGTGACGGTGTAGGGCAATTCATTGGCAGCAATCAGGTGTCCGCCAGTTCCTGTGCCATCGTATAAATCGCCGTAAAGCGGTAATGTGGAAATTACATAAGTCAAGGGGTCATTATCGGGGTCGCTTCCTGTAAGAGTTATGGTCAAGGTACTACAGGTATCGACCACCAAGCCACTTTGCGGGTCAGCCACGGGCGCCTCATTGACGTTGGTTACAGTAATGGTAAACTGCTTTTCAACCCAAAGTTCGTCTTGGTCGGTAGACCTGACCCTGATGCTGTAAGAGTTTTTAGTTTCATAATCGAAGCTCTCCGAAGTCCTCAGGCTATCGTCCAAAATATTGAAGGAGTCGTTGTCCTCATCACCTTCGCCGGATACGAGAGTGTAAATGAATGTATCACCAGGATCAGGGTCGGTGGTGCTGAAGTTGCCCACTACTGTATTAGCAGGCTCATTTTCGGCTACACTGGTATTGCTGAGAGTAATATCTGTCGGGGGGCTGCTGTAATAGACAGTTATCCGAATGTGGTCCACATATGCAGTTCTAGTATTATTGGAATCGTCTTTTTTTGCGGATATGGCAACACCAAAACCGGGACCGTTGATATCGGCAGGAGACCAGGTTAGCCCCCAAAGGTCAGGTGGACCGCCATAGGATACATACGTATTTGTGTCGGAGTCTGACCACGGTGAAGCCGAGGCTTTGTTATCTCCACTTATTGTTCCGCCTTTTACCAACTTAATACTGTTGTCAGTTATCCTAGTACCTCCGGATCCTGTGCTTGCATACCTATCTATTTCTACCAGAATACCTTTAATCGTTGCGCCACTGGGAATAGCGAAACCGAAATTAGTTACTTTTAGATAATGACTAGTCGGGGTAGCTTTCGATAGAGTTGCGGTGGCGTAATTGTCATCTTGAGTCAGCGCATTCGCAGGATTTGACCATGTTACTGCTCCAATTGAACCGTCATCGGTAGCAGTCGACCCGCTATTTGGTCCGCTGGACGCCGCCAGTGCTGGAGTGGCCATTGGCCCGGCTATGACCAACACCAGGCTCGCCACCAGCACCATTGCACACACTATGCCAATAATTTCTCTTCTCATTTTTTCTCTTCCTTTATTGCTTTCCAGACTCGGAGTATTACAGCCTATCCATCGCATAATTTTCACTTTCATAAGCCATTATCTCCTTTAAAATACGAATCCGACCTTCTTGAGGTCGGTTGCATCGCCGGCTCCTCAGCGGCCAGATGATAGTAGGCAGCCGAGGAAAGCAAGCAATGAAGCAATTCTATAATAAATCCGACAATGTATTTGCAGGCATGTTTAACACACCTAAAACTATTTGGATATAGTCTAAAGTCCGTTCGATTCGTCGTCAATCACCCATTAGTACCCCTACTTTCGTAGGGTAAGGGGCTCACGATGACATGATGAGCCTCACGCTGCTATAATGATACCGTGTTGGTTAGCATCATCGGTTTGGGGTTGATCGGTGGCTCCATTGGATTAGCTTTAAGGCAGGGGAAGAAGCCGGGGTGGGAAGTAGTCGGCTATAGCCGTCATCAAGAAACTGTAGCCAAAGCCTTAAGTTCGGGCGCCATTGAGCGAGGCGCAACCAATTTAAAGGATGTGGTAAAGCAAGCTGAATTTGTCATTATCGCCACGCCGGTTCTAACGGTAAAGGAAATCTTCTCTGTGATAGCTCCTTATCTTCCCTCTGGTTGTATTGTCACCGATACCGCCAGCACCAAAGTCCAGGTCATGAAGTGGGCTGAGGAAATACTGCTGCCAAGAGTGGACTTTGTTGGCGGACATCCCATGGCTGGCAGGGAAACTTATGGTATCCAAGCTGCTAAAGCCGAATTGTTTCGAGGGTGCACATATTGCCTTACGCCGTCCAAAAGAGCTTCACAAAAATCGATAGACACGGTGATAAGCATGGTCAAGAAGCTGGGAGCCAGACCTTTTTTTATTGATGCTCAAGAGCATGACAACCTGGTGGCGGGCATCAGTCATCTACCCATGTTGCTCTCGGCGGCTCTGGTATCGCTAACTACCAAAAATCCTTCGTGGTCTAAAATGTCTAAACTGGCGGCCTCTGGTTATCATGACCTCAGTCGCCTGGCTTTGGGGAATCCTGAGGTAAATGCCCATATCTGCCTTAGCAATAAAGAGGCTATAGTTAACTGGATAGATAAATTCAGCCAGGAATTGGAGAGGTATCGCCAACTGGTGGCGGATGGAGACAAGCGCCTAGAACAAGCCTTGACTGAGGCTCAAGAGGCAAGACAAGAATGGCTAAACAACTTGTCGGCTTAAACCCGACAAAGAGGAGAAATTTATGGTTAGCCATAAGATATAGTATAATTCCCTCTCCCCTTGCGGGAGAGGGTTAGGGTGAGGGGTTCTCAATGAAGGAAAGCCGGAGGCCAGTAGCTCTCGCTCATAAGCTTCGTCAGAGTCATACGGATGCCGAGAAGGCTCTCTGGGCTAAATTGAGGAACAAGCAGCTAGAGGGCGTGAAGTTCCGAAGGCAGCAGCTTTTGGGTAGGTATATCGTTGATTTCGTAAGTTTTGAGAGAAAGATTATAGTTGAAATTGATGGTGGTCAACATAATGAAGAGGAAGTGAGTAAAAGAGATGAGGAGAGAACAACATGGTTGAGGGAGAGAGGCTACCAAGTTTTGAGGTTTTGGAATAATGAGGTTTTGGTAAATATGGAGGGTGTTCTGGAAAAGATAAGGGAAGTTTTAAGATGAAGTTTCACCCTCACCTGACTTCTCCCGTCAAGGGAGAGGGATTTTATATAGGAATTTATGGGGAAGACTATAATCAAAAATTATAGTAGGTTTTCGGCTAAAGCCGGGACAAAAACCATTAAACCTTGCCATAGGCTGAAGGGGGAGGTAGTTCTACCTGGGGATAAGTCTATTTCCCATCGGGCTATCATTCTGAATAGCTTAGCCAAAGGCGAAGCCAGGATTGATAATTTTGCTCCGGGGCAAGATTGCCTGGCCACGGTTAAGTGTCTGAGAGCCTTGGGGGTAAAAATTGGCAAGAAAGGGTCGCAGGATTCACCTACTCTATTAGTCTCAGGAGCTGGCGAAGAAGGTCTTAAGGAGGCCAGCAATGTGCTTGATGCTCAGGATAGTGGCACTACAATGCGTCTTCTGGGCGGTCTTCTTGCCAGCCAGCCCTTCCTATCCGTCATTACCGGGGATGCCTCTCTTCGGAATCGCCCCATGGGCAGGTTGATTGAGCCACTGAGGTTGATGGGTGCCGAGATCTGGGGAAGGGGACGAGATGCCTTTGCTCCTCTGGTCATTAAGGGGAAAGAGTTGCGGGGTATGGATTTTACCTTGCCTGTTCCCAGCGCTCAAATTAAATCAGCGATTCTATTAGCCGGTCTTTTTGCCCGTGGCGATACTGTCTTACATCAGCCAATCCCTTCGCGGGACCACACGGAAAGGATGCTTAAACGGATGGGAGCCAGTTTGGAAAGCCAAGGAAATTCGATTTCCCTGCAGCCTTTGAGCAGCCCCTTGATTTCTTGCAGCCTTCGCATCCCGGGCGACATCAGCTCAGCAGCCTACTTCTTAGTTGCTGGGGCTGTTCACCCTAACGCCAGGATAGTGATAAGAGGCTGTGGAATTAACCCGACACGAACGGGAATTATAGACATTCTCCTAGCTATGGGAGCCAGGTTAAAAATAGATAATGAGCGTTGGGAGGCTGGTGAACCTTTAGCCGATATTGTGGTAGAATCTAGCGAGTTAAAGGGGGTAGAGGTCGGTGGCGATATCATCCCTCGGCTCATTGATGAGATTCCTGTGTTGGCTATAGCTGGCTGTGTTGCTAGAGGAAAAACCGTGATCAGGAATGCTGGGGAGCTGAGGGTGAAAGAATCAGACAGGATTGCCACTGTGGTAAGCGAGTTTTCCCGCTTGGGAGCTATAATTGAGCCTCTGCCGGATGGCATGGTCATCTATGGAGGTAGAGCTTTGTCGGGCACAGAGGTTGACAGCCATCTTGACCATCGGTTGGCGATGAGTCTGGCGGTAGCCGGTCTAGTAGCCCAAGGGGAAACAACTATCAAACACGCTCAAGTGGCACGCGTATCATATCCGGCCTTCTGGCAGACTTTGCAGCAAGTAGCACATTAGGACCTAAGTTAGGAGGGATAGCATGTGTACAGAATTAGTTCATATCGGTTTTGGTAATGTTATCGCTGTAAATAGGGTAATTGCTTTCCTATCCGTAAATCAACAACCAATCAAGCGGCTCATTCGGGAAGCAAGAGAGAAGGGACTTTTGATCGATGCTACTCACGGCCGGAAAGCCAAGGCTGCTATTCTTTTTGACACTGGTCATATGGTGTTGGCTGCCGTGACAGCGGAGACCATTGCCCACAGGCTGGCCACTGCATCCATGGCGTCTGAGGAAAAAGTTGAGTTGGGAAGTGCCTGAGCGGAGCCTTGAATCGAAGCTCCGAACGAAGCGAAGAGGAGGCAGGAGCTCTCGACCCCTGCTTGTTGTCCTTTCTGGACCTTCGGGAGTAGGCAAGGATGCTGTGCTTGCCAGAATGAGGAAGTTGGGGCGTCCCTTTCACTACGTGGTTACCGCCACTACACGTGTCAAGCGTGCTAGGGAGAGGAACGGGGTGGATTATCGCTTCCTTTCCCGGGAAGAATTTCAGCAAATGATAGATAAAAACCAGCTCTTGGAGTGGGCTAATGTCTACGGCAACTACTATGGTGTGCCCAAGGACGAAGTAACTTCGGCTTTATCTAGAGGAGTGGATGGGATAGTCAAAGTAGATGTTCAGGGTGCTGCCAGTATCAAGGAAATCCTGCCCGAGGCAGTATTTATTTTCCTCATGCCTCCTTCCATGGAAGAACTAGAAAGGAGGTTGAGAAAGCGGCGCAGCGAGTCTTCAGCGGATTTGGCTCTAAGGTTGAAAAGGGCTAAAGAGGAAATAGAAAGCCTGCCGCTTTTCGATTATGTGATAACAAGCCACCAAAATAAGCTTGATGAAGTTGTGTCCCAGATAGATGCCATTGTTGCTGCCGAAAAATGCCGTGTGAAGCCCAGGGTCGTGAAACTTTAGCCTCCTGGTTTTCCCGCAAAGCTACCTGTATTTTTTGACAATATCTACACTTCGCTTCTACAATAAACCTCGGTATGAGTTTGGTAGGGCACCTTTATAAGTTGCAGCAGCTTGACCTGGAGCTTCAAAGAAAGCAGCAAGAGCTAAATGATGTTGAAAATCAGTTAAGCGACGATAAAGCCTTGGTTGCTGCCGAATCTAAACTTGCTTCACAGAAAGAGCAACTGGAAGATGTGAGGAAAAAGCAAAAGGGCGCTGAATGGGAACTGGAAGACCTTCAAGAGAAAGTCAGGCAGATTGATAGTAAACTTTATGGTGGCAAAACCAAGGATCCTAAAGAACTGGTTAACCTTGAGAAAGAAGTCAAAAGCCTGAAGAGCCAGATCAGGCCGAAGGAAGACGCCCTCTTAGGATTAATGAGTCAGGTGGAAGAGCTAGAAGCCGGGGTAAAATGTACCGCCGAAGATGTCAAGCAATTGAAGCAAGAATGGGAGCAGAAGCAAGAATCTTTGGGGCAAAGGAAAAAAGAGGTTGAAACCGTGCTGGCTAAGCTCAAGGAGGACCGTAACGGATTAGCGCAGCAAATTTACCCTGAAGTCCTCGACACTTATGAACGGCTCAGGCTAACGAAGGGGCAAGCTGTGGTCAAGGTAGAGAGGGGAAAATGTCAAGGATGCCATATAACCGTGCCGACTAGCCAATGGCAGAAAGCCAAAGCTGGCGATTTAATCCAATGCAATAGTTGCAGCCGGATACTCTACCTGGAGTAGCTTATACAGAATACCGTTCGGGGCAAACACTTCCGCATAATTTTCATCTAGGAGTTCAGTGCCTGGGCAAAGTAATGTAGCTGCGTTGCTCCAATTTTGAGGTGAAAAGAATCTCGGGAAGAGCTTGACAGTGCAAGGGCGGGTGATATAGCATACTAAAATTCTGTAAAAACTAAACTCTTACGATTATAGGAGGTTGCTTTATGCAAGACGTGGCTATTGTGGGAGTAGGTCAAAGTGTCTTTTCTCGCAAGTGTGGTGTATCTATCAGGGAATTGTGCTTTGAAGCCTATACTGAGGCAATGGAGGGGCTGGATATTACCAACAATGGTATAGATGCCTCCATTATTTGTTCTGCGCCAGAATATGACAAGCAGCGCTCACCAGCTGGGTCAATCTCAGAGTACTTGAAGCTAACCCCTAAGCCGAGTTTCTATGTTGAGACTGTGTGCTCTTCCAGTAGCACAGGGCTAAGAGTAGGTTGGTCGTTAATAAAGGCGGGTCTTCATAAAGTAGTAGCAGTGATAGGCTTTCAGAAGATGTCAGACTTGACCTCTCGGGATGCTGCGGAGAGGATGAGTCGAGGAGGGGACATTATATGGGAATCTCCCTTTGGCATAAGCATGCCTGCTGGTTATGCTATGTACGCCCGGGCCCATATGGCTAAATATGGAACCACCGAGGAGCAACTGGCCAAGGTGCGGGTCAAAAATTCACACTATGGTGCGGCAAATCCTAAGGCTACTTATCGTAAAGAGTTGAGTCTAGAAGAGATTTTAGGGTCAGAGGTAATAGCTAGCCCGCTGAAGAAGTTTGATTGCTGCGCCAACGCTGATGGTGCCTCCTGCATCATAATAGCTAGCAGGGACATAGCTAAGAGAATAACTAACATTCCGATTTGGATAATAGGTCTGGGCGCAGCCACAGATACAATGACAATGTCTGGTAGAGAATCGCTTACCGGTTTGAGGTGTGCCCAGGAGGCAGCCAAGCAAGCATATAAGATGGCCGGCGTGGGACCGAAGGATATCGATGTTGCTGAGGTTCACGACTGTTTCACTATTGCTGAGCTTATGGCTTACGAAGACTTGGGCTTTGCCAAACCTGGGGAGGGGGTGGGATTGATTGAGGACAAAGAGACATATGTGGGTGGAAAGATACCGGTGAATGTTGATGGTGGCTTGTTATCCAAAGGTCATCCTATTGGCGCTACGGGGGGGTCGCAGATTAGAACAATTGTAAAGCAGCTCAGAGGGGAGGCTGGTGAAACCCAGGTGAAGGGAGCGGAAATAGGCTTAGTTCATAATATAGGCGGCGTCGGACAATATGGTAATGTGACCATTCTAAGGAGGTAGCCAGTGAGCTTTGAGAATTTTGGCATTGTTAGCTTCACCGCCGAAACTAAGGCATCTGATTTTGTGAGTTACTTAGAGAAGGGTCAGGTAATGGCAACCAGGTGTCGAAAGTGTGGGACTAATTACTTCCCCCCGAGGATGGATTGCTCAAAATGTTTGAGCAGTGATGTGGAGTGGTTTGAGATTAAGGGGGAGGGTAAACTAGTTACCTACACAGTAGTAAACTATGGTCCAACTGGGTTTGAGAACGATGCCCCATATACTCTGGCTATAGTTGATTTTGATAAGGTGAGGGTCTTTGGTCGGTTAAGCAAGGGTATTAAGGAGGGCGATATTAAGCCGGGAATGAAGCTAAAGGTACTTCCGGTAAGATTGCCCGGCGATAGGATTGGTTACGAGTTTCAAAGGGTCTGAAGGCGGCTTGCGGCAATACCAACTTATCCCGTGCCATTTCTGGCTTTGTCTGCCCTAAGTTAAAGTGTCTCATCAACTGTTGCGTGTGATTGATGCCAATCTGAACCGCTCCAGTGAAGGCCTGCGAGTTCTGGAAGATGTCGCTCGCTTTCTGCTCAACGATGCTGAACTGAGCCAGCGGTTAAAAACTCTACGCCATGATTTAGCCCGGGAGACTAAATCGTTGAACATAGGGCTCTTATCTCACAGAGATTCCGAACGTGATGTCGGCGCTCGTACAGGCGCTAGCTACGAGTCAGAAGCGGAGCAGTCTGCGCGGGACCTCTCGGGCCTGGTTACAGCCAATGCTAAAAGAGTGGAAGAGTCCCTTCGTGTAATAGAAGAGCTAGCTAAACTGCCAGAGATAAGTTCAATACTGAATTCAGCCAGCTTCCAGCAGATGAGGTTTGCCCTTTATACCTTGGAGCGAGATTTAGTTTCCAGAATATCACGTCGGGACAAAATGGAGAGGATGACTGGGCTTTACGTTATTCTGGATAGGCAATTTTTAGCTGGCAGGGATGAGCTGGTCATTGCTGGCCAAATTATTGAGGGAGGTGCCGGGGTAATTCAGCTTCGCGATAAGTCCCGATTTTATCGGGACAAAAAAGGGGAATTGTTACTTGTAGCGCAAAAGCTCAAAGCTCTCTGTAGTCAAGCAGGCGTTCTATTTATAATAAATGATTACCTCGACTTAGCTATGGCTGTCGATGCTGATGGGCTTCACGTTGGACAGGAGGATCTGCCCTTGCCGGTAATCCGCAGGGAATTGCCCATAGATAAAATAGTTGGCTGCTCGGTCACGACGCTGTCCCAAGGCAAGAAAGCTCAAAGAGAAGGAGCCGATTATGTTGCTGTGGGCTCTATATTTCCCACGGCAACAAAAAGGGAGGCTACTGTGGTTGGTGTGGATAGGATTAAGGAGCTCAAAGGCAGTGTATCAATCCCTGTGGTAGCTATTGGTGGCATCAATCAGAGCAATATTGGTGAAGTGGTGTCTGCGGGTGCTGATGCTGTAGCTGTAATTAGCGCTGTTCTGGGCGGGGAAGATGTTAGGGAAGCTGTGCAGAAATTGATTGCAAAAATGGACTTGGCAAAGGGAGAATGTCAAAACCTGTAGAAGATTTAGAGGCTATTGCTGCGGAGCTTCGCCCCCAATTCGTGGCTGAGGATGAAGCTCGGGAGAAAGCTTTGCGTAGTTGCCGTCAGGTAATCCGCCATAGCGCTGATGCCATACGTGCTGTGCATCGCCAGGAGCATGATAAGGCAAGGCAACTCCTTGGTTCAGCTCATGAATTACTTCGAGAGCTAAACCACGATCTGGCTGAACATGGCAGGCTACTTCATTCAGGTTTTATTCACGATGCTCAAAAGGAGTTAGCTGAAGGCTATATAACCTTAGCTTTGATTGCTGGGGAGGACTTGCCTAAGCCAGAAACGCTGGGAGTAAGCAATACCGCCTATCTAGATGGTTTGGGCGAGTCTGTAGGAGAATTGCGGAGGTATATATTAGATAGTCTGAGGCGAGGGGATTTTTCCCGTTGCGAAGAGCTGCTGACCATAATGGATGAAATCTACGGAATATTGATAACTATGGACTTCCCGGAATTGCTCGCTCATGGCTTGAGGCGAACCACAGACGCCGTGCGAGGCATTATAGAAAGGACTCGAGGGGATTTAACAGTAGCCCTAGGGCAAAAGAAATTAGAAACGAAGCTTGACGATCTCGGCTAATCCTGACTTGTGCCAAGGCCTTAGTAAGTTCACTGTCCAATAGATGGTCACAATCCCATCTCTTTGGCCACTATCTCCCGGTAGAAATTGGCATCGCCGAAGGCAATCTCGGCGGCTTTAGCGCGCCTGGTGTAGTAGTGTAGGTCATGTTCTATGGTAACGCCAATAGCTCCATGAATTTGGTGTGCCAGAGCAATAACGCGCTGGGAGGCTTGGCTTGCCCAGGCCTTGGCTATGGCTACTTCTCTGGTGCAGGGCAATCCTTCGCTTAGCATCCAGGCTGCTTGGTAGGTGCTAAATCGGGCGCCATCAACATCGGTGGCCATGTCGGCGCAATAGTGCTGTATAATCTGAAAGCTACCAATGGGACGGTCAAACTGTTTCCTTTCTTTGGCGTAGTCCACGGTCATGTCCAAAACTCGCTGAAGATTGCCGACTATCTCGCAACATTTTCCCACCGCCGCCCGCTCAATTATCCTTTGCACTGCATTCCACCCCTGGTTCGGTTGTCCCAAAACATTGGCTTTAGGTACTGGCATTTGGTCAAAAACTACCTCGCATAGCTTGTCACGGGCGATAGTTTTTAAAAGGGTGCAATTTATCTTGGGACTCTTAGCATCGGTCAGGAATACGGTGATTCCGTCTTTGGGTTTGGTTCTGGCGACACATAGCAAGTAGTCAGCAATATGAGCATCAGGCACAAACAATTTCGTGCCCTTGATAATATAGTTGCCATCACGGGCGGTAGCCTCGACTGCGATTGAAGAGGCATCGTAATTGTGATAGCCAAGTTCGGTTAGGGCTAAGGTAAAGATTTTCTCCCCACGGATTAGCTTGGGCAGGTATTCTTGTTTTTGCTCCTCGGTGCCCAGGTCCAAGATGGTTAAGCCTGCGAGAACGACCGAGGAGAAAAAAGGGCCAGGTAGACAAGCTCGTCCCATCTCTTCTAGCAACACTGCTAGGTCGAGAAAATTCATGTCGCCGCCGCCGTATTTCTCGGGGAAAGCCAAGCCCATCCAGCCCAGCTCAGCCATCTCCTGCCAAAGTTCTCTGGAATAGCCTGTCTCGCTTTGTTCAATCTGTTTAACAAATTTTTTCGGGCACTTCTCAGTCAGGAAGTCGCGAGCTGTCTTTTTTAGCATTTCTTGTTCTTCAGTAAGAGTTAACTTCATTGCTATCCTTCTGTTTCCGACATTTCCAGTGTCATTCTTAACATCGGCGAAGAATCCTTGAGTCACGGGGTCCTTCGTTCAAGAGCGTATTACGAGGCTGGTAAGCCCAGTCCCCTGGTAGCCAGGATATTCTTTAGTATCTCAGATGTACCTGCCTGGAGGCTATAACCCTTGGAACCCAGGTAGGAATACACTGCTAGCCCTCGAATAGGAGCTAGTTTAGAGTCGCCGAGCAGTTGCCCATAAGGCCCGAGTATTTCCATAGCGGTGTTGGCTAACCGTTGTTCAAACGCGGTGGAATATGCTTTGGACATGGCTGCTTCCCGATTGGGAGCCCGTCCCTCGTCCATGACCAACGCCACCCGATAAATAAGTAGCCGCCCAACTTCAAATTCAATCTGGAGCTGAGCTAGCTTATTGCGAATTACAGGTTCTTGGGACAATTTATGCTCTTTGGTAAACTGTATAAGGGCTTCAAAGAGGGGATAGTTGCCCATGAGTCGCTCCATCCCGCTTCTCTCATAATCAAGCTGTTGGAGGGCTTGCAGGAAACCACGGTTTTTCTCCCCTATCAAACATGTCCTGGGGACGCGTACTTCGTCAAAAAAGACATCGTTCCAAGCTTCAGTACCAGTAATATCTATCATGGGGATGCGTTTAATCCCAGGTAAATCTGCGGGAATAATGAATTCGCTAATGCCTCTGTGTTTAGGTGCCTCGGGGTCAGTTCTAGCTAATAGGTAGAAATAATTTACAAACGAGCCACCACTGGTCCATGTCTTTTGTCCATTAATTATATAGCTGTCTCCGTCTTCAATAGCTCTAGTTTGCAATGAGGCTAAGTCAGAGCCAGCTCCTGGTTCGCTCATTCCCAGACCAATATAAGCTTCCCCTCTTATAATCTTAGGTAATAACTCCTTCTTTTGCTCCTCAGTGCCAAAGGCGGCAATAGAGCCACCTATCTGGCGGTCGGCAAACCAGTGACAAGCTGCTGGTGCCCCGTATCTCAGCATTTCCTCGGTGAGTATGAGCCGGTCTACATAACTACGCCCTTGCCCGCCATACTCTTTGGGCCAGGTCAGACCTATCCAGCCCCGCTGCGCCACTCGTTTGGTAAATCCTGGGTCAAAGCCTTGTATCCAGGCGTCACAAGCAGGTTCCCAATACCCTTTCTTTATCTCGTCCTCTAAAAAGTTGCGTACCTCCTGTCTAAACCTGTTCTGCTCTTCTGTGAAGCTGAAATCCATCTTTCCTTCTCCTTTCTTAGAGATTGATGTTGGAATACTTCCTCCAAGGCCTGACCACACACTTATTCTCTAGACTATCCAATGCCTTGTTTATGAATTTTCTGGTATCCGCAGGGTCTATTACATCGTCGACATAACCTCTCTCAGCAGCGCGGTAAGGATTTTCGTAGAGCTCCGAATATTCCTTTATCCTTTTTTCTCGCATTTCATCAGGCTTGTCTGCCTCCTTTATTTCCTTGGCGAAGATAACACTGGCAGCAGTTTCGGCGCCGACAATGGTAATTCGGGCGGTAGGCCAGGCGAAGACGAAATCAGCACCAATAGATTTGTCCAGCATGCCATAATGAGCGCCAGCATAGGATTTTCTAAGTATGATGGAAATCAGGGGCACGGTGGCATCAGCCCAGGCAAAAAGTAGCTTAGCGCCATGGCGCAGGATTCCACCCCAATCTTGCTGAGAACCTATCAGATACCCCGGGCAATCCTGCAGAGTGAGCAGGGGGATGTTGAACAGGTCGCAAAACCTGATAAACCTAGCTGCTTTGTCGGACGCATCAATATCTAAGCAACCAGCCATCCACTTTGGTTGGTTGGCTACTATTCCCACAGGACGCCCGTTGAAGCGAGCAAAACCTGTGATTATATTGCGAGCGTGGAGTCCCAAGGTCTCAAAGAAATAACCCTGGTCAACTATTTTTGTGATGACTTCGTACATATCGAAAGGTTCATAAGGATGTTCGGGCATCAAGCTAAGCAAATCCTCTTTCCTTTCTGGGTCATCATCCGTTGGGATGCGAGGCGGTTTCTCACGGTTGCTGGAAGGCAAAAAGGATAAAAGTTCCTTGCACTTATCTAGGCAATCGGCATCATCTTCAGCCACGATGTGTGTTTGTCCGGATTTGATGGCATGAGCTTTGTAGCCAGAAAGTTCCTCCAGGGATATTTCCTCGCCGGTTTGAGTTTTGACAAAAGCCGGGCCAGCAATACCCATAAATCCTGTGTGCTTGGTTTGAATGAGGAAATCTTGCATTATAGGATGATATGCCTGTCCCCCGAGACAAGGGCCCATAAGCAGGGCTATCTGGGGTATTATCCCTGACGCCAGTATTTGAGCTCTGAAAAGCCATCCGTAGGCTTCCAAGGTATCAATTCCTTCTTGCAGTCGAGCACCTCCGGAGTCATTCATGCCTATAAATGGCCATCCGTTATCCTTAGCGAACTCTATAGCACGAACAAATTTCTTACCATGATATTCGCCAAAGGTTCCCGCCATTGCCGTGTAATCTTCAGCCGCAACCACAACGTACCGGCCATTCACTTTGCCGAAGCCAGTGATTACTCCTTCAGCAGGCACCTCCCTTTTACTCATGCCAAACGCAGTCGTTCTATGCTTAACGAACAAACCTATTTCCGTGAATGTGCCGGAGTCAAAGAAATATTCTATCCTCTCCCGAGCTGACATCTGCCCTTTCTTATGGCGCTCTTCAATCGCCTTTGGTCCTCCCATTTGCAAGATGTGTTCTCGTTTTCTCTTCAGTTCTTCCATTAGTTCTTCAGTTTTCTTCAGATCTTTGTCAGATTCATCAGCCATAATTAAGCCTCCTTATTAGTGACTACAATTAACTGCGGAGCTCTTTATGATGATTCCCCTTTCAGGAAGGGATTCTTGTGCGAAATTACGCGGAACGCTATATAAAAGCAATTGCTCCTGCTCAGTCCTGCTATTATATGGCATAAGCGCCAGCTTTTCAATATTCCAACTTGGGCTCGGGAAGGCGAAGGCACAACTCCTGGCTGAATATTACTGTTTTGCCGTGAGGAATCTATGATTTCTGAGCGTTCCTCATTTTGTTGCTACAATCACCTCTAGTGCTAACTGCAAAGCTTGCATCAGAGCCTTGGCTTTGTCCAGAGTTTCCCTATATTCAGCTTCCGAATCAGAGTCGTAAATAATGCCTCCGCCTACCTGAAAGTAAGCTTTACCTTCTTTTATTAAAAAAGTGCGAATAACGATGTTGATATCCATGTCCCCGTTAAAGCTTAGGTAACCTAGGGAGCCAGTATAGACACTCCTCTTGGTTGGCTCCAGTTCATCAATAATCTCCATAGCCCGCACCTTAGGAGCGCCAGTAATAGAGCCGCCGGGGAAAGTAGCCTTAAGCAAGTCAATGTTGCTTTTGCCTCGGCGTAGCCTGCCCACAACGGTAGAGGTGAGATGAAATACGGTGGGGAAGGTCTCCAGGATAGCCAGTTCAGTGACTTTTACTGTGCCATACCGGCAAACTCGTCCCAAATCGTTCCTCTCTAAATCAACAATCATGATGTTCTCTGCACGGTCCTTGCTGCTGTGTGTCAACTCGTGAGCTAGCTGCTCATCTTCAGCGGGGTCTCCGCCTCGTGGTCTCGTGCCTTTTATCGGTCTTGTCTCTACCCGGTCGTCTTGGACTTTGAGGAATCTTTCAGGAGAGGCACTGACGATGGCCACGTCAGGGAAATTGAGATAGCTGGCAAAGGGAGCAGGATTGACCTTCCTTAGTCGTTTATGAAGCTCATAGGGCGAAATTTCCAAATCAGCCTCAAACCTTTGAGAAAGATTAACTTGAAAGACATCGCCAGCGGCAATATACTCTCGCACTCTATTTACAGCTTTGAAGTATTGCTCAGCGGTAAAATTGGACTTGAGCAGGATTTCTCTATTTCTCTGGCCTGATTGAAATTCAGCTTTCTCTCGGAGGAAAGAGGGTTGTTGGCTATGGGAGGCACTATAAAGCCAGTCCCTCATTTCCTCAAGCCTCATCCTAGCCCGCCTTAGCCTTTGCTCTTCCTCTGTCTCGGGAAAGCCCGTGGCAACAAGGTAAGTTTTCTCTTCCAGGTGATCGAAGGCCATAATCGCATCATAGAAGGCAAAATAACTCTCAGGGAGTTTGAGATCGTCTATGGCTGTAGATGGTAGATCTTCAATAAAGTGGCACAGGTCATAGCTGAAATAGCCAACTGCTCCGCCCGTGAAGGGTACGGGTGCTGGGCAACGGTCTAACTTATATATCTCCAGTAGCTTGCCAATAACATCGAAAGGGTTATCATGCTGCACTGCGTACTCTCGTCCACGAACCAAGGTGATTTCAGAGCCTCGACTGCTCATTACCAGAAATGGCTCGCTGCCCAGAAAGGAATATCGCCCGAGCCTTTGAGGATCCATGCCGCTGTCTAAAAAGAAGCTATAGGGTCTGTCCTTGATTAGCTCGAAAAGCTCCGGAGCAGTTAAGGAAGTAGAGACTTCTTCGACCAGAGGATAGCGATTCATTAGCTAACTTGCTTTCACGAACCAAGCTTTGCGCTCACTAAGAAAGTAGTTATAACAGTTTCGTCAGTATGTTCCTCATAGACTACTCTCAACACATGCTCAAGGTCAAGCCATCTCTCAAATGGCGGAGGGGGTGGGATTCGAACCCACGCCCCGACTTTGTCGGGGAGCGGTTTTCAAGACCGCCACCATAAGCCACTCGGTCACCCCTCCTGGCATCGAATTCTACTTCAAAACGACCCCTTCAGGCAATCCTGTCGACCTTTGGTTGGCATCTCTACCAGACTTTAATCCAACATGGACAACTAGGGGACATGCTCTGGCTCTACTTTACAATAAACCACGCTCTGAGAGGCTCAAAAAGGCAGGTGTTTCAGCTGGCGAGGGATTTTTGCATGCACCCTGTCTCGTTGCTTCAACATCCAAGGTTCACCCTATCCTCTTTGCCAGGTGGCTTAGTTATGCTTTTGTCAGATTTTTGTCTTTGAGAGGGTGTGAGATAGGCTGTAATAATGCCGCTGAAACAATGACAACCTGCGTGGTAGACTTCGGGCGGCATAGGCGGTATAATTTGTTACTCGTCGTCGAAGGGAAGAAGGGAAATGATAAAGGTTATCGAAGGTTATGAATTGAAGAAGGGTGCCGATATACAACCTGTATTTCTAAAGCTCAGGTCACATGCTATGACATTTCCAGGTTTCATTGGTGCTGAGCATATCAAAAGTGTGAAAGGCAGTCCTATTTCTGCTCTGTTATACGATTGGGATAAACTTGAGAATTGGGCGATATGGGAGAGTTCAAAGCTTAGAAAACAGACACTGCAAGGGGCAGAGGCAATCTTGGTGTCAAAGCCTAGGATAACAATATATGAGGTAGTGCCCACATCAGGATGGGCATACAGTAGGCTCAAACCGTAGTTTAGGCAACTGGAGCTCTGCGACAGCAATAAATCAGGCGTCCTCTACTTTGACACACGGGAAAGCCACTCCGAAAGGAACCTCTTTTTTGGGTAGAGATTGATACAGAGATATGGCTTCGTTTGTGTCCAGGGGGGTGATTTTGTCAAATTCGCCTGGCAATAGCGTTTGATGCTGGGCAAAGAAATTGCCCTTTGGCGTTTTGAATAAGAATATATTACGGCCACCTTGCTCCCAGTTGTGTCCGTTCCAGTATGAGTCGTGGGCTATTAGTGTGGCTGTGTCTGTGCGGTATCGCTTACCTGCGACAACCCAGTTCATGTTTCGTGGTTGCATCGGTTCACCTCCAGTTATACTTTTGGCCCAGACTATGCCATTATTGTTGGGCCTTGCCATTATCCTCTTATATATTATACCTCGGGGATGCGTTTTGTTGTGCCATAATTCACATTTGTCCCTTAGCGTCAACCCAAAGCTCAAAAGTTGGCTATAAACTGCTTGGGAGTGGTTGTTACCAGCGGGCAATCTTGTTTTGGTGAATTCGAGAATTTGACCTTTAGTCTAGTTAACTATAAAATAGACTCGGGCAAGTAAACCGGGTGACCGCCCCGATACAATCGGGGAGGAAAGTCCGAGCTCTACCGAGCAGGGTGCTGGGTAATACCCAGGAGGGGAGACCCTACGGAAAGTGCCACAGAAACATACCGCCAGCGGCCCTGATGGCATCGGGGTGCGGGTAAGGGTGAAATGGTGAGGCAAGAGCTCACCAGCAACCAGGAAACTGGCTGGCTGGGCAAACCCCACCCGGAGCAAGACCGAATAAGAGGGCTCAACTGCTCCAAAGTCTCAAGACTCTGGGGTGAGTCTAAGGCGCTCGGCCGAAGCCCTCGGGTTGGTCGCTTGACCTCGATGGTAACATCGGGGCTAGATGGATGGTCACCACCCCGACTCGGTCGGGGGACAGAACTCGGCTTACAGGTTTGCTTGCCCGAAAATTTTTTCCGGCTTATATTTGGCAAAGGACAGGGATGAGACTCAAGCCTTGCCCCAAGGGGTTATCCAAGGGAAAATAAGGGAGAGGATACCATCCCAGCGGCCATAAACAAGTTTGTTAAACTAGAGTCCTGGCCATAAAATAATAATGTATGGATGACATTCCTCCCAAGCTTCGGGATTTTATTCTTTTTTGTGCCCAAAGGCGAAGCCCAGAGTGGCCGGCTATTTACGACGAAATGACTAGAGTAGCCGGGAGGAAACTATTCGAAGGACTGGGCTACAAAGACCTTAGGCAACTAGGGTTATCCTTCTCTTTATCTAACATGGACAAAACCATCCAATTGGTGAAGCAGGTTATCTCCCAAAACCATCAATGAGAAACATTTTGCAGTTTTTCGTCTGAGATGGTAGCATTTTTGAAACTGCGGGGTGTTCTCTCTGCGTCACTGCCGGGAGGCTTGTTATGCGGATAGCCGTGCTTGCCGATACCCATGTAAACAGGCTTGAACACCTTCCTAAAAAGATAATTGACGCCCTCTCCACTATAGATTTAATAATCCACGCTGGAGACTTCACCGATGTCCAACTGCTTAAGGACTTGAGACGGTTAAGAGAGGTAAAAGCCGTCCATGGTAATATGGATTCTACGGAGCTAAAGACTGTGCTACCGGTCAAGGAAATAGTCGAAATAGGAAATAAACGAATTGGCATAACTCATGGCTCTGGCGGTCCTTGGGGAATGGAAGAGAGGGTAAGGAAAATGTTTGAGTCAGACTGTGTTGATATTATCGTCTATGGCCATTCTCACCACTCCCACAATAAGGTCATCGATAATATTCTCTTGTTCAATCCCGGCAAGGCTGCAGATTCTTTTGGCATTCTCACGATCGACAGAGAGGCCCAAGGAGAAATAATTAGCTCTCGATGGTGATTGTTTACCGTTTTATCACGATAGAGCCATAGCCGACCACACGGGAGAAATCGCCACTCGTGTCTCCGCTGGTGGCATATTTCAATAAACTTGCCTTCTTGGCTTTCATTTCTTTGGCTGCAACAATAGCTGAAGCAACCGCACCATACCCGCACATGGTACAATTAAGACTCTCACAGCGCTCATATAGCTCTTCCTCATCAAGGTCCACTATAGCCTCGATTACAGCGTTGTCCTTTTCCATAGCCACAGAGTAGGGTTCATAATGTGTGAAATCACTGCTGGCGATAATTACTAAGTTATCGCCTGCCTGAGAAATAGCCTTGCCCACCGTCCGGGCTGTTTCTATGTCTTGAGCCAGCATAGTTATGGGTACAATTTTTACCTTTTTATAGAGGTGCTGAAGCCAGGGTAATTGCACTTCAATACTGTGCTCATGTATATGAGCAATCTCGTCTGCTTTGATTACCTTCCCCAACAGCCTCTGGCTAAGCTCTTCGTCTATTTCTACCTCACCCAAGGGCGTGTTCCAGCTACCTCCTGTCCATAGAGAGACAGGATACCCATACCCGGTGTGGTTAGGGCCAAGTATCACTGCGGTATCGAATATCCCATCCTTAGCAAGCTCCTTATACGCATGGGCGGCTACTGGTCCTGAGTAATAATAGCCAGCGTGGGGGACAACAATAGCCACAATCTCCCTCGTTCCTTTGTTATTCACCTGAGGTATAGCTCCTGGTCCAAGCTCATGCTTGTAGCACCATTCAATTTGTTCTTCTAATTCTGCGGCAGTGCCGGCGTAAAACATACCAGAAACAGCAGGTTTTCTTATCTTCATGAAACACCCCCACGAAGCAGGGTTACTCTTTAGGCCCTTCCTGCGTCATTTTCCTAGTCTTTTTCTCAACCTCCTCAGTTTCTCCCACACTCTCTCCTTTGCTCTCTTTGGTGCGCTTCTCCATCCCTGGAGCAGCTTGGTCTCGGTACCAGCGGTGTATCTCATCCAGAGCTGGTGGGAAGATGCTGAACACCTCTATATCGCTAGGAAATTGCACAGAGTGTTCCTCTCTAATGAATAGAAGCCCAGCTTCATTGTCTTTAAGTGTTTCGCTTATCTTTTTAGCTATAAATTCATTTCTCTTCTTTGCCGCCTCAACGTAAAATTCAGAAACTCTACTTGCTACGTTATCACTTATAAAGCCAAGCATCAGGCACCTCTGCCAGTCCGTTACTTCCTCGAATAGTTCCCTTTCTTCAATTACTTCAAAGATAGCGCCATTATCACACTGAGTTTTAGCAATTCGGTAACTGCTTGGACTCAACCTCTCCATAGCCTTCATGCCGTCCTCACCAGATTGAAATATTGATTCGTGGTAAACCCGGTTTACTTTCCCAATCTTTGACGCCAAATTGGTTAGGTGTTCTGCTACTTGTTGCCAGTAACGACTACATTTTTCTTTGTATTCATCAGGAGCTTCTTCTCCAGAATATATAAGTGGGACGAGGTAAAGTTTTTTTCCTTTTTTGAAGCGCTCAACTTCAAGCCTCTCTATTTTGCCTAATTGCTCTGGCATGGCTGTTTATTCAGCTCCCCAAAAAAGAAGTCCTCTAAGGCCTCAGGCACCTTATATGGAGATGGGCTTAAGTGGGAAAGAGCAAAGCAAACTTTTCATGGGTATTGCTTATCAGGCTCTTCTTCTTTGCCCCAGTTCTGCATCATCTTCTTGATTTGCTGGGCAAGTTTGGGATCCTCCTTGAGACGCTGAGTAAATACAGGGCAGCTCTGAAGAATCATTTCTTGACTCATGGAGGCCACACTTTCCATAATCTGGTCCAGTTCGTTTTTGGCTTGCTCAGGTAAATTTGTCCCCTGCATCGCTATCCTGAACTGTGCGATATCCTCAATGCTAACCTGAACCGGAGTTAGGCAGTTTTTGTACCACGGACATTCCTTACATCTGATAAGCGCCGTGACTTCATCCAAAATATCACCCATTTTTGGTTCTCCTGGTTAACGTCATTTTAGCACCTTTTCTTGATATAAAGGAAATCAATTTCCTTGCGATTCGTTATTAGTGACAGCGCCCGCGGCAACGCTAGCTCTACCATTTGCAGGCAACCTCCTCTATGGTAGTTGACATAATGCTCTACAAGCGTGATTAATCTGGTTTAGCTAAGGGATGGTATTTGCGGTGAGTCTCTTCAGCATACTTATCGGAGGCATGGACATAGCGGGTGGTGGTATCCAAGGATTCATGACCCAGAAGAATTTGCAGAGCTGCCGGATTAGCACCTTGTTCAGCCAGATAAGTGGCAAAACCGTGTCTCAGGGAGTGTGCTGAAGTAGGGACGTTGATCTTTAATTTCTCACGGTATCTCTTAATTCTATCCTGAAGATAATTAGTGGAAATCCTTTTCTTTGATTTGGCAACATTTCGACCGGCATAGGGGATAAAAAGGGCTGGACAATCATCCTGTCGAGTTGCTAAATACGCATCCAGGTGCTGTTTAGCTCGTGGAGTTAAGTAAACGAAGCGTTGTTTTCTGCCTTTACCAGTAATAAAAATCCGCCCGGTATCGTCGATTTGACTGCGATTTAGATTGCAGAGCTCAGAGATGCGCATGCCAGTAGCAAATAGCACTTCCAGCATGGCACGGTTCCTTAAAGCTGTTTTGATATTTGCCTCTAAGGAGCTTGGCGCTTCAATCAGTCTGATTAAATCCTCAAGCTCGGCTACTTGGGGATGTTTTCTCCCAGCTTTGGTTAATTTCACTGCTTCAGGCGGCAGGGGACAGGGGTAATCAATGTCAATTAAGTAGCGCAAGTAAGCTCTCAGCGCCGAGAGCATGCGGTTTATAGAGCGGGAATCAAGAAGTTTTTCGCCTTGCTTCGTCAGCTTGGCTGTTTTGCGGTCACGCGAAACCAAATAGGCTTTATAGTAGGTGATAGCGCGTTTATCAACCTTAGCAAACTCGATATTGCTTTCATCTAAGAAATTACTGAAAACATTTAAATCCCGTTCATAGTTATAAATTGTCTCCGAAGAGTATTTATTGGCTTGTAGATTTAGTAAAAAATCATCAACATGCGGTAGCATCGGTTTTAGCTCCTTGCATCGTTTAAATGAGTGTAAGGAATATTATACTCAATCCAATTATGCCTACAAATATCCTTTTTGTCAACCCCCTGCCCACCTGAGGCCGCTTACCAGCCTATCATTTGGAATCTTTCACTTTGTGTCACACTGTCCTCTACCAACTCGTTGCGGGCTCTTCGCTTCTTATCTTCTGAATAATGAGTTGTCCCAAGCTTCTCTCAAACGTTCCAATTTTGGTTGAAGACAAGAACATCTTTGATACCGGCGAAATTCTATGCCCTTGAGGCTGGCAAGTTTATTGATTACAATCATAATGTGGTCGACGAAGTTGAGGTGGTGGCAGCAACAACACCAAAAACACTGGGAAAAGCAGCGTCTCTTGACAGAAATATTCTTTGAGGGTTATATGTTTACTCATATGGGAATTAAGCAGAAATTAAGAAGAAGGGTAGCAAGGTGTATTCTTCAACTTCTGCCCAAATTTCCTCAAAATAGGGTAAGTGAGGCACTCGTCAGAGTGGTTATGGAAAGAATCTGGCGCCAGAAAATAGCGAACCTAAGCCAAATCTTGGCCTCGGTGAAGAGATTCTCAGAGAATACCAACAAGAACTGTCAAGAAAGACTTTTGGACCTTGCCTTTAAAGGTTTGATTGAAAATCAGCGAATAAGGGACGAGGGGAGGAGAGCCGGTTTGCCTCCCTTGTATACAATTTTGATTTCTCCAACAATGAGGTGCAATTTAAGTTGTGGTGGTTGCTATGCAAAGAGCTACCAGAAAAAGGATGATTTACCGTTTGAAATAATTGACAGGGTTGTGAAGGAAGGGAAAGAAATTGGGGTTGCGTTTTTCACCATTTTGGGAGGAGAACCTTTTTTGAGAGACGATTTGTTTTCACTTTTTGAGAAACACTCCGATGCTTATTTCCAGGTTTTCACTAACTCTACTTTATTAAACCAAGAGGCGGTCAAAAAATTGGCTGAAGTGGGTAATATGGCTGTCCAATGTAGCATTGAGGGCCTCAAGAAAGTAAATGATAAGAGAAGGGGGGAGGGGCACTTTGAAAAAGTAATGACAGCAATGGATATTTGCAATGACCAAGGAGTTCCCTTTGGCTATTCAGTTTGCGTTACAAGAGAAAATGTTGAAGAAGTAATGAGCAACCGATTTGTGGAATTAATGATACAGAAAGGAGCGCTCGTTGGTTGGTATTTTCTTTATATGCCAGTCTGTGGCGATAGAAACACTAACCTAATGCCTCTCCCGGAGCAAAGAAAATTAATGAAAGAAAGAAGAGACTATATTAGAACTCATTATCCAATTCTAATCATTGATTTTTGGAACGATGCCCCTTATGTTGGTGGCTGCATTTCTGCAAAGTATTATTGCCATATTAATAATTTTGGCGACGTTGAGCCTTGCATCTTTACTCACTTTTCCCAGGTCAACGTTAAAAATTGTTCCTTGAAAGAAGCTCTTAACTGTGAATTCTTCAAAGAAATAAGGTCTCGTCAGCCATTCAATAAAAATCTTTTCCTTCCCTGCCCCCTAATTGATAATCCCTGGGAAAGTAGAACTTTCCTTAAAGCCCCAGGGGTTTACCCCACTCATCCTCAAGCCTTAACCCTAATTGAAGATTTGAAGGATGCTTTGGACAAATATTCTCAGGAGGTCCATCGGATTTACGGCCCAGTCTGGGAAGAATGGGAAAGGGCGAAACAGAATACATTGTCCCGGAAGAGAGACCGATAACAGCGGCAAGAGTGGTATGATAGCTATGCCGGCTATACCTTACGAACTGAGGTTAATTAGGGAAACCAGAAGCTCTTTGTCCTCGTGGACAACTTTGTAACCAGAGATTCTCCCAGACTTACCGATTTTTCGGATTTCGTATCCTTGATGTTGCTAAGCTCAACGGACTACAATCATGATGTGGCCAGCGAGCTGATTAAACAAAACGTTGCCGAATTATTAGCGGAAATCTCTGATGGAGTCGAGGTGGTGGCAGCGGCGAAGGCGAGAACGCCTGAAGAAGTCCTGGAAGCTGTTCAGGCGGGAATACAAATCATTGGCGAGAATTATGTCAAAGAAGCCAAAGCGGCCTATGAACTCGTGGGAAAAAGAGCGAAATGGCATTTTATTGGAACTCTGCAGAAGCACAATGTCAGGAGAAAAGTACTGGAAATGTTCGACATGATAGAGACTGTTGATTCTTTAGAAATAGCCAGGGAAATTGATAGAAAATGTGCCCAAATTGGCAAAATAATGCCAGTATTGATTGAGGTGAACAGTGGCCGAGAGCCACAGAAATCGGGAGTGCTCCCGGAGGATGTGGAACAGCTAATAAGAGAAATATCTAATCTTAAGAATATCAAGGTAATGGGTCTTATGACCATGGGACCTCGTTTTGGCAACCCTGAGGGTTCCCGGCCTTATTTTGCACAGACAAGAAGGATATTTGAAAAAATTAGAGGGCTGAAGTTGCCCAATGTCGAGATGAGATATCTTTCTATGGGTATGACCAATTCCTATAAAGTGGCTCTGGAGGAAGGCGCCAATATAATTAGAATAGGCACCAAGATATTTGGGCAAAGAGACTAGTCATAATTCAGTTGACTTTGCCTATTTTCTCCCCTAAATGACGGGCTATCTTATTTAGAAGCTCGTCCATTCCCCATCCTTTGGCGGCGGAGATGAAGGCGATGTCCTTGGCCGGCAACAAGATTTTCCCCTCGAAGTGATGGATAGTGGTCAGTGTTTTCAACTCCGATTCGCCGCTTAGAACTAAGTCTAGCTTGTTGAACACGGTGATTTTTGGTTTGTTTTCCAGATTCAGCTCAGTGAGTATCTTTTCTACTGTGAGGCATTGATTAGCGGCATTCTTGTGTGTTATGTCAACTATATGTAGAAGTAAATCAGCTTCATCCAGTTCCTCTAGAGTGGCGTGGAAGGCGGCAATAATTGAAGGCGGAAGTTTGTGGATAAAACCAACGGTATCAGTGATTAAAAATTGCTTCCCGGTGGCTGGAGCTACCCGCCGAGTCACAGGGTCCAAAGTGGAAAAAAGTTTATCCTCCACATCCACGCCGGCTTTGCTTAGGGTGTTGAATAGAGTGCTCTTCCCGGCATTAGTATAGCCCACTAGAGCTACAACGGGCATGCCAGTCTCCTTACGCTGCCTCCTGTAAAGAGCTCGGTGTTTCCTGACGCTTTCTATTTTTTGCTGAAGGAGGTTGATACGCTTACGGATAAGGCGGCGATCAGTTTCCAACTGTGACTCTCCAGGACCTCTGGTGCCGATGCCGCCACCGAGTCGCTCTAAATGGCTCCACTGCCCGACAAGCCGGGGCAAAAGATATTGGTGTTGAGCCAGTTCAACCTGGAGTTTTCCTTCGTGGGTTCGAGCTTTTCGGGCGAAGATATGTAAAATCAAAGCGGTGCGGTCAATAACTTTGACTCCCAATGCCTCTTCCAGATTTCTTTGCTGCCGCGGTGATAGCTCGTCATCAAAAATCACGGTGTCGTAGTGAGTTTTCTCTTTGAGGCTAATTAGCTCCTCAATTTTGCCTTTACCTATATAAGAGGTAGGCGAAGGGGCATCCAGTTTTTGAGTTAACATACCTACTATATTGGCGCCCGCTGTTTTCGTCAGATAGGATAGCTCTTCTAAGGAGTCTGTAACTGACCAATCGTGGTTGGAGACCTTGCCTCCTACTCCTACCAGGAATGCTTGTTCTACTTTGGCTTCAGTAGTAAAAAATTTCTGCTTTATCTCCTCCTCCTGTGCCAAGCCAATAAACGACCCATACCCTGTTCCAGATGGTCATCGGAAATGGTCAGGGAAAATCTGATGTAACCATCTCCCTCCTTCCCATAACCGATTCCCGGTGTCACTACTATCTTAACTTCGTCCAGCAATTTCTTGGCGTAGTCTATAGATGTATATCCCTGTGGAATCTTAGCCCAGATATAAAAGGTTGCCTTGGGTATCCTGGCCTTCAGCCCTATCTCATTAAGGGCATTTACTAACTTATCCCGGCGCCGTTGAAAGATAGCATTACGCTCAGCGATATGTTCCTGGGAGCCACGCAGAGCTTCCACAGCGGCATGTTGAATTGCTTGGGGAATGCCTGAATCCAGATTGGATTTAACTTGAAATAAGGTCCTTATCATATCGGCATTGCCTACCATCATGCCTATTCGCCACCCTGTCATGTGATAGGTTTTGGACAGGGAATGAAATTCCACACCTATCTCCTTTGCCCCGGCTATCTGCAGAAAGCTTGGTGCTGTATAGCCATCGAAAGTAACCTCAGTATAAGCAGCATCGTGGCAAATGGCTAGATTGTGCTTTCGGGCAAAATGGATTGCCTGCTCAAACAAGTCGAGGCTAGCTATAGCGCCGGTGGGATTGTTGGGATAGTTAAGCCACATAAGCTTTGCCTTACTGGCGACCTTGTCTGGAATAGCTTTAAAATCGGGCAGAAAGTCGTTCTCTTCTTGCAAAGGCATAAAGTAAGGCTCGCCACCGGCTAATATGGTGCCTAGAGAATATGGTGGGTAGCCTGGGTCAGGAACCAAAGCTAGGTCACCAGGCTCGATAAAGCATAAAGCTATGTGCCCGATCCCCTCCTTGGAGCCAATAAGCGGCAAGACCTCTTTAGACGGATCCAGGGTAACGCCAAAGCGTTCCTCATACCACTCAGCAATGGCCTGTCGAAGTTCAGGCAAGCCAGCGGTTTCAGGATAACGATGGTTTGCCGGGTCATGTGCTGCCTGGCACATATATTCGATGATATGAGAGGGCGTGGGTAAATCAGGGTCGCCAATAGCGAAGCTGATTATATCCTCTCCCCTAGCCCGCAGTTCAGCGATTTTTTGATTTATTTCCACGAAAAGATACGGAGGCAATCTATTAAGTCGTTTGGCTAATTTCATCAGCTCTTTCCTCCAGGCCATTCGCCAGTGAAAACTTCCTCCACGGGACCGGTAAGCAACACCTCCCCTACCCTATCCCAGGATACGGTCAGAGTCCCACCTTCGAGTATTATGTCAACTTGTTCATCCACGTGGTCTAATAACTGAGCAGCCACAGCTATGGCGCAAGCGCCGCTTCCACAGGCCAGAGTTTCTCCAACACCTCGCTCCCACACCCTGGCTTCTATCTTTCCCCTGTTCAAGACTCTGGCTATCTCAAAATTGGTCTTTTTGGGGAACACAGGGTGCCTCTCCACTTTTGGTCCTATTTCAGTTAAAGGAAAATCAGCAACCGGTTGCGATGAGAAGCTCACGGCGTGGGGATTACCCATGGATAGAATAGATAAGGTCAACTCTTTTCCGTCTATTATTAAACGATAATCTAATATTGGTCCCGATGCAATCGGGATGTCAACTTTAACAGGGATTTGCTGCGGCTGAAACTGAGGCAGACCCATACCTACCTCGACTCGGTTGACCTTATCTCCTGACATATAAGCTTTAACCTTTCTTACGCCTGACAAAGTTTCTACGGTCAGAGAGCGATTGTCCCGATGCAATCGGGACTCTGCTGGCGATGATATTTTGCCAGCCAAGCCCTTCTCAATAGCATACTTAGCAAAACATCTCAGCCCATTGCCGGAAACCTCAGCCTCAGAACCATCGGAATTAAAAATACGCATCTTTAAATCAGCGATGGTCGAGTCCTGCACTAGTATCAAGCCGTCGGCTCCTACTCCAAAGTGACGGTCACACGTAACTCGAGCCAGCTTTGACCATTCCCTTTCCGTGGTTCTGGCGTCAACCAAGATGAAATCATTGCCTGTGCCTTGTAACTTGGAGAATTTCATGATAGGAAACCTTCTATGAGACCCTTCACCTTGTTTAGTGCGACAATCGTACCTTTGGCTTCCGCCTCGCCGGTATCAAACCAATGAATCCGGCTATCGTTGAGGCGAAACCAGGCATACTGATGACGAGCCAGTCGATGGGTTTCATATTTTATTTTATCAATAGACTCGGGCAAAGTCATCTCGCCTCGCAGAAACTGTCCTATTTCCTTGTAACCTATCCCCGACATAGAAGGCAGGGAAGGGCTATAACCTTTTTTCAATAGCTGTTCTACTTCCTCAACCAATCCCCTCTGTATCATTCTATCAACACGCCAATCAATCTTTCTATATAGTTCGCTTCTTTCCAGGGTTAAACCGATGATCAAAACAGAGAAACATGGTGCCCGTTTACGCTGTAATTGAGAAGGAGGCTGCCCGGTCGCCTGGTAGATTTCCAGTGCCCTGATTATGCGTCGGATATTGCTGGGATTGATTTTTTCTGCCGCCACAGGGTCAATATCCTGCAATTCCTGATAGAGAGTATGGCTACCTTCTTGCTTTGCTCTGACTTCTAACCGGCGTCTTAGCTGCTGATTGGGTGGCACGCGAGGTATTTCCCATCCCTCCACCAACGACCATACGTAAAGTCCGCTGCCACCGACCAGTAGTGGCAACTTGCCCTTCTGATGAATGGCATCCAGCGCCTCAATGGCTAGTCGATGATACATAGCCAGGCTGAAATTTTCATCAGGCTCGACTACGTCAATGACATGGTGAGTGACCGCTGCCCTCTCAGCCAAAGTGGGCTTATTAGTGCCGATATCCATATGCCGATAGACCTGACGGCTATCGGCGCTTATTATCTCTATAGGAAAGTATTGAGCTAGGTGCAGAGCAAGCTCACTTTTCCCTACAGCGGTGGGACCAACGATGGCGATCACTGACTACTGACTACTTCTTTCTCCCCTTGATTTCAGCGGTTTGCTTAACAATACTCACGAACTCTTCGGCTTTGAGGCTGGCTCCGCCAACCAGGGCACCATCGACTTCCGGCTGGGAAATGAATTCAACGATGTTAGCACTGGTAACACTGCCTCCGTAAAGGATGCGTAAGTCTTGACCTATACTCTTATTCCATATCTTAGCCACAACGTCACGGATAAACTGGATAGTAGCTGCTACCTGCTTGCCACTGGCTGCCTTACCTGTGCCAATAGCCCAAACCGGCTCGTAGGCAATAACTAGATTCTTCGCTGTCTCCTCGCTTCGCTCAGAGCTTCGGCTCAGAACGACAGGCTCTATACCATTCAATGCTGCCATTACTTGCCTATTGACCACCTCCTCTGTCTTGCCAGCTTCATTCTCTTCAAGCCTCTCCCCAACGCATAAGATAGGCTTAAGGTTGTTTGCCAAAGCCGCTTTTACCTTTTTGTTAACTATTTCGTCAGTTTCCCCAAAATACCCTCTCCGTTCAGAATGTCCCAGTATGACAAATTCACACAACTCACGGAGCATTAGTGGGGATATCTCACCGGTGTATGCCCCTGCAGTCTCAAAATACATATTCTGAGCACCGAGCTTGATAGATGAACCTTGGAGCATCATATTTATGGCAATTAAGGATACAAATGGCGGACAAAGCACCTTCTCCACTCCTTCTATCCTGTCCAGTTTCACAATCATCTCTAAAACAAGTTGTTCACCTTCAGTAACAGTGGTATTCATTTTCCAGTTGCCAGCAACAAAAGGCATTCGCATTTCACAACCTCCCGCTATTTCTTATCTAACAAAACCTCCACACCAGGTAGTTTAGCGCCTTCCAAGAACCTCAAGCTGGCACCCCCCCCTGTGGAAACGTGGGTCATTTTATCAGCTAGCCCCATTTCCTGAACTATTTCGGCAGAGGAGCCACCGCCGATGACAGTGGTGGCATTTAGTGTAGATAAGAACCTAGCTATAGCTTTGGTTCCATGAGCAAATTGAGGTATTTCATAAATACCCATAGGACCATTCCACATGATAGTGCGACATTTTTTCAGTTCGTTGCAGAAAAGCTCAACGGATTGAGGGCCAATATCTACGATATGGCTACCAGACGGTATATTACTTATTGGCATTACTCTCGTTGAGGCTCCGGCTATAATTTCTTCCGCCACAACTGCATCAATGGGCAGTAGAAATGGTACCTTCCACATCTTGGCTTCCTGTAGCAACTTCTTAGCCAGTCCTAACTTGTCATCCTCTATCAAAGAATGTCCCACTTCATACCCCTGCGTCTTAAAGAAAGTAGCAGCCATGCTACCACCAACCAGCAACTTGTCAACCTTTCTCAGCATATTTTGCAATAGCTCTATCTTGTCGCTCACCTTAGCGCCGCCGATAAGGCAGGCTGAGGGTCGCTCTGGATTATGCAAGAGCCTCTCCATAACCTCTAGCTCTTTCTTCATTAAAAAGCCAGCCACTGCTGGCAAGTGTTTAGCGACGCCCACGGTAGAAGCATGAGCCCGGTGAGCAGTGCCAAAGGCATCATTAACGTAAATATCAGCTAACTTAGCTAGCTTCCGGGCAAAGCTGGGATCATTTGCTTCCTCTTCGGGGTGAAAGCGCAGATTTTCCAAAACCAGAATATCGCCCTCTCTAAGTGTCCTTACTTGGCTTTCTACTTTTTGCCCTATGCAATCCGATGCTGTGCTGATAGGCAATCCCATAAGTTGTGACAATCTCTCCGCTATTGGCGCCATCCGCAAGGTTTCCACCACTTTGCCCCCAGGGCGTCCTAAATGAGAGCAAATGATTACCTTGGCTTCATGGTCAACGAGATATTTAATAGTAGGTAGTGAAGCTCGAATGCGGCTATCGTCGCTGATAGCGCCAGTGTTTATATCCAGTGGGACGTTAAAATCGACTCTGAGTAGAACCCTCTTGCCCTTGACCTGTATATCTTCAACAGTCTTTTTCGGCATTTTTCCTCCTAGAAGTCGCGCTTTAGTAGAAACTGAGCTGTCTGTTTAAGTGGAGCTTGCCTGGATGTGTCAAGACCGGTAGCCTCGAGGTGTGCCAGAGCTTTGTAATAGTACTGCTCAGCCAGATTCTCAGCATAACCCCTGGCGCCCAATCGGTTCAGAATTTTCATAACCTCTGTGATATCTTCGCCCTCGATGGACTTTTGAGAATAAAGCTTCTTTAGCCTCTTTCTTGCCTCCCCCCCGCTAGTTTGCAATCCGTAAACTACAGGCAAAGTTTTCTTCCTCTGAAAGATATCGCTAACAGATTTGCCAACGCTTTCCTCCATTCCCCAGATTCCTAATATGTCATCACAAATCTGATAGGCTATGCCTAATTCTTTGCCGAACAGGCGAAAAAATTCCACCAACTTACTATCTTCACTGCCTAGGTATGCTCCCAAAGAGGTCGATGCGGCAAACAAAGCTGCTGTCTTCTTGACTGCCATGTTAAGGTAATCCTCGATGGTGGTGTCGAGATGGTTCTCGTATTCGATGTCTAAGTATTGCCCCTCACAAAGCTCCAAACAAGCCCGGCTCAACATTTTAGTCGAACCAATGATCTTTTCATCAGTTATCCCTTTCTCTTTTAGCTTAAGCAACGCTAAATAAGCTAGAGTAAACATGGCATCGCCGGCGTTTATTGCTTGAGACTGGCCCCACAATCTCCATACGGTTGGCCGGTGATGACGCTCATGGCTGGCATCTTCTATATCATCATGGATTAAGGAAAAATTGTGGATAAGCTCAACGGCGGCGGCGGCGGGCATTACCTGCGATGTGTCACCCCCCACCGCTTGGCAGCTAAGAAGGCAAAGGGCAGAGCGAATGAATTTGCCCGATTCTCTCTGGCAGGAATGTCCGTGCTCATCTTGCCAGCCCATGTGATATCGTAGCATGTTACGAAGAACTGGGGGGCAACTGTCGACAACCTTTCTTAACTCAGCTCGCACTGGAGTGCGATAAGACGTGAAGGACTCAGGCAGGCTACCTTTTATGCTCATAAAAAACGAGTCCATATTAACGGCTAAGAAAACAGATTGTCAACTAGGTAGGCTTTGTGCCTTGCTGCCAAGGGTAGCCGCGATGTACAGGATAATTACCAACGAAAAGCTTGATGAAACTCTATCAGCACGCTATAATTAGCACTTCGGGATTAGGAGTGCTAGTAGGAGGTAAGTAGATGAATTGTACTGTATGCGGGAATCCGTTGCTTTATGACAGGATTGTTTTCCATTGTTCTTGTGGTGTCTTTATACACGCCTACTGTTGGGATGAGCATGTATTGCAAGCTCATAAGCCGCCTTTTGAGATAGGCACAGTCAATCTGGATGGAGAGTTTAAAGCTAGAGAGGATAAGAAAGAGGAGCAGGTCTCCAAGGCACAAGTCTCAGGCGAGCAAAGCCCAGAAGAGCAGACGCCTCTTTTGGAATAAAGGAGGATATCAATGCCCACTTATCAGTATCGCTGCCTGGATTGTAATCTGCAATTTGAGCTTAAGCAGAGCTTTTCTGATAAGCTAATAGCTGATTGTCCTAGCTGCCACGGAATTGCCCGTCGCCTTTTCTCTCCGGTCCCTGTCATATTTAACGGGCCGGGCTTTTATGTAACTGACTCCCGGGAGGAGAGACAAAAAAGGGCTAATCCTGAAAATCCTGAAGGATTAAGGAAGAAAGAAAAGGATAGTGGAGCTGATAAGAGATGAGATGTCCTGTCTGCAGCAAGGAAGCCAGAGCCCATATTTATTACTGCGCCAAGTGTGCCGTCTATGTGCACGAGAAATGCTGGCGGAAGCACGTAGCACAGGCTCACAAAGACTAACTCACCCCTATATTCTTATCATTCCAGCTCTATCATGTTATACTTAATTTGGTTGTCCCTGTAGCTCAGCTGGATAGAGCGGCTGCCTTCTAAGCAGCGGGTCGTGGGTTCGAATCCCTCCAGGGACGCCAGGGTAAACCTGTGCTTTAGCAAATAGGCGATGACCGATAGGTATGACATAGAGGTGAAGCTACTTGCCGTCACCCCTGACGCCGAAAGATTGATAGAGACGGCAGGCAGGCTGTGCTGGGACACACAGGATAAAACAGGCACAGTGCCCGACCGAATTCAGAAGTGGCTGGAGGTCGGGCATGAATCAATGATTGAACATGCTTGTGCTACCTTCTATATCCGTGCCAGCCGCGTCCTGACCCACGAGCTTGTGCGGCACAGATTGGCAAGTTATAGCCAGAGAAGCCAGCGCTATGTGAAGGAAACCGAGCCCAGATATATCGAGCCGCCTCCAATTAAGGACGACGAATCCGCCCATAAGCAATTCAAGGAAGTAATGGCAACTTGCTGGCGAGCCTATGGTGACTTATTAGCCAAGGGGATAAAAGCTGAAATTGCTCGCTATGTTCTCCCCAACGCCTGCGAGAGCCAAATAATCTGCACCTGGAATTTCCGCGAAATTCGCCACATCATCAAGTTGCGCACATCCAAACGAGCGCTTCCGGAGTTTAGAGCTGTTGCCGAGGAAATACGAAGAATAGTGAAGGAAATAGCCCCCCAAGTGTTTGCGGATTTGTGAGTGGTGGAGCTGAGGGGATTCGAACCCCTGACCTCCCCGATGCAATCGGGGCGCTCTGCCTGATTAAGCGTTCAATCCAAGCGTTTTTCTCAGATATTCGTGACTTTTCCACGATTTAATCTCTTGCTCCCTTTGTCTGGCTTCGGCCAGAGTTTGAAAACACTCGCAATACACCAGCTTCCAGGGACGATAAGGCTTTGTTGAGTTGCTTTTTCCTCGATTATGCTCAATTACTCTACGGGATGGATCCTTTGTAGAACCAATGTAATATCGATTACTTGTCTCACTTTGAAGGATATATGTATAAAACATATCGACGTGAATGGAGCTGAGGGGATTCGAACCCCTGACCTCCCCGATGCAATCGGGACGCTCTGCCTGATTAAGCGTTCAATCCAAGCGTTTTTCTCAGATATTCGTGACTTTTCCACGATTTAATCTCTTGTTCTCTTTGTCTGGCTTCGGCCAGAGTTTGAAAACACTCGCAATACACCAGCTTCCAGGGACGATAAGGCTTTGTTGAGTTGCTTTTTCCTCGATTATGCTCAATTACTCTACGAGATAGATCCTTTGTAGAACCAATGTAATATCGATTACCTGTCTCACTTTGAAGAATATATGCATAAAACATATCGACGTGAATGGAGCTGAGGGGATTCGAACCCCTGACCTCCTGCTTGCAAAGCAGGCGCTCTCCCAGCTAAGCTACAGCCCCAACGTTAATTATTGTATCAAATACTGTGTGCTAGCAAAAGCTTTATGCTGTTGAATTTATGGCAGAATTGCTATACTAAGCAAAAAGGATCTAGAGATGCTAGACATCTTAGCCGCTCTCGGCTTAGGGATTTCATCTTTCTTATCACCTTGTATTTTGCCACTGGTTCCGGCATATCTGGCTAATATAGCTGGAACATCAGTTCTTACTCCAGAGCCTCCCGACCGAAGATATGTTCTCCTCCATACCATTAGCTTCGTAGTTGGTTTTTCTCTGATTTACATCGCTTTAGGAGGTCTTCTTGGCTTATTGGGAGCTGTGGTGCCGCGAGGAGTTTTAGAAAAAGTAGCTGGCGCTCTGTTAATCGTGTTCGGCATATTCCTAATAGCTGCAACTAAGGTACCGTGGCTTAACTATGAGAAACGCCTCAATTTCACCATAGTTAAAGGCTCAGGCTATCTAAGGTCACTGCTAATAGGTATAATATTTGCCTTGGGCTGGACTTCGTGCACTGGCCCGCAGCTTGGGGGCGTATTGACCATGGTTGCAAACTCGCAAACAGCGTGGCAGAAAGCTTATCTTTTACTTGCTTATTGTTTAGGATTGGGGCTGCCTTTCATCGCTGTGGGGCTGGCGTGGGAGTCTGCATCGCGGTACCTGAGATGGCTGAGCCGCCATGCTCTCGTCATTTCCGTAATAGCCGGAGTGCTGCTTATCAGCATGGGAATTCTGATGTTGACGGGTTACCTAAAGTATCTCAGTGGGCTTATGACAGGAGGTTATCAATATGGCCAGTAGAATGCCAAAGAAGGCTTCGTTAAGAATGATAACCGTGATTATCGCGATTCTGGCTCTGGTGGGAATCGCTCTGGGTTGTAATTCTCTCAGTCCATGGGGAACTGAGGCGCCGGACTTCACATTGCCTACCTTAACAGGGGCTAACATAACCCTGTCTGAGCTGGAAGGCACCCCGGTAGTGCTCAATTTCTGGACTACAACTTGTTTCTATTGTGTCCAGCAACTGCCCTACCTTGAGTCTACAGCTCAACAAGGCGCAGGAAAGATAGAAGTAGTCGCTGTTAATATTGGTCAAAACGCTTCGACGGTACAAAAGTTCTTGGAAAACCTCCTCGGCGACTACGAACCGATGATAGTAGCTCTGGATATTAATGGACAGGTTTTTGTGAACTATTGCCAGGTCTACGGTAACCCAGGGAAGATTCCATTTACATTCTTTATCGATAGCGAAGGTATAGTGACGTACGTCAAAATTGGGGCGTTCAGGAGTGAAGCGGAATTGTGGGATGCCCTGAACAACGCCTTGGGGATTACTATTCCTTAAACTTCTTAAAAACTAGGGCAGCGTTGACGCCGCCGAAGCCAAAGGAGTTGGAAAGAGCTACATTCACCTCTGCTTTTCTGGCGATATTAGGGACATAATCTAAGTCACACTCGGGGTCTGGAGTCTCGTAATTTATGGTAGGCGGTATAATGCCATCCCTGATAGTAAGAACAGTGAAAATAGCTTCTACTACACCTGCTGCGCCCAATAAGTGACCGATCATAGATTTATTGGAGCTTATGGGCACCTTTTTGCTGTGCTCTCCCAAGGCTGCCTTTATGGCTCTGGTCTCTGATGCATCATTGAGAATAGTAGATGTTCCATGGGCGTTGATGTAGTCAACATCGCTAGGCGAGATGGCGGCGTCGCTCAAGGCTAACTTAAGACACCGGGCTTGATTTTCCCAGTCAGGCTCGGTTATATGAAAGCTATCGATATTGGAGCCGTAGCCGGCGAGCTCAGCATAGATTTTGGCTCCCCTTCGTATAGCTGATTCCATCTCCTCTAAGATAACAACTCCCGCACCTTCGCCGATTACAAAACCATCACGGTCTTTATCAAAAGGGCGGCTCGCCTTCTCGGGCTCATTATTTCTTCGGGAGAGGGCTCTCATTTTGTCGAATCCGGCAATGGCAATGGGGAGGATGTAGGCATCGCTTCCACCGGCAATCATGGCATCGGCTTCACCATACTGTATAAGTCTGAAAGCATCACCAATACAATTGTTTCCGGTGGCACAGGCAGTAACCACGCATTTGCTGGGTCCCCGGGCACCAAAAGCCATGGAGACTTCCCCTGCCGACATATTGGCTATGAATCCAGGAATGAAGAAAGGGGAAACCTTCTCTGGCCCCTCGTTATGAAGGGCGAAAAGGTTCTTTTCATACATGTTCATGCCGCCAGCACAAGAACCCAGCACTACTCCTACCCTGCTGGCGTTATTCTCATTTATAGTCAACGAGGCATCATCTATTGCCATGCGAGCGGCCACTAGCGCATACTGTATGAAGGGGTCTGTCCTTCTAATCTTTTTCCTATCCAGAAAATCTTCAGGATGAAAATCCTTAAGCTCGGCAGCGATTTGGACGTTAAAACCAGAGGGGTCAAATTTAGTGATTCTGGCTATCCCTGATTTGCCCTGGCACAGCTTTCGCCAAGATTCCTCAACACCTGTGGCTAAAGGGGTAACGGCACCAAGTCCAGTGATTACTACTCTTCTTTTAAGTGCACTGTTCACGCTTGCTCAATACTTGCTGTCTAGTCTAAAAAGCTTTTTAAGCTAAATCTCCGCTCCTAGCTAATTATAAGTAGTAAGGAGGTATGAAGGCTTATTCCAGTGGTGGCTACCTTCTAGATTTTTGATTCGATGTAGTCAATTGCGTCCTGAACGGTTTGCAAGTTTTCCGCGTCCTCATCAGGAATTTCGATTTTGAAGGTGTCTTCCACCGCCGTAATCAATTCAATGAAGTCCAGGCTATCAGCATTGAAGTCATCAGCAAATGACGCCTCGGGGACCACTTTGGATTCGTCAACCTCCAACAGCTCCACGATTAACTTTTTTAACTGTTCAAAGGTTTGGTTCTCACTCATTTTGCTCGCTCCCTTTCTGGCGCTAATTTCTTGAGTCTCACTCAAATCATAACTTGTACTATATCACCCCCCACACTGTCAAGCAAACAGGAGACGAATGAGGACAATTTTCCCGAGGAGTGATTATGAAAGCCTTGGGTGAATTCCAAGCTCCTCGGGCAGTCCTTTCTTTGGAAGGAGAACCTGCAACCAAGCGGTTAATCCTTCTACAGAAGGACCCACTCTACCTAACTCCGCTAAAACGCTCCCGAAGTTCTTGGTTTGTTTTACCACGCTTCGAATTACGCTCTCGCCGCAGAGCCTCTGCCCGCGTGGTGAAGCCCTCAAAGTGAACTAACTCCCATGGACCACGGCTATGAGTCCAGCCACCCTCGCCTTCCTGATGTTGACGGACACGCCTCTCTAAGTCGGTGGTAAAGCCCACGTACAATCGACCTTGAGGATTTCGCAGGACATAGACGAAGTACAAAGTTTTATCCATTGGCAAGTCACAAGTCTGAACCTGGCTCCCCGGGCAGGACTCGAACCTGCAACCAAGCGGTTAACAGCCGCCCACTCTACCATTGAGCTACCGGGGAATGAATACCTTCGCACGATTGCTTATGTCGCCAGCATTGATTTTGACATTTTTTAGGATTTTTCTCAAGATGAGTTTTCCTAGGTCTCTGCCTCCAAGCCCATCTTCATCTCGCTCTGTTGTCGCAGTGAATTTATAGTCTGGTACCATACTGTTTACCTTGTTTTATTCTGGGATATGTAACCCTCATCATCAGGCAAGTTCGGTTGCTGGGCAGCTTGCATGGCTAGCTCGTCGCAGCGTCTATTTTCCAGGGTTCCGGCATGACCCTTAACCCAGCTAAACTTTATCTCATGATGGTCGCATAGTTGCAAAAGCCTCTCCCAGAGGTCAGGGTTCAACACCTTTTCCCGTTTACTGCGCTGCCATCTGTTTGCTCGCCATCTTTGAGCCCATCCTCTGGACATCGCCTTGACTAAGTACTCGGAATCACTGTATAGCGTCACCTGGCATTTCTCTTTTAGAGCCTCTAATCCCACAATCGCAGCCATTATTTCCATTCGATTGTTGGTAGTTTTGTCATACCCCCCTGATAGCTCTCTTTTGTGACCGCGATAGAGGAGTATGACCCCATACCCGCCGGGGCCAGGATTTCCCAGGCATGCGCCATCGGTATATATAGTCACGTGCTTAGTTTTTTTCATTGTAGTTTTTGTTTTGGCATCGAGATACCGAGTTTTTGACATCTTTTCTGTTTTCAGTTGGCTGCCGGGCCAGGATTCGAACCTGGGCTAAAGGATCCAAAGTCCTCTGTGCTACCGCTACACAACCCGGCAGCTTGTCAGGTTTTGGTGCCGAAGGTCGGATTCGAACCGACACGGGGGTTGCCCCCCAACAGTTTTTGAGACTGTCGCGTCTACCATTCCGCCACTTCGGCGCATTTACCGTGGAAGCTTTAATCCCATTTAAACATTCTCACACCTCCCTGTGAATTGGAGGTGTTCCATCGTTAACCTCGCTCTGCTCTACAATTTCAGAGCTGGTGCCGAGGAGCGGAATCGAACCGCTGACACACGGATTTTCAGTCCGCTGCTCTACCGACTGAGCTACCTCGGCATCGAGGATATTGTAGGTTTTCCCTATTCTAGTGTCAAGCAAATGCACTCGTGATTGCTTAACCATCACCTTGAGCAAAGGGGGTGCTAAACAAGTTGCTAGCTTGGGGCACCTGGCTTGACCAGGGGGATGTGAGCAGCACAAAGGGGACATTCTTGAGGTGAATAGGCTATAGTGGGGGCACGAAGGCAGCTGAAGAAGGGCAGGTTGAAGTCCAGACTTTTCTCACTGCGGTCGACAAGCACTCCGATGCCAATGATAATCCCTCCCAGTTTATCCACAGCACTTACGGTCTCTCTGAGCGAGCTCCCTGTGGTCAGGATGTCATCCACAATAAGGACATGTTCGCCAGGCGCAATTTCAAAATCACGCCGGAAGACCCTCACGTCCCCCACTTTTTCAGCAAAGATGCCCCTCACTCCTAACTGGCGAGAGGTTTCAAAGGCTAGAATAATACCGCCAGTGGTTGGGCCAGCCACTACGTCTATTTTTTGCCCTTTAAAGTGCTGGACGATAAGGCGACATAGTTTCGTGGTAAGGTGGGGGTGTTGCAAGATGCGGAACTTTTCCCAGTAAACAGGCGAATGTAATCCTGAGGCGAGCAAGAAATGTCCTTCTTTTATTGCTCCAGCCGTCTTAAATATCTCTAGCACCTTGTCACTCAAGTTGCACCTCCAGGCGACTGACAGAGTACCGTTTCCTGTCCCTCAGTTTCAGGTAACTCAGGGTAGCTGTAATGCTTGACTATTCCCCACTTGCTTGGCGGCCAGTAGGTGAACCAGGCCTTGCCGATGATATTATCCCGGGGCACGGTCCAGCCAGTATGTGAGTCGTTGCTGTAGTTGCGATTATCGCCGAGCACAAAGTATTCGTTCTCGGGAATCTTCGTGGCTGCCATCGTATAATCTGGCGGCGCCATGATATATCCCTCCTCTAAGGGGGCGCCGTCAATAAAAACCTTGCCATCTTTAATCTCTACGGTCTCGCCGGGCAAGCCAATAACGCGTTTGATAAAAGGGTGTGGGGAATCAAACGGCGGGTCGAAGATTATTACATCCCCTCGCTGTGGGCCGGAGGAGTGGTAAGTCACCTTGTTAACTATAATACACTCGCCTTGCTGAAAACTAGGCTCCATGCTGGACATGACCACGGTATAAGTCTGTATATTTAGCCGAAGGGCAAAAAAGACAGCTACGGCGATAAGAACAGTTATGACGATTTCACGAAGAATTTTCATTAGCAAAAGCTCATTCTACCATAAGCCATAAAGTCAGTTCATTCGTTATGGCTCTACTTGTCGGCACCGTTACTTAATGCTAACATTATTACCCTGGGCCGCTAGCTCAATTGGTAGAGCAGCTGACTCTTAATCAGCCGGTTCAGGGTTCGAGTCCCTGGCGGCTCACATCAGATGATGAACATTCCTGGATGGGGAATATTATTCTAGCGTCTCGATAACAGCTATCTAGGCGTTGAACTTGCCCCGAACTCGGCTCGGGTGCGAAGGAAGCGAGCTATATCCTCTCGGTTTATTATTCCAACAACATTCCCGGCTTCTATTACTGGTATGTGCTCGGCACTTTCACCGTTCATGTCTTGGAGCACACTCAAGAGATCCTCGTCGGCATAGGCTACCTTTAATTTGCTGGCGGGGGTCATGATATCCTGCACAGAAGTAATTGCCCAACGGGTGCGGGGGACTTTCTTTATCTGCTGCAGTGTGACCATGCCTTCTAATTCAGCTCCCCAGCTTACTAGGAAGCAAGTTCGTCCTGTGGGCAATACATATTGCTGGACTAGCTCCATTAGATTCATATGGGGTGGGATCAAGGGAGAACCGTAATCCGTAACCTGGCGTGCTGTGACACCAGCAAGGGCATCTCGGAGCAAAATCTGCTGATAGCTAGCTCTGGCTGCATCGCTAAGAAACCAGCCGATGAATATTAGCCACATGCCGTTAGACCATAGACGGAAGATAAGGATCAGGGCGATGCCTCCGGCGATAAGGGCATAAGCTATCCCCTGCCCCACCTTGGTGGCGATGCGGGTTGCCTTGTGGTAATCCTGAGTCTTTCGCCAGACAAGGGCACGGAATATTCTGCCTCCGTCTAAGGGAAAACCGGGGATTAAGTTGAATGCAGCTAAAAACACATTTATCCAAGCTAGCCATTGCATTAAGCTGGCAGCTAGGATTTGCTGGGTTCCAGCCAGTAAAAGATGCAATCCGTAGAAAATACCGGCTAGGGCCAGGCTGGTTAAAGGGCCGACTATGGCTATTAAAAGTTCTGCTCGGGGGTGGGTCGCCTCTTTAGTTATCTGAGAAACACCGCCGAAAACAAAGAGGGTAATTTCTTTAACCGGGATATTGTTACGAATGGCTAAGATGCTGTGGGCTAGCTCGTGGGTAATGATGGAAGCAAAAAAGAGGAGGCTGGTTAATATGCCCGAAATTATCCTCTGTTCTATAGGAGGGTAAGGAGGCTCTACTAAGGGGTAAAGTACGAGAGAAGAGGTTACCAGAGCAAAGATGATAAACCAGGTATAATGGAGTCGCAGAGGAATACCGAAGATCTTGCCTAGACTTATATTGCCCCTCATCATCCTTCTTGCGGCACAGCGTAACCGATAAGCTTGTAAGCCAATTTAGCCAGTAGAAAAGCGCAAGATCCTGGCCCCTCGGCAGGACAAAATTCCATTAAATCGAAGCCCACTACGTGCTTGTGAAGGGCGACCGATTTTATTATATCCAACACTTGCCGCCAGGACATGCCGTCGGGCTCGGGAGTGCCTACTGCTGGCATAATGGAGGGGTCTAGGGCATCTACATCTATGGTGATATATACATCCTCGCTAACTGAGTTCACTATCTGCTGTATGTAGGCTGTATTTGATGCCAAATCAGACATGTAGAAAGGCGTCAGCTTGTTCTGCGTTAAGAATTGTTTTTCTTCCTGGCTCAGACTGCGTATTCCCACTTGAGTAATAGGACAAAGCTCAAAGATGCGGCGCATAACACAAGCCTGGCTATATTTAGTTCCCAGATATTCATCTCGAAGGTCAGCATGAGCATCCAGTTGCAACACAGAAAGTCCGGGGAATGTTTCTTTGAAAGCCCGGACCGCTCCCCAAGCCAGGGAGTGTTCTCCGCCAAGCAACACTACAAATTTCTCCTTTTGTATTAAGCCTTTAATCACTTGATAAACCCTGTCAATCATGTCCTGGGGGCTGCTCAGCAAAGGTTCTACCTCGGGCAGGGTAGAAATGCCAACCTTATATATCTCGCGGTCCAGTTCTAAATCATAAAGCTCTAAATACTGGGAGGCGTCGATAATAGCCTGCGGGGCGTGGCGAGATCCGCCCCGCCATTCACTGGTGCCGTCGTAGGGGACAGGCAGAATTGCAGTCTTGGCTTGCTGTAGATTTGAATAAGGTGGTTCTAATCCAGCAAACACCCGATTTGGCAGAAATTTTTCTTCATGCCCCCAGGTGAAAGGCTCAGGATGGTAGTCGTAGTCATTCATGGTAAACAAAACTTTGGGGGTTGGCCATTGCTCCGATGAAATCGGAGTTTTTGGGCCATTCTCTGTCAATCAGGCAGGTTCGCAATTTAGCCAGCTGAAATCCCTCTCGAAAATCTTTTATTGCTTTCTCAGTATCAAAATCCTTACAAGAGAAAACATCGATGTTAACGTAATTCCGTTCAACAAAGGTATGGATGCCAATGTGGCTTTCTGCTATGAAAACAAATCCTGATATCCCCCAATCCTCCAGCACTGGTCCGATATATTTGATCACATATGGCGGTGAAATCCTGGTCATTCCAATCTTGGCGGGATAATTTTCCAACCACTTCCGAAGGAAATCTTCGTCCCGGAGAATTTTTTGGTTGCTGGAATAGCCATCTATAATTAAGTGCATTAGACCTCCTCGAGCAACATATTTCTTAAATCAAAAAGGGCAGCAAAAACTGCTCTTTGCTTCATTCTTGAGCGATTTCCGCGGAGTATATGGGTGAACGTTTGCTCAAATTTATCACTGCTCAGGCCTACGAAGGCATCGCCGGAATTTTTATCGGGATTCAGGTTACCCCCCACGCTCAGGCCGATATCGGTTTTCAATTTCCTGCGTGCCGTCTCAGCCATGGCCTTAGCTACCTGGGTATTCTCATTGCCGTAGCGCTCCATAATGGAGGTCTCCACACCATAAGCTGTCTTAGCTTCATTGCAACAGGCTAGCAATCCGCCCTTGAAATAAGTATGGCTTTCCGGACCACTGGCAATAGTACTGCAGAGAAGCCCCTCGGTGCAAGATTCCATGGTGGCTAGACTCAAGTTTCTAGCTCTGAGCAACTTCCCAACAACTGAGTCCAGAGTATCATCGTCTACCCCCCAAATATAGGGACAAAGGATGGTTTGAATTTGTTCTTCGCTTTGGGAAATAAGGCGTTGAGCCTCTGTTTTGTTTTTTGCTTTGGCTGTGATACGTAGATAAACACCGTCGGGGTTGATGTAAGTAGCCAAAGTAGGGTTGGATAGTTTAGAAAGATGAGCTACTAGTTCCTCTACCTTAGCTTCGGCTAGTCGAAAAGTCTTAATTACTCTAGATAGGATAACCTCTCCGGTTACTTTTTGCTCCAGCTTGGGCAACACGCCTTCCTGCCACATCAATTTCATCTCATCATGTGGTCCGGGGAGAGCTATAATTATGTGGTTGTCTTTCTCAACCCACCAACCAGGGGCTGTCCCCATACGGTTAGGAATTACTCGAGCCGAAGGGATGATAGTTGCCTGTTTCATATTGCTTTGCGG
This sequence comes from Chloroflexota bacterium, assembly GCA_013388845.1. Classification (GTDB taxonomy): domain Bacteria; phylum Chloroflexota; class Dehalococcoidia; order GIF9; family AB-539-J10; genus RBG-13-51-36. Next base: position 48,263 of record JACAEN010000016.1, on the reverse strand, counting down.
CATTTTCCCAGGGTAGCGGCGGAGCCAGTCTTTTAATTCTTGCCATAACTTGTCATCAACTTTCAGCTCCTCACCTACCAGTTTGCCAATGGCCTCGCGGGTAATATCATCTTCGGTAGGTCCCAATCCGCCTGTGGTGATAATAAGGTCTGCTCTCCTCCAGGCTCGTTTTAAGGTATCGACTAATCTCTTCTCATTGTCGCCCACTGTAGAGATAAAATATAAGTCAATTCCCAGCAGAGGTAATTGATTGGCTAGGAAGCAGGAATTAGTATCAACTATATTGCCCAGCAAAATTTCTGTGCCAACAGGTATGATTTCCGCTTTCATTTTTCAGCTATAAACTATCCCGACTCCATCGGGACGGTTGCTTCAGCATTTGGTTGCTGAGATGCCGAGGTATTTCTCTACTATTGCCATGGCGCAATACTTACCGCACATGCTGCAAGTCACTCCACTAGCCGGTATCTTACTATGGACTTGCCGGGAAAGTTCCGGGTCAAGAGATAGCTTAGCTTGGGTTTCCCAGTCAAGGGCCTTGCGCGCCTTGGACATTCGCTCATCCCACTCTTGGGCACCTCTTATGCCCTTAACAATATCGGCAGCATGAGCAGCTATACGAGAGGCGATTACCCCAACTTTAACATCCTCTGCGGCGGGGAGGGAAAGATGCTCAGTGGGCGTAACATAGCACAAAAAATCTGCGCCAGCGGCAGCAGCAACTGCTCCTCCGATAGCAGCAGTAATGTGGTCGTAGCCAGCACCTATGTCAGTCACTAAAGGACCGAGGACGTAGAAAGGTGCCCCACGGCAAAGACTTTTTTCCAATTGAACATTGGCGGCGATTTGATGCAGTGGTAAATGGCCAGGCCCTTCCACCATAGCTTGAACACCGGCTTCTCTAGCGCGTTCTACCAATTCGCCAAGGATAATCAATTCCTGGATTTGAGCCCTGTCGGTGGCATCAGCTAAGCATCCGGGACGCAAACCGTCGCCCAAACTTAAAGAAAAATCGTATTCCAGAGCCAAATCCAGCAGGCGGTCATAATATTGATATAAGGGATTTTCTTTATCATTGTGGAGCATCCAGCCGATGAGAAAAGCTCCCCCCCGAGACACTATGTCCGTCTTCCTACCTTGCTTTTTAAGTCTGGCTAGAGATTCCTGGGTCACTCCGCAGTGGACGGTCATAAAATCAGCACCGTCTTTAGCATGTTCTTCGATTACCGCGAAAATCTCGTCCACGCTCATGTTTACGATGGCTCCATGATTCTCGATAGCTTCAATACCTGCCTGGTAAATGGGCACTGTCCCCACGGGCAAGGTGCTAGCCCGCATGATAGCTCTCCTGATAGCTGAAATATCGCCTCCAGTACTCAGGTCCATCACAGTGTCCGCACCAAAGTCAATGGCGGTCTGTAATTTCCTTAATTCCGTGTTCAAATCGCAAAAATCTGAGGATGTGCCTATGTTAGCATTGACCTTGGTCCTCAGCCCCTTGCCTATGCCACAGGGAATTAAATTTGTGTGATTAATGTTAGCCGGTATTATGATTTCACCCTCAGTCAGGCCTCGAAGGACGAAATCAGTCTCTATACCTTCCTTTTCAGCCACGTGCTTTATCTGGGGTGAAACAGTGCCCTTCCGTGCTAACTTCATCTGGGTCATCTTACTAAAAACCTCGTATGAGTCGTAGCAAAACTAAAGTATAAAACAGGGTGATTGTCAATGCAAACGCAACCCAGCGATAATAAGACAGGCAAAAGCGAGGGACCTACAGGTAAATTTAAGACAAAGCCCTTAAGGTTTCCTTTTGAATTTTGAACAATTTAGCTATCCCTTGCTGGGCTAAAGAAAGTAAGGCATCGGCAGTTTCTTTCGAGAAAGGCTTGCCCTCGGCAGTTCCCTGAATTTCCACAAACTCATTTTTGTCGGTCATGACTACGTTGAAATCAACTTCCGCTTGGTAATCCTCTTCGTAACAAAGGTCAAGTAGCATATTGCCATTCACAATGCCCACGCTGGTGGCGGCTATCATTTTAGTTAATGGCATAAAAGGCAAGACGCCCTGTTTTCTTAAATTATGAAAAGCGTGATACAGAGCAACATATCCACCTGTTATCGCTGCGGTTCTGGTGCCGCCGTCTGCTTGCAAGACATCACAATCTACTATAAATGTTTTTTCTCCCAGAATGGCTAAGTTAGTCACTGCTCTTAAACTGCGACCAATCAGGCGTTGGATTTCTTGGCTTCTTCCTTCTGCCTTGTCGCGTGGTGTGCGAGTAACTGTGGAGCGAGGCAACATAGCATACTCCGCAGTAACCCAACCCTGGCTGCCACCTTTCAGAAAGGTGGGCACCTTTTCTTCCAGGCTTACAGAGCACAACACCCTTGTTTGCCCCAGTTCAATTAGAGCTGAGCCTTCCGCAAAACTCTGGTAGCCCAAGATTATGCGCACAGGGCGAAGCTCGTTGTCAGCTCGGTTATCTATCCTGGCCATATTAGAAAAAGTATATCAAACTATCCAGCAATCTGCTTGTCTATTTTGGGGTCGTTATTCACCGCCGTCCTCTTTTTTGACAGGTCTCGATAAATCTTTTGATAGAGCGGTCATACGTCTTCTCCACATCGTCGGGGAAAAAGCAGGCTGGCAACTCGCCTGACCGCCAATGGTATCTTATACATTCGCAGCAAATGCCTTTCCTGCTGCATGGCTCATAGGTGCAATTACATTTTTCCTTATTTTGCTCCACGGTGCACTCTCTCATATTCGCTCTCCTTCTCCAATTGTTTAGCTAAATGCCTCTTTGCTCCTAAATCGCAATGATACCATGTAGTGAACGTAAGACCACGAAGCTGCGCCACCTTCCCTATATATGCTATCATATGTCAGAATAACAGTGTTGAAAAGGCAGGCAACAGATTGGGACAGCTATTTGATGCTTATCTCGATATTGAAACCACAGGGTTATGCTCGTTCTATGATGAGATAACTGTTGTCGGTATTTGTCTGGCCAACGGCAGTGAACATGAATTGGTTCAACTTGTTGGGGCAGATGTAACCAGGTCTAACTTGCTCAGGACCTTGCGTTTTGTGGGCACAATTTATACGTACAATGGCAGCCGTTTTGACCTCCCCTTTATCAGGTTCCGTCTGGGGGTAAATCTGAGAGAACATTTTCGTCATCATGACCTGATGCATGATTGCTGGAAGAATGATTTGTATGGCGGCTTCAAAGCCATAGAGCGGCAGTTAGGTATTCCTCGACGGCTGCGGGATATCGGTGGAGCTGAGGCGGTGATACTTTGGTGGAGATATCAGATTCACAATGACCGAAAGGCGTTGGATTTGTTGCTGGAATACAACAAGGAAGATGTCGTCAATCTGATGGCGTTGAGACAAAAGCTGGAAAGGTTTTCGAAATCGAGGTATTGCTATTAGTCCAGGATATATCCTGTTGGTCTTAGCTGAATACGAGTCCCAACAGATACCGCGCGAGTCGTATCAATCGCTGCACAGTATTGCCGACAGTGCTTATTGTCTTAGCTAATGTCCAAACGTTTGCTTGACCTTCGCTCCGTGAAAAAGGTTCATCATTATGGTAATAGAGGTCATTAAAGGCTGCGGTAATCTTGTATTTGTCTAGTCTGGAATCTGGGTGCGACATCAGAAAGCTGAGCAGGGGATATGAAGAAGGGGTTTGGGCAGGAGCTTGGGGCTCTATCCTCCGCCATTCTCCGTCGCAATTCCAATCCTCTATCAGGAAAGCGTGTTCATCTTTCTCATCGTTAATGCCAATAGCGACATAGACCCGCTCTGCATCGATGCCATAAGCTCTAAGAAGAGAGCACAGCAGGATAGAAAAGTCCTCGCAATCTCCGGTGCCCAGGCGCAGGGTTTCCTCAGGGGTTTGCCAATGGTCTCCGCCCAATCGCTTTTCATCAGAGATATAATCTATTTCATTAGCGACCCAGGTTCGGATATCGTCGAAGCCAGTTTGAGAAATTTCGTATGGAGGATCACCGAGAATACTTCGCAAGGTTCCCACAACCTGAGGACACCGGGGCGTGATGTAGGACTTGAATTCAGACTCCGTCTTCGGGAGCCCGTTAGCAGCCGAGACATCGCGAGCAGCGACGCCGCTGGAGCAGCTCAACCCGGATGCGATGAGCAAGACAAGTGTGGTCACATAGGTCAAAAATATTAAGAAGCGCCTCTTCCTGTGCACACCCTTGCTCGTGTTGATTAATAATTTGGTTTGTTCAAGATTCCTGACTTGTATTACGCCACCCGGCACCCTGGTATAGTACTTTTGGGCTAGTACTTTATACTACTTCAATGGCACCTGTCAAGCCCTTGTACTCGTGCATATGGATAGTGACACTTTTTTTGTCATTGCGAGGAGCCCCGATGAATCGGGGCGATAAAGCAATCTTGTTGGCTGAGGGGGATAGAGATTGCCACGCCCCGACAAGTCGGGGCTCGCAATGACAGAGAGGTTATTACCCAACGTTACAAACATATAAAGTGTCACCCATCGATCTGAACTAGATCAGCCCGGATGTAGGACTTCCTTCACCTAGACTTTTCTTAACAAATTGTACAAAATATAGCTTGGATTAATTGATACAATTCTCGTTAAACAATAAACCATCTCTTGTTGCCATCTCAGCGTTCTTAAATTGACATGCTTGTATGAGCAGGCTATAATCCCTTTTGGAACGAGATGTACCTATGAAAATGAAATCATCCTTAGACCCCGACCATGAATGCCGACGGAGCATCATCTTCGTTCGATGGTGGTGGGACTTCCTTTAGTGTAGGTCTGTGATTGAGGCGTGTGTGCCCCACGTCCCACCGGACGTGGGTTTTTGTTTATCTGAAACATGGCCAAATTTTCCTGGTAGGCTGACATTGGAAGCATTGTAATCAGCTTATTGAAGCAAGCTAGAGAAGTTTATAGATAGAGGGAAACTCGAAACGATGAACAGAATTGCTAAAGGCCCGAGGAAAAAGTCAGGAATAAAGCGATTGCAGAAGCTGCGAACGTCGATCGGCGAAAAGGGGTTAGACGCTCTCCTGATTTCCCAGCCGGAAAACCTTCGTTACCTCTCGGGATTTACCGGCTCTTCTGGATGGCTACTCATTTCAGAAAAAAATGCTATTTTAGCTACTGACTTTCGCTATGTGGAGCAAGCTAAGAGTGAGTCGCCAGATTTTGAAATCATCCAGACTAGGCAAGAGCTGCATGCCTGGCTTCCCGGTCTGGTCTCTAATTTTGGGTGGCGCAAATTAGGCTTCGAGGCAAATGTTGTTTCCTATGAAGGTTATCACAAACTCAGCGAGGCCATAAAAGTCAAGCAAGTAAAGCTTGAGCTTGTTCCCACCACCGGCGTAGTAGAGCAGCTTCGTTCCATAAAAGAGCCCGAAGAATTAGAGTTTATCCTGAGGGCGGCGCAGATAACCACTTCTGCCTTTGAACAGGTAAAGGAAATGATTCATCCGGGCATGACAGAAAAGGAGGCAGCCTGGGAGATAGAAAAATTCCTTCGCCAGACAGGAAGCGAAGGGATGCCCTTCGAAATCATTGTGGCTTCAGGCGCAAATTCAGCTTTGCCTCATGCCAGACCGACAGAAAAACTAATTAGCTCTGGTGAGCCAGTGTTGATTGATATGGGGGCTAGAATCAGCGGTTATTCCAGCGACTTTAGTCGCACCTTATTTTGGGGCAAAGCAGACAAAATCTTCCGGGAAATTTATAATATAGTTATCAATGCACAGGCTGCAGCCATACAGAGAATTGAATCAGGCATGAACGCCTCTGAAGCAGATCGATTAGCTCGAAGCGTTATTGAACAAGCTGGCTATGGAGATACCTTTGGACACGGCTTAGGGCATGGTGTTGGTCTGGCAACGCATGAATCCCCCACGCTTAATCCTAGCTCCTCTGATTCACTGGCCGACGGCATGGTTTTTACCATAGAACCAGGAATTTACCTTGCTGGGCAGGGTGGTGTTAGGATTGAAGATATGGTGGTTCTAGAAAAGGGCAAGGCCAAAGTGCTCACCAAGACCAAGAAGGATTTGTGATTCTAACAGGGAACGAAGAGGACGAAGTAACAATTCTCTATTGACAAACACGGAGGTTTCTAAATGATTGATGCTGGAGAATTGAGAAAGGGAGTCGCCATAGAACTAGACGGCGTAATATACCAAATTCTGGAATACCAGCACGTTAAGATGCAGCAGAGGCAGCCTGTGGTCAAGTTGAAACTTCGTGATGTTCGTAGTGGGAATTTCACTGAGCGGAATTTCCAATCCGGGGATAAAGTTACAACTGTATTTCTGGAGCATCGCCCAGTCCAGTACCTTTATAGCGATGGCGACCTCTACTACTTCATGGATAATGAGAGTTATGAGCAGATCATGTTAACCTCAGCTCAAATAGGAGAGGGCACAAAATATCTAAAAGAAGGGCTGATGCTAGAGATTCTGACCTGTAAGGGGAATACAGTGACCATAGAGCTACCTAATTCGGTGGAGCTTCGGGTTACAGAGACAGAGCCAGGCTTCAAGGGGGATAGAGCTACCGCGGGCACCAAACCAGCTAAGCTAGAAACGGGGGTCACAGTCCAGGTCCCTCTTTTTATTAATGTAGGCGACATCGTCAAAGTTGATACACGTAGTGGAGCATACCTAGAGAAGGTAAGCTAATTTGATAAAAGCTGATTTACATGTCCATACCTGCTATTCTACAGATTGTCTCACACCCTTGGAGCGAATAATCGAGCGTTGCCTTGAGCTAGGCATAAATTGTATTGCTGTAGCCGACCACAACACCATTGCCGGTGCCTTAAAGTTAAAAGAGACCGCCCCATTTAAAGTAATCGTTGCTGAGGAGATCTTAACCCCTGCGGGTGAAATAATGGGGCTGTTTCTAAGTGAAAAAATCCCCCGAGGATTATCTCCCCAGGAAACAATATCTCGAATCCGAAGCCAGGGTGGTCTGGTGGCTATCCCCCACCCGTTCGGCAGGTCGCTGCCCTGGAATACTAATACTCTAACCTCGACGGAAGTCTTATCCCAGGTCGATATTATCGAAACTTTTAATTCTCGGACACCATTTTCTAGTAGCAACGCCAGAGCAGGGAAACTAGCCCAAGAGCAGGGAAAAGCTGCCGCCGCTGGCAGCGATGCCCATACTTTGAGTGAAATTGGTCGAGCATATGTGGAAATGCCCGACTTTGAGAGGCCTGACGACTTCCTAAATTCTTTAGCTCAGGGCAAAATATTCGGGCAAAAATCTACCTATTTCGCTCATTTTGCCAGCACGTGGGCCAAGGTAAGGAAACATATATTTGGAGATCCTTCGCGGAGTCTATCCTGAGCGATAGGAGATTGCTTCGTCCCAATAAATCGGGACTCGCAATGAAATAAGCGAAGGGCTCAGAATGACAGAGGGCAAGGGAGGTAAAGCAAGCTCTTGCTGAAAATTGGTTGGTTTTCCACAGGGAGAGATGAAGCTGCCCGACAGCTTTTGCAAGCTGCGCAGGATAAGACCCGCAGGGGTGACCTTAACGGCAGAATTAGCTTTGTTTTTAGCAACCGAGAACCTGGCGAGGCTAAGGAAAGCGACCTGTTCTTTGAGCTTGTTCGGAGCTACAACATTCCTCTTGTCTGTTTATCTCACAAAAAGTTTGAGACTGCCGGGGAGGGAAAAGAGTGGCGTATCAAATACGATAGGGAGGTAGACAAGAGGATTGAACCATTTGCTCCCGACCTTTGTGTCCTTGCTGGCTATATGCTCATCGTGAGTGAAGAACTATGTCAGAAATACGATATGATTAATCTTCATCCCGCACCTCCCGGCGGACCTACAGGTAGCTGGCAGGAGGTAATCTGGACTTTGATACAACATAGAGCCGATACCGCCGGAGCAATGATGCACGTGGTAACCCCTGAACTGGATAGAGGCCCGGCAGTTAGCTACTGCCTCTTTTCCATTAAAGGTGAGCCCTTTGCCGAATATTGGCGTAAGGAGAACAAAGATATGCTGTTTCGGCTTATTCGCCAGCACGAACTTGCTAGAGAATTTCCTCTTATCATCATGACATTACAAGCCCTGAGCCGGGGCGAAGTCAGCATAAAGGACAAGAGAGTCGTTGATGCTCAAGGAAAGTTAATCAGTGGTTATGACCTTAGTAGGAAGGTGGACGAGGAGGTAAAGAAAAGTCTGAGATGAACTTGATTTGCTTTGACCTGGAAGGACCCTTAACTCCTCAGGATAATGCCTATGAATTGATGAAACTATTCCCCCGCGGCGGCAAAATTTTCGAAGTCATTAGCCGTTATGATGATTTGCTGACTTTAGAAGGTCGGCCGGATTATGAACCCGGAGACACACTTGCTCTCATCACTCCCTTCCTTGCTTATCATGGAATAGAAGAGGAACAAATCGCCGCTATGGGTCAGAAAGCTGGGCTAACTCCAGGGGCAACTGAACTAATCTCCAAACTCAAATCTCGAGGGTGGTACGTATTTTGTATTAGTACTAGTTATGAACAATATGCCTTCCCCGTCACACAGAGATTGGGGATACCCAGTGAGAATGTCACTTGCACTTCCTTTCCCCTAGCACAGATTCGTCAACTATTAAGCCAGGATGAATTTGCCCTGCTGGAGCAAACAGAAAGCGAAATTGTGAACCTTAATCCTGTTACTGACGATACCAAAATAAGGGAATATCTGGACTATTTCTACTGGCAGAAATTGCCTCAAACAAGGTCGGGAAGAATGATAGGTCAGGTGAAACCGGTAGGGGGAAGACGCAAGGTAGAGGCACTGGAGCGGTTTAGCACCAGGATGGGAAAACCGCTTTCTTATTGGACGGCGGTAGGAGACAGCATCACAGATTTCAAGATGCTTCAAGCTGTGAACAAAGCTGGTGGCTTAGCCATTGCTTTCAATGCTAATGAATACGTCCTGCCCTATTCCACCATAGGCCTAGCATCGGTAAGCTTGTATGATTTATGGGTGGTTCTGGAAGCATGGGGGAAAGGTAGGCGACATGCAGTGGAAAGGGTGGCTGAGGAAAGGGAGAAAACTGGAGGAAGCGGCGATAGAGAACATTTTCATTGGCTAGATGGAACTAAGAACATAGCGCCTGCATTGGAAATCCACAAAAGGATTCGCCGCCTGGTTAGAGAGGAAGCGGCCAAACTGGGCTGATATAAACAACCCACGAAAATCTTGCGATTTTCGTGGTGACCCCCTTAACGTAAAATCATATTTATCCGGGGTCTCAAAGACGTGATAGGACTCCTGAGTTTGCCTTAGATTACTTAGTCTCGCTTTCCCGTCTCACGGAAGATCCAGACAAAGGTAACAATAACAATTATGGAAACGACGATGACGGTAATTAAGCCCGCTTTGCCCAGCCCACCGAATGCTTCACCTGCGGCATAAGCTGTAGCACTTACTCCTATCCAGCCTGCTATGATCCCACCAGTCAAAAGAGTTGAACCAAACCCTTATAAAATCCCTCTTCATTGAAGAGAAAGATTGACTCTATTTCTTGGCTGGTTTGCTAAGTATTTCGTCTATAATGCCGTATTCCACTGCTTGTTCAGGGCTAAGATAAAAGTCTCTGTCAGTGTCGTGGGCAATTTTCTCCACCGGCTGCCCCGTGTGCCTGGCTATGATGTTACGTATTGTTTCCTGGAGTCTCATGATTTCTCTGGCAGCAATTTCAATATCTGCCGCCTGCCCTTGAGCACCACCAACTGCCTGGTGCAGATGGATAGTTGAATTAGGTAAAGCGTACCTTTTGCCCTTAGTCCCGGCACAAAGAAGCAAAGTGCCCATGCTAGCTGCTAAACCAACACAAATGGTGGATATAGGGCAGCGAAGAATCTGCATAGTATCGTAAATGGCTAGCCCAGCGCTAATAATGCCGCCAGGACAATGAATATAAAGATTTATATCCTTTTCGGGGTCTTCTCTCTCCAGGTAGAGGAGCTGAGCAATAATAAGATTGGCTACCTGGTCGTTAATCGGCGTGCCTAAAAAAACGATTCTCTCTCTCAGCAGGAGAGAATATATGTCGAAAATACGTTCACCTCGAGCACTAGTCTCAGTCACCGTAGGAATTATTAATTGAGATACTGTTTCCATTATCCCCCCTTTGTCTTATTCTCAACATTACCCATGGCTATTTCCAACAATCGGTCTAACGTCTTCTGAGTACGCAGAGACTGTTCAATTGATTGCTTAACTTGGGGTAGCGCCAAAAACTGCCTGGCGTTTTCTTTATCCTCAGCATTATTGATAATCTCATTTGCTTTATTATCTACCTCTGAGGAACTAATTTCAATCTTTTCCTCTTCGGCCAATTTCTCTAAGACGAGACGCTGAATAAGCCGCTTTTTTGCTATAGGGCACAGTTCTTGTCTAAGTTCCTCTTTCGTCTTCCCAGTCTTCTTTAGGTAATCCGCTACCTCTCTAAAGCCCAGGCGCCGTGTCTCGTCTCTAAGAAGTTCGGTAATTTCCTCGTCCTCCAGAATAGGAGGATACTTTACCCCGCTGATTTCCACCAGGGCATCCAGCGCCTTCTGTCTCAACTCTAAGCGATTCCTGGCTTCAGCTTGGGCTCTTAAATCGGCTGCCACCTTCTTTTTCATACCCGTCAGGTTATCGTAGCCAGCGCTCCGAGCCAGTTCATCGTCAAGCTCTGGCAACTGTTTCACCTTTATTTCGGTAACAGTAACTTTGAAAGTGCCTTCTTTGCCACGCATTTCTTTAATGGGGTAGTCATCTGGAATAGTCAAGCTGAAAGTCCTTTCCTTATTTTTCTCAGCACCTGGCAAATTAGAGGCAAATCCCGGCACAGGTGAACGTGAATCCTTATCTACCTCATATAATATGCCTTTGTGATTCAACCAGGGTCTCCCGCCCACATTAGCTTGGATGTCCATAGTAACTAAATCACCTAGCTCAACAGGGCGGTCTACAGGCACCCACGCCCCTTGTCTTTCCCGAAACTCTTCTATGGCAGCAGTAATTTCTTTCTCGGCGATTTCTGCTCTGGGGCTAGGCCCCAGCTTCAGACTATGGTAATCGCCAAGCTTAACTTCGGGTTTGAGAGGCACTACAGCTTTGAAAACCACAGGCTCGGTTTGAATAATTTCTATTTCTGGTCCGGCAATGGGGTCGATTTTCTGAGACTCGATTGCCTGCTTATAAAGCTGTGGTACAAGATGTTCCAGTGCCTCATCCAACAGAGTTTTCTTGCCTATGTGCTGTACCAAAATGGCTCGTGGTGCTTTTCCCTTACGGAAACCGGGTATGGATACCTCATTCACCAGGTGATGGTAAGCCTCGTCCAGTGATTTATCTAATTCACTGGCTTCAGCCTCGATATTAAGAGCTATCTGGCAATTCCCCAAATTTTCTGTGTTTACTTTCATGTCTCATCCTTGTTACTGCGGGCGAAGAATCTCACGCTTCAGCTGAAGGTTTAGCTCATCAAGCTGATGCTTATCAATATAAGAAGGGCTGTCAAACATCACATCCACAGCATTCTGATTTTTCGGGAAAGCAATAACCTCCCTGATACTCCGTTCCCCGGCAAAAATCATAGCCAAACGATCCAGCCCTATCGCAATGCCGCCATGGGGTGGCGCTCCATATTCCAGTGCCTGTAAGAGACATCCAAATCGGCTTTCCATTTCTTCCTGGCTATAACCGAGGAGGCTAAACATCCTCTCCTGAAATTCACGTTTATGAATTCTGATACTGCCACTGCCAAGTTCACAGCCATTGCACACGACATCATAATGTTGACCATGAACCTTAGCTGGTTCTGTATCAAGAAGCCCCACATCTTCCCATCGGGGAGCGGTAAACGGATGGTGCATAGGTTCCCACCTATTCTCAGCCTCATTCCACTCCAATAGAGGAAAATCAACTATAAAGGCAAAAGCCAATAGCTTAGCGTCAGCTAGATTAAGTTGCTGTGCTATCTGGCGCCTCAACTCATCCAGTGTTTTGTTGACCACATTCAGCTTATCAGCCACGATAAGTAATAGGTCTCCAGGCTTTGCCTCGAATCTACCAGCTATTTCTTCTAATTGACGAGGAGTTAAATATTTAGCAGCCGCCGATTTCACCTCATCTGGAGTTATTGCCTCTCCTGTAAAAGCCATGGTCACCAAACCCTGAGCACCACAACTCTTCGCCAAATCAATTAGTTCATCAAGCTGATGCCGCGTATAATGTCCACAGCCAGGGACGCATATTCCTTTCACCTTGCCGTTTTTATCGAGGGCTGAGCGGAAAACTTGAAACTCGGTGTTAGCAGCAATATCTGACATATCCCTGAGCTCCAAGCCAAACCTGATATCGGGTTTATCTGTGCCATACCTCTCCATCGCTTCTTTATAGGAAAGATACGGAAAGGGCTTTAATACCTGCATATCAGGCTTAATAGTCTGCACAAGCGAGGTGAAAAGTTCCTCCATGAGTTGCAATATGTCCTTTGTTTCGACAAAGCTCATTTCTAGGTCAAGTTGAGTAAACTCAGGCTGGCGATCTGCCCGCAGGTCTTCGTCCCTGAAGCAACGAGCTATCTGGAAGTATTTGTCAAACCCGGCGACCATGAGGATTTGTTTAAGCTGCTGTGGAGATTGGGGAAGGGCATAAAACTTGCCGGGATTGATACGGCTGGGCACAAGATAGTCCCGGGCGCCCTCTGGCGTGCTCTTAATCAGAATAGGTGTTTCAATTTCCACAAATCCCCTAGCGTCCAGGAAGTCACGTATAAACTTTATCATCCTGTGGCGTAACAGAAGATTGTCCTTCAGCCTGGGTCTCCTCAGGTACAGGTAGCGGTTTTTGAGGCAAAGTGATTCTTCGACCTCTTCATCTTCAGTTATGTAAAATGGCGGCGTTTTCGACGGATTAAGAATGACAGCTTCTTTGACTATGACTTCGATATCGCCGGTGGCTAGTTTGGGATTTTCCGTCCCCTTAGGGCGGCGAGCCACTTCTCCAGTAACCTGAATCACGTACTCACTACGGAGCGAACCAGCTACCTCGTATGCCTCTTGTGATACTTGGGGATTGAACACCACCTGAACTATGCCTTCCCGGTCACGCAGGTCAATGAATACCTTCCCGCCATGGTCACGACGCCGGTGCACCCAACCCGCTAAAGTTACCTTCTGTCCGGCATGGCTTTTCCTCAGTTCACCACAGTTATGGCTTTTGAGCAAAGATAGTCTCCTTTTCTGGATTGCCAATTATAGCGTATAAACGGGCTTGCTTTCAATTGAGTGTGCTGGCTGACCACACGAGTTGGTGGGGATTTTCTTACCAGAAAGTGTATCCGGTGGCACACTTCATTTTTGCCTTAGGGATTAGTGAGGTGAAACTAAAGCTAACACCCTACTCCGTCCGTCTCTCCACTCCTAAATTCTAGGGACACCATCTTTCGCAAGGTGAAGGATTAGGCCTACTACGAAGTAGGTATTATATCCCCGGAATACTCACGAGAAGCTGGGCACAAGCAGAAATAAATTTGAGAAGGTGGCATAATTATATTAGCTGAATCAAGATGAAAGCATTAGTCCAGCGGGTTTCTCGAGCCTCGGTGAGCGTGAATGACAAAATAGTGGGCAAGATTGGCCGGGGCTTGGTGGTTTTTCTGGGCGTGGCTCAAGGCGATTCGAAGGAGGACGCCACTTATCTGGCCAACAAAGTGGTTAACCTGCGTATTTTTGCCGACGAGGCAAGCAAGTTTTCCTTCTCAGCGCTGGAAACAAAGGGAGATATTCTAATCGTAAGCCAATTTACTCTTCTGGCTGATACGCGCAAGGGCAGACGCCCCGACTTTACCGATGCCGCCCCGCCAGACGTTGCCAAGGAACTATATGAGTTTTTTGTCGAGCAAGTTCGCCCCACAGGGCTCAAGGTAGAGACTGGAGTTTTCCAGGAGCATATGCTGGTGGAAATCTATAATGATGGCCCAGTTACGATATTACTGGAAAGCAGGAACAAGTGAAAGTCAAGATGCAAAATGCAAAGTGCGAAATGAGAGATCAAACCTTACAGAACTTCGCGAGATTGCTTCGGGCTTCCGCCCCTCGCAATGGCAGGATGGGGTTATGATTGCATTTGCGACTTGTTGCAATAATTTTGTTGCCTTGTTATAATATCCTGCGGCAATGAGCTGCCACGAGGTTCTTCGCGAAAAGGGGCACCGGTTAACTCCCCAGCGCATGCTGGTCATTGAAGCGCTTCACAATGCCGACGAGCACATCAGCGCTGAGGAAATCTATGAGCAGTTACATAGTCGTTATCCCTACGCCAATATATCTACTGTCTATCGCACTCTAGAGCTGCTGAAGAAATTAAATTTAGTTACGGAAACTGATTTTGGCGAAGGGTGTGTCCGCTATCATGTTGCTGAGAAAGGGCATCACCACCATCTTGTTTGCCGTAGCTGCGGCAAGGTAATAGACCTCAAAGAATCTGTGCTACATCCGTTAGAAGATACCTTACTTCAAGAATATGGCTTCGACGCTGATCTAAGGCACTTGGCTATTTCCGGCGAGTGCAAAGGGTGCCGCAGAAAAAAGAGAAGCAAAGCTTAGCCAAATATGGATGACGTTAGAGAAAAACTGCGCATTCTGCTTGACTACTGGATTGAACATAACAACGAGCATGAGAAGGAGTTTCGTGACTGGGCTGACAAAGTTGCTTCATTATCCGCTGAGGTAGCACAACAGCTACAAAAGGCAGCCACCAAGATGGCAGCGGCTAGCGACGAACTAATGAAAGCAAAACAGGCTCTGCCAAAGAGCAAGGGGAGGCATTAGGATGTGTATGGCGAAACTTTATGAGGTTAAAGAGGGTGACAAGCCAATTCTGGAGGACATCGCTCGCCTGACGATTACTGACGGGCAGGTAGAGGTGCAGACCCTGTTTGGGGAAAAGAAGGTCTTCCAGGGCAAGGTCCGACAGATAGACTTCTTAAAGTCTCAAATACAACTGGAAAAAGATTAATTTTTTGCTCGATAATTGCAATTAATTGCACATGCATGGAGTGCTGAAAGAATTATGAGAAGAAGAATTCTGATAGGCGTATTGGTGGCAGTGATCGTGGTTGTTGCTGTGGTGTTTCTGGTTCGTGCCCAACAGGGTCCACTCTCAGTTGATATCATGACTGGGAGCTCCCTTATCACCAACATTATTCAGGATGTAGCGGACGGCAAACTGGAAACTGGCACCCTTATACCACCCGGTGTGTGTCCAGGACATTATGATATAAAGCCCAGCCATATTGTGGCACTAGCTAGTTGCAGAGCCCTTTTCATCCACGATTATCAAGCGAATTTTCAAAATGTCCAAGGGGCGATTGAGGCGGCAGAAAACCCCGACCTTATTATCGTGGCTGTTAATGTTACAGGCAACTGGATGGTACCCTCAGTTCAAGCTGAGGCAGTAAGCAAGATTGCTCAAATCTTGGGAGAAATAGACCCAGAAAATGCCGCATACTATCGCGAGAGAGCTACAGATAGGGCACAAGCTATTTTAGCTAAGGGTGAAGAAGTAAAAAATAGATTACAGGGAGCCGGGTTAGAGGGGGTAAAGGTAATCTGCGCGGAAATGCAACAAGGATTTGTGAGGTGGGCTGGCTTCGATGTTGTGGCTACCTATGGCAGACCTGAAGACTTAACCCCGGCGCAAGTGCAAGAGCTGATAGATAAAGCTAGAGGAGCCGGGGTAGCTCTGGTCATTGATAATCTCCAGAGTGGTGCCACGGCGACGAGTGAAACTATGGCACAGGATATCGGAGCCATACAGGTAACCATATCCAACTTCCCGGGCGGCTTAGAGAACACCAAAACTTGGGAAAAGGCAATAGATAAGAACGTTGATCTACTGCTAGACGCTCTGAACGAATGGAGGGAACAACATGGATGATATAGTCATCAAGATTCAAGACGCTGTGGTGTCCTACCGAGAAGATGTGGCTTTACAGGGTGTGTCTCTGGAGGTCAGGAAAGGAGAATTCATTGGCATTATCGGACCTAACGGCGCTGGCAAAACTACCTTGCTCACAGTCATTAATGGCTTGGGCAAACTGGTTCATGGACAAGCCTGGGTATTAGGGTCACGGCCTAATGGGAGAAATAGCATTAATTTAAGGAGGCGCATAGGCTATGTGGCTCAGGTGGAAAATATCGACCCCAGGTTGCCCATCAATGTTAGAGAAACGGTGATGGTGGGCTGCTATGGTCGCCTGGGACTATTCCGTCGGCCAACACGGGCTCAATGGGAAACGGTAGATAAGGTATTGGAACTGGTGGGCATAGCTCATTTATCAGGTCGCCCAATAGGGCATCTATCCGGGGGCGAATACCAAAGGGCAGCCATTGCCCGAGCTTTAGTTCAGCAGCCTGAGATATTTCTTCTCGATGAGCCGACAGCTTCAATAGACCAAAAAGCTCAACGCGAAATCTTAAGCCTGATACAGCTCATTCACAGGGAATATCATACGACCACTCTATTTGTCACCCATGACCTGAGAACGCTGCCCTCTATTTGCCAACGACTGATTCTAATGAAGGACGGTAAGATATGGCAGCAAGGCAGCCCGGAGTCCATGCTTCGAGAAGAGGTGCTGAGTGAGCTTTACGGAATCCCAATCTCAGTACCAAGTGAGATTGCTTCGTCGCTTCACTCCTCGCAATGACAAACGAGAGAGTGTCATTGCGAGCCCCCGATGAATCGGGGTCGGGGCGTGGCAATCTCGGTAAAGGAGATGGTTATTGACATTGTAATGCAAGGCTTCGGTCTCAGTAGCTTATCTGCCTTGACGGGAGAGGATTAATGGTTCCCTGAAGATTCTTAGAATTTCTAGGGGGAGTTAAGGTAAAGACGATATGGATTTGTCTATTCTACAATACCACTTCATGCAAAATGCCATTCTGGCTGGGTTATTTGGTGGCATAACCTGTTCTATGGTAGGCGTGTTCGTGGTTACCATGCATCTCTCCTTTATTGGCGTGTGTATTGCCCACGCTGCTTTTGCCGGAGCGCTCTTGGGTCTCTGGCTGGGGTTTAACCCCTTGATTGGTGCCTTGCTCTTTAGCCTGGCCTCGGCGGCTATTATCGGACCCATAGCCGACCGTGGGGAGTTAAATCCCGATACTTCCATAGGTATTGTTTTCTCATTGATGCTGGGATTGGCCTTCCTGTTCATGGGACTGATGCCTGGGGCTAGGACGGAAGCCTTAAACCTGTTCTGGGGGAGTATATTGACCGTTACGCGACAGGACATCATCTTCTTAGCTGCCATAACAGGCGTGATAGGTGGGCTAGTGCTCGTTTTCTATAAGGAAATCCAAGCCGTGATTTGCCATCGGCAGGTAGCTCTAGCCGTGGGCATACCAGCCACAGCCATTTTCTACGGCTTGTTGTTTTCCACCGGGGTGACTGTAACTGCCTCGCTGCAAAGTATTGGTGGCTTGCTTATTTATAGCCTTATTCTCAATCCCTCTGCTGCCGCCTATCAACTTACTTATAGCTTGAAGCGGATGCTCCTTATAGCTGTGGCTTTTGGTGTTATTTCTTGCTGGGCTGGACTGGCAGCCTCATATTTGCTGGACATTCCCTCAGGTGCTTCCATAGTGATAACTTCCGCTATTATCTTCGGTCTGGCCACAGCATTTTCGCCTAAGAGAAAAGTGAAGGGATGGCAGCAAATTCAACTGGCAGGTTAGCCATGCGGCTTCGAGAGTATTTCGACCAACTAGCCCCGACCTGGGATAAAGAGCTTACCTCGAAAAAATTGGAGTGTCTGAGCAACATCGTGAAGGAACTGGGCATCGAACCTGGATATCATGTGCTGGATATTGGCAGCGGTACGGGTGCCCTTTTACCTTTTCTGATCGCGGAGCTCGGTGGTGAAGGAAAAATTGTCGCGCTGGATTTTTCAGCGGAGATGCTGGGTCAGGCCAAAGCCAAAGACTTCCCACCCATCGTTCATTTCGCTCAAGCTGACGTTCTCGCTATTCCCCTGGCTGATAATTCTGTGGACCTGGCTATATGCAACAGTGTCTTTCCTCATTTCAACGACAAGGTCAGGGCAGTAAAGGAAATAGCCAGGGTGCTCAAGAATAATGGCAGGCTGGTCATCTGCCACACTATGAGCCGGGAGATGCTTAATCAGCTTCATCAATCCATTGGTGGCATAGTTGCCAGTGACCTTCTACCCGACGAATCTCAGCTTAAAGGGCTGATAAAGCAGGCAGGATTGAAGATAACCCGCTTTGAGGATAACCCGGGGCGGTATCTGGTTATTGCTGAGAAAATAGCGCGCTGATGGTTAAAGTAATGAATTCTGAAACATTGACAATTTTTTTAATTTGTGCTGCAATTTATTGCAACAGCATTCACTTGCAGCACATTCAGGGGGTGAGAAATGTCGTAGAGTCTATATCATGCGTATAGAGTCGCCTGAGCACTTAGAAAATACAGTAAGGAGGTGAAAAGACATGGCATGTTTTCTGGTACCAATGGGAGAGGCGATTGTGACCACGGTTGTGCAGAAAGTTGTGGAGAACAAAGAGAAGAAGGTTGGTGGTGAAAGGACTAAAAAAGTAGGGTTAAGCTGGAGCCAGAGGTTAAGCTGGCTCAATAAGCTATTGTGGGGTGGGACTGCACTGCTGGCATTGGAGCATGTATGGCATGGAGAAGTGGTCCCCTGGCCACCTTTTTTGACGGCAATGGAAAATCCGGCAGACGTAGGTCCGATGCTTCGTGAGATGGCGACGATCGGCGTGGCTATGGCTATAACCGTAACCGCCATCTGGGGAATAATGATTTTGGTTGCTGAACTGAAGGCTAAGGCCGCTATGCCCAAAGTAAAGGAGAGCCTTGTGAGGGGAGGTGTCTAATGTGGCTTATAATGACGGCGCTGGCCGGAGTAATCGCAACGGCGATATGGTATGTAAAGGCTCCAGAAGACAAATATAAGTTGGGCTTGTTGAGCTTGTTTTTCTGGGGGGCAACACTCATGTGGTTAGTTGACCACGTGATGGCCTATGTAACCGAAGGGGGAGAGTTTCTCGAAATAAATCTAGATGCCACATTGCTGGGGGTTGCGGTAATCGTTTTCGCCCTCTTCGTGTGGGAAATCGTGCTAGTGGTCAACGACCCCAAGGGAGCTTTAAGGAAAGCCTTGAGAGGTTAAAGACTACTGTAGATTATTGCGGCAACTGGTCGTAGGCTTATACACTGAAACCTGTGACAGCAGGAATAAGTTCATTTGTTATCCCTGTCTTATCTACCACTTATTAATCATGGAAATTCAAGCTCAAGGCTGATATCTAGAGCCCGGGTGGAGTGAGTAAGGGCACCGACGGAGATAAAATCCACGCCGGTTTCAGCTACAGCCCGAACATTATCCAGTGTAATTCCCCCCGAGGCTTCAACCAAAGCACGGCCACGGATGGATTTTACCGCCTTACGCATATCCTTGAGATTCATATTGTCCAGCATGACGATATCAGCTCCAGCTTCCACGGCTTCCAAAGCTTCTGACACGGTCCTGACCTCCACCTCGACTGTCAGCCGCTGTGGAGCATTTTGTCTGGCTTTGGCTATAATCTCTTTGATATTCAATCCCTGGCTGCGGAGCGCCACCAAGTGATTGTCCTTAATAAGTATGCCATCGCCCAAATCCATGCGGTGATTTTGGCCACCACCGACGCGGACAGCATACTTTTCCAGAGACCTTAAGCCCGGCGTGGTTTTTCTAGTATCCATGATGCGTACGGGCAATCCTTCAACGCTTTTCACGTAGCGATTGGTCTCCGAGGCAATGCCACTCAATCGCTGGAGAAAATTGAGGGCGACCCTCTCTGCCTTAAGAATGCTGGCAACGCTGCCTGAGACTCTGGCTATTTTATTGCCCGGCTTGACTCTAGCGCCATCTTCTTGAAGAATCTCCACCTCTAACTCTGGATCCACTCGATGGAAGACCTCTTTGGCTATTTTTATACCGGCTAGGATGCCTTCCTTCTTAGCCACGATAAAGCCAGTCCCTTGCTGGTCACGATGTATCAAGGAGTCAGTGGTGACATCGCCTCTACCAAGGTCCTCAGCTAAGGCGCGGTCGATAATTTCTTCAATCTGGACCTTACTTGACATTTTTCCTAAAAACGATATGCCGTTGCCATTCCGGCGAAGCCTGTGGAAAATCTGTGCGGAAGTGAGCGCCCCGGCTTTCTTCGCGCAGCAAAGCAGCCTCAGTCACAAGCCTGGCGCATAATACTAGGTTGCTTAGTTCATAGGAAGGGCGGTCAGTGGGTTGGGGCAGGAGCTTTTCCCAGGTGGCTAAAATATTTGCCGCCTCCTTGAGGCCCTTGCCAGAACGAACGATTCCTACTTTGTCCCACATAAGGGACTGCAAGTTGGGCAGATTAAGCGATGGGGCCTTGGGTAGTACCTCTCTATCGGGGAGGCAATAGGAGATTGCTTCGTCGCGCCGATCCTCGCAATGACGAGGAGAAGTAGGCATCTCAGTTCTCTGCACCACCCTCTTGCTGAAAACAACAGATTCAAGCAGAGAATTTGAGGCCAGTCGGTTAGCACCATGCACTCCAGTGCAGGCGATCTCGCCAGCAGCAAATAGCCCCGGGATATTTGTCTCCCCCCAAGTATTGACCTTCACCCCTCCCATAAGGTAATGGGCGGCGGGGGCGACCGGGATAAGTCCTTTGGTAATATCCAGACCATGCTCCCGACAAAAGCGATATATGTGGGGAAAACGAGTGGTAATCAACCGCGGTGGCAGGTGGGTAACGTCCAGGAAAACTCTATCGCTGTGTGTTTTCTGCATTTCGTAGACGATACTGCGAGCTACTATGTCCCTCGGCGCCAGGTCAGCCTCGGCAACATAATCGGGCATAAAGCGATGGCCTTCCACATTCCTGAGTATGCCGCCTTCCCCCCTGACCGCTTCCGAGATCAGGAAAGGAGCTACTCCGGGCAGGCGAAGAACAGTGGGATGAAACTGGAAGAATTCTATGTCGCTTATTTCAGCGCCAGCTTCAAAAGCCAGAGCTATCCCATCACCAGTAACCACATCGGAGTTAGTGGTATATTTATATAACCTCCCAGCGCCGCCAGTAGCCAGGATAAGAAATCGGCAACCATACTCCTCTATAGAGCCCGTGTGGCAATCAAGAGACTTCACACCGGTGACCTGGCCGTTCTTAACCAAAATTTTGCTAGCCAGGCAATTTTCCAGGACTTTGATATGACTGGAGCGCACATGGCGACTCAAGGTAACCTCAATATGCTCCCCGGTGGCGTCCCCACCGGCATGCATAATACGCGGGACGCTATGAGCTGCCTCCCTGGTCAAGGTAATTTCACCATTCAGAGTGTCAAAGGGCACTCCAAATTTGATTAAATCAGCGATGCAATCAGCCGCTTCCTCAGTCAGAATGCGCACTGCTTCAGCATCGCACAAGCCATCTCCAGCGGCCATGGTATCCCGGAAATGAAGTTCAGGAGAATCATCCTTGCCCATAGCCACAGCGATACCGCCTTGAGCATATTTGGTGTTACAGTCATCTATGCTCCCCTTAGTCAAGATAAGGACACTACCCCGCTTTATAGCGAGCAGGGCAACATAAAGCCCAGCAATACCGCTGCCAACTATAATATAGTCATAGTGGTTCATTTACTCTACCACCCCCTTCGCTGAGAGGGAAACACAGAGGCAAGGCTTCACAAAGGCTGAACAGGTTTCAAAAATGCATCACATTCCCGACTTGTCTGCTGGTAACCACCTTGTGTCTCAAGTTTCCGATGTCAGAATATTCCCTTACTACTTTCCTCAACCTCTTGTTTGCCGAGTATGCTGCTTCTGGCAACCCTCATTGTTGCTCCTGATTCCAGCTTGAGAATTACGGTGTCTTCGCCAAGCCTTTCAATTTGTCCGTAGATTCCCCCAGCTATAATCACGTTGTCCCCCACTCTTAGTTGCTTCATCATCTCCTCATGTTGTTTTTGTTGCTTCTGCCTCGGTCTGATCATCAAGAAATACATAATGGCAAAAAGCGCTACCAAAAAGATAAGCATTACCCATGTTTGGTCCATATGTCCTCCTTTGCTCTAGTTATTTTTTGACTTTGCCTATCAGTGACCAGGGACTTGTTTTCTCAATCTGGACTCTGGCTAACTGGCCCAGCCAGTCGCCAGCGTCTTCAAAGAATACCAGCTTGTTGCTCCGGGTGCGTCCGAACCATTTCTCCCTCTTCCTGCCTTCTACCAGCACCTCCACCTGCTTGCCTTGAAGTTGTGAATTAATCTCGCTAGCTATAGCTGTCTGAAGCTCTTCAATTTTATGGAGCCTTTCCTTCTTTATGTCTGAAGGAATGTTATCTTGATATTCCCGCCAGGCAATCGTGCCCGGGCGAGGCGAATAAGCTGCCACATGAATAACATCAAACCTCGTCTCCCGGACTAGAGTGAAGCTGCGCTCAAACTGTTCTTCCGTTTCTCCAGGAAACCCCACGATTATATCTGTGCTCAGAGATATTTGAGGGATCTTGCGGCGAATGGTGTGCACAAGCTCTCTATATCGTTCCACAGTATACCCTCGCCTCATAGCCCGCAATATATCGTCATCACCGGCTTGAACAGGTAGCTCTAGATGTTCACAGACTTTGTCTAGGGAAGCCATAGTCTCAATCAGCTTCAAGGTTATGTCTTTGGGATGATTTGTCAGAAAGCGAATCCTGAGAAGGTCATCTATATTGCTTAATTCATTCAATAAATCAGCAAGGTCAGGATGCCCAGGCAGATCGTGTCCATAGGAATCAACATTCTGCCCCAGCAAAGTCACCTCTTTTGCGCCGCGTCTGACTAGCTCCTCCGCTTCACAGACTATTTCCCCTAGAGGGCGACTCACCTCTCTTCCCCTTCTGTAAGGGACAATGCAATATGAGCAAAAATTATCACAGCCCTGGATGATGGGGATAAGAGCACATGGTGAAAAAGCCCTAGGCAGGTTTACCCCTTGCTTTATGGGAATGCCTCGCTTCTGACTCCAAGAGATTAATTCAGAGTAGTCACCAGGCTTAAACCAAAGGTCAACGTAGGGAAATCGCCTCCTCAATTCTTGGGTGTCGGCATTGACTAGGCATCCAGTAACAAGTATGCGGAGATTGGGGTGCTTATTCCTCAGCCCTTTTAATAAACCCAAGGTGCCCGAGACCTTATTTTCAGCGCTTTGCCTTACCACACATGTATTGAGAATCACTAAATCGGCATGGGAAAAAGAAGTTGTTGCCTGATGTCCAGCAGCATCCAGATAGCCAGCTATGCGTTGGGATTCAGCCTTATTCATCTGGCAGCCAATGGTCCAAATAAAATAGCGCGGCATGGTGCTCTCGCCTTCTCCACTACGTTGGTTACAAGGCTGTTCTCTTTTGATTCCTTGTTCAATTAATGAGGATGCTTTCATTTCCCTTCGATTTCCACCAATTATAATTTAAAATACCTAATTTAGGGAAACCAGAGATTTTTCCGATATGAGAGGGCAGAGTTCAAGGGGGGTTAACCGCTGAAGATAAATAATGCTGGGAGGAGATGCTGATAAGATTTAACTATCGCTTTTAGCCAAGAATTCAGCTTGCAGAGCAACTTCTAAATTATCCCTTTCCGTTTCAGCTTCTTGAGCTTAGAGGGTCCCCACCCTAGATACTTGAGATAGATATGCTGATTATCATAGCCTACCGGTCGGCATACCCACTTTGTCCGTATGGGAGTTTCGGTCATCTTGTGTTGTGCCTGAGCTACGATAAGCTCGCCGTAGATAGGGTCTTGAATCGGCATAAAGATGCCTCTATCCAACCAGTTGGCATCTTTCATAGCCTCTTCAGGAGAGCACACTGGTGCTACCACCGGAGTAATCGGCGCCAGGCGCCCCTTCTTGCCATATTCCACGGCCATTTTTACGAGTTCTTCGTTGGTGTACTTACGCGTTTCCTCAAAGACCAAAGAGGACCATTTCAATTGCTCTTCTTTCTGCGTAAAAGGCGCCATGCTTTTCCATTCGGCAGCACCCCACTCATCCCATTTTCCTAGCATGTCAGCAAAAGCTTGCCACATTTCCAACCTTAAGCCGCCTAAGAAAACAGCGCCATCCTTGGTCGGTGCGAAGCAATACAGCCAGCCGGCGATGTCCAGGCTGCCAAAGCGCTCGGCAACAACGCCAGCTCCCTGATACCAGAGCGTCGCGTAATCATCGAAACGGGCATAAGCCTCAGCCGTAGCCACATCCAAGGCTTGCCCCTCTCCCGTTATTCCTCTCCAATGCAAGGTAGCCAGAATGCCTGCTGCCATAAATGTCCCCGCTGTAGACCAGGCTATCCAGGGCCCAGCCTTGGTAGGAACTGCCCAAGGACACTCATCATAGCTCTTTCCCTCAGGCAACATTTCCCCCGTAGCCGATTGTGCTCCCGACCTAGCTTGAGCTATGCTATCGTAGTCAGGCATCCGACTCCGACTCATAGTTGCAAACTGTCCATAACCTGTTATGGAAGCAAATATCAACCTAGGGTTGACTTGCTTCAGTTGTTCATAGCCAATACCCCATTCGTCCATAGTGCCTGGCCTGTAGGTCTCTATGAGCACATCGGCATGCGTCACCAATTCTTTGAATATCTCCCTCCCTTCGGGTTTACTAAGGTCAAGGGTTATATGGAACTTGTTTCTGCCCTCGGTTAGATAGTTGAGTCCTTCACCCTTGTATAGGATTCCGTACGGTGTGCAGGTTCGTAGGAAATCGCCCTTGGGAGGTTCTATTCTCACGACTTCAGCCCCAAACTCGGCTAAAAGCGAAGAACAAAGGCAGCCCGCGAAACTCTTGTAGCTTAGATCTAACACAGTTATGTCATCCAAAGCCTCGGGCTTGGTGTGCGCAATCCGAGGATCGTCCCTTTCCCTTACCCAGTCTGACCAACGTTGCTGTTCCATCTTACTTTATTACCTGGCTGTCTCTATAATTGCGGCTGACAAAACAAAGCTCACTCCCTAGCCATAATCACTCCGGCCTTGCCATCCCATTCGGGGGGAGGTCGGCATCCCTGTACGTCCGCCCATTTGCCCAGGGCGCCACACCGATACAACTCCTTAATCTCGTCTTCACTTTTACCTAGGATATATTTCATTATGTACTCGTTGTCGAAGCCTACCGGCCTCATAGCCCGCTTCACTTTGGGTGGGCTTTTGGACATCATCACTGGAAATTCATATTCAACATAGGGACCGAGCACTGGATCGTCAATAGTGGTTATAAAATCTCGCTCGCGGAATTGTGTATCCTCTACGACGTCCTTGTTGGTATACACGCGGGATGCCGCAAATCCGTACTCCTCAGCCAACTTCTCGACCTCTTCAGGTTTCTTGGTTCTGACCCAATCAGCAATAATCTTGAGAATAGCAGTGGCATTTTCTTCCTTTAATCGGACCAAGTGGTCTTTAAATCGGGGGTCTTCAGCTAGCTCTGGCTTGCCCATGGCGGTACACAGTCCCTTAAACTCCTCTGGAGCCGCTGCTGCAATAGCTACAAAGGTATCATCAGCGCAGCGGAAAGTATCGGCAGGACATATGGACACGTCTCTGTTCCCCGCCGGCATAGCGCCCTTGCCCGTAATTTGCTGGTAAGGCCAGACCCAGGACATTGCGCGCATGATATTCTCCGTTTGTGACAATTCAATGAACTGTCCTTTGCCTGTCCTTTCTCGATAATGAAGGGCTGCCAGCACTGCCACTTCACCCATCAGTGCACCAAAGGTGTCACAGACATACAACCGACTCTTCAGGGGCGGTCGGCCGGGAAAACTCGACATCCAGGCATAGCCAGAAAATGCTTGGGCGCCACCATCGTTAGAGGGCCTGTTCTCTTCAGCATATTGCCCCCATTGTCCAAAGCCGGTCTTTGAGATATAGATAATATGCGGATTAATCTCCTTAAGCTGCCGGTAACCTATGTTCCATTTTTCCAGCACGCCCGGTCTGAAATTGTCTTCCACGATATCAGATTTAGCCGCCAGTTCTCGGAAAATCTGCTGTCCCTCCGGTTTGTGTAAATCCACGCCCAGCCAGTACTTGTCAGTATTACTGTGCATCATGGGTAGTGACTGATCCCTGAAGAAGTAGGCAAAGGGCACCATCTGGCGCATTGTGTCTCCTCTGGGCGGCAACTCGCACTTAATAACCTCGGCACCCAGCGCTCCCAGGAATCCTGGGCCAGCCGGACCAAGTATGATAGTGCAAATTTCAAGCACGCGTATACCTTTCAAAGGAGGAGGTTTGAGATGTTTATTCTCTCGATAATTCTGCCACGTCTCTTGCGCCATAAGGGTCTGCTCTCCTCTTCACTTTGCCTTGCTGCTCAATAGAACCAGAATTGTTTGAGTTGAGATTACCGTCTCAATGCTTCCGTATCTCATGTGGTAGGAGGTCAGTTTTTCCCAAAATTGTAACATTTTTACTGACCCTGTCTGTGTTTGTCAATAGTTCTCATTTCAGGATTTCGTGGCACGGTCGAGACTATGTACTCTCATTTTGTAGAAGCTGATTACTCACTCGAGCTTCCAACCGAGTCTGGAGTATAACACTGTGCCGGCAAGGAGAAGCATGATAGAAAGAACTATGGTCAGAGTTACCTGACCAAAGGTTAACGGATTGTATGCCACCATATCTGGTCCAGCCAGTAAGTATACAATCGATGCCTGTGCCGAAGAAACCGGATAGATGCGAGCAAACGACTGAAGCGGCACCGGCAGAAACTCGTACGGAGCAAACAAGCCCGATATAGCAGATGTTACTACGGCAATGCCGACGCCTGTCATAATTGCGCCGTGAAGATTCTTGATCAGTGTGCCGGCTATCAGGCCTACCCCGGCAGAGGCGCAGATCACTAGAAAGATAAAGCCAATGGCTTGTAATATATGGGCTCCGGTTCCTGGGAAACGTGCACCGAGTGCTACACCGATTACAATTACTAGAGCCGCTGCCAGCAAAGAAAGGCTAATAACAGCAGATATTCTGCCAATGAAATCCTTATAAGGTTTAATGGGCATTGATATGAGCTTGGCAAGTAACCCATCTGCCCTATCTCCGGCAATACTAACGGGAAGATTGGACATGCCGGCTATCATCAAAGCAAAAACCATCATGGAAATGGTAATAGAACCCTTGATATAAGGAATCACTTCTTGAGGGGCACCACCTGTGAATGAGAAGCTGCCAATAATCACCCAGATTATCGGCCAGGCTATGGTCCAGAACAGTGCTGCCCTCTCTCTGAGCAATTCCTTGATTGTCCTGTTATAGGCTGCCGATATCTGCCTCAATTATCCGGTTACCTCGCGTAATTGCTTCTCGGTGAGTCTGAAAAAGACATCCTCCAAAGTTGGCGGCGCCATTTCGATACGCATAACCTTGTGTCCCGCTTGGTCAAGACTTCTTACAACATCAGCCAGTACTTTGTCCCCATTTCGCGAGTAGATTTTGTAGCCAGCCTCTGATTCCGCTACCTTTCCATCGATGCTATGATCCTTTAACACTGAAAGCACACTATCGCTCTTCACAGCCGTCTCCACGGTTATCACGTCCTCGACAACATGTTTCCTCTTGAGCTCATCAGGGGTGCCTTCGGATATGATTCTACCATTGTCAATTAGACCGACTCTTGAAGCTAGCTCGGCATCGCTCCCGATGTGAGTAATCAAAATAATGGTTGCCCTCCTGTCCGTAACCTCTTGCATCATGCCGAAAAAAGATCTTCTAGCACCGGGGTCGAGTCCTGTCGTCGGCTCATCCAAGATGAGAACCTTTATACCAGGGAAAAGCGCTGTGGCAACTTCTAACCTTTTTCTCATCCCACCAGAGTACTTGGCCACTCTCTTATCAGCTTCTTCGCACAGTTCAACCTTTTCTAACATTTGAGTCGCTAGTTGATTTGCCTGGCTCCGGGAGTATCCCAGGAGAGTAGCGAAATAAACTAGATTTTCTCTTCCCGAGAGCTTGGGCGAGGAGAAATTCTCCTGGGGTACGTACCCTATGAGTCCTTTAGCCTGTGTTGGCTTCTTCCCATAGACTTCAACAATACCGCTATCTTGTGTTTTCACCGCAGCAATTATTGAAGCCAGTGTTGTCTTGCCCGAACCATTTGGCCCCATTAAGGCATAGAACTCGCCCTCTGGCACATCAAGGTTAACTCCATCAAGCACACGCTGGCTGTTATATGCCTTGGTTAGGTTTTCCACATGTATGGCAAACACCAAACACCTCGATCCTGTAATTGCATTCGGTGGGATACTGATAGGAACTGCATGGTCACCGCTAGGCAGTATTATACCGTATAAATCGTGTTATTAATATAGATGGCATTCAACTTGAGAATACTACCCCGCACGATGTATTTTATCTTTACAGTGACACCCCAATACTTAATAAGTTACGCTAAAAACTCCTTCACCATTCCGCCCACGTATCGGGCAATGGCCAGGGAGGCAGTGAGCCCCGGTGACTCTATTCCGATCAAATTTATCAAGCCCGGAAAGCCGATTTTCTCTTCGTGGGCAATGACGAAATCTCGGAAGCTGTCGCCCGGTCCTTGAAGCTTAGGCCTTATGCCAGCAGATTCAGGCTCTAAATCTTCAAATTCAACGCAGGGGAGGAATCTTTTGACTGAATTGCAGAAAGCTTCTTTCTGGGTTTCATCCACCGCGTAATCCAGGGTCTGAACATAGCGAGCGTTGGGGCCAAGTCGCACCCTACCATCAAGCCCCATGGTCACATGAATTCCATGCCCAGCTTGTTCTGGGGTGGGGTAGATGAGCCTGCTTACAATATTTCTATATTTTGAACTCAGACTGAAGTATTCGCCTTTGCAATAATGGAGCTTATAACCTACTTTACCAATATCTATTCCAGCTAGCTGAGCGATCTTATCAGAGTTCAGGCCAGCACAGTTCACGACAACATGTGCAATAACGTCTGAAATCCCGTCTCGGTCCTTTATTTGCACTTTGTACTTTGCCCCTGCCCTTTCTATTCCTATCACCTCAGTGTTGAAGACAAACTGAGCTCCCTTTTCCCTGGCTTGGTTATAAAGATACTTCAGCAAAGTGTGAGAATCCAGAATCCCACTGGATGGGGATAATAGCCCGGCTCTAGCTTCAACATTTGGCTCAAGTTTTTTAAGTTCTGTTTGAGAAAGAAGCATTAAATCTTCCACCCCGTTTTTCCTCCCCTGCTGGTAAATCTTTTCAAGTTGGGTAATTTCATTTGCATTTACGGCCACGATAATCTTTCCTAGCTTTTTATAGGCGATATTATGTTTGTCGCAAAGCTTGTAGAGCAGGCTTTTGCCTTCTACGCAAAGCTTAGCCTTAAGGGAATCCTCAGGATAGTAGATGCCGGCGTGAATGACTTCACTATTTCTACTACTGGTCTCCAGCCCAAAAGTGCGGTTCTTTTCGAAGACGAAAATTTCCTTTTTCCCTTGTGTGATTTCACCAGCTGTAGCTAGGCCAACCACTCCAGCGCCAATGATTGCTACATCGATCTCAGCGAGCATTTTCAGCCAGACTCAGATTTAGCCCGTTTTGATGAAGGCTAATATCTTTTCTGAAAGCTTTATCCTAGCTTGAGGTCAGGCACATGCTTAGAAAAACTTCGCCTTGGCTATCTTACGGTTTTAGGTATTAAGGCACCCACAGGACATCTAGCTACACATTGCCTACATGACTCACATCTGGACTTATTTGCAAAGAACGCAACTTTTGTCCCATAGCCTCGACCAACAAAGTAAAGAGAAGAGGTTCCCTGAACAACTTCGCAGGTTTGCACACAAATTCCACAAAGTACACATTTATTAGGGTCATAGTCAAAGAAGGGATTAGAGGTATCCCGAGGCAGCTCTTCCCTCGCCCATTTCAACGGACGCATTCGCTTTACACTGATGTGAAGGGAAGCCATTATCCTTTGCAACTCGCATTGCCCGCTACTGGGGCAATTGCGGCAATCTGTATGATGATCGGCAATAAGCAGTTCAACAATAGCACGACGCACTTTGTCAACCTCCGGGCTTTTTGTTTTAATCACCATTCCCTGCTCCACCTTCATTCGGCAGGAGGTCACAAGTTGCTCGTCACCAACCTCGACCAGACATAGCCGACAGACCCCGGAGGGTTTCAAGTCGGGGTGATAGCAAAGATGGGGGATGTAGATCCCGTTCCGGAGCGCCGTTTCTAAAACAGTCATCCCCTTATCAGCTACGATATTCAAGCCATCAATAGTGAGGGCAATTTTTTCCATTAGTTGAGTCCCTGGGGAGAGCTAAGCGCCTGACATATGCCGGCAGGGCATTTTTTCTCGTGGATATGGGCTTCATACTCGTGGCGAAAGTAGCGTATAGTAGTGAGCACCGGATTAGGGGCAGTCTGCCCCAGGGCACAGAGTGAGCTACGAGCTACTGCTTCGCCCAACTCCAATAGCAGGTCGATATCTTCCAGTCTACCCTGCCCTTGGGTAATGTCGTCTAAAATATCAAACATCTGTTTTGTTCCCACTCGGCAAGGAACGCACTGACCACAAGATTCCCTCCTGGTGAAGTTGAGAAAGTAGCGTGCGATATCAACCATACACGTGTCTTCATCCATCACTACCATGCCCCCAGAGCCCATCATTGAGCCAGCAGCAGTCAATGAGTCGAAATCGACTGGCATATCAAGCAGACTGGCAGGGACGCAACCGCCTGATGGCCCGCCAGTTTGAACTGCTTTAAAGGCCTTACCTCCAGGAATTCCTCCTCCAATATCGTAGATGATTTCTCGAAGCGTAATCCCCATAGGCACTTCTATCAGGCCATTATTTACCACCTTACCCGTGAGTGAAAAAACGGCTGTACCTTTGCTGCGCTCAGTACCTTTAGCAGCAAACCACTCTGAGCCGTGAATGATAATCAGCGGGATATTACAGAAGGTTTTTACATTGTTAAGCAGGGTTGGTTTACCCCACAACCCCACTTCGGCAGTGCGGGGGCGAGGTAGAGGCTTAGGCATTCCTCTTTTGCCTTCGATGGAGAGAACTAGGGCAGTGGATTCGCCGCAGACAAAAGCTCCCGCCCCTTGGAAAATCTCTATATCAAAGTCGAATCCACTTCCCAGGATATTCCTGCCAAGGAACCCCTTATTCCTGGCTTGACTGATAGCCACTCGCAAACGTTTCACCGCTAACGGATACTCCGCTCGCACATAGATAAATCCTTGCTTAGCTCCAATAGCATAGCCAGCGGTAATCATTCCTTCCAAAACAGAATGGGGGTCTCCTTCCATAATTGACCGGTCCTGGAATGCCCCCGGATCGCCTTCGTCGGCATTGCAGATTACATACTTCTCATCGCCGGGCGCTCTCCGGCAAGCTTCCCACTTCCGCCCAGCAGGAAAGCCAGCTCCACCCAATCCTCGGAGTCCAGACTGCTTTACCTCCCTAATAATTTGCTCAGGAGTCATCTCGTGAAGAGCCTTGCGTAACCCTTGGTAACCATCCACAGCCAGGCAATCCTCGATGTCCTCAGGGTCAATATTGCCGCAATTGCGTAATACAGTGCGTTGTTGTCTACTGTAGAAGGGAATGTCACGATAGTAGGGTATAGGCATATCGGTAATAGGATCACGGTAGAAAAGGCGCTCTACAGGCTTTCCTCCTGGCAATTGTGACCGGGCGATCTCAGTTATATCATCAGGCTTCACCTTCGAGTAGAAAAAGCCTTCCGGCTCAGTAACTACAAGAGGACCTCGCTGGCAGAAGCCATGACAACCGGTGCGTTTAACTTCAATGCTCTCCCCTAAATTCAGTTTGGCTACTTCTCTTTTTAGCGAAGACAAAAGTTGTTCGGCTCCGCCTGATATACAGCCTGTTCCTTGGCATACGAGAATCATGCGTTGCCTATTGACCATTTCGCTGTCCTTCATTTAAGGTGGGGAAAAAGCTCTTTCACCTTTTCGGGGGTCATTTCACCGTGGACATTCTTATTGATTCTTATACAAGGCGCCAGTGCGCAACAACCGAAGCAGGCAACGGTTTCCAAGGTGTACTCCAGATCGGACGAGGTTTCCCCTTCCTTTAAGCCGAGCACCTTCTCTGTCGCCTCAAGAATGCGGGGAGCACCACGAATGTGACAGGCAGTTCCTCGGCATATGGTAACCCGCTTCTTGCCTAGAGGTACAAGTCTGAACTGAGAATAAAAAGAGGCTATTGAATAGACTTGGCCTTCGGTTATGCTGAGAAAACGTGCGATCAGTTTCCTCGCTTTTTCGGACAAGTAGCCAAAATTCGCTTGAACCTGGAGTAAAATCGGGATTAATTCACCTTGCTGACCTTTATAAAACGACAAAATCTCCCTTAATAGCCTCTCTTCCCTTTTTTCCATTCTCTCACTCTAGGCTAATCCAATCTGAGGCGACCCAGGGCCTTCGCCTTTCGAGAACCCTATCCTGGCTCCAGGTTATGCACATTACACGGCAAATTCCGCATCGGTTGCACTTATCGGGGTCAGCATAAACATTTTTTCCCTTCTCAGCGATGGTGATAGCACCTCCGGGACAAGCAGTCTTACAAAACGGTGAAGGGCAATATTGTGGACATATCAAATTAGCCATTTCTCCTCCTTTAACCTAATATTTTCTCCGCCTCTTCCATATCAGCTTCCATCACATAGGGAATTCCAGAAACAGAGGCTGCTTCTCTGGTGAGTGCCATTATGTCATTTCTTTCTATGAGATTAAGGGCAAATTTGCGTTCCCCAGCCATGAGTTGCCTTAGGCCAGTAGCTAACCGGTCATAGTAGGTATAGACGCCTATTGCGGCTGGCGGTATCCTGGCAAAATCTTTCCCATATTTCTCTTTAAGCTGTCCTGCAGCAGTAAAGGTGCGCATCAGGGCATTCTCATACCCTTCACTACCTCGGCCATAAGTCTCTTCCATAAGCTGCCCATGCGTCTTCCCTACCATGGCTGCTGTAAGGGTAGACCGCCCCATACAAACTGCTTTTACATAAGGGGCTCCCAAGGCTATAGCCTTGAATATCTGATCTTCTAGAGCAATACCACCAGCAATAGCACAGCTCGGAATGAACTCGCCCTTTTCATCGAGCCTCTTAAGAAACTTGTAAAGAAGGCTTTCGATGTACACTGTCGGTATGCCCCATTCATTCATCATTCGCCAAGGACTCATCCCAGTACCACCGCCAGCACCATCAACAGTGAGAAGGTCTATTCTGGCCTCTGAAGCGAATTTCACGGCCCGAGCGAGGTCCGCTGGCCTATAGGCACCGGTCTTAAGGGTGACATACTTGGCACCTACCTTCCTTAATCTTTCCACTTCTTTCAGAAATGATTCCTCATCTACCATTCCCAGCCGAGAATGTCGCTCAAACTCAGCTATTCCGCCTAACTTATGAGCCTCTTGAACAAATGGATTCTCAGGGTCAGGGATTACTATGTATCCTCGTCGCTTGAGCTGGAGTGCCCGTTCCAAGGTGGGCAATTTAACCTCGCCCCCGATATCTTTTGCCCCTTGCCCCCACTTTATTTCCATACCCTCGATTCCAAGCTTTTCTACAGCATACTCGGGGACACCAAGGCGGGTATCCTCAACATTTGCCTGAACCAATAGCGCTCCATAACCTTGATACCAGTCTTGATATACTTTTACCCTTTTTGCTAGTTCTGGAGACTTTATAATCTTCCCGTTTTTGAACTCGGCATCGGGGTCCATGCCACAAACATTTTCCCCACAGACGAGGACCGCGCCACATATAGCTACGGCGATAGCTGTGCCCTCCCAATTCACCCTGGCTATTTCGGTCGACCCCAGCGCACCAGTGAAGAAGGGAACTTTCATCTTGATCTTCTGCCTCTGAGCACCAATTTCAGTAGATAGGTCAACGGCGGGGAAGACAGCTTTATCCGAATCGGCTTCAATGCCCACCGCCCCCACACAAGTCCCTTGGATATTAAAATGAGAGAAATCTACAGGATAGTCCTTTTCTGACCCGGCAATAACTTTGCCAAAGGGCTGCGGGTAGATAATTTCCCTTCCCCTGAGCGCTGACCGTCCTACTTCACAATAGCCAGGACAACCATCAACGCAAGTGACGCACAGTCCTGAAATGGGTGCTGGCGCTACTCTGGTCGTGGTTACCGTGGCCGCACTAGAGTTTGGCTTGCTTAAAGTCATCTATCACCTCCTTCATATTTTTAGCGGTATTCCCTTTTCTTTTAGATATCGTTTTGCTTCAGGTATGGATATTTCGCCGAAGTGAAAGATAGAAGCAGCTAAAACTGCCGAGGCTTTGCCAATGGTCACAGCTTCATAAAGATGCTCTAGTTTTCCAGCTCCGCCAGAGGCAATAACTGGAATCTTGACAGCTTCAGCCACCGCTCTGGTCATTTCCAGGTCATATCCCTCCTTTGTGCCATCGGCATCTTTGCTGGTCAAGAGAATCTCCCCAGCCCCCAGCTTCTCCACTCTCTTTGCCCAGCTGACAATGTCTATCCCTGTGGCCTCGTTGCCACCTTTGACCACAACCTCTAGTCGTGGAAGGCCACTTCCAGGAGGATTTTTCCGCCCATCGATGGCCACAACAAGCTTTTCCTTGCCAAATTTCCTAGATGCCTCTTTTATAAGCTCAGGATTTCTTACAGCTGCGGTATTTATTGAGACCTTATCTACCGCAAGGTTGAATAAGGCTTTCATATCATCGAGGCTTCTAACTCCGCCACCGACAGCAAAAGGGACGGTCACCTTTTCCGCCACCTTCTTGACCCACTCCAGTCTCGTTCCTCTGTTCTCCACGGTAGCAGCGATGTCAAGGAAAACGAGCTCATCAGCTCCTTCTCGACAATAAGCCTCCGCTGCCTCCACAGGGTCTCGAGCATCTCTCAAGTTCACGAACTTTACGCCCTTGACTACTCTACCATCCTTCACATCTAAGCAGGGTATGACTCGCACTATGTTCATTTCATAACCTCCGAGAATTTAATCAGCTCTTGATATTCCATTACGGTATTCATGGCATGATTTTCCACTTCTATGCCAGCCTCCGCAGCAGCGGCTACAGGATTAAGCCCCCCAATAAGTATTATCCCCACTTTGTTTACCTCCACAGGAACGCCGCATACCGGCTTGCCGATTTCGCCCATCGTAATTAGTCCATCCAGGTCAGCCCGTTTCAAGTCAGCGATAACCCTTTCTGCTGTAGATTGACACAACGCAGGTATCTCCCTGAAGTTGGCCAATATCCTTCCCTGTCCTTCTTTGGCAGCTCTGCCAACACTGGTCATTCTACTGGTGATGAATATCTCTGAAGGATCCAACGACGAGCCTGAATACTGGATAAGTTCCACAAACCGCAACGGCTTATGGTTCTTAATTTGAAGGATGCCACCAAACTTGGAATTCATGGGGACGCCAGCTTTAAGCAAAGCGCCGTTCACTATGATGCTACAAACCGTAGCCAAACCTATCCTACCCTCGGGCGCAGTTATCTCGCCCAATTTTTCACCTTCACGGGCTACAGCCACAAGCTCACTAACACAAAGCCTGGCCTGAAAAGCCTCCTTCATCACTTCGAGCGCTTTTCTAAATTGCCTCTGGGAGAAGAAGGAGATGTTGACAGGGACTTTTCCTTGACACTTATCGACGTCGAAGTCTGTCTGATACGCCAAAAGCTCAATTTTGGAAGCCACGAAACCAACCTTGTCGCTGACCAGAGCACTTTCCAGTTCTTCTCGACCTAGCTGCGTAATTAACCTTCCATCCCTTCCCACACTCTGTGTAAAGCCGCGTTCATCCATTAGCTTGAGATGATACCTGACAGCTCGTTCGCTTAGCTCGATACCCTGCTCCTTAAGCGAATGAGAAATAACTCTAGCACCAACAGGCTCACTGGATTGGCTCAGAATCCTGAGAATGGCGATTATCTTCCTTTCTACGTCCTGTATTTCAAAACCCACAATAAGTCTCCCAGGTTATAGGTAATAGGCAACCGTTGTACACACTATCACAACGAAGTCATTCTTGTCAAGCATAGTGCGCTCCAATTCACGAGTTTGCTTAGTTCTGTTGTTTAGTGTATCATGAGCTCCGGCACAAGGGTAGGCCCTTGAGCCTGCGTTTGAATCGCGAATTCAGCGACTGAGAATCGTTTCAGGAAATTGCAAGATATGAGAGTGGGGGTTCTCGCTCTGCAGGGAACTTTCATAGAGCATATTGCTACTCTACGGGAATTGGGCGTGGAGGCTTCTCTAATTCGCTTGCCCCATGAGCTCGATAAAGTGGATGGGCTTATTATCCCCGGTGGGGAGAGCACTACCATGCTGCGGCTCACGAGGGATTTTGGGTTGATTAAGCCCATAAGGGAGATGGCTCGACACGGTTTGCCTATTTGGGGAACCTGCGCAGGG
This sequence comes from Chloroflexota bacterium, assembly GCA_013388845.1. GTDB lineage: Bacteria > Chloroflexota > Dehalococcoidia > GIF9 > AB-539-J10 > RBG-13-51-36. Next base: position 11,696 of record JACAEN010000016.1, on the reverse strand, counting down.
ATGATTTTGCTTGCCAAGAGCATCTCTAATTATGACATGGAGACGCTGGGTCTCATGGATACAGAGGTCAGCCGCAACGCCTTCGGCAGCCAGATTGATAGCTTTGAGACAGATTTGGAGATACCGCTCTTGGGAGGGAAACCATTCCATGCCATTTTCATTCGAGCCCCGATTATCAAAGCGGCTAATCCAGATGTCGAAATCCTATCACGTCTTCCCGACGGCACGATTGTCGCTGTCAAGCAAAATCAATTGCTAGCCTGCGCTTTTCATCCAGAGTTCACTGACGATCTAAGGTTTCACAACTATTTTTTGAGTATGGTAAACCAAAAAAAGTCCCGCAGCCCTGAAGACAAAATTCTTCCATGTAGCCATGTTCAGTCCTGAAGTGCGGCGGCACCTGGAAACTATACAAAGGCAAATCTCATGTTTCGAATCGAGGTTTCAGTAAAGCCTAAGTTTCCCGATCCCGAGGGAGATAGGCTAAAGACGGACATCTGTGATATTGGCCTCACGACTGTAAAGGAAGTCAGGGTCAGCGACGTATATTTTCTGGAAGGAAGGTTGGATGAAACCCAGGTGGAAAGGATTGGTCGGCAACTATTAGCTGACCCTGCAGTTGAGGATTTCTTTTGGGGCGAGGGCCCCTTATCTCGCATTGAAGGGGAGGATGTCCATGTTATTGAGGTGGCTTACAATCCTGGCGTGACGGTTCCTCTGGAGGAGAGCGTCAATAAGGCAATCCGTGACTTGGGCATCGATACAGTTACGTCAGTGAAAACCGCCCGTAAATATTCCGTAAGGGGCGATCTCTCGAAAGAGAATCTTCGATCTATTCGCGATAAGCTGCTGGTTAATAGCCTGATCCAGCATGTGGTCACGAAGCGGGAGATGGTTGTGCTCCCCTCCCCTACCTATAAATTTGTCTTAACCACTGTGGATTTGCTTAGCCTGGACGATGATGGTCTGATGGAGCTGAGCAAGAACAGACTTTGGTTGAATCTGAACGAGATGAGACGCATCAAGGACTACTTCTCAGAGCTGGGACGCAATCCTACCGATGTGGAGCTTGAGACCCTGGCACAGACTTGGTCGGAACACTGCATCCATAAGACTTTCAAGAGCAAAATAAAGCTAGGCCAGCTTATTATCGATAACCTGCTTAAGAACACGGTGATGCGGGTCACTGAGGAGTTGAAAAAACCTTGGTGTCTTTCAGTTTTTCGAGATAATGCTGGCGTAATAGATTTCGATGGTCGCTATGCTATCTGTTTTAAGGTAGAAACGCACAATCATCCCTCGGCGCTAGAGCCCTATGGTGGTGCAGCGACCGGCATAGGCGGTGTCATTCGTGACATCTTAGGGACGGGACTGGGGGCCAAGCCTATCCTGAACACCGATGTGTTTTGTTTCGCCCCTCCTGATTTTCCCTATGAGAAACTTCCTCGTGGGGTGTTGCACCCTCGCCGCATTTTCAAGGGTGTGCGGGCTGGCGTGGCTGACTACGGAAATCGGCTGGGCATACCCACGCTAAATGGCGCTATCCTTTTTGATGAGCGATACGTAGGAAACCCATTGGTCTTCTGTGGAACGTTAGGGGTGTTGCCTGTGAGCATGAGCCAGAGAGGCGAGCAAGAGCCTGGGGATTTGGTGGTTCTGGTAGGGGGGAGGACTGGGCGGGATGGCATCCACGGGGTTACTTTCGCTTCTGGAGAACTCACCAAAGAGTCAGAGGCCATATCTTCTAGCTCTGTTCAGATTGGCGACCCTATTACGGAGAAGAAGCTGATGGATGTTCTTCTGAAGGCGCGAGACCGGGGACTATACCGTCGTATTACCGATTGTGGGGGAGGTGGACTTTCGTCAGCGGTGGGCGAAATGGCTGCAGAAACGGGAGTGCGCGTTTACTTAGAGCGGGTCCCTCTGAAGTACTCTGGGCTCTCCTATACAGAGATATGGATATCTGAGTCTCAGGAACGGATGGTGCTGGCTGTGCCACCAGACATAGTCAACCGACTGATTTCTCTTTTCCAGAGCGAGGGCGTAGAAGCTACTGTCATTGGCGAATTCACTGATACTCGACGGCTTGAGCTTTTCTACGAGGGCAATCTCGTTGGCGACCTCGATATGGAGTTCCTGCACAAAGGGCTGCCTCAACTGGAGAAGGATGCTATCTGGGAACAACCACAGCATGAAGAGCCGGACTTTCCACAGCCATCTGACTTGGGCGAGCAGCTTTTGCGTATCCTGTCTTCCTGGAATGTTTGCAGCAAAGAATGGGTGATACGTCAGTACGACCATGAGGTGCAAGGCGGTAGCGTTGTCAAGCCTCTTGTGGGGGTAAACAACGATGGTCCCAGCGATGCTGCTATCGTCAGACCGTTGCTCGATTCCAATATGGGTATCGTCGTTGCCAACGGCATAAATCCCAAATATGGGGACATCGACCCCTACTGGATGGCAGCCTCTGCTATAGATGAAGCATTGCGCCAGGTCATAGCTGTTGGGGGCAGTCTTCGCAAGGTGGCGCTTCTGGATAATTTCTGTTGGGGCAACCCAGACAAGCTAGATAGACTGGGTGGTCTAGTGAGAGCAGCACAAGCTTGTTACGACATTGCTCTGGGCTATGAAATTCCATTCATCTCTGGTAAGGATAGTCTCTACAATGAATTCGAAACCGAAAAAGAGAGCATCTGCATTCCACCGACGTTGCTCATCTCGGCAGTGGCAGTCATGGACAATGTGGACAGGGTGGTTACAATGGATTGCAAGCAAGAAGGCGACCTCATCTACATTGTAGGTACCACTTGGAATGAGCTTGGCGGCTCAGTATACTACAGCATTCATGGTTATGTCGGGAATAGGGTGCCCCGTGTTGACCCCAAGAAAGGGAAAAGGCTCACGGATGCTCTCAACGCCGCCATGGAGAAGGGCTTGGTCAGGGCGTGCCATGACTTGAGTGAGGGGGGTATTGGGGTAGCTGCCGCCGAGACGGCCTTCGCCGGGGGTCTAGGGATGGTAATCAATTTGCGGAAAGTACCGCTGAGCGAAGCCGTGAATCGGGACGATTATGTTCTCTTCTCTGAATCGAATACCAGGTTTCTGGTAGAGGTAGCCCCAGAGGATAGGCGCCAGTTCGAGGGTATGATGGCTGGCATCGATTTCGCTGCCATTGGGGAAGTTACAAGGAAAGAGAAGCTAGAAGTCTACGGCCTCAATGGCAAAATGATTCTCTCAGTTCCCATTGTTGAACTCAAAGAGGCCTGGCAGAGACCTCTTCGCTGGTAGAACTTGACATGAAAATCAAGGTGAAGGCACTGATACTGCGGGCGCCAGGTACAAACTGCGATGTAGAAACCGCTTTTGCCTTCGAACAAGCCGGGGCACAGGTGGACTTGGTCCACGTGGGTGAGCTCATCCGTCGGGGTAGGCTTCTATCCCACTATCAGATAATGGTCATCCCCGGCGGTTTTACTTACGGAGATGATATCTCGGCGGGCAAAATCTTGGCCAATGAACTAAGACTCAAGCTGGGAGACGAAATTCAAAGGTTTGTTGACGATGGCAAGCTTATTCTGGGCATCTGTAATGGTTTTCAGGTTCTGGTGAAAGCTGGCTTGTTACCTAGGTCACGAGACAAGAAACTGCAGTCGCTAACCTTAGCTGTCAATGATTCGGGGAAGTTTGAGTGTCGCTGGGTCTATCTCCGCGTCAACAAAACAAGCCCCTGCATTTTTACGCGGGGAATAGACGTTATGTATTTGCCAGTGGCTCATGGAGAGGGCAAGGTAGTAATTGAACCGGGGGTGCTGGAAGAGTCAAATGTGGCACTTTACTACGCTGATGAGACAGGGGACATTCGAGCTGGCTATCCTTACAATCCGAATGGTTCAGTGAACAACATAGCTGGCATCTGCGATGTTACTGGTCGCATTTTTGCCCTGATGCCACACCCGGAGCGTTTCATCCGTTGGACGCAACATCCCAGGTGGACCAGAGAGCCTCGCCAAGATTACGGTGACGGTTTCCGCATATTTATGAACGCTGTAGAATGGGCTGGGAGCATTTGAATAAGAAGGCGACCATCCTGCGTTGACTTCTAAAGACTACGGAAAATGCTTATTGATGTTTGCTATACTATTGTTGCTATGAGGAGGCGAATTGTACGAAATCAGGATTGGGATAGCTCAGATTAATTCTACAGTTGGAGATTTGGGCGGCAATACAGAGAAGATAATCAGATTTATTAATGAAGCTAGGTCGCTCGGCGTCGACTTGCTAATATTCCCTGAACTAGCCATAACCGGCTATCCCCCTGAGGATTTGTTGCTCAAACCGCAGTTCATTAAGCAAAACCGGGAATGCCTTAACAAGATAATAGAGCATAGCTCAGATATGGCGGTAGTGGTGGGCTTCGTGGATAGCGATGGCGATATATATAACGCTGCCGCGGTACTCTGTGACAAAAAATTGGTGGGCGTTTACCACAAATTTTATTTGCCCAACTATGGCGTGTTTGATGAAAATAGATATTTCCAGGCGGGAAGTGAGTATCCTGTTTTTGTTATTTATGGCATAGGTGTAGGCGTAACTATCTGTGAAGACATGTGGTATGAAGCCGGGCCAGCGATTGTCCAAGCCTATGCCGGAGCCAGAGTGCTGATTAATATAAGCGCCTCTCCATATCATGCCGGGAAAGGGCTCTCGAGAGAGAGAATGCTAGCTACTAGAGCATCGGACAGTGTAGCTATTGTTGTCCATAACAATTTGGTGGGCGGGCAGGATGAGCTTGTGTTTGATGGCAACAGCCTGATTATCAATGAAAAAGGCGAAGTCGTTGCCCGGGGGAAACAGTTTGAGGAAGATTTTGTCATAGCTGATTTGGATATGGAGTCTGTGTTTCGCTCCCAGTTGCATGACCCCCGGCGAAGAAAAGAAACACCATGGATAAAGGAGAAACTAGAAAAAGTTACCAAGATAGAGGTGTCAAAGGAGCCCCGGGCGATTGCCAGACCTCCCTTGCCGCCGAGACAGGTTGAAAGGTTGGATGAAATCGCGGAAATTTATCAGGCTCTCGTCCTTGGCACCAGAGACTATGTGCACAAAAACGGCTTTGAGAAAGTAGTTATTGGTCTATCTGGTGGAGTTGACTCAAGCTTGGTAGCTGCTATAGCCACAGATGCCTTGGGGGCTGACAACATTATAGGTGTTTCCATGCCCTCTCGCTATTCCTCGCCTGGCAGCATATCAGACGCCGAGGCTTTAGCCAGAAATCTAGGGATACAATTCAAGGTAATATCTATTGAGAAAGCATTTAGCTCTTATTTAGAAACGCTGGCAGAGCCTTTCAAAGGCACCCGACCCGATATTGCCGAGGAGAACATTCAGGCCAGAATCAGGGGCAATATTCTCTTCGCCTTGTCCAACAAGTTCGGTTGGCTGGTGCTGGCTTGCAGCAATAAAAGCGAGACAGCCACTGGCTATACCACTCTTTACGGAGACATGGCTGGGGGATTTATCCCACTCAAGGATGTGCCCAAAACGATGGTTTACAAGTTAGCGCAGTATAGGAATCGCCAGGCCAGCAAAGAGATAATACCATCTTCTGTCTTGATCAAAGCACCATCGGCTGAGCTAAGACCCAATCAAAAAGATACTGATACTCTGCCTCCCTATGATATACTGGACCCAATTCTGAAGGCTTATGTAGAGGATGACTTGGCAATTGACCAGATCGTAGCCTTGGGTTTTGACCATGACACGGTTACGAAGGTGACTGCCATGGTAGATAGGAGCGAATATAAGCGTCGCCAAGCTGCTCCTGGTATAAAGATAACCCCTCGAGACTTTGGCCGGGATAGGCGATTGCCCATCACTAATCGATTCAAAGAGGAGTAGCTTGAGGAAAATCGGCGGTACTTTGCTAACAGTCGGCTTAGGTATTTTAATAGGCTGGGGACTTTACTGGTTCTTCCGTCTAGCTTTCTTGACGCTGCCCTTGCCAGTTAAGATTGCTATCGCCGCCATAGCTGTAGGGCTTATCATACTCTTGGCATCACTAGTTTGGGAAAGGCATAGGGCGTCCAAGGAGGAAAAAGAGAAATTCAAGGGGGTAGAAAAATGATTGTGGTTACTACAGAGCAAATAGAGGGCAAGAGGATAATAGAAACGCTGGGATTGGTTAGAGGCAGCACCATCCGGGCCCGGCATGTAGGGCATGACATTATGGCTGGCTTGCGCAACATTGTTGGTGGCGAAATCAAAGATTACACCGTAATGCTGGCACAAGCCCGAGAGGAAGCACTACAGAGGATGATTGAGCAAGCTGAGAAGATGGGGGCTAATGCTATAATAGGCGCTAGGTTTGCAACCTCGATGATAATGTCTGGAGCTGCCGAGATGGTAGCTTACGGAACAGCAGTGAGGATTGTGTGAATTTTAACACTACGAGGCGAGTGAGCTTCTACCGGGGAAGTGATCTCAGGGTTTGTTAGAGACCTAAGTATTGGGATAGTAGATTCTAGAAATTAGGAGGATTTAATGACTAAGAGACAACAAGCCGAAGCCAAAGAACATGTTCTCAAATTAGCTAAAGAGCAAGGTATTAAATTCATAAAGTTATGGTTTACTGACATCTTGGGTTTTCTTAAGAGCTTTTCTATAACCTTTGAAGAATTGGAAACAGCCTTGGAAATTGGAAGTGGCTTTGATGGCTCGTCTATTCAAGGTTTCGCCCGTATTGATGAGAGCGATATGGTGGCTTTGCCCGACCCCACTACTTTCCAAATTGTCCCGTGGCGATCACAAGAGCACAAAACTGCCAGGATGTTTTGTGATATTTGCTGGCCCGGTGGGCAGCCTTTTGAAGGCGACCCCAGATATGTGTTGAAGAGAAACTTAAAAAGGGCTGCTGATATGGGATATACCTTTTATGTTGGTCCTGAGCTGGAATACTTCTACTTTAGGAATTCAGAATCACCCGAATTTCTGGACCAAGGCGGCTATTTCGATTTAACGCCGCCTGATATAGCTACTGATTTGAGGCGGGAGACGATTCTCATCCTGGAGGAGATGGGCATCGGTGTGGAGTACAGCCATCATGAAGTCGCTCCTAGTCAACACGAAATAGACTTATGTTACACCGACGCCTTGACCATGGCTGATAATGTGATGACTTATCGCCTAGTAGTCAAGCAAGTAGCCCAAAAACATGGCGTCTATGCTACTTTCATGCCCAAGCCTGTATTTGGGGTAAACGGCAGTGGCATGCATGTCCACATGTCACTGTTTAAGGGAGATAGAAATGCCTTCTTTGATGAAAAGGACCGGGTTCATTTATCAAAAATAGCCAAGAGTTTTGCCGCTGGACTACTAAAATATGCCCCCGAGATCACCTCTGTTACCAATCAATGGGTCAATTCTTATAAGCGGCTCCTTCCGGGCTACGAAGCACCGGTATACATCACATGGGCGAGAAGAAACCGAGCTGATTTAATCAGGATCCCAGAGTACCAACCGGGGAAAGAAAAGTCTACCAGAATTGAATACCGTGCGCCTGACCCGGCATGTAACCCGTATCTGGCTTTCAGTGTTCTACTGGTTGCTGGGTTGAAGGGCATTGAAGAAAAGCTGGAGCCGCCGCCACCCGTGGAGAGAAATGTCTTCGAAATGACCGAACGGGAGCGGCAAGAAGGAGGCATAGGTATGCTTCCTGGGAGCTTGTATGAAGCCATAAGGCTCACCGAAAACAGCGAGCTGGTTAGAGGGGCTCTAGGTGAGCATGTGTTCAGCACGTTTATTCAAAACAGAAAAGTGGAGTGGGACCGCTATCGCTGTCAGGTAACTGATTACGAGCTGAAGCAATACTTGCCTATTTTGTAGGTTGACGTTATGGCAACTATAGTAGCTGGTCTGTCCATGCGGTGGTAAAACCCAAAAAGAGAAGAGATAGCAGCTACCGACGGTTGATATTGTCGAGGTAGAGCGTGTTAAATCGGCGGTCAAACCAAGGAGAGAGCGTTTTCTAAGCCGGATTCACACCTATTTCAATTCTCTTTTTAATTTCTCTATTACTTTGGCAAACTCCTGGCGGTATCTTTTTTCCTGGTTAGAGAGAAAATCTTGCCATTGAGGAAATTGTTTTATCGCCTCATCAACAGTGAGTTGGACAATCATGGTGTTTTGTCCTTGCTGAACTTGTTTCAACCTTAGTCGGGGATTTCTTTCTACTTCAGCCCTTATGCCATTGTAGGCTTGCTCTATTTCTGCTTTGTACCTCTTTTGTAATTTTTCCAGAAGGCTTAAGTTTTGCTCGATTACAGAAGTGTTCTGTTCTTCCTTGAGGGTCTCTATGGCTAAGATTCCGTCCCTCTTCTTTTGCAGCTCGGCTGGAGTACTCCCAAAATTGAGGGAATCTAACAGTCTTATCTGAGCTTCTCTCAGAAGGGATGGCTTGCCTTCTTCCTTTAACCTCTTCCACAGGCTTTCAGGGTCAATCTGCCCTTGGTAAAATTCTGAGAGTAGAGAGTTCACCTTCTCAGAATCTATCATCTTCTCTTTTTCTTCTTGGCTGAACTCGCCGATCCTGGCTAATCTTTCTCTAGCAATTGGCGGAAGGTCTTTGTCCCAATCTTTCATTGATTGTCTCCCATAGATAGGCGACGGGTTTTCACCATTCAGGCGAGAAGATAGTATATAATATGGAATTGGATTTGGGGAGTGCGATGGGAATCAAGCTTTATCAGGAGCCGGAGCTTGAGAACCCGATTTTGGTAGCCAGTTGGCCTGGAATAGGGAATATCGGGATAATTGCTGTTGATACTTTAAGAGGGATATTAGAGGCGGAGGAGTTTGGAGAAATTGAGCCTTGGGATTTCTTTTATCCTAGGCGCGTCTTCATCAGAAAGGGAGTTCTGGAATACCTGGAGTTTCCCAACAGCAAATTTTTTTTCAAGAAAATGGGGGGAAAAGATTTAGTATTTTTTATTGGGGAAGAACAACCCACTGAGGGGGGGAGGATGTATGCTGAGGGGAGAAAGGCCTATCAGATGGCTAACTTGGTTCTGGATGTCGCCGAGAAATTTAGGTGTCGTAGGGTCTATACTTCAGGGGCGGCTGTGGCTTTAACCCATCATACTACAAAGCCCAGAGTCTGGGCCGTGCCCAATAGCGAAAGTCTAATCCCTGAGATAAGAGGATATGAGAACACAGTGCTCATGTCCAACGTCGAAGGAAGGGGAGGACATGGAAATATCACAGGATTAAACGGGCTCTTATTGGGAGTTGCCAAGAAGAGAGGTTTTGAGGCTATTTGTCTGATGGGTGAGATACCGGTATATCTTCAGGGATTGCCCCTGTCCTACCCCAAAGCTTCGAAGTCCGTGCTGGAGGTTCTCACCAGGAGTCTAAGAATAGAGGTTAGTCTGGACAAACTAGATGAATTAGACCAGAAGGTACAACAAAGAATTGAAGAATTTTACCAGCAAATCCCCTTGGAGATCAGGGGACAGCTGGATAGATTAAAGCATGTGACTTATGCCCAACCGGCTGAGCCTGGGCCGATTACTGAAGAGGAAAAGAAAAGAATAATGGAAGATGTGGAAAAGTTCTTCAAGAAGGGAGGTGGGGGAGGTTGAGCCTAGGAAAGCCTATCAAGATTTATAAAGAAGTAGAACTTCCCCGCCCTTCTTTAGTGCTGGGTTGGAAAGAAGATGGGGGAAATTTGGGACGGAAAGTCACTGACTACTTGAATAACAAGCTGAAGGGGGAAGAATTTGCCGAGATTGAACCCGAGGAGTTTTTCCCCTTGGGTGGGGTTGCCATAAAGGGTGATCTGGCCCAATTTCCTGAAAGCAAATTCTATGCCTGCCCAGAACATGAGCTTGTAGTTTTCCAGAGTGACACTCCCGGGGCTGAATGGTATAAATTTCTAAACTCAGTTTTGGATGTGGCTGAGAATCATTGTCGAGTAAAGGAGCTCTATATCATTGGGGCTATGGTTAGCTTTAGTGCTCATACTACCCCCCGGGAGTTGCTTACTGTAGTCAACTCAGCAGAAATGAAAGAAGTCTTGAGCCAATACGATTTAGCCAGAGATATGGATTATCAAACTCCGCCTGGTGAAAGGCCAACCTTGAATTCTTTTCTGTTGTGGATAGCTAGAGAAAGGAATATCCCCGGGGTGAGCCTGTGGGTGCCAATACCTTTCTACTTAGCAGCCATGGAAGATGCCCAGGCTCACAAGAAAATCCTGAGCTTTTTGAATGAAAGATTAGTTCTAGAGATTGATTTTAGTGATTTGGATCAGGAAATCCGAGAACAGAATGAAAAATTAGCTCTAGCGAGGTCTCGCTTTCCTCAAATCGACGATTATATAAATAGGCTGGAAAGCAACCTTATGCTATCTGAGGAAGAAAATGAAGAACTAATCAGAAAAATTGAGGACTTTCTGAAGGAGGGAGCCTGAGTCTTACTTAGGCAAAAGATTTTATCAAGATGCCAGCTAAAATAAACAGTGCGGCTGTGGTGGGTCTGGAAGGGGCTGTAGTAGAAGTAGAGGTGGATATATCACCGGGGCTACCTTCTTTTATCATCGTGGGACTGCCCGACAAGGCAGTCCAGGAGTCTAGAGAACGGGTAAGGTCAGCCATAAGAAATTCCTATTACAAGTTCCCTAATAGGCGTATTACCGTTAACCTGGCTCCAGCCGATTTGAAAAAGGAAGGTCCCGCTTACGACTTAGCCATAGCTATAGGCATACTGATGAGCTCAGGACAGCTAAACGCCGACCTCTCTCGCAGTATCTTTCTAGGGGAACTCTCTTTGGATGGCAAGTTACGCCATACCCATGGGGTATTGCCTATGGTGGCTTTAGCCAAAGATAAAGGCTTATCCACCGTATTCCTGCCCCAGGATGATGCTAAAGAGGCTTCGCTTGTAGACAATATACATATATTCCCGGCAGAATCCTTAGCGCAACTGGTTAGTCATCTTCAAGGCGAAGTAGGTATTTCGGAGTATCATAGCGAGATAAACTGGGAGGAGGAATTTCGCCCTAGTTACACCTTTGACCTCACTTATATTAAGGGTCAGGAGCATGCCAAGAGAGCTCTGGAGATAGCGGCGGCAGGCAGACACAATATCCTCATGTGTGGCCCGCCGGGAAGCGGCAAGACTATGCTAGCGCGCTCCTTGCCCTCCATACTTCCCCCGTTGACTATGGAGGAAGCTATAGAGGTAACCAAGATTTACAGCGTCTGTGGATTGCTGCTGCAAGATACTCCTATTGTCATGGAGCGTCCTTTTCGCGCCCCTCACTATACTATTTCTCATGCTGGTCTAGTAGGAGGAGGGCAATGGCCGCGGCCCGGGGAGATAAGCTTGGGGCACCATGGGGTGCTTTTCTTGGATGAATTCCCTGAGTTTGGGCATGTCGCTCTGGAATCGCTGCGACAGCCAATGGAGGATAGAACGGTTACCGTAAGCCGTGCCCATGGCAGTGTCACTTTTCCGGCTAGCTTTATGCTAGTTGCTGCTATGAACCCCTGCCCGTGTGGATATTATGGTGACCCGTTTAAAGAATGTAAATGCTCGTCAGGAGAAATTTCTCGCTATCACAAGAGGATAAGCGGACCATTACTGGACCGCATTGATATCTTTGTGGATGTTCCCCATATTGATTATGAAAAGCTCACTGA
>JACAEN010000015.1 GCA_013388845.1 Chloroflexota bacterium | reverse complement strand
GGGTCGCATCCTCGATTGACAGCGAGGTAGTAAGCCAGGAGTTGAAGAGGAACTACGGCGACGATAGGATACAATAGCTCATCAACTTTGGGAATTTTGATCCAGGAGTCATAAATCTCGCTTTGCCTGTCGGAGACACCGATAATATAAGCGCCACGCGACTTAGCCTCGATGGCATTGCTCAACGTTTCAGAAAATGTATAGTCGGCAGGGCAAATCACCACCACTGGTGTGCCAGGCTCAATGAGGGCTAAGGTGCCATGCTTGAGTTCGCCGGCAGGCATACCTTCAGCATGAATGTAAGAAATCTCCTTGAGTTTCAAGGCGCCTTCGGAGGCGATGGCAAAGTTAATTCCTCTGGCTATGTAGTAGAAATCGTTCTTATCTTTCAGCTTCTGGCCGAGCTTGATAAGCTCATTTTTGTTCCAGTCTAGAACCTTAGTTATCTCGCTGCTCAGGCTGGCAAGTTTAGCTGCCGCTTCCTCGAAGGAGTTAATCATGGAGAAGGACAGTAGGTAGAATATAGCTAGTTGAGACAGGAAGGATTTGGTAGCGGCTACGGCTATCTCAGCGCCACAATTCAGGTAGATGACCTGATGGCTCAGGTCAGACAGTATGGAATTAGGTCGGTTGACTATGGAGATAATTTGTGCCCCAGCCTTTCTAGCTGCCTTTACTCCCTCAACTACATCAGCGGTCTCGCCACTCTGAGAGACAGCGATGACCACAGTGTTTTTGTCCACGGAGTCAGCAAAATAACCGAACTCCGAGGCCATCACCACATCACAGAATTTCTTGCCTACTCTGGAAAAGAGGTACCTGCCGACCAGGGCAGCATAGCGGGAGGTGCCGCAGGCAGTTATAATCACCTGATTTGCTCTCAGAATATCCAGAGCAATCTTAGTGAATTTCTTTCCATCCTGACAGGCTGTTTGGCTAAGCACCTGAGCTTGCTCCATTATATCCTTGAGCATGAAATGCTGGTAACCTTCTTTATGACTCTCAGCCCAGCTTTGGTCGAGTTTCCTGGCTTGCTTAACCAGTTTGTTTCCTTGAGCATCGAAGAATTCGACTCCTTTTTGTGTCAGCACCACCACCTCATTGTCCTCCAAATTCATCACCTGATTGGTATATTGAGAGAAAGCCAGGGCATCGCTACTAATATAGTAGTCATGGGTATTGATGCCTACAATGAGAGGGTTGTTTCTCCTCGTGCCCACGACTTTGTCTGGCTCATCCAGCGACATCACTACAAAGGCGTAGGAGCCCTCAAGCCTTGGAGCTATATTTAGGACAGCCTGTTCTAGCGAGCATCCGTTTTTGAGTTCATCTTCGAGGAGGTGGGGAATGACTTCAGTATCGGTTTCTGAAGTAAACTTGTGTCCTATTCTGGTGAGTTCTTGGCGGAGTTGCTGGTTGTTCTCAATGATGCCGTTATGAACTACAGCTACTTTGCTGCCGCAATCGGAATGAGGGTGGGCATTGGATTGGGTAACAGCACCATGGGTTGCCCAGCGAGTATGCCCGATGGCTATATTGCCGGGAAGACTTGCCAGATTCTGTTTCTGGATGACTTCGTCAAGCTTGCCGGCGTCTTTCCTTATCAGTAGCTTGCCATCGTGTAAAGAAGCTACGCCCGCCGAATCGTAACCACGATATTCCAAACATTTTAAGGCCTTGAGGACAACCGGAACTGCCGGCTTTTTGCCGCAATAGCCAATAATACCGCACATTGTTAACCCTTCCTATTAATTATATCGCAATTGGGGTTATATTCAACTTTTTTCACGTTTGCTCCTCTAACTTTCTTAGCAGCTTTCTTCTTTTGCCTTTGTCGAGTCTTGTCTTGTTATCGTCTACGTGATATTGAGGCGCAAACAAAGCCATCTTGTTCGCCTCCAGGTCGTCACGCAAACATACTTGAGGCCCCACGAAAGAATCAGGGCCTACTCGAACCCCGGGCATGAGGCTGGCATTCACTCCGATGCGGCAACCTCGCCCCACAATTGCCCCCAGTTTGTCGTAGCCACTATCTACCAGATTATTCCCGACTTTTATCTGGATATTCCCTTCGTCGAGTCGGAAATTAGCCAGCACAGTGCCAGCACCCAATGAGCAATCGTCATCCACTATGGAGTCCCCAACATAATTGGAGTGGAACCAGCAGTTATCGCCAATATAAGAGTGCTTTACCTCCGTGGAATAGCCAATAACGGAGTTAGCACCAATGTGGCTATAGCCTCGCACCAAAGCATTGTTGCCAATGACGGAGTTTGCCCCAATATACACAGGACCTCGAATGACAGCGTTTTCCAATACCCTGGCATTATCGCTCAGGATAACTTTTCCTTCGACAGTTGCTTTCTCAGAAATGCGAGCTGAAGAGGCAATGTAAGGTTGAGCGTTGTCCAGAAAATACTCCATTACTCTGAAGATATGCCAGGGATACTTTATGGGGGCCCAGAAATCGTTGTAGAGAACCACTTTGATTCTGTGTCCTGCTTTTACCATATTGTCCAGGGCGCATTCGTAGACATCATCCCTGGTAGTCTGCACGGCTTCAATATGGCGTAGAAGCTCTTGCGGGTTATTATGGCAATGAATCAGGATATTTACTAAGTTGCTGGGTTCCTCACCGGGATTGGGCTTTTCCACGATATGTAGTAGCTCATTTTTAGAATTTACCTGGAGATAGCCTCCCGGGAAGTATTTCTGGACTTCATAACCCAGGATGTAGGAGGCAGTGGTTTTTTTAGATTCGGCGATAATTTTGCTGTATGCTGAGCTTGAAAAGACGTCGTTGGGATTTATCACCAAAATTTGCTCGCGCAGGAAAGGCTCAGCACTTTTCAGGGCATCAGCGATGCCTAAGGACTCTTTCTGTACAGCAAAGTCGACTTTTATCTCGGCAATTTTTTTGGTTACTTGCTTTATCTTTTCTATATTGTCTGGGTTCCCAATGATGACAAAATGACTCAAACCTGCCTGGCAGGCTATTTCTATTTGGTGTTGGAGCAACGGTTTTCCAAGAAAATCAAGGAGGAACTTGTCTTCAGCAATGGGAAACATCCTCTTGCCACGGCCACCGCAGAGAAATACAGTCTTCATCTGTTGCCCTCCACGAGATCTTGAACAATTTTTTTGCCTTTGTTTACGAGCTCATCGGTCCGCGTCTGCGACGTTGATTCGGCGATGACTCGGATGACAGGCTCGGTGCCACTGGCTCTGATGAGCATCCAGGAGTCAGAAAATTCCAGCCTCAAGCCGTCAATGGTCACGATTCTCATCGGGATGTCATCGGAAGCAAAAAGGTGAGCGTTTTCCCTGACATGAGCCATGGCCAACTCTTTGAGTTCATCGGGGCAGGGGATCTTCGCTTTTTCAAAGAATAGTTTGGGAATACCTCGAAAGAATTGCCGGACCTCGCGAGCATCGTTTAGCTGACCCAACAAGAAAAGAGAGGCAAAAATGCTGTCGGGGTAATAGCCCGCCTCGGGGAAGATGTAGACGCCGACCTGCTCCACTCCCAGGGCAGCATCGAGCTCCCGGGTTAGATGAGCGACAGCGACATCACCGACTCTGCCTCTAACCACTTCTGCCCCGAGGTCCTTCACTGCCAGGTCCAGAAGAGCTCCAGTTTCTACTGTGCTAGCAATCTTTTTCTTTCCTGTTCGCTTGATAGCCAATCTGGAGATGAAAGCGATGGACTCGTTGAAACCGAGGAAACCCTCTTTATCACAGAAGACAACGCGGTCAGCATCGCCATCAAAGCAAACGGCTAAGTCAGCACCCTTTCGCCTCAAGAAATCGACTGTGCCTTGAAGGGTATCCTCTTTGGGCTCAGGACTTCTTCCTGGGAAAGAGCCATCTGGCTCGTCATTTATTGACATTACGTTAATGCCTATCTGAACAAAGATGTCGCTGGCAAACTTGGCGGCAGCGCCATTGCCGGGGTCAACGACTATTTTCAGGTGGCGATTAAATTCTGGCTGCGGAAGCTTGTCTTTGATAAAGGCCAGGTATGTTTGTTTCATATTCTGGACTTGCTCCAAAGTTCCTCTCTTCCCCTGGCGGAATTTCTGCTCGAAATAGAGTTTCTCTATCTCCGCTTCTTGAGCCTGGCTGTATCCCATCGAGTTTCCAGTGAAAAGCTTGATGCCATTGAACTCCGGAGGATTGTGGGAGGCTGTGACCATGATTCCCGCAGCAAAGCCTAATTCGCGAGTGAGCAATGCTAGTGCCGGAGTAGGCAGAATACCTAGGTCAACCACATTTATGCTGCAGGAAAGCAAGCCTTGAGCAATCGCGCCCTTAATCACGTCCCTGCTTATTCTGGTGTCGGTAGCGATGCAAACTGTGGAGGCTGGGGGCAAGGTAGTTCCTATAGCCAAAGCAACCCGGCGACAAAAATCAGGCGATAAATCTTTGTTGACCACGCCCCGGATGCCACTGGTGCCAAATAGTCTCCCTGTGTGCATTTCCTTTCTTAAGCTGAGTTAAATAGAGGATAGCATGGAATCAGGTAGTTGGCAATGAGCACACGGCGCAATAACCTATGTTAAACTATGCTCCTATATTGTAGGCAGCGCTGTTTTGGAAGCATACAATGATAGAAAAAGTAGCTTGGGTTCTGCTAGCCACTGTTTCGCCGATCAGTGAATTAAGAGGTGGCATACCGTTGGGCATATTAAAATATGAGCTAGACCCCTTGTTTATCTTCTGTATAGCGGTGGTTGCTAACGCCCTGATATTTTTCCCCGTCTTTTTTGCTTTGCGCCTTTTTTACGACAAAGTCTTGTATCGAATTCCATTATTTGACAGGTATCTAGACAACTTGAGGAAAAGAGGTAAGCC
>JACAEN010000014.1 GCA_013388845.1 Chloroflexota bacterium | reverse complement strand
TCCGTTGGCCACCAGGGCTCCAATCTGCTGGTCACCACCGAGAGGCCCGCTCTGTAAGAGCATGACTGGCAGTCCAGCTCTTTCCTGTATGAGTTGCCCGGTACTTCGCGTCGCGACCAGGTCAACTTCAGCCAGTTCTTCTTTGTGCGCCTTTACCAGTTGCACCATCTCATCTTTCCTGGAATCATGGGCAACCAGTGCCAGGGTTTTTCGCATTTCTATCACCTCCTTTCATCTTTTTCTCCTATCATAACTGGCAGAGATTAAGGTGAATTTAAGGTGATGTTAAAGCTATGTAAAATTTTCACCATTACCAAGTTCCGTGATTAACCCCTCAACCCTGGCTTTCACTTCGTCCCTGATTTGCCTTACTTGCTCTATCGGTTTCCCCTCCGGGTCCTCAAGCTGCCAGTCCTCGGTAGGGACAAAGCTCGCCGGAGAGACTCCCTCAGCCCCGCAGTCCATGGTTATAACCCGGTCGGCATCCTCCAGCATCTTGAGAGTCAGCATCTTTGGCTTCCGGCGGCTGATGTCTATGCCGACTTCGCGCATTGCTTCAACCACCATAGGGTTGACTTTATCAGCTACCTGGGCCCCTGCGGAAAAGCCCTGTGCCCTTCCCTTCGCCATCCGGTTAAAGAAGGCTTCAGCCATCTGACTACGACCGGCATTGTGTACGCAGACAAACAATATTTTCTTCATTTCACTACCCCAAAAAGAAAAAGCCTTAAACCGTGTCTACCCATCTACAATCAGGATACGAGGCGGACTTTAAGACTGGTTTAAGGTTTTGTTAAAGATTTGTTAAATTTTATGGATTACTTGCATCTGGGGTTACTTTGAGAGGAAGGCTAAAGCTGAAGGTAGAACCCTTCCCCTCTTCACTTTGAGCCCAGATACTACCGCCGTGAGCCTGGATAGTATGTTTGGCAATAGCCAGTCCAAGCCCACTGCCACCTTTTGGCCGGGCTTTATCGGCTTTATAGAAGCGCTCGAAAACATGAGGTAAGTCCTCTTTGGAAATTCCAATTCCGGTATCAGAAACGCTGACAGTGACGGACTCTCTATCAACCTTGGTTGACACTGTTGCTCTTCCACCAGGGTGGTTAAACTTGATTGCGTTATGGACCAAGTTAATTATCGTTTGTCGAATCCTGTCGTTGTCAGCTTTGATGATGGGGAGGTCGGTGGCAAGGTTCGTGGCTAAGGTCACTTGCTGTCTCTCAGCCAATGGACTCAATTGAGTGGCTACTTCTTCTATCAGCACGTTAATGTCCACTGGTGTCATCCTCAATTCAGCCTTGCCGGTCTCAATGCGTGATAGCTCGGTGAGTTCGGATACCATCTGGGCCAGGCGGTCAACCTCACTGTCAATCCTCGACAGAAAATCCGTTGCCGCCTGTTTATCGTCAATAGCGCCGTCTTTTAAGGTCTCGACCATAGCCTTGATTCCAGCTATAGGTGTTCTCAGCTCGTGGGATATGTTACCTACCAGTTCTCGACGCATGGTTTGCAGGTTTCTCAGTTCCGTCAGGTCTTGAAATAGCAATAACGCTCCGGTTAGCTTGCCTTCTACAATCGGGATAGCGATAGCCCTGAGGAATCGCTTCGAAGCAACTGAGTCAAACTGGACGGTTTGCGTCCGGGTGGTTTTTAGACACAATTTCAGGATCTCATGTGCTTCATGGTCACGCAGTACTTCTATTAAGTGCTTGGTTATCACGTCTTTCTCACGGATATTGAAGAGTCTTTCAGTAGCCTGGTTAGCTAAGACTATCTTTCCTTCCGCATCCGCCATGATAACGCCATCAGCCATGTTAGCAAGAACGGTCCGAAGCTTAGTTCTTTCTGTCGAGATGTCTCCCACCAGTTTGTTTAAGTCCGATGACATCTCATTAAAAGCTTGAGCAAGCTGTCCTGTTTCATCTTTGGTACGTACCGGGATTTTCTGTCCTAGTTCCCCTGAGGCAATTCTTCTTGATGCTTTGGTTATTTCCCTTATAGGACGGGTCGTTGCCCGGGCGATAAGGCCAGCCGCCACTATAGCCAAAAGGGTTGTCGTCACCATTGCCAAGCTGATAATCAGGGTTATCTGGTTAACTGAATGCTGGACCGCAACCAACGGGAGCGCTACCCTGGCTACCCCCAGAATCTTGCCCTGATTTGTTATAGGCACCGCAACGTACATCATCTCTTGCTCAACGGTAGTGCTGTACCGAGTGCTCTTACCCAGTCCCGAGACAAGAGCGTCCTTAACCTCAGGGCGTGTGGCATGATTCTCCATGGTTGAAGGGTCTTCTTGGGAATCACCCAGGACTTTGCCATCCAGTGCAATGATGGTGATACGGGCATCAATCTGCTCCCCCAACTTCTTAGCCAGAGCATCCAGGTCACTGCCTTGGCTAAGAAAAGCCAGCAGACTGGCCTCTGCAGTGATTCTCGCTTCCTTCTCCAGATGTGAGCGCAGATTATCAAGCTGAGAGTTCCTGGCAAAGCTTGTCAGGTAGACACCCAGGATACCCATGCTAACCACAATCAGCAGGATGAACGGTACGGCAATTCGCCACTGAACGCTGCGAAACAATTCTATCCTTCCAACTTATATCCAGTACCCCTAACAGTTACGAGGTGCTTAGGATTGCTGGGATCCATCTCTATTTTTTGCCTTAGCCATCTAATATGCACATCTACAGTGCGAGTATCACCGGCGAAATCATAGCCCCACACTTTCTCCAAGAGTTGGTCTCGGTTGAATACGAAACCTCTATTTCTGGCTAAGAAAGCCAGCAAATCGAACTCTTTTGGCGTTAGCTCCAGCGCTGTTGTTCCTTTTGAAGCTTGATGACGAGCTATATCGACCTCAATGTCGCCGACTTTTAGCAATGCCTCTTCTGGTTGCTTTTCAACCATCTTAGCCCGGCGAAGCATCGCTCTCACGCGAGCCAAAAGCTCTCTCAGGCTGAACGGCTTGGTCATGTAATCATCGGCACCGATTTCAAGTCCCACTATCTTGTCGGTTTCTTCAGTCTTGGCGGTAAGCATCAGTATAGGGGCTGTCATTTCCTTACGAAGAATGCGGCAGACCTCGAAGCCGCTAAGCTTTGGCAACATTAAATCGAGGATGATAAGGCTGGGCTTTTCTCTGCGGGCGATAT
>JACAEN010000010.1 GCA_013388845.1 Chloroflexota bacterium | reverse complement strand
GGACTGGAAAGGTTTGCCTGTCGAGATAAGATATTAGCTGACCTAGAGGACAAAGAGCTTCTGGAGAAAATCGAGCCTTATTCTCATTCAGTAGGACATTGTGGTCGCTGCCAGACGATGATTGAACCCAGAGTCAGCCTGCAATGGTTTGTCCGAACAGAGCCCTTGGCTAAAACCGCCATTGAGGCGGTTAAAGATGGCAGAATTAAGATAATCCCGGAACGCTTCACCAAGATATATTTTGACTGGATGGAGAACATCAAGGACTGGTGCATCAGCCGACAATTATGGTGGGGGCACCGCATTCCGGTATGGTATTGCCAAGACTGCGGCAAATTGACGGCATCGGTAGACGAACCAACAGCATGTATTCACTGTGGTTCCCAACAAATCATCCAGGACCCTGACGTCCTTGACACCTGGTTTAGCTCAGCGCTATGGACACACTCTACGCTGGGCTGGCCAGCGGACACTGATGACCTCCGCTATTTCTATCCGGGCTCAGTAATGGAAACGGGCTATGACATTCTTTTCTTCTGGGTTGCCAGAATGATTATGATGGGGCTGGAAGATACTGGCGAGATACCTTTCCACACCGTTTACCTTCATGGCTTAATTCGTGATGAAAGTGGCGAGAAGATGAGCAAAATGCGAGGGAATGTCATCAATCCCACCGAAGCCATAAGCAAGTATGGCGTTGATGCTCTCCGCTTTGCTCTAACTACGGGGACTTCACCGGGGAATGAT
Source organism: Chloroflexota bacterium (assembly GCA_013388845.1). GTDB lineage: Bacteria > Chloroflexota > Dehalococcoidia > GIF9 > AB-539-J10 > RBG-13-51-36. The sequence goes on along the minus strand of JACAEN010000010.1, from coordinate 14,585 downwards.
ATAAACTTGGGCAAAAGTAAATTAGAATCCAGCCGCAATTTTGTCAACAAATTGTGGAATGCCACCAGATTTATCCTTCAGAGCCTAGACACTGAAAAACTAGAAGCTCAGGCAATCCCCATTCTATCGGGACAACCGCAGAGGATAGAAGACCAGTGGATCAATAGCCAGTTAAACCGCCTTATCAAAAATGTCACCAAGCTGATGGAAGAGTTCCAATTTGGTGAAGCAGAGCAGCAGATTTACGATTTCATCTGGTCAAAGTTTTGCGATTGGTATATTGAAATCGCCAAGATAAGACTCCGCAGCCAAGCAGCTCCCTTGCCTCTGCCCTTCCTAGCCAACACATTGGAAAAAGCACTGCGTCTTTTACATCCTTTCATGCCTTTTATCACTGAAGAATTGTGGCAAAGCTTGAAGCAGCGCCTGCCCGACAAAAGCCAAATGCCCGCCTCCATAATGATAGCTCCTTACCCTATCGTTGACGATAAGGCATTTGCTCCGGAGGCGGAGCGGGTGATGGATTCCGTAATAGAGATTGTGCGCTCTATCCGCAACGTTCGCGCTCAATATAAAGTGCAGCCAGACAAATGGATTGAAGTCCGTGTCTACGCTGATGAATTCCTCTCAAGTCTTATCACGCAAGCAAATATAATAGAAACCCTCGCTAAAGTTCGGCCTTTGACAATCCTCAGCCGCCAGAAAAGGGAACCTAGCAAAGAAAAAGCCCTAGTTTTGGTATTGGAGGAGGTTGAGCTAGTTTTGCCTTTGGCGGGCATGGTGGACCGGCTCGCTGAAAAACAAAGACTGATAAAGGAAGGCGAGGAAATCAAAGCCAGAATTGCTCAGCTTGATGCCAGGTTAAGAGACGAGACTTTCTTAAGCAAAGCGCCAGCCCAGGTTATTGAAAAAGAGAAGGAAAAACTCGCCACGCTCGAAGATAAGCTGGAGCGGCTACACCAAGAACTATCTCAACTCAGCTCATCATAGACTATAGCTGACGGCTTTCAGCCTTCAGGGGCGGAAGGGCGAACTGACTTAGCTTTGAGGCGTAACACTTCATGCAACTTTATCAGGGCTTTCTTAGTATCGCTAGCCACGCGGGACTTGTCACGAACTTTTATACGATATTTAAATAGCCAGTAGGTAAACTCATTAAGCTCGCTTAAGCTTATAGACTTAAGTTGAGGATGATGTCTCTCTCTTCTGAACTCCTTCAACAGGGCCAATTGAGTGTCACCGTAAATGAGTTGATAAGCTTCGTCAACTACTCCGTTATCGCTGTTCAAGCCTAGCACTCTCTTCTTCTTTCGTATCTCCTCAGTTATTGCCAAAACGAGAAATTTTTCTACCAGAATGCCATAGAGAAAATTGAGATAAGCCTTATATTTAGGGGCACTGATTAGGTTCCTAAATTCCTCTCTGGATAATTCTATCGGTGGTCGGTCGAAGAAGAGAAGATTTATCAACTCCTTCTCAGGAATAAGCCCATCAACCTCTTCGCACAGCCTTCCGGCTAGAACTAGCCAATCGAAAGCTTCATTGTCAACAAGATACCGATAATGTCGCCCGTCGTAGTCTTCTTCAGAACTACCCCAGAGACGAATGGCTTCGAGCAGAGCCACATACCAATTCTTGCCTGCAGCAATAGCACTTTTCAACCCTTGGATTGCCTGGGTATCTCGAGTCGACATTCCAGCCACCTCCATATTTATGCCAGAAATTATATTATATCTCCATCAGCTTAAAGGCTCAAGGCACAGTGTGAACTCTGACGCAAATTGACAGCACCCGTTTTCTAGGCTATCATTTTTCCTTTGTGGAAAATATCTCTGAGCACAATCCGACACTTGCTGAAGTAGCTGACGCTTTTCTGTCAAACTTACCGCCGGAAGAAAGGGGGAAAACACAAGCCGAAGTATCTAAATTCGTCAGATGGCTTGGCTTATCCAGACGCGTAAAGGACATTAGCCCTGTGGATGTGGCTAGTTATGGTGAACTGATTACCCCATCGGCAGTCAAACCCCTCAGGGCTTTTCTTACGTATATCCGGAAAAAGAGACTCAGCAGCATAAGTTTAGCTCCTCACCTCAGGGCGAAAAAAACTTCTCCAAAAACAGTCGCCGTTTGGCAAAGTGGACAGGTCCAGGCTACCCTAACTGCACAAGGCTATGCAAAATTAGAGGAGGAATTAGCCGACCTGAAAAGTCAACGCTCCCAAATCACTGAGGAGATAAAAAGTGCCGCTGCTGACAAGGACTTTCGAGAAAATGCCCCCCTGGCAGCAGCCAGAGAGCGTAAAGCACGTCTGGAAGGAAGAATTAAGGAAATAGAGTCAATCTTAGATCAGGCGAAGATAATGGGGGAAGACCAAGACACAACTAGGGCAAAATTCGGAGACACAGTAGTGCTTCGTGATTTATCCTCAGGTAAAGAGTTCAGCTATACTTTAGTCAACCCCCGAGAGGCAAATCCAGCCAAGGGTAAACTTTCTGTTGCTTCCCCCTTGGGCAAAGCAATCCTAGGTAAAGAAAAGGGACAAGCAATCGAGGTTGTCGCTCCTGCTGGCATCTTCTGCTGCCGCATTGAAGACATTTTAGTCCCCTCAAAGGCAAGCCCACAGTGACCTGGGAAACCTACGGTTTCAAACGAGGGAGACGGGACTTAAACCACGCTAATCCTCGTCAGCTTTGCTTGTGAAAAGATTTTGAGGTTTGTCGATTCGCATTACATATGGCATAATAAATTGAGCCACACAAAGCGGAGGGATCGCATAGTGGTCTAGTGCGGGCGCCTGCTAAGCGCTTACTCCGAGTAAAATCGGAGTCGAGGGTTCGAATCCCTCTCCCTCCGCCACTATGGATATACGTTTTTCTCAACAAAAGTTAAGAAATCTTGGGATACTTACTCTTAAATTCCTACGGGCTGCTTAAAGGCCTACCAGCTTTCTGCCCTCGTCTAGTAGCAGCCTAGCCCTTTCCAGGCTTTCAGCTTCGGAATAGATACGGACCAGTGGTTCTGTGCCGGAAAAGCGGATGAGCAGCCAGGACTCACCAGCTAGGAAGAAGCGAAAGCCATCGGTAGTATCTACTGTGGTCACCTTCGAACCGGCTATGGTATTCGGGGGGCTGGAGTTTAACCGGTGCAAGATTGTCTGGCGCTCGGCTGTAGAGATATGAAAATCTCTGCGGTCATAGTAGTGAGGTCCAACTTTGCTGTAAAGGTAATTTAGAAGCTGGGATGGTGTTTTCCCTGTTTTTACCATTAAGTCGAGGAAGTAAAGACCAGCAAGGATGGCATCCCTTTCCGGGACATGCCCACGGAAGCCATAGCCACCGCTCTCCTCCCCACCAATAATGGCGTTCTTCTCCATCATCAAGGGGGCAACATATTTGAAACCCACCGGTGTTTCGTAAACAGGCACATCAAAGAGCTTTCCTAAACGGGAAATCATGGTGGTGGAAGTTAACGTTTTTATCAGGGCGCCACGCTGACCACGAACTTCCAGAAGATAAAGGCAGAGCAAGGCAAAAACTTGATGCTGAGTTAAAAACTGCCCTTTTTCATCTATGACACCAATGCGGTCGGCATCTCCATCGGTGGCTAAGCCCACGTTAGCCTCCTGCTCAACGACCAACTGTGAAAGTTTAATCAGGTTTTTGGCAATTGGCTCAGGCTGAATCTGGGGAAACGAGGGATTCCTTTCAGCGTTAATTTCGGTGATTTTCAAGTTACCACCTTGAAGGACTGCTTTAAAGTAACCACTGCCAGCGCCATACATTGAGTCAACTAAGATATTTAACTTCTGGCGACGCAGTTCTTCTATATTGACAAAACGGCTAATGTGGTCGAAGTAAGCAGGAGAAGGATCCAGGTAATCAACAAGCCCCTTCTTTAAGGCCCTGTCCAGAGCAAGCCGTTTCACACCTCCTACCTGCTGGGTCAGGGAAGCGATATTCTTTTCTATCTGAGACGTCACTTCTTCTGGAGCGCTAGCCCCATCCTGAGATTTATATTTGAATCCACTCCAAGAACCAGGGTTATGGCTGGCAGTTATCACGATAGCCCCGGCAGACTTAGTGGTAAGGACAGCAAAGCTCACCACCGGTGTAGGAGCTGGCTTGAGGCAGAGGTGGACTCTGATATTGTTGCCGGCTAAGACCTCAGCAGAGGCAGCAGCAAAATCCTCAGAAGCGAAACGAGTATCATAGCCAATGACTAGGCTTTGTTTATCAAGCCCATTTTGCTTGAGATATTCTGCTACAGCCTGAGCGCAGAGACGCACGTTATCGAAGGTGAAATCCTCGGCGATTATCCCTCGCCACCCATCAGTACCAAATTTGATTGGATTAGCCACGATAGTCTATTCGCTACGCTTGCGTTTTGCGTTGTGATTATCATCTAGATTACCAGAAACGTCAAGTACCAATAGCTTTCATGATGCCAGCTTTCCCTTGACAGCATACAGATTAAACTATAAGCTGTGTGGGTTACCCAGCACATTTTGGAAAACTTAAACTCTTACTAGCATTAGAGTTTAGCTACGCATCTCGCTGATGAGGAGTGAGAACTTGAGTACTAAAGTCAAAATCGTCACCGATAGCTCTGCCTACCCTGAGCCAGAGGCCGTCGCCAAATATGATATTCGTGTTGTGCCACTGAGGGTTGCCTTTGGAAATGAGGTTTTTGCTGAAGGAGTAGACATTACTAACGAAGAATTCTATGAAAGGCTAGTCAAAGACGGAAGGCTGCCTACTACTTCACAACCTCCTGTTGCCGATTTTATCAAAGTATATAGCGAGCTGGCAGAGCAGGGGCATCCCATCCTGTCCATTCACATTTCTAGCAAATTAAGCGGAACTTGTGCCTCAGCTTTGGCTGCCAAAAATGCGCTTCCCGAAACTCAAATTGAGATAGTGGATTCGTTAACTATAGCCATGGGAATGTTAGTTCCCCCTGCTGCTGAAGCAGCGGAAAGGGGAAAGACGCTATCTCAAATTGTGGCTTCTGTAGAAAAACTAAACAAATGCATCAAGGTTGTGGGGGCTTTTGATACGTTAGAGTATCTCCGGAAGGGAGGGCGGATTGGGGCAGCTAAAGCTCTGGTGGGTACCTTGTTGAGGATTAAGCCTGTTCTGACCCAGGAGGCTGGAGAGGTTAAGATTCTAAACAAGTCAAGAACCATGGCTCAGGCCATAGAGTATATGTCAGGTTTTGTGGAGAAAGAGGTAAAGGGGCGCATTTCCCTTCATGGTTATATTGGCCACAGCCATGTCCCCCACGCAGCCCATGCATTGGAGAAAAAGCTTCGGGAAAACTTTAATTGGGCTGAGCTACGCTTCCTCGAGCTGGGACCGGTGCTGGGGACTCACATGGGACCGGGTTTCGTTGGGGTAAGTTTCTACTGTGATGAGGACTGGCACTCAGAGTGAGCCGATTAGTGCATTCATTCGGTCGTGTGCTCAAATCCCTCCAGGCGTGCAGAACACGAGTCTATCCGGTAATCCCATAGAAAACTCACTTCGCTCTTAGATACCTTACAAAATCTTCAATTTGTCGGGACCTGTCCCGTAGGTTCCGCGAGATGCCGAGGGGATAAATATAGTCCACTGAAAAACGGAGCTTTCTCAGGGCAGCTACCTGGAACAAAGTGTTGATAATGTCGTAAATGACGTTGTAAGATGGATGCCAAAGAAAACAGAAGGGAGGAGACAAAAATGTTACAAGACTTCAAGGCATTCATAATGAGAGGCAACGTGATTGACATGGCCGTGGGCATCATTGTCGGTATCGCCTTTGGGGCAGTTGTAAACTCCCTTGTTAGAGACATTATTATGCCACCTATAGGGCTGGCCCTGGGCAACGTTGATTTCACCAATCTCTTTGTTGTCCTCAGAGAAAATCCGTTAAGTCCCGGGCCTTATCTTTCTCTGGCTGATGCGCAAGCTGCCGGGGCGGTTACACTCAACTACGGAGTCTTCATAAATACTATTGTAAATTTGCTGATAATAGCAGCAGCCGTCTTCTTTTTGATTGTGCGCCCAATCGCCAAGATGCAAGCTACTAAAAAGGCAAAGGAACCGGCTGCCCCTGCAACGAAAGAATGCCCTTACTGCTTCACATCTATCCCTATTAAGGCCAGCCGCTGTCCAAGCTGCACTTCAGAATTGAAGATGGCATAAATCAGCATATATCTCCTTTAGGGTTGACAATAACATAATGTCGAGCACTTCCGACAGCTTTCCGTCTGAGAAGACTGGGAGTGCTACTCAGGTATGTTTAGTCGCGCTTAAAAATCATCAAGCACAGATTTTTGTAGCTTTTTCAGATACGAAGTATCGTTATGTCTGGTCAAAATGAAACGCCCACCCATGTAATCGAAAATCGTGATTCCGCCGACATCTTGCTTGATATTCCAGAAGTGTGAGTTATCCAGTCCCAGTAAGGAGCGTATCAGAACCTTGTTCACAACCCGATGAGATACCAATACTACGCTCCCTTGATATTTGGAAAGGACATCGTCGACCACCTCGATAGCTCTCCTCCTCACATCTTCCAGGCTCTCCCCGCCAGGCATTTTTGCCTTGTGAGGATTATTGTGCCACTCGTTGTAGAGGGTTGGATATAGCCTCTTCACCTCTTGTTCGGACAGAGATTGCCATTCCCCATAATCGAAATCTATAAGGCCCTCGGCAATTTGTACGCCAACATTCTGGTAACGGGCAATGATATTGGCCGTGTCTAGTGCCCTCCTCAAGGGACTGGAATAAATAGCCTCTAATTCCCAATTGCTTAAGTATTTGCCCAATAGCTCCGCCTGCTTAATGCCCACTTCGTCCAGATTTACATCTGTTCTACCCCGATATACCTTCTCCACATTCCACATGGTTTCACCGTGTCTTACCAGGATAAGTTTTGCCATAGCTCCCCCGCAATAATAATTATCCAATGTCTGAGAATTTATGGCAACCTGAAAAAATTTAATTTTGAGCTTGAATAGTTGACTTGTGCTTCTTGATTAGTTAGGATTATGGGTGTAAAATGAATGTTGCAAAGGAGGCATAGCATGGTAGAGATGACGATTGATAGCATCCGGGTGAGCTTGATGAATTATCAAAGGGTGGTGATTTTAAAGGAAAAGGGGACTAATCGCTATTTACCTATTTGGATTGGTCCTGCTGAAGCAGATGCTATTGCCGTAAAGCTACAAAATATCGAACTATCTCGCCCTTTGACGCATGATTTGTTGCAATCTGTAATTTCTACCCTGGGGGCTTCAGTTGACTATATTGTGGTAAGTGGACTTAAGGAAGATACTTTCTATGCCAGACTTGCTCTCAGCATCGATGGTGTTAAACTAGATATTGATGCTCGACCTAGCGATGCCTTGGCCTTGGCTGTAAGAGTCGGGGCACCGATATACGCTGAAGAATCGGTGTTGGAAAAAGCGGGCATTATACTTGAAGAGGAACCAGGCAAATCTGAAGGTAAAGTTGACGAACAGGAATTGAAAGGGCTATCAGCCTACAAGGATTTCATAAATACGCTTGACCTGGAAGACTTCAAGAAACGCCAATCCTGAGACCTTCAATAGAAGCGGGCTTTTCGCTATTTCCAGATAAAGTCTCAAGCTTAAAATCCTAACGTGAAGGCTTTGCTTTCAGCTTGCTAGCCAGGACTTGCAAGGCAGTAATATATCCCCTCCAGCCCAAGCCGCTTATTTGTCCTTCAGCTACGGGGGCAATCACAGACCTGGCTCGCCATTCCTCACGGCGGTAAACATTGGACAAATGAACCTCAATTACCGGCAATTTGCTGTCAGCCAGGGCATCGAGCAAAGAAAATCCGTAGTGGGTGAGGGCACCAGGGTTAATTATTATGCCCTGGGCGGAATCCGCTTGCTCTTGAATAAAATCTATGAGCGCCCCTTCATGATTAGACTGAAATGTCATCACTTCAACATTTAAGGCCTTGCCTTCCTTCTTCAGCAGGGCGTTGATTTCATCGAGAGTCCTCTCTCCGTAAATGGACTTGTCTCTTTTGCCCAGCATATTCAAATTTGGTCCGTGGATAACTAGAATTTTCATAAGGTTACCTCCTCTTTTTGTTTCTCAGGCGCAGATATTTTTACTGTACGTTGACAAGCCACGCATTTAGCCCAATCCCCTCTGTATTGTACTAAAAGATTGCCACAGCTCGGGCAAGGCTGAGCTACTGGCTTGCGATTTACAGCGAATTGGCATTTGGGAAACTGGCTACACCCATAAAATACTTTCTTTCTCTTACTTATTCTTTTCACAAGCTCGCCACCACAATGGGGGCAAGAAACCCCGGTCTTAACTGCGTAGGGCATGGTTGTTTTACAGGCAGGATAGCCGCTACAGGCGAGGAATTTACCAAAACGCCCGACCTTGATGGCCATGGGACGACCGCAATTGGGACATTTCTCCTCGCTCGTCTGGATCACGCTAATCTTCTCTAAATTCATCCAAGCTTTATTCAACATATCCTGGAAGGGAGGATAGAATTCCTGCAAAGCAGCGACCCATTCATATTTACCCTGAGCTATTTCATCTAGTTGCTCTTCCATCCGGGCTGTGAAACCAAGGTCAACGATTTTCGGGAAATGCTCAGTCAAGATATCGTTGACAGTTACCCCCAGTTCAGTAGGGTGGAATTTGCCCTCAACTTTGTTAACATAATCCCTCTCTTGAATGGTGGACAGGATAGGGGCATAGGTACTGGGGCGTCCGATTCCTTTCTGCTCCAGTGCTTTTATCAATGTAGCCTCAGTGTAGCGGGGCGGCGGCTGAGTAAAGCATCGTTCAGGAAAGATCCCCAGGTAAATCAGCTTATCTCCAATTCTCAGCTTGGGCAAGGACACTCCGATGAAACCGGAGCTGTCTTCCCCTTCATCTTCAGCCCTATTTTCACCGTAAACAGCCATGAAACCAAGAAATTTAACTACTGAGCTACTCGCTTTCAGTAGGTATCCCTGATGCCATCGGAGTTGTTTTTCAGCACTTCTTGCCTCTATCTCTACACTGGTTGTGTCGTATAAAGCTGCTGACATTTGGCTGGCGACCATGCGCTTCCAGATGAGCTCGTAGAGCTTTAGCTGAGCTGGATCGAGAAATGGCTTGAGTTGTTCCGGTTGGCGGTGGATTCTTGTGGGCCGAATTGCCTCGTGAGCTTCCTGCGCCCACTTTGCTTTCCTGGCGAAACTACGTGGCTTCGGTGGCAGAAATTTGGCTCCATATTTCTCCTTGATAAACTCTCTCGCCTCGCTTATGGCAGAAGCCGCTACGCGGGTAGAATCAGTGCGCATATAGGTAATAAGTCCCACCGAGCCCTCCTTGCCCAGGGGCAAGCCTTCGTAAAGCTGCTGGGCAATAGTCATAGTTCGCCCGGCGGTGAAATGCAGCTTCTGCCAGGCTTCTTGTTGCAAGGTGCTGGTGGTAAAAGGCGGGGCTGGCTGACGAGCTACTTGTTTAGTTACCACCGCCTTTACTGTATATTCAGCTTTTTCTAAGTCCGCGATGACCTTGTCCGCTTCATCTTTATTGCTAATGTCCAGCTTCGTGCCGTCAGCTAGGGCGAACAACCTGGCTTTAAAACTCGCTTCCTTTTCTTCAGGAGGAGCCAGCTCAACCTCTATAATCCAGTATTCCTGGGGGACGAAGTTTTGAATCTCCCGCTCGCGGTCAACAATCATCCTTACAGCCACCGATTGAACCCTGCCTGCGGAAAGTCCCCTCTGCACCTTTCTCCACAGGAGCGGACTCAGCTTATAGCCCACAAGTCTATCCAGGATACGCCGGGCTTGCTGGGCATTCACCAGATTCATATCAATGGAACGGGGGCTTTGGAAAGCCTCCCGAACTGCGCCCTCAGTTATTTCGTGAAAGACTACACGACGAATGGGTATCTTATCCTCGTTCAGCTTGGCCGCTTGCACTAGATGCCAAGAAATTGCCTCTCCCTCACGGTCAGGGTCAGTAGCCAAGTAGATAGAGCTAGCCTTACTAGCCGCCTTTTTGATTTCGCCTACTATCCTTTTCTTCTCCGCGGGAATGACATACTTGGGGGTGAAACCTTTGTCTATATCTACCCCGAGGCTGGCCTTGGGCAAATCGCGCACGTGCCCCAGAGATGCTTTGACACTATAGGTGCGTCCCAGAACCCTGTCTAGCGTCCTGGCTTTGGCGGGAGATTCAACGATAACTAGTTTAGTTGCCATGATTTACCTCGTCTTAACTCCTTTAGCCAATACATAATTCATGCTTCCCACTTGTCTGGCTATCCCTTTTAACTCCAGCATTGCGAGAGTGCTGCTTACTTTCGGCATTGATAAACCGCTGCGACGGCAAATTTCATCTATATGACTGGGCTCAGAGCTCAATTGTTTTAGTACAGTGGATTCAACCGAGCTCTCAGCTCTTGAATGCTCGGCCGGGGAGAATTCCTTAATTTCCGCTTGCTGCACGACTATAGCCAGGTTTAATTCCTGGAGAATATCAGTATAATTGCGAACTAACTTAGCTCCTTCTTGAATGAGACGGTTAGTTCCTTGACTGGCCGGAGAAAGGATGCTGCCTGGAATAGCGAAGACCTCTCGATTCTGTTCCACTGCCTGATGGGCGGTAATCAAAGCCCCGCTCCTTTCTCCGGCTTCTACCACCAGCACCCCCAGGCTCAAGCCACTCATAATTCGATTACGGAGTGGAAAGTTCTCAGCCTTGGGCTTGACGCCTAAAGGATATTCACTGACCAGAGCGCCGTGTTCCATAATATCTTGAGCCAGTCTGGCATTTTCGCCGGGATAAACAATATCCAGACCGGAGGCAAACACAGCTACGGTTTTGCCCCCGGCATCTAGAGCCGCCCGATGAGCCACAGAGTCAATCCCTCGAGCTAATCCGCTGACAATAGTGATTCCGCTTCGGGCTAGGTCAGCTACAATCTCCTCAGTTACCTGCCTCCCATAGATGGTGGGACGACGAGTTCCGACTACGGCCAAGCAAGGTTCATCCTGGGCTGGGAGATCACCTCTCACATAAAACATTGGGGGATAATCATAGATTTCTTTTAATCTCGAGGGGTAAAGGGGGTCGTCACAGACAAACACCTTTACTTTGTAGCGCTCCAGCTTTTCTATCTCCGCATCTAGGGAGATCCTCGGACGAAGGGTCACCAAGGCGTCTATACTACGTGAATCCAGTCCTGCTTGCTTCAGCTTGCCTTCGGGAGCTTTCCAGGCATCTTGTAAACTGCCAAAGTATTCTTTTAGCTGAGAAAACCGCACTCGGCCAATCCCGGGTATCCCGGAGAAACCCACCCAATATTTAAGCTCATCAGCATTTACCATATGAAGCCTTGCTGGATTTTAGCATAACTCACCTGACAAAAGAGAACTATTGACACCATGCTATAGCTATGCTACCCTAAAACAAAATGAGACTCGCTTGCTGGAAGATTGCCTAGGTATCATCTTGACCCCGAGTGAAACGAAGGTAAAGTGTCTCCGGGTTTGCGGTCGTCCAAGGCAATCTCAAAACGATAGTGAGGATTATTAAACAAACCTGATGGGAAAAGGAGGTGAAAAATGCCGTCCACAGAAAACCCCTTACCGGTTGAGATAGTTGACATTAGCCTCGGTACGATGGTGCTCCTTTTAGGGATTTTTTTCGTCATCGTGGGCATAATAATAGCTGGTGTAGTGTACCGGGAGTCACGTGAGTGGAAAAAACTGGTGCTGCCCATGTTTGATAGAGACTCCGCTCAGGTGGGGGCAGAATCCTCAAGAGAACCAAGCGGGTTAACGCCTCGCATGGCAGCCTTGAGCAAGGAGGCATTTGGCCGACTCTTTTCTCACATGGATGTCGCTGGCTTGCTCGGCGGCCTCGCTACTGTCATCCTAGGCATAATTATAGTCTTGATAGCGCTCAGAATCAGCCAGTAAGTTAACACCCAAAGGGCTGCCTCCGGCAATGAGATATTTGACCAAGTGTGTCCTCCCAGGACAGAGATGCTGCTAGTTTGCTACGCAGCGGCGCTACCATCCTCAGGGGCATACTTATATTGTCGATAGGACTTGGCCTCAGCAGTTAGCCCTTTCCTTAGTACCCGTCTGACACCTTCGATGGGCCACCATGACCAAAAGCCGTAAATTATAGTGGCGATGAAGCGGGCTATTACCCTGAGGATGAACAGCCCAAATTGTATAACCCAGCGTATTGGTGGGTTATACATAAGCCAAGCAATAGGTCGGGTGATTAACCGGGTAATGAAAACGCCGGCCATCATTATGTTTCGCAACGGAGGGTTGTACAAAAGCCAAGCCATTGCCTTGGCCACGCCCCTGAGGTAAAACAGGAGGGCTGCTACTAGCCAGCGTAGGGGAGGGTGGTACAAAAACCAGGTTATGCCTAGAGGAATCCCTAGCAGTATCTTCCAGACCAGGGCCCCAATACGAAACAAAATGTCCCAGAAGAAATTTCTTGTGGTAGGCCAAGTGTAGCGCCATAACCTCACCAGCCACACCACTATGGCTAGTAAGAGAAGGAAGAGGAAGGGTATCCCAAAGATCAAGACCGTGAGTGGTATCTTTATTCCCAATACTGGGAGTGTAGCGCTGGGCACATTAGGAATAACATAGCCGATGCCAATACCCAGGGCTGTCAACACGAAAGCTAGGAACAGGAGGTTCCTGAGTTGTGCTGCCCATCTCCCCATCCGGACTAGCCAGGGGTAGATAATGCGCCACGTGAAAAGAAGAGCTAATGGTATCAACACCAAGGATAATATAGCTAGCGGGACCTGCCCGATGGCCAGGAAAAAAGTTATCGCTGCCAGGAAGTATATGAGAACCGCGGTGAGCAGCAGGAGCACCATACAACTCATGCCCGATTAGCCTCCCTGGCGCACGCCAGAAATTCCGCAGAAAGTCTCTTCATCGTGCCCAATGCAGATTCTAAACACGCTCAGGAGAAAACCAGTATCATAACACCCAACAAAGCTGTGGAACAGATGGTCAGAGCGCCCATAAACATACCCATGACTAAAGTCAAAGCCACAGAAAGTAGAGCTGCCACGCCTGCAAACATACTCATAAGTGTGGAAAGAAACATCATTGGCGCAAGTAACAAGAAGGTTATCATGCGACACCACGCTCCCTAGGGCAGCGATGTAGATGATCCTGCTCTTTGCGAGGAATCTTAACCCAGACTGCGCGCTTCCCTACAATCAATTTCGCTCTCACTCCAGCCTGTCAAGCCTGTTCAGAGCAAGCCCTATAGCAGAGCCCAGACAAACCCCCAAGCACTCGAACCTCATTCTGTCACCCTGAATTTCGTTTCTCGATAGGCCACGACCATGAGCGCGATGAACACCACTACTCCCACCACTACCCAGACCCAGGTAGGAGTTGGGGCTGCTCTGAACTCGTTAGGTTCCGACCACTCGCTTTCGTTGCCATAATTATCTGTTACCTTAACTCGCCAGTAGTAAGTGCCCCGGGGCAAAGCATCTTCCTTGAGTAGCGTGTAGCTCAATTCTTCAATGCCTGACTTGGAGCGGACAGCTGAACCACCAGGAGTTTCGCTTACCTCCAGGCTATAAGTATAAGTAAAGTCGCTGCCGCCCGTTATCCCTTGCCAGTTGAAGGTTACTATCCCCGACCTTATTGTGCTGTCATTGGGGGAGACAGGCAATGGAGTTGGTAAGACTTTCTTTGTTACCGTGAAATCCCTTTCGGCAGCAGCCCCACCCTCGTCAGTCACCTTCAGCGTCTGTTTGCCTACAGTGACTCCCTTGGGCACTTGGAAACTGATGACCACATTGCCATTGGACTGGGTCTGCATAGTCCCGGACACAGCGGCAACCCCACCGACGGTCACCGTTAGTTTTTTGTTGCTGCCGAAACCGCTGCCGGTGAGGCCAATGGAGTCGCCGGGAGCTCCCTCAGTCGGGCTGAGCTCTTCTATTTTGGCTTTAACCGTCAGAGTGTTGGTCACAGGTGCAGTGATGTCACCTTGAGCCGAAACAGAATTCTCGCCATAGGGGCTGGCCGGCAGAACAAAGGAAGTTTCCCAACAACCATTTGTATCAGCGGCGGCCACCGTTGCTTGAACCTGCCCGCTGAAAGTAACCTTGATGCCCGTTTCCCCGGGCCTGAAACCACCGCCTTTGACAGTAATCGTTTCACCGACATAAGCAGGATCTGGCTCAAGCAGTATTCCAGGATTCAGGATGAAGTCAACATCGGGCACATCACGAGCTCTGGTACGCGTCCCCGAGGCGTCAATAACATAAGTGCCGCTCTGCCGAGGCGGAATAGTGATAACGGTAGTCCACGAGCCGTTATCATCGGCATGAATATTGGCTGCCCTCACCTCCCCATCGAAGGTAACCGCAATGCCACTTTCATCCTTGCCAAAGCCTGTGCCTTTTATCTCAACGGTCTGCCCCACCGTGCCCGGGTTGGGACTGGCACTGATTTTGGGTGTCACTTTAAAGTACTTATAAAACCAAACCGGCCAATCTGTACCCTCCTTAACTTGCACCTTGAAGGTGTAGCCACCAGC
>JACAEN010000023.1 GCA_013388845.1 Chloroflexota bacterium | reverse complement strand
AGCCTGGGGACGGTTTATCGTAACCTAAAATTATTGCGGGAAGCAGGAAAGATTTTAGAGATAGATTTGGGCGGCAACTTCAGTAGATTTGATGGCAATCAGGATAATCACTATCATTTCAGATGTGAGCGGTGTGGGCATGTATTTGATGTAGATGAGCCGGTAGACATTGAGATCAATGAGAGGGTAGCTCGAAAGACGGGATTTAAGATTTCATACCATCGGCTCGAGTTTCGCGGGCTATGTCGGGAGTGCCAGAAAAGTTAAGCAAATAGGTGACAAGTAACTGAGGGAGGTGAGCGATGGCAAAAGCTGTGATAACTTTGGAAGAACAAGAGATAACAAAGCTGGAGCAAGTCCTCATGGACAGCGACATAAAAGGGGCCTGGGAACTCTTAGCTGAGATAAGGGCTAAGGTAAGGGCAGCGCAAGATATTCGCTGTGGCATAGAAAAGTTGAGAAAATTGAAGTAAGGCTGGCGAGAAAAAGAGATTTTTGGGAGTTTTCAATTTTGGGTTGTTTGACAAGGAGGTCGTTTTCACATATGTTATCAATTAACCAATTCTCTAGTTCATCTTGCCCTCATAGGTGGAGTGGCATGGCTGGAGGCAAGGGTTGTCTAAGGCACAGTAAGGCTCGTTCACAGAGGTTTATCGAGGTATCGGCGTCATAGATCCTTTGGGCGGTTCTTACTTACTCAGGGCAGGGAGCAGGTATACCGTTGGAGGCTCAGCGAATAAATAATGTTAAAAAGGAGGACTGAAATGGCTGTTTTTTTCTCAGGGAGTGAACTCTTAGAAATAGCTATAGGTATAGAAAGGAACGGTATGGCATTCTATCAAGCTCTGGCTGATAAGACCGAAAATAAGGATGTCAAAGATACCTATAATTATCTTGCTGGAGAAGAAAGAAGACATCTGGATACCTTTCAGGGCATGTCGGATTCCCTAGGGCAAGCTAAGCCTCCGGAAACTTACACCGAAGAATATATGCTTTACCTCAAAGTATTAGTTGACAGTGCAGTGTTTTCTAATGTTACCGAGGCACGACAAAAAGCTGGTAAGGTATTCAATGAAATTGAAGCTCTGGACACCGGAATCCAAGTTGAGAAAGATTCCATTCTCTTTTACACAGAATTACGGAACTTGGTGAGGGAGAGGGACCGCAAAGTAGTCCTCAACATATTGGATGAAGAGAAAAAGCATCTGCGCCAGCTTTCGGAACTTAAGGCAGAATCACAAAGGATGTGAATTCAGGCTTTTTGCTGGCTATAAAAAACTAAGGAGGTGAAAATGGCTGTTAAAAAAGTTGGCGAAAAATATCGCTGCAATGTCTGTGGCAATGAGGTGACGGTGACCAAGGTTGGTGGCGGTACTCTGGTCTGTTGCAGTCAGGATATGAAACTAATTAAATCGTAGCTTGGAGGAGGGCTTGCAAACAGAGGTTCGAGGGGTTTGAGGCAGACCTTAGGAAAGTGAAACAAAGAATCTATAGAAGGAGGTGCAATGTGAAGCTTAAGGGTAAAGTAGCGGTGATAACTGGTGCTGGCTCAGGTATCGGTCGAGCCACAGCCTTGCTTTTCGTGGAAGAGGGGTTAAGGTTGTGGTGGCTGATTATTCTGTTGAGGGCGGGCAGGAAACTGTGAAGCAAATAAAGGCAAAAGGTGGCGAGGCCATATTTGTTGCAGTGGATGTATCCCAAGCTGCTGACGTCCAGAAAATGATAAAAACAGCCATTGACAAATATGGGAGGCTGGATATTCTTCATAACAATGCTGGTATTGAAGGCCCATTAGGGCCGACTGAGAGCGTCTCGGAGGCAGACTGGGAAGGGGTATCATCTGTTAACCTTAAAGGCGTTTTCCTGGGCTCAAAATATGCTATTCCGCAGATGTTAAAGCAAGGCGGTGGAGTTATCATTAACACTGCTTCTATTGCTGGTTTGGTCGGCTTCGCCGATATGCCTGCCTACTGGGCTTCTAAAGGTGGGATAGTCTTGCTCACCAAAACTATGGCTCTGGAGTATGCCAAGAAAAACATCAGAGTAAATTGTATTTGTCCTGGAGCCGTCAAAACGCCAATGTTAGATCGTTTTACTGGCTCCCAGCCAGAAGCTGAAAATCTTATCCGCGAAGGTGCGCCATGGACAGATGGGGCGAGCCGGAAGAAATAGCTCAAGCCGCCCTGTACTTGGCCTGTGAGCAGTCGTCTTTTGTGACTGGCACTGCTTTGATAGTTGATGGCGGCTGGACAGCTCAATAAGAATAAGCTTGGACAAAACTTTAAAGTGGAGGCCAATGAGTGAAGAATGAACAAGCTAGGACCATAGAGGTGCTGCACACTGCCATTCAGATGGAGGTGGATGGCAAGGAATTTTACCAGAAGGCAAGCCGGAGAAGCAGCAATAAGCTAGCTAAGGAACTATTTTAGCAGCTAGCTAAGGAGGAAGATGTTCACCGTAAGAAGTTTGAGGAAATATATAAGGCCTTCAAGAGAGGGCAAAATTGGCCTGATATAGAATCACCATTCGAGGAAGGTAAAAGACTTAAGTCTTTGTTCGCCGAAGCCACTAAAGCGCTAGGTCGCAAGTTTGAAGTAGCCGAGTCTGAACTCGAAGCTATCAAGATAGCTATGGATATGGAGGTCAGGTCTTATAATCTATATTACTCTCGAAGCGCGGAAAGCACCCTCTCTGTGGAAAAGCAGTTCTATAAGACTCTGGCAGGAGAGGAGCGGGGGCACCATCTCGCCCTTCTTGATTCCTACGAGTATCTCAGTGACCCTGCGGGGTGGTTTACCAAAAGAGAACATTGGTCATTGGATGGAGCTTAAACAAACAGAAGGGGGGTATAACATGAGTGAAGTGGCTTTAAGGATTGAGCAGCTAACTGTGGAAGTAGAAGGCAAGGAGATTTTGCATAACATAAATTTAGAGATGAAGCGTGGGGAGACCCATGTACTTTTCGGTCCCAACGGCAGCGGCAAGACTACTCTTGTTATGACAATAATGGGTTTCCCCAAGTATCGGGTAACCAAAGGCAAAATCGTTTTCAAAGGGCAGGACATAACTGAGTTGTCGCTGGATGAGAGAGCTCGTTTGGGTATCGGAATGTCCTTCCAACGGCCGCCGGTGGTTCGGGGTGTAAAAATGCGTGACATGGTGGCTGCCTGCCTCAGAGGTCGAGAAAGTGAAGGGCGCATCAATCAACTCGCAGAGAAAGCTAATTTGGTCGATTTTCTGGATAGGGAGATGAACTACGGGTTTTCGGGAGGGGAGATAAAGCGTTCCGAGCTGATGCAGCTAATGGCGCAGAAGCCCACATTGACGTTGATAGACGAGCCTGAGTCAGGCGTTGACCTGGTAAATATCGCTCTCATCGGTGAACTGTTGAATAGCTTGCTGGAAAAAGATTGTCCCATACCTGAGCGAAAATGCACGGGGCTCATCATTACCCATACTGGTCATATTCTGGACTATGTTAGCGCCCGCACAGGTTATGTCATGTTAGATGGCCGGATTGTCTGTGAAGGCGATCCTCATGAGATACTAAAAACTATAAAGGCGAAAGGCTACGTGGAGTGTGCCAAATGCGTCAAGTAAAATCCTCCAGATCGCTCAAAGAGAAGGCTAAGGCAGCAGCCGCCAAACCAGCGGCATTCGGTGAAGATATAGATTTGGGCATTTATATTAGCTCAGCTGAGGGGCAGCCTTATCAGACTGACCCCTCGCAGCTCCCTCCCAAGTCCAAAGAGCGGATGCTGGAAGCGGGAGTCATTTTGGATGACCCAGGCCAAAGAGCAGGGACTTTTATCCAGATGGATAACGCTCCGGTTCATAGTTCGGTCAGACAAGAGGGCGTGGAAGTGATGGCAGTCAGCCAGGCTCTGGAAAAATATGACTGGCTGTCAGGCTACTGGTGGCAGGCAGTAGCCGTGGATACCGATAAGTACACTGCCAATGTCGAGCTGAACCAGCATAATGGCTATTTCATCAGGGCACTGCCTGGCTATAAGACAGTTTATCCTGTTCAGGCTTGTCTCTATCTGGCAAAAGCACGGCTGGCTCAGAATGTGCACAATATTATCATTGCAGAAGAGAACTCCGAGCTGCATATCATTACCGGTTGTACCACTGCTCTGAAGGAAGAAGCCGGCCTGCACCTGGGCGTCTCTGAGTTCTACATAAAGAAAGGAGCCAAGGTCACCTTCACTATGATACATAACTGGAATCCAGAGATAGCGGTTCGTCCCCGCACGGGAGTAATTGTGGAAGAGGATGGCTTATTTCTTAGTAATTATGTGCTTATGAGGCCCGTCCGTTCACTGCAAATGTACCCTACAGCCACGTGTATGGGGGAAAATGCGGTTGTCAGATTCAATAGTATTCTCTTAGCGGCTCCGGGGTCATCGCTCGACGTTGGTTCTCGGGTCATCCTCAATGCTAAAGGGGCGAAAACAGAAATCATCTCAAGGGCGATAACTACCGGAGGAAGCATTATTGCCCGAGGTTATGTGGAAGGCAATGCTCCTGATGTCAAAGGTCACTTGGAATGTCGTGGGCTAATACTGGCCGGAGAAGGCATGATTCATGCCATTCCTGAACTTAGAGGTACTTTAGCGGGCGTTGACCTATCCCATGAAGCGGCGGTCGGCAAGATAGCTGAGGAAGAGGTGGAGTATCTTATGGCACGGGGGCTAACTCGAAGCGAAGCCACAGCCACAATAGT
>JACAEN010000026.1 GCA_013388845.1 Chloroflexota bacterium | reverse complement strand
GAAAAGGGTAAGGCGGCTAAGGCAGCGTCGAGGAAGCTGGCGTTTCTTTCTACGGGAGTTAAGAACAAGGCTTTGCTCAATATTGCCGATGCCCTTCTCGATAAGCTGAATGAAATCTTGATTGCCAACAAGATTGACTACGAACAGGCGAAGGCTTCGGGCATGAGCGAGGCTATGCTAGACAGGCTTATGCTTTCGCCATCCCGCCTGGAAGGCATAGCTCAGGACGTGAAAACGGTAGCGGCGCTGCCTGACCCGGTGGGCGAGGTGTTTGAGACGCGAACCTTGCCCAATGGTCTAGAGATAAGCAAGAAAAGAGTCCCTTTGGGGGTTATCGGGGCGATATATGAGAGCCGCCCTAATGTCACCATAGATATATCAAGTCTGTGCCTTAAATCAGGCAATGCCGTCATCCTCCGGGGTGGCAAGGAGGCTATAAATTCTAATAAAGCCTTGGCTAAAGTAGCTCAAGACGCTTGCAACCAGGCTGGTGTGCCTGAAGGAGCCATCCAATTTATCGAGTCCACGGAACGAGCCCTGGTGAACTACATGCTCAAGATGAAGGGAATCATTGACCTGATGATTCCCCGTGGCGGTGCGGAGTTGATAAAGCTTGTCTCAGAGAACGCCACTATGCCAGTAGTTACCGGCGGCATCGGTGTTTGCCACACCTACGTGGATAAGAGCGCCGACATGAATAAAGCCGTCGCCATCGCCTATAATGCCAAAGTCCAGCGCCCCACTGTATGCAACGCTCTCGATTGCCTTCTGGTTCATAATCAGATTGCCCCGGCTTACCTACCGGCTATTGCCAAAGAGTGGGCTAAAGCCGGGGTGGAAATGCACTGCGACCAGCGAGCCCTGGCTATACTCAAGGGCAACAATGTCATTCTGAACGAAGTGAAGAATCTCTTAGTCCCAGCCACAGATGAGGACTGGGGCAAGGAATACCTGTCGCTAAAGGCAGCTATCAAAGTGGTTAACTCTCTAGACGAAGCTTTGGAGCATATTGAGAAATATGGCTCAGGGCACTCCGAAGCTATCGTCACCGAAGACCATTCAGCAGCAACGCGTTTTCTCAACGAAGTGGATGCTGCCTGCGTCTACGCCAACGCCAGCACCCGTTTCACCGACGGGGGACAGTTTGGTCTGGGTGCTGAAATAGGCATAAGCACGCAGAAATTCCATGCCCGCGGTCCTATGGCTTTGAAAGAGCTCACCAGCTACAAGTGGATTATCTGGGGCAGCGGACAAGTTCGGCCTTAGCCTCTGCGTCACTGAGACAGAAGCATCACGAGAGCGAGCCGTGTATTCTCAAGAGTTCGGCTCGGGACAGCCAAATCGCTTTAACCTTTACAGATTCACGAGAGGTAGTGCGCTTCTTAAACCAAGGAATTTGATGAGCCTGCATTAGCGCAGTGATGTGGAGCCGAGCCAGCTTCATCCTCAGAGTATTCGGCAAATCTATGACCTGGAATCCCAACCGCCCGGCGTGAATATGAAAGGCAGTCCAGCCATATACGGCAACGACGCCACCATATTTCCCATCAGCTACTTCTCGGGCCAGGAGTTGCAAGCTTTCTTTGAAGTAGTAGATAAGTCCCCGCGGGAAACCTCTCATCCCTGACCCTGAGCTTGACCGCCATCTCTTGACAATCCAGGCATTATTCAAATGCAGTTTGATGACAAGGTCGCCAGGCTTGACCTCACAACCATCTTCCAGCTTGATAGGACAGCCCTTGTGACGTCTTACCTCAATGCAGATGATGCTGTCTCGGCCCAGAGGCTTGATACCAAGAGCTATTGTGTGAACTTTGTTTATGATAGGCAATAGGGCCCGTATAATAGCTCCTAATAAAGAAGACGTCATGTACCACCTTGGTAACTCATTTTTAATCCGCGGCTACTGACTTGATTGGTTTACGTTGGAGATGATGTTCTTCCACTTCCCCATATGCCGCGAGCGGTCTTCCAGCGCAGTGACCAGTTCCACACGGATAGACGGGCGCTCAACGCCCAAGGCACGTAACTTCCGCGCCATCTGTTCCCGGACGTTACGAGCTACATGTCCATTCCCTTCCTCTAACATCAGCCGCAAGCAGATACCATCCGGCTCATGGACCACCTGATACTGCCGTATATCCGCGAAGCTTTCCAGAACGTTCCAAAAATGGACAGGGTGAACCGCAACCTGTCTTCCCGCTCGACCTTTAAGGTAGAGAACATCGTCATTCCTGCCGTTGATGGCCAGAATACGTCGGAAGGGCTGGCCACAGGGGCATGGCTCGGAAGCCAGCACCACCATATCAGATATTTCGTAGCGGATGACGGGCTGGGTAAAGCCGAAGAGGCTGGTAAATAGAATCTTATGCCCTAGAGTCCCATCGGGCACAGGGCGGTTATTCTCATCCACTACTTCAACAATGCCTAAATCTTCGAAGATGTGCAGCCCCTGGCTAGGGTTGCACTCCATAGCGCGGAGTCCCTCCTGAGTGCCATAGATGTCAAAGACAGAGCTTTTTGGCCACGCAGCCTGTAGTTGCTTCCTTAATTCGCTGGTTAGCGGTTCGCCACCACCCGCGATAATACAGGGATTAATATTCAAGCGCCCTTGAAGCTGCTCTGTCACAAGCAGCCCCAGCATGGACGGAAAACCACGAAGGACGTGGGGTTGAATAGAATTCAATTGCTGAACCAGTTCCTCGACAGGCGCAGTAGCCGGTAGCACGTAATAGCGATAAAGGCCAACATTCATGCTCAGGGGGAGACGATAACTATCGTGCAGAGGACTGGGAGAGCCAATGGTCACAATGGTAGGGCGTCTCAGTGAGAAGGGAACCACTCCCATCATGCCGGCAATTCTCATGCTAGCCGCCTCCTGAATGCTCCATTCTTTGCGATTGAAGACCATCACCGTTTTCTGCCCGGAGCTACCCGCCGTAGTAAGCACACGATACTTGCCCAGGTAATACTCATCGCCGGAAACGTGAGCCGTGTGTTCCTGTAATTCGGAGAGGCGCAAGCGAGGGTCAGTGACAATCTCATCGAAGTGTTTCATGTAGGTTTTCTTGTCCAGAATCGGGAAATCCGGGAGACTATAGGGTGGACCCAGCCGATGTGCGCGACAGAACTCACGGTAAAAGGGAGACTTTTGAGTTACCCAATTAAGAAGGTCAGCCAGCCGGCGCTGCTGTAACTCTTCCAGTCTGGCGCGGGGCCAGCACTCATGCCTGATTAACGCCTGCCGATAAGCGATGGCTCGGGCTAGGTCTCCCAAGCGACGCACCGTATGCGGCTCTTTCATCCAGCGTTACCCTCGAATTACCTCCAAGAGCGATGTCACCTCTACTACCCCTAGGCACTCATCAACTCCCGGTAATCCTCGGTTTTTTAAATTACCTCGCTTTACTAGGTATTTTGTATTATAAACAGGTATGTAGCTATTGTCAAGTATGCCGGGAATTCTTTCACCTGGAAACTCTGCTATTCTGGAGAAACTATTTCAATCTCAAAGAGCTTAGGCCACAACTTTCCGGTCACAAACAAGCGGTCATTCTCTGCATCATACGCAATGCCATTCAAAACATCGACCGGCTGGCTACGGTCTTCCTCAGTCAAGAGCCCCGCCAGGTCTATCCACCCAATCACTCGACCTGTCTCAGGTGCAATGATTGCGATGCGGTCAGTCTGCCAGACATTGGCATAGATTTCCCCCTGGACATATTCTAATTCATTGAGTCTGGTTACAGGACCACGGTTATCAAATACCTCAATCTCGCCGATTTTCTCAAAGGTGTGCGGGTCTAAGAAATGCAATGTTGACGTGCCGTCACTCATGATTAAGCGCTCTCCATCATGCGTAATACCCCAGCCTTCAGTTGAATAATTGAACTCCTGTAGTATCTCAAAACTATCTTTGTCATAGACAAACCCAACGTGCGACTGCCAAGTCAGCTGGATGATCTTGTCCTCATAAATAGTTATGCCTTCACCGAAAAACTGCTCGGGGAGCTCATAAATTTGCAAGATTTCTCCAGTCTCCAGCTCCACTCTACGCAACGAGGATTGCCCAGAAAGCCCTGTCCCTTCATATAGAAAGCCATCGTCGAAAATCAGTCCTTGAGTGAAAGCATTGCGGTCATGTGGGTAGATATTGGTTATGTTATATGTATAGACTGGAATGACATTCGAATTGCAAGACAAAACAAAAACCGCTCCCAGCAACGCCAAGAGCATCACGATGAATATCCTGAAGACACGGTTCACCAAGATTACCTTGCTCACGACCTTCCCAATATTATATATAAAAGTAGAGTTACCGCTTAAGCAGCAGGCTGGGAATGCTGTCCCCTGGCTTGGGAGAAAATCCGAACTTTTGTCGATTTCTGGCTCATTATAGCTTCGACCAACAGCACGACGCAAGCTCGCTGGACTGTTACAAGTCTGAGTAGTGAGCAATAGTATCAGCCGTTGGGTCATAAAGCCAAACTTCTATCGCAGGGCTAAAGAAACCGTTTCCACCAAATCTGTTATTAATGCCGTCTGCCATGTCTTTCTCTTTGAGAATTAGAACCTTTCTTTTGGCAGACCTGCAAAAGTGAAGCCACAATAATTCCGCCGCCACCCTGTTTTGGCCACCGCTGTTGCTTGTGCGTTTAGGTGTTCTATTTAGCCAAGGTGAGGTGCTTATCCCACCAACGACAACCCCTTGTTCGTATAAATCAAACTCATGCTGCTTTTTCCCGACAGTAACATTAGACTTTTGCGCGTTTGTACCCTCATTTCTGTTGAAAGCATCACGGGCTTTTCTCTCAAACAATGCAGGACTCATTGGTCTATTGGGCATTAACTCCTCCTAGATGTCTAACATCTCAATTCAGGCCATTTTGCATCTGTAAGATTTGGAAAAAGCAAACTTGCTCCCCGCGCCGGGGGGAATCCGAACTTTTGTCGATTTCTAGCTCATTATAGCTTTGACCAATAGCACGACGCAGGCTAGGCATCAGTTTTCTATTGTATAGGACCAGCTGTGATAGATGGTTTGGCTCCGTTGCCTACTGCTGCCGAGTGCTCCAAACTGGAGAAGGACAAGGATTCGCCCGAGTGAGACATAATCCACAAACTACAAAGGCGGTCTAGCCCTATAAGAGGCAGCTACAGCCGGGCTGACTTCGCCGGCTCCTTTGCAAAGTGGGCAAACTTTGGAGCCCAGACTTATCCATCCGCGGCTTTTGCAAATTGGGCAGGTTGCGCTTGGCGGGGGATAACCATGCTCTCGGCACCTTGGACACGGTTCCGTTTCACCAACATATCCCTCGCTCCCGCATTGTGGACACATTACCACTCCTTCTTCGCAAGCATTCCTATACAAGTCTAGAGCCTTGTTCAAGAAGAACATTTTTATACATGGGTCTTTCCCACACACTGGGCATCTGGACATTTTTGCACCCACTAATCACTATACTATGGATATACAACGGATTTTCTCAGAGAGCCGGAAGACAGGAACATGTCTGCATCAACCACCTGTATATCGCACCAAGAAACAAAGGGCTTACGGTAGTTGTCAAAGGCTTCGAAAAAATGGTCTCTATACCAAGTCTCCCAAGTTCCACCATTGTGTTGTGCACTTGCTAGTATCTTTTTGTGAGCAGTGATTAGATAACCCTTTGGTGCCCTGCTCAGCGCTATATTAAAGATGTCTTTGCGAATTCTTTCATTACTTGGAATTCCCTTCTCTATCTCGAAAGCCACCAACGGTATCTCCTCACTTTCTATCATTATATACCACAGCCTATCCAAGTAATAACCCATATTGCGAAAATAGCTTTCCTTCCGCGAAGAAGAGAGCTTAAACTTTCCCGCTAGGCAGTCAAGCATCTTCCGGATTTGCTCTTCCCCTGCTTTGGTCAAGTATTGTGGCAAATTACAGTCCCTCCTCTCTCATTCGGGCCCATCAGTGTGCACTCTCCAAGCAGGATTTTCGTACTCGCTTACCCCTCGATAAGCTCTTTGGTGCTGGGAACCCGGCCCAGGATGCGCTCGTCAATGCAGGTGGCTGAGTCCAAGGCTTTGGCTTTGTGGTGGTCGTTGATGCCGCTAAGCACTTTGGCATGGAGGTTAATTTTGGCTTCGGAGGCGAAGGAAACACAGGGATATAGACCTCATCTTCAACTGAGTCCAGTAAAAATTGCCCTGCCATGGTTTATTCGCCTAGGTATTTTAATGCATTTTGAATTAACGACTTAATCGGCGGGATGTCTTCCTTTACGGTCTTCCAGACGACCTTCAAGTCAACTCCAAAATATTCATGAATGACCTTATCCCGCATACCAGCTATATCTTTCCAGGGAATTTCTGGACATTTACTTTTAATTGATTTCGGGATGTTCTTTGTCGCTTCCCCAATAATCTCAATGCATCTTACTACAGCGAAAATCGTTTTCCTGTCTTTAGTAAAATCTTCGAATTCCATCCCTTTTACGAATTCTTCAATAGCATCTATAGAGTCTGAAATATCCTCAAGATAGTCGCCATATTCTCGCTTTTTCATATATATTTAACTTCCTCCAAAATGCGTCTCCCTATTCTGGGTTTTAATGCAGTTTTCATAACCAAGTCCACCCTTTCACCCACGAGTTCAGTTAAATGCCTCTCTAAATCCATAAATTTAAAAAGCCCAATGGGTTCTTCAAACTCCACCAAGATATCTACATCGCTCTTCCTTCTTTCCTCACCTTTGACGTACGAACCAAATATGCCTATCTCTTTAACTTTATACCTATCTGCTAACTCTTTCTTATGCCGTGCCAAAATACTTTTTATTTCGTCAAGCGTTTTCATATTCTTTTTCATCCAAATCTCCAATATAGGGATTCCTTATTATCCCTCAATGACCTCTTTGGTGCTGGGCACTCTGCCAGAGATGCGCTCGTCGATGCGGGTGGCGGAGTCAAGGGCGCGGCCCAGGGCTTTGAACAAGGCTTCGGCTTTGTGATGGTCGTTGATGCCACTGAGCACTTTGGCATGGAGGTTAATTTTGGCTTCGGAGGCCAGGGAGACCAGAAAATGCCGTATCAAATCAGCATCCATGTCGCCTATGCTGGCTTCGTTAAAGTCTGCCTCGATTGTGCTGTAAACTCTGCCACCGATATCCACTGCTACCTGTGCCAGAGCCTCATCCATAGGCACGATAGCATGTGCCATACGAACAATGCCCTGTTTTTTCCCCAATGCCTGGTTAAAAGCTTTGCCCAAAGAGATAGCCACATCCTCAACTACGTGATGCTGGTCGGGACCCGAGGCTGAGATTTTTATGTCAAATACTCCGTGCTGAGCTAGCTGGCTAAGCAGGTGGTCGAACATCCTTATGCCGGTGGTGATTTGAAATTGTCCGCTGCCGTCGATGTTCAGTTCCACCCTGACAGTCGTCTCGGCAGTCTCACGAACTACTTTTGCTTTTCTTTCAGCCATGTTTAACCTCCTTTAATGCCCTAACCAGAGCATCGGTATCCTCAGGTCGGCCAACGCTGATTCGCAGGCAATCCTTTAGTTCAGGAGTATCAAAATAGCGGACAAAGATGCCTTTCTTCCGCAGTTGTTGCCAGATTTCTTTGGCTTTTCCTTTGGGCAAAGAACACAGGATAAAGTTTCCTTGCGAAGGGTAAGGCTTAAGCCAATCCAGTTCGTTGAGGTTACCCGATAACCTCTCTCGCTCCCTGACTATCTTAGCGACATTAGCACGAAGGTACTCTATATCGGCCAGGGAAGCTAGCACCGCAGCCTGGGCGGCGGCGTTGGCGTTATAGGGCTGCTTAATCTTCATCAGATAATCAGCAATTTCCACGGGGAAAAAGCCGTAACCTATCCTTAAGCCAGCCAGGCCGGCCCACTTGCTGAAGGTGCGCAAGACTATCAGGTTAGGGTAAGAGGGCACCAGGTTAGCCACCGTCACATTGCTAAATTCAAAATAGGCTTCGTCCACGACAACAATCTTGCCGGTATCAACAAGCTCCAAGATTTCCTTCTGGCTAGCGACGTTGCCGGTGGGATTATTGGGCGAGGCAACAAAGATGACCTTGGTTCTCCTGGTCAATGCCTTTTTTATACCGACCATATCAAGGTTAAAATTCTCGGTGCGGGGCACATCAACCACCTGACCCCCACAAACATCGGTGCTAAAGGGATACATACCGAATGTCGGTGGACAATTGATAACCTCGTCGCCGGGCTTGAGGAAAAGCCTGAGGATGAGGTCAATTAGCTCATCGCTGCCCATGCCGCAGACAATGTGCTGCCGTCCCAAGCCGGTATATTCTTCTAAAGCCTTCCGTAGCTCTCTTTGCTCCGGGTCGGGGTAATTATGATAATAAGGATAAGTGGCCAGGGCTTGATAGACCTTGGGGGAGCAGCTATAAGGATTCTCGTTGCCATCAAGCTTTATTATTTTCTCCGAAGGCAATTCACCTTCCTGGCTCAAAACTTCCGTAGGCTCGATAGGGGTGTAACTCTTCATTTTGACGAGCTCAGGCCTGATAAGTTTTTTTATGTCCATAACAGAAAATCCTAAATTCTAAGCTCTAAACCCTAAATAAATCCAAATATCTAAATTGAAATATCAAAACTCGTTTCGAATTTTGGTCATCCGTGCTTTGTATTTGTTTAGAGTTTGAGATTTCGTGCTTAGTATTTATCACATTTTTGCTCTGTATTTTTGCCTTTTGCATTTTAATCTTTTATTTCGCTCTCATCCTTCTTTCTACAGCCTGGGCGTGGGCATCCAGCCCTTCAGCTTCAGCTATCACTTTAGCAGCCTGGCTCAACTTGCGCATGGCAGGCTTATCCAAGGCAACAATATTAGTGACTTTCAGGAAGTCGGCAACGCCCAGCGGAGAGCTGAAACGAGCACTGCCACCAGTGGGCAATACATGGCTGGGACCAGCGACATAATCGCCTAGAACCACAGGCGAGTCCCGGCCTACAAAAATACAGCCAGCATTGCGGATTTTGGAAACCAAAGCTGAGACATCAGAAACCATAATTGAGAGGTGCTCAGGAGCAAACAGATTGACCAATTCCACTGCTTGAGCCATGTTCTCCACAAGCACAAGCATGCCAGCATCAATAGCCGTTCGAATAGTAGAGAGCCGCTTTAGTTTTCCTAGTTGCTCCTCAATTTCCTTCTCCACCCGCTCAGCCAAGTGAGCCGAAGTGGTGATTAAAATCACCGAAGCTAGCGGGTCATGTTCCGCCTGAGCCAGGAGGTCAGCAGCGCAAAGAGCCGGCTTAGCTTTCTCATCAGCCACAATCATCACCTCGCTCGGACCTTCCAGTCCGTCAATATCCACTGTGCCATAAACCATTTTCTTAGCTAGGGTGACAAAGATGTTTCCGGGACCGCAAATTTTATCCACTCTAGGTATGGATTCGGTGCCAAAAGCCAGTGCCGCAATAGCCTGAGCACCACCAACTTTGAAAATGCGGTTGACCTTGGCAATGTCAGCGGCTACCAACGTGGGTGCCGGAATCTTGCCATCTTTAGCAGGCGGGGAAACCATAATGACTTCCTTAACCCCAGCCACTCTGGCTGGTATAGCCATCATCAGCACCGAGGACGGATAAGCAGCACTACCACCAGGGACATACAATCCCACCCTGTCCAGAGGACGCACCTGCTGGCTTAAATGCTTGTCGATGGAGATTAGGCCAGCTTTGTGCCCGCAGGCAATGTGGAAATCCTGTATTCTTCTGGCTGCGAATTTGAGGGCTGAGACAAGTTTCTTGCTCGCTATCTCGTAAGCAGCAGCAACTTCTTGGCTATCTACCTCCAAGGAGTCCAGGCGGACTCCATCCAGTCTTTCGGTGTAATCCAAGAGGGCTTTATCACCCCTATCCCGAACCTCGCCGATGATACGCTCAACTACTTCCTGAACTGAGAGCTCCTGGCCAAAGACTTGCTTTATTTCTGCTGCCAGCCGCGGTGGAGTAGTGAAAGACTCCCAGAAGTTTTCCCTGGTCAGTAACTTTTTTGCTTTATTGAATCCTTGGACTCTTTTCACGTTTCACCCTCACCCTAACCCTCTCCCGTCAAGGGAGAGGGGAAAAGGCTCGCAATGACAAAAAAGAAGACTTGTCACGATAGCCCCGCTCGTAATTTCCGTGTAACAAACCCTACTTTCTCTTTTTTATCGGAAGACCTCAGACTATTCTTGTTGGCAATTAGACACGCCGAGGACTGGAAGAGCACATCAATAATCTTCAGATTGTGCTCCTTGAGAGTCTTTCCTGTCTGAGTGTTGTCAATAAGCATATCGGCGTCCTCGGGCAAGAAAGCCTCGCTCGCCCCCCAAGTAGGAATCAGCTTATAGGGACTGATGCGGTTGTCTCGCAAGTATTTGTCGGCGATATTTATGTACTCCGAGGCTACTTTCAGAGGAACCCCGATGTAATCAGGGCTGCTTTGAACAAGCGACCTCAACTCGTCAATATTGTTCACGGGCATTTTTTCCTGGCTCACAGCAGCCACGACTTTGACGGTGCCAAAGCCCAGAGCAAACAATTTTTTCACCGGGCTTGAGGGGAAGCGATAGAGGTGTTCCAGCAGCCAATCCTCACCAGTTATAGCCAGGTCGAAATTGCCGTTAGCCACTTGCAAGGGCATATCCTGAGGTCTGATTACTTTGATGCCCAGCCAGTCTAAATCAGCGGAGGGTCGGCGGCTCGCTACCTCTTCAGAATAGCCCTGAAGTGCCAGCCCAGCCCGCCTCAGAAACTGCGCAGTAGGCGCTTGCTGGTGCCCATCAGGCAAAGCCAGGTTGATTTCCCTTGCCGGCCATGAAGGGCGAGCAATCTTCTGTTTCTTAAAGCTATCAAGCTCATTTTCTATTGATGTCGGCGGCTCAGCAGTAAGCTTGGAGCCGAAGCACGCTAATATCTGGCTCAAGTCTTTGTTCTCCAAACTTTCCCGATTGGCTATTAGAAAAGCAGTCACCGGGAGTAACTTCTTAAGAGGGATTAAGCCTCGGGCGACTAGCTGTGCCCCACTCTTTCCCCAGAGCACCGCCAAATCAGCATTTTCCGGAGGATAAGCTTCAGCAGCTCCCCACACCGGAAAAATCCTGAACCTTCTCATCCTGAGATTTAAGGCAAGAGCCTCAGCCAGATTAGGATACTCACTTACTATGCGACAATCGTTTCTCCGAGCTGATAACTCCTCGAGACTGGCTATCCCACCCTGAGCGCTGGCCACCGCATATATGCCGCCTTCGCCATAATTGAGACTCGATATTTTCACCAGAGCTCCGGCAGGATATTTCACCACGAATTCTTCAATCCAATCCAAACCACAGATACCTAGGTCGTAATTCCCGACAGCCACCTGTATGGGAATATCCTTCTCCTGAAGTATCTTGGCCGCAAGATTGGGAAACCTTGTCGAGCAAAGGCGATATTGTTTTGTTCTATCGCTATAACCTCCAAATCCCAGGTCTGTCTCGGCCAGCAACCTTGCTGTAGGCGATAGAAACCTACCCTTAGGCAGGGCGACTTTTATGTATCCAACTTGGCAGTCCTTCATTCCTCACTTACCACTTTAAGAATCTCGGCCACAGAAGCCACCTCTCGCCGTCGCTTCTGTATACAATCTTTGAGCACAAACGGAGACGGCTCTTTTCCAGAAACCGAGACGACCCACCTATAGCTGGATTCTTCTCGACCCGTGAAGTTAAGCTCTGCTGGGTGTCCAGCGTCACGAAGCGATTCCGCCACAGCAAAGCACTTCTTTATTATCTCGGGAGTCGCTTCCCGACCTTTAACCAGGATTCCGGATTTGCCCTTTTTCTCTTTCTCCAGCGGAAGTAGTTTCATTATCGGGTCCACATATAGAGCAAATCCACAGGCGGGGATGTTCTCTCCGTTCATAAGGGGTACAAGGTTATCATATCTTCCTCCACCACCTATTTTTTCCCCAGCTGCCAAGAATTGAAAACAGACTCCAGTATAATACTCAAAGCCATGCATGGCCGCGATATCAATTTTGTAGCAGCAACTTTGGTTATCCAGCAAGGTGGCGATGCTTATGAAGTCTTCCAGGCTGGACTTGAAGTCCCGCGAAGCTTTGGGAAATGAAGCCTTTACATTGTGTAGAAAGCTGCTCGATTTTCCCTTGAGTCCTAATAGCGCAGCTATAAGTCTGTCAGTCTCGGGGTTAGGCGATTTCGCCTTGGTTAATGCTTGCCAATCCCCTTCTAAAATGCGGCTCACCATCTTAGCTTCCTCAGCGGGGCTGACCTTAAACTCTTTGAGCAATGCCTTCACCAAGCCAGCGTGGGACAATTGCAGCCCGACATTGCTGAGACCTAGTTTGCAGATAACTTCTTCAGCCAGCAGAATTACCTCCACATCCGCAGCAGGTTTGGCACCACCGAAAAATTCAGCACCACACTGCCAGCGCTCTCTATTCTCTTTTCCAGTTCCCTCGAAAGCGAAGATGTTAGTCACATAGAAAAGCCTGGCTAATTTTTGTCCGCTTAGACTGTCAATGTAGAGTCGGGCTACAGGAATAGTGCCATCTGGTCTCAAGACAACTCGCTCACCACTCCAGCCATCCCAATCCAGAAAGGAATATACCTTGCTCAACATGCCTGGAGTAAGTGTTCCTGTAGCCGTAAACAAGTGGAGGTATTCTAGGGTTGGTGTCCTTACCTCCTGATAGCCCCAGTTACGACAACAAATCCGGAAGACGTCTTCAATATGGCGAAAGCGTAACATGTCCTCGGGGAGCCAGTCCTGCATCCCCTTACACTTCTGGTTCCTCATTCTCAGTCAACCTCAAAAAACTTTTCAAGTATCTCCCCTTCGCCAAGAATCAAAAGATTTCGGCGAGAACCCCGTATGAAGTCTGAGGTTATTACCGGGGTCGCCACGAAAATCTTGTGATTTTCGTGGGGTAATTGAGCCTATTCTACACTAAGCTGTGTCTAGCTTCAATGATTGAGTGGAAGGTTTTTGTTGCTTTTAATGGCTTAGTCTATAATTAACTCGGAATATAACAACACGATGAGAAAGAGGCTTAAGTTTTTCTTCCTAGCTTTGTTTGTGATGCCCATAGCTGCGGGGTTAGGAGGCAGTCTGATCGCTGCCGCCAGCCCTACTACCGTGGAAGTCCTGACCGTGGATGGCACCATTGTGCCCGTGATAGCAGACTATATTGACCGGGGCATCACGCAGGCAGAGGAGCATGGCACCACTGTCTGTATAATTGAGCTAAATACCCCGGGTGGGCTTCTGGACTCCACCGAGAAGATAGTGCAGAGGATTATGAACGCTAATGTGCCCATCGCGGTTTACGTCTCACCCAAAGGTGCCTGGGCAGCCTCGGCAGGAACCTTCATTACCCTATCAGCTCACATAGCAGCCATGACGCCGGGCACGACCATCGGCGCTGCTCATCCGGTAGCTGCTGGAGGAGAGGAAATACCCGAAGACCAGATGAAAAAAATAGTTGAGTTCTCAGCTAAGTGGATGAAGACGATAGCTGAAGAGCGTGGCCGCAATATGGAAGAGGCTGAGCTAGCAGTTACGCAAAGTAAATCATTCACCGATGTCGATGCCTTGGAATGTAACCTTATCAACCTGCGAGCTGAGAATCTGGAAAGCCTTATTTCGCAAATCAATGGCTGGAAGGTTACACTAGCCAGTGGCGAGGAGGTTACCATCAATACCACAAGCTACGGTTCGACTAGAAACGAAATGAATGCCGTTGAAAGATTCCTGCAAACCATCAGCGACCCCAACATTGCCTATATACTGTTAACTCTAGCTACTATAGGGTTAATTACTGAGATTTCCAGCCCAGGGCTGGTTTTCCCCGGCGTAATTGGCGGCATCAGCTTACTCCTGGCGTTTTATTCCCTGGGTGTGCTTAATGCTTACTGGGGAGGCATAGCCCTTATTTTACTGGCAGTAGGACTGTTTATCGCCGAGTATTTCACTGCTAGCTTTGGGCTATTGACCGCCGGAGGAATAGCTTCGCTGGTTATGGGCTCGCTGATATTGTTCAGTCACAGCCCAGGGGTAAAGCTAGATTGGAGGCTAATCGCCGGGGTGGCAGCAGGCTTTACCGCCTTCGCCATCTTTGTCCTCGGCGCTATTATTCGTGGGCAAAGACAACGCAAGACGACCGGAGCTGAGGGAATGATTGGGGAAACAGCTATAGCCAAAACACCTCTCGACCCTACGGGCACGGTTTTAGCCGAGGGAGAATTATGGACGGCGACGTCGGAAAGCGGTAGAGTAGAACCAGGTGAGGAGGTAGTAATAACCAAAATGGAAGCCTTGAAATTGTGGGTGGCTAAGAAACTAAAGGAATAAAAAGGTAGTGCCATGGAGATAACAGGACCAATTATCATAGCCATAGTATTTGCCGTCGCCTTTGTTGGTTTCGTTATTTACGCCATCGTAAAGGGGCAGAAACGAAAACTCTCGGCTGGTGTCGAGGAGATGATAGGGAAGGAAGTTGTGGTGCGCACAACCCTCAATCCCAAGGGCACGGTTCTGGCTGAGGGAGAGTTATGGACAGCCATAGCTGAAGATAGTACAATAGAACCCGGAGAGGAGGTGATAATAACCAAGACCCAAGGATTGACATTGTGGGTGACCAGAAAATCTAAAGACAAGGAGGAAACATGACCTGGTTCATTTATTTTATTATCGCAGTAATAGTCATAATACTTCTATCGGCAGCCATCAAAATCGTTCGAGAGTACGAAAGAGTGGGCGTTTTCCGACTGGGCAGATTCGTGGGTCTGAGAGGGCCAGGTTTAGTCTTGATTATACCTTTCATTGAGACTGTGCGGAAAGTTGACCTTCGGATAGTCACCATGGACGTTCCCGCCCAAGAATGCATCAGCGTGGATAATGTTACTGTCAGGGTTGACGCCGTAGTTTACTTCCGGGTGGTCAATGCCGCAGATGCTATTCTCAAGGTGCTCGATTATATCAAGGCGACCTCGCTCCTTGCTCAGACCACTCTAAGAAATGTCGTCGGACAATCTACGCTGGATGAGTTACTAGCCCAGCGGGACAGGCTCAATGAAAAGATAAAGTCGATAGTAGACGAAGGCACTGATCCCTGGGGTATAAAAGTGAGCATGGTGGAGGTTAAGGAGGTGCAACTGCCGCAAACAATGCAGAGGGCGATGGCCGCCCAGGCCGAGGCTGAGCGAGAGAGAAGAGCCAAGGTAGTTCATGCCGAGGGTGAATACCAGGCAGCAGAGAAGTTGGCCGAGGCTGCCAAAGTCATTTCCAGTCAGCCTTCAGCTCTCCAGCTTCGCTATTTGCAGACATTGACTACCATTACTACAGAAAAGACCAATACCATAGTCTTCCCCGTACCCATAGATATAATGACTGCCCTTTTGGGCAAGGCTGGTGAGGCAGAGAAAGGCAGAGAGAAAAGTAGATAGCATTAAGCTGAACGCTGCAAAATCTCTGGACACCGTCCTGAGCTGTGCGCAGGATTCTTGGCGGAGCCTATCCTAAGCACTGTAACATTTTAAGCCCCGATGGAATCAGGGCGACGAAGCAATCTTCAGCGCAACATAAGGATGGTCAAGGGGCAGAAGATAAGAAATCCTAAATCTCAAGCACCAAATTCTAAACAATATCAAAGCACAAAAAATATAAATGACCAAAACAGTTTAGAGCTTAGAATTTTGATACTCGGATTTGTTTAGAGCTTCGAAATTAGAATTTAACATCGTTACAAAAACTAAGCCTGAGCGGCACCAATTATGTCGGCTAGATTTTTAACCCCGTTCTGCCTTAGGAAACTCTCCATTCCCTCTAATACATTGAGACCGACTTGAGGGTCGGTCAGACAGGCTGTGCCAATCTGTATAGCCGTGGCTCCAGCCATAATAAATTCCAGAGCATCCTCAGCACAGGCAATGCCGCCACAGCCTATCACCGGAATATGAACCACCCGGGCTACCTCGAAGACCATGTAAAGGGCTACAGGCTTGATAGCCGGACCAGAAAGTCCGCCTACAATATTCCCTAAGCGTGGCTTCCTTTGGTTTATATCAATTGCCATGCCCTTCAGCGTGTTAATCAAAGACAGGGCATCGGCTCCAGCTTCTTCCACGGCTAAAGCGATTTCCTTAATATCGGTTACATTGGGGCTCAACTTTACGATAACCGGTAAGGTGGTGGCAGCTTTAACCGCTGAAGTTACCCGAGCGGCAGGCTTGGGGTCGACACCAAATTCCATCCCTCCTGCGGAAACATTAGGGCAGCTAATATTTAGCTCAATGCCACTGACCCCGGGCACGCCTTCCAACTTTTTTGTCACAGCCACATATTCGTCTATTGTTTCCCCGGCCACATTAACAATAACTGGAACCCGCCATCTTGCCCAGACAGGCGCTTTCTCCTTAATCAGAGCATCCACACCGATATTCTCCAAGCCCACTGAATTGAGCAGACCACTGGCAGTTTCCACCAGTCGTGGCTGGGCATTACCTCTTTTGGGCCTAAGCGTCGTCCCCTTACAAATAATAGCGCCCAACTTTTGCATGTCAGCAATTTCAGCGTACTCCGTGGCATAGCCAATTATGCCCGCAGCTATCATCACAGGATTAGACAACATTAACCCCTTAGGATGCCGAGGGGCTATTTGCACACGCAGGTTTGGCAAGTTTATCATTGCTTAAAACTTTATCACTGCTTGAGGCAAAAAAGAAAGAACTAAGTAAGGGGCACGATTCTGACCTTGCCCCAGACGCCCATCTTGTCGCCCACGATAATAACCACGCCACACAGCCCCTCGATACTTTGCGCTTTTTCAATTGCCTCAGGGATATCATTTGCAGCCCTGACTATATTGCCTAGCGCGGTGGCTGCGGCATCAGCTAAAGCAGCCGAGGGGGAAAGAGCAACAACAGCATCAGCACTGCCCAGGCTTAAAGAATGCCCTACCGTCCCTGAAGATGTACATATGCCCAGTGGTGTTTCTCGGGGCAAGATTTCCAGGGCAATTTTTTTGGTAAAAGCGGATTGCCCAGCGTAGATACCTACCAGCCTCTTCTTGGATATTTTCAGAAAAATATCGCCACCATTCTCCACAATTACCTCTGGCGAGAAAGCGAGCAAATCCCGACCTACTGCTTCAGCAATGGCGCCCGCTACTGCAGCCATCGGACCAACACCTGTTAATTGAGATACCCTGGCCATTTCTTTGACGATGGCTGGGGCTTCGGCTTCAGCCTGATAAGGCTCCAATGTAGTCAGGAAAAGAGGATGATGCCCGATATACGCCTCGAGAGAGCCACGGTGCTTTAGCACAGAGTCAAGAGCTTTATCTTTCAGATTACGCTGAGAGCGGATGTATAGGTCTGTCTGCTTTACCGCTACCTCAAAGGAAACCAACCCGCTGTCCTTAATCCAGTGACGGTAGAAGCGTGGCTCAGACATGGTCAGATATAAAATCTAATCTCTAAATCCTAAACAAATTCCTTCAGAATGCAAAATGCAAAAAGAAAAATGCAAAGTGACAGAACAAAAGTCAAAAATTGTTGCGTTTTGATTTCTCATTTTTATTTTTGACCTTTGATTTTTGAATTTCTGCGGTCAGAAATACAGTATCATCGCTCGAGGCGGGCAAGCCTTAACACACAGTCCGCAGACAACGCACTTATTATGGTCAAAGAGCACTTTCCTGGTTTTGGGCTCCAGAGAGAAAGCCTCAGTGGGGCAAATAGTGATACAAGCTCCACAATGAGTGCACTGGGATTCATCGCGGACGACGTCCTGGCTCAAGGACTGGATTTCCACCCCAGCCTCGGTGAGGTATTTGATGCCTTTGTCGTAGTTCTTCTGCTCACCGCTCAGCTCCATTACCAGCAGTCCTTCCTGCCCTGGTGATACCGAAGCTTTGAGGATGTTAAAGGTGAGACCAAAATCTTTAACCAGGCGGTAAACGACCGGCTGCCCTGTTATATTAGGCGGAAAGTGAAGCACTATTCTTCTAGAAACATTCATCTCTATAAAATCCTAACCTCCAATTTCTAAATCCTAAACAAATCCTAACAAATATCAAAAATCAAAGACAAAAAATTAAAATTACACTTCAACATGCAAAAAGGCTTTACTAAAATGATTGTTAAGTTTTGCCCTGTCACTTTGCATTTTTACTTTTGCCTTTTAATTTTCTTTTAGGATTTGGTGCTTGGGATTTAGAGTTTATGCATCATATTGGTCTCTCTTTGAGTGGCTTGAATGTTATGCCTGATTCTATCCCTGGCAATGGAGCCACGGGCTCGGTAAGCAAAAACTCGCCCCTTTCTATCCACTTTTTCAAGATATTAGCAATTTCCACCGCTTTAGGATAGCTAGACAAAGAAGCTGTGGGCACATCCTTTCCCTGAACCTTTATGTGACCACTCTTCAGTTCAGCATAGCTAACCTCTCCCAGAATATCTGGCTTCATCTGGGGATAAGCCTCGGAATAGTCCACCACCGGTGCCAAGATGTCAGCATCGGTTACCAAAGTGTAGCGCAGAATCTCTTCGGAAAGTATGGGTATTGGGACACCTATACCCACAGTTAATGTGGCACCATAGCCCAGCATGCTTGTCCCCACCAACCACCCCATCTTCATCTGCTTCAAATCTCCAATCACAGCCAGCGTCCCCGCTCCCCGCCGTGGCACCCCATTGTCTCCTCTGAGAGCAGTAGGATTATGCTGGGTGCCATGCCAGGCCACATAACCTATGCCACCACCCAGGAAAATCTTCGTCCCCACACCTATGGTCTTATAGTAAGGGTCATTCAACAGCGGTGAGAGTTGCCCAGCACTGCAGTAGTTAGCATTTCCC
Source organism: Chloroflexota bacterium (assembly GCA_013388845.1). Classification (GTDB taxonomy): domain Bacteria; phylum Chloroflexota; class Dehalococcoidia; order GIF9; family AB-539-J10; genus RBG-13-51-36. Next base: position 147,935 of record JACAEN010000026.1, on the reverse strand, counting down.
AGATTCGACTTGAGCACCCCCATATAGGTATAGATAACCTTATCGGAGAGGTTCACTGCCACATTATAGTTCTGATAGGCATTCCTGATATTAAATAGAATGGCCTCATTTATGTCCTTAATGTTAATCAGCGTCTCCAACTTTTTCCGTGGATAGCAGTCCGTCCCGTAAGCCGCAGCCGTAAGCCTTATATCCTTCCCTGCTATCAGTTCCTCAATTACATGCCCACCACCATAATTGAACTCCCCGGGATAAAATTTATTCCTGGGGTCATCATCAGGAAGGGCAGTGGCTCCGAGGAAAATATCCACAGCAGCCATGCCGGTATAGACCGGAATATCATTAAGGTAAACCTTGCCACCACCCAGCTTGATCCTCGGTTTGGAATGCCCAATATTAAGGAAGGCACCAGACCCGCACATAGGGCTGAAGGTGCCTGTAGTAACGACGTCAATTTCCTCGGCTGCTCTCTTCACGCCCTTTTCTTTAGCGATGTCAATCACTTCCTCAGCAGTTACCACCACAGCCTTACCTTTTCTGATTTTCTCGTTGATTTCCGCTATCGTCTTGGCCATAGCAATTCTCACAATCATTCTTGTCATTCTGAGCCCCGACAAGTCGGGGCGAAGAATCTACAGACCCTTCACTATCGTTCAGGGTGACAATTAAATTCCCTTTGACATAGCAAATTTAACCTTGCTTAAGGAGCTCCATAGCTACCCGGGCTGCCTTTTTACCGGATAACAGCATGCCCCCGAAAATAGCTCCCATCCTCGGGGAACCAAAAACGCTGTTGGCAGTCATGCCGGCAACTACTAACCCGGGATAAACCTCTCTGGTATTTTTCAATATTTCCTTTTCCCCTTTCTCAGCCCACATAGGCTTCTCCCCCATCACATCACCCGTTTTCGTCCTTAACTTCGGACCTATCTTCCTTACCACGATACGACAGACTTCGGCATCATGCCCAGTGGCATCTACAGCCACCTTGCACCTTACAGTTAGAGGGTCCACATGGAGCTTGGACCAAGAAACTGCGCTCCAATTCAAAACAAACCCGGTTACCCTGTCATCTTCCCGAACCATGACGTCTTCAACACTAATCAAATTGAAGACTTTTGCACCGGCTTTTATCGCCTTCGAGCAGATAGTGGAAATAGCCTCCAGCGAATCGGCAACATAATACCCCTTTTTATATTCCTTAGCTGATACGCCAAATTCGTCTAGCATCCGCTTGCCTTCCTCCTGAAGGACGATGCGGTTAAACATCATACCTCCTCCAGGCATACCGCCCCCAATATGAAGCATCTTCTCAAATACCGCTACCTTTATTCCTTCCCTGGCCAAATAGTAGGCAGTGACCAGCCCGGATGGCCCTGCCCCAGCTACAGCCACATCCACCTCCGTCGCCCCCATGAAGTCTTTCAGGTAGCTTTCCACAATGGCACGGGAAATAACAACTTCATCCATCCTTAGTTAGCCTCCATCTGGCTCATCAAGCGGCAGCTTCGAAGACGTGCTAGTATACCGTTATTGACAAGTATTGTCTAGCCACTTGAGATAATCGTCGCTGCCAGCGATAATCGGCAGGGCGATGATTTCCGGCACTTCATAACTGTGCATTCTTTTTACTAGCTCCACTACCTCAGGAAACAGCGAGGCCTTGGTTTTAACCAGCAAGAGACCCTCCTGGGCTGACTCAAGCTCGCCCTTCCACCAGAAAAGCGAATCCACCCTGGGCACAATGTTTACACAGGCAGCCTTTTTATGATTGACCAGCGACTCCGCAATCTTACGAGCTTCTTCCTCGCTGCTGGTAGTGATAAGAATGACTAATTTTTCTGTTTTTTTCATACTCCTTAGCTTATCTGGAGCATTTTATCCACGGCAGCTTTGGCCCTGACCCGAACCCCTTCAGGAACCTTGACCTCAGGATTCATCTCCTCCAGAGACCACAAAACTTTCTCCAGGGTAATCAACTTCATGTTGGGACATATTGCCTGCTCGGAAACAGGAATAAACCTCTTACCAGGATTCTCTTTTTTGAGTCGGTGTATGATGCCAATCTCTGTGCCCACGACCATCTCCCTGACCTCATTTCGTCGGGCATATCGGCACATGCCGCTGGTGCTGAATACCTCGTCAGCCAGAGCAATAACCTCTGGCGTGCACTCTGGATGCACTACCACCTTGGCTTGAGGATATTCCCTCTTCAACTCCTTTATCCTTTCAGGCCTTATCCTGACATGAGTGGGACAGAAGCCGGGCCAGAGAATCATCTTTCTGCCTGTCTTGGCGGAGATGTAATGCCCGAGATACTGGTCGGGGATAAAAAGTATCTCCCGAGCATCCAGGCTTTCTATGACTTTGATTGCATTGGCAGAGGTGCAGCAAATATCTGATTCTGCCTTGACTTCGGCTGAGGAGTTGATGTAACAGACCACCACTGCTTGGGGATGTTCCTTTTTCTTCGCCCGCAAGCGTTCGGCGGTAATCATATCTGCCATGGGGCAGCCAGCGTTCATATCAGGAAGCAAGACCACTTTATCAGGACAGAGGATGGAGGCTGTCTCCGCCATGAAGTGAACTCCGCAGAACACGATTACACCGGCATTGGTTTTGGCAGCATTTTGGCTTAGCTCTAAAGAATCGCCGACAAAGTCGGCTATATCCTGAACCTCACCCAACTGGTAGTTATGGGCCAGGATAACCGCGTTCCTTGTTTTCTTCAGGTCTAGGATTTTCTCTATCAGGTCAGCATTCTTACTTTCCATCCGGTGTTATCCTCCATCCATGGGTGTAGACATTCATCCTCCTCCCCCTGACAGAGGCGACTAAAGTGATGCCCAAATTATCCGCTATCTTCACCCCGAGGCTAGTCGGTGCGGATATAGAGATTATTATAGGTATACCCCGTTTGGCCACTTTATGTAATATCTCTGAGGAAATTCTGCCACTGGTTATTATCACTCGGTCGTTGGTGGGTATGTCCTCGAGTAGGCACTTCCCAAAGATTTTGTCGATAGCGTTATGCCGCCCGATATCATTACTAAAAACGAGAACGCTTTTGTTATCGCACAGAGCAGCACTATGAACCCCGTGCGTTGCCAGATAGACCTCAGAGCTGTGTTGAAATTCATTTACCAGCACAAAGATTTCATCAGCCAATATTTTCATCTGTGACTGCACCTTTTGACTGGTGGCATCGGCGGCACTATAGAAAGAAGCCCCTCTGCCACACCCCGAAGATATGATCCGTTTGAACAAGACATCTTTCGTAAATTCTTTATCTTCTACAGTTTCCAGCCGAACCACACCCCTCTCGCTATCAACCATTATCCTTTTGATTTCATCCTTGTTTCTCAGGAACCCTTCGGAGGAAAGAAAGCCGACAGCCAAATACTTCGAATCTGTGGGGGAACAGAGCAAAGTTACCAATTCCTGGTTATTTAAAATGATGGTAAGGGGAACCTCTCTGGCCACTTCAGCTTCAATGCTGCTGCTCCCCTTTTCAGTGAGCTTCAATATAGAAAATTTTTCTGTCTCGTTATCCATTTTTTTCTATCCTTACCCGGTCTCCAGCCCTGACAAAGCCGCCGCGAACTACCTTGACAAATACCCCTTCCTTAGGCATGACGCATTTGCCTATTTGCCGATAAATGGCACACCCGTTGTGGCACTGCTTGCCAATCTGGGTGACCTCAAGAAGGACGTCCTGTCCAATGGAGATCCTTGTGCCTACAGGCAGAGAGACAAGTTCTACCCCTTGGGTGGTAAGATTTTCAGCAAAATCTCCAGGACTTACCTCGAAACCCAACTTTCTCATCTTATCGATACTCTCCATCGCCAATAGGCTCACTTGCCGATGCGTACAGCAGTCAGCATGGGCATCGCCAACTAGGCCGTAGCCTTCCTTAAGGATACCTTCGACTAGGGCTTCCTTTTTGGTACCTTTTTCTTTACTGCTACAAACGGCGATTATTTTAGCCATGCAGTCACCAGTTTTATCCTGCCATTACCCTCCAGTAACGATAAACAAAATGTCAATCAGGTCTCCGTCTTTCACCGTGGTAGTTAGCTCGTTAGGATAAGTGGATTCGGAGTTAAGAAGAATTTCACAATAAGGACGCAGCTGCCCTTTCTTATCACGAATCTGCTGTCTGATACCCGGGAAACGACTTTCCAAGTTCTCAATACATTCACCAGTGGTGCGCCCCGCCACCTCCACCACCTCTTGCCCGCCAGTAAGGTGTTGCAGAAATGGATGAAGCCTTATCGTCATACTCATTCTTTCAGACCTCCTTTGTCCCGCACACTTGGCAATCCGGGTTTCTCGCCAGTTTGCAGAATGTGAACTCCATCGTTTCACCGTTGAAATACAACATCTTCCCTGTCAGCAAACGCCCGAACCCGGCCAGAAGTTTAATCGCTTCCGTCACCTGCAAGATGGCAACTAAAGCCGGGGTTACACCAAAAACAGGGACCGCGCTTCTCCTGCGGGGAACTTCGGGGAAAATACACGCCAGACAGGGCGTCCTCCCCGGGAGTATGGTAGTGACCTCACCAAAGAGCCCATGAACACCCCCATGGACGAAGGGTATTCCTTCGGCAACACACGCCTTATTAATAATAGATCTGGTCCTAAAATCGTCCATCCCATCTATTACCAAATTTGCTCCCTTTATAAGCTCCCGAGCATTACGTTCAGTAATCTTTTTGAAAACAGGTGTAACCTCCATTGAAGAGTTTAAGTTAGTCAGCTTCCTTGCTGCCGAGAAGGGCTTCCCCTCTCCAATATCTTCCTCATAATGCAGAACCTGGCGGTTCAAATTGGAGAGTTCCACACGGTCACAGTCTATCAGGGTGATACAGCCTATGCCGGCACACGTGAGATACAGAGCAGCAGAGCATCCCAGCCCACCAAGCCCGGCTACCACTACTTTGGACTGCTTGAGTTTTTTCTGTCCTTCTTGGCCAAAGTCTGTATACAAAATCTGGCGTCCGTATCTAATCAAATCGTCCTTCGTTAACATGTGCCGACCTTTATCTTTCAACCCTTATTCTCTGGCATACCAAAATTGCAAAATAATCAAACCAAATTCCTTTATCCTGTGCGTTTTCGCGGAGCGGGTGGGGCTATCAGCTTTATTCGGGTTTCCCGTTTTATAGCTCTTTCTTGAGTATCTTCTCTTTAAGGGCTTCCCATTGCTCCTTTGTAAGGACACAGGTGTTGCCCTTCTCTCCTATTTCCACATGTTCATCTGTGATTTTGACTACCGGACAACATGAGCCTTTAGAACATAAGCTGACAATTTTCATAATCTATCCCTCCTTTCTCTTTTAAAGCTCGTTAGCCCCATCCTAAATCACGTGACCTTATTATACACAATTGGCAGACAGCCTTTCTTATGCCACTATATCAGCGAGAAGCAATAGCCCAGACCCAGAGACATCGCACAGACGACCGCCAAGTAAACGGCCAGAATCCTGCCCCCGAATTCCTTTCTCATAACCAGGATAGTGCCCCAACTCGTAATCGGACCCACCAAGAGTAGCACCATTCCCGCGCCCACATTCATTCCTTGCGTCACAAAAGCGTGCACCAGGGGAACGCTGGCTGTGGAGCAGATATACATAACTAAGCCAAAGCCCAAGGCGAAAAGATACCCCCATCCCCCACCAAAATGAGCGCCCACGAACTCACCCACCGGGGCTACCGCCGCCACCAGAGCTGCCAGAGCCAGTCCCAGAAGTAACTCCGGACCAATCTCCTTGACCATATCCACAAAGGCATACCTGAATACATGCTTTACTCGGTGACCAATTTGCCGGGAGCCTCCTATATATTCCTTGGGACTACCTTCAAAGGCTTGCTGGCAGTGGGAACAGCAAAAGTAATAGGTTTCCCCACCATATTCGGTTTTAGCCGCTTTCTCCACCTGGACAGTCATCCCACAAACCGGGTCGAGAGCTTCCCCCGCTGGGGGAACAAAGACTTTGGCTTTGCCTCCGATAGCATTTCCCACCAATCCCATGACTAAACCCATGGCTATTACGGCAAAGAAGATGAATATAGTAAACTTTAGTCCCAGGAGACCGTAAGCCACCAGAAGGGCACTTATAGAGGTAGCGGGCGTTGCCACCAGAAAGGCTAGAACTGATCCCAGCGTCGCCCCTTTTTGACGCAAGCTCACCGCCACCGGCAGCGAGCCGAAACAGCACAGAGGAAGGATTGTCCCCACTAGGGTGGAATAAAGGATTGGCTTCACACCCCCTCCACCGAGATGCCTCTCCACCCACCTTGTCGGCACAAATTCATGAATTAAACCACTGAGGAGAAACCCTATCGCCAGGAAGGGCAATACCTCAATGAGATATTCCTTAAATACTATTAAATACTGCAGCATATTGCGGCTTATTTCCTCACTTGTATGCCTTCACGATAATGCTCAGAAGCTTCCCCAGCGTTTGGCTTGCCTCGCCTTCTACATAGAACTCTTTTCTGGACATCACCTGCACATTCCTAAAGCCAGCTTCCTTTATCTTTTCCAAATACTCCTGCTGCTCTAAAGCCCCGCCGATACAACATGCCCAGGCATCCGCGTCAGTCTTTATTTGGTCAGGAATGGCACCCTCCGACACAATATCAGAAACGATGAGCCTTCCTCCAGACTTCAATACCCGATAGGCTTCCTTGAAGACTCTTGACTTATCCGGGGAAAGATTGATAACACAGTTGCTGATAATGGCATCCACAGATTCATCCTCCAGAGGGAGCCTCTCAATTTCCCCCAAGCGAAACTCCGCGTTACCGTAACCGTATTTCCTAGCGATTTGCCCTGCCTTATTCACCATCTCTTTCGTCATATCCACCCCGATAACCTTGCCAGTCGGACCAACTTTGTTAGCTGCCAAGAACACATCTACCCCGGCTCCTGAACCTAAATCCAGAACCACCTCACCCGTTTTTAGCTCTGCTATTGCACTGGGATTGCCACACCCCAACCTCATAATCGCCTCTTTCGGAATACGGCTTAAATCCTCCTTGGAGTATCCGATAGCTTCAGCTTGCACCAGAGGACTGATACCCAATCCACAGCTCGGGCAACAGGTTTCTTGGTCTTGCTTAGCTATCCGAGCATATCTACTCTTCACCACTTTTTTGATTTCCTTTTCCTTCATAATTAACCTCCTGACATTTGCGCAGCGATAGTTCATTCACCTATCAAGAAATGGCAATAAGCCTTAGACGGGACACTGCCTGAGATGTCTAACCACCACCAAGCAAGCAGAAAGCTGTTTTTTTGGATAGTTCCAGCGGTACCAGGTGAGCCAAACAAGACTGTTCCTGCTTTACCTAGAACCACATAGTGCCATCGGCTTCCAGAACTAAGTCATTGAGTGTGGCAGCGCCGACAACCTTGGCCTCTGGTATGAAGTCTCCCCTTTCCATGCGAAGCAACTGGGTACTTTGTTCACAGACCAGCAGTTTTACCCCGGCCTTTATAGCCTGGTCCATTATCTCCCTCAGGCTGGGGAAGTTGCCCTCTTTAACCGTCTCAGCCATACCCTTCTTTACCACTGTTATTCCCAGACCCAGGAAATAGATGGTAGCATCAATATCCATGGCCCTAGCTGTCGTGGCCAAGACGAAAGGCGCGTAAAGGCGCTTTGGCGAATCGACACCGCTTGTTTGAACGTAGAGCAGATGCTTTTTCCTAGCCATCGTTAACCTCCTATTTCTTCTTTTGTATGAGAAATCTCATACCTTCATTGGTTTTCTTTATCTCAAGTATTTTTTGCCCGGTCCGCTTAGCCCAAGCTTTAAGGTCCTCCTCAGCAGCCGGATCATCAGCCAGTACCTCCAGAATTTCGCCAATGGCAAGTTTGTCTATTTCCTGTCTAGTTTTTAGCACTGGCGTGGGGCAGTAGAGTCCTATACAATCCAAGGTGTGATGAGCCTGCTTGGGTGACTTAGAATCCACCATAATCCAAACCTCTTTGGAACAATAATATCTTATGCTGGGATGTTTGTATGTGACTTATATCTCATTCTGAATTCAGCAGAAAAGAGTTCTCAGCCCTTAATCTCAGCCCCACAATGAGGGCATACCATATTCTCGCGGGGCAGGGGCTTCCGGCACTTGGGACAGTAAAAAATAGTCACCTGGCAAGCCTGGCAGTACGGGAAATCCGCCTCCATTATCTCCTGCTCACAGTAGGGACAACAAAGGCGCACTTTTTTCTCTTTTTTCCTTGCCATCACTTTTTTCCTCCCTTTTTCTTTTTGCTCAGATAATCTTCTATCGCTTTCCTTAAAGCTTGAGCACCCAGATTGGAGCAATGAAATTTTTGCTTGGGTAATCCCTCCAGCTCATCGGCCACTGAGCGGGGCGTGATTTTCAGCGCTTCTTCTAGGGTTTTGCCCTTAGCCATCTCGCTCACCATGCTGGAAACAGCGATAGCTGCCCCGCAACCAAAAGTCCTGAACTTAACATCTTCCAGACGGTTATCTTTGACCTTTATGTAGAAGGTCATCATATCCCCACATACCGGGTTGCCTACCTCCCCAACACCATCGGGGTTCTCAATCTCTCCAACATTGCGAGGGTTCATGAAATGTTCCATGACTTTTTCACTATAAACTGGCATATTATTGGCCTCCTTTGCTTGTTTTGGTAAATTTAGCATAAAGTGGCGACATCTGTCGCAATCTGTCCACAATGGGAGGCAGCACTTCAAGGACGTAGTCTATATCTTCAGAAGTATTATCTAAACCGAAGCTGAAAAGGAGGGAACCCTGAGCCAGCGCATGGGGTAAACCCATGGCAATGAGCACATGTGACGCTTTAAGCGCTCTCGAGGTGCATGCCGAGCCGCTGGTGACAGCAACCCCTTGGCTGTTCAATAACATGAGCATGGCTTCGCCCTCGATAAATTCCACACAGAAGCTGGCATGCCCAGGAAGGCGATTCTGGGGGTGCCCGGTAACTACTACATGGTCAATCTTGTTGGGCAATTCTGTCAGCAAGCGGTTACGGAGGCGGCTAAGGTGCTCTATTCGAGTTTTCATATGCATCCTGGCCAACTCAGCCGCCTTGCCCAAGCCAACAATGGCTGGGATGTTCTCCGTCCCGGCGCGCCGGCCCCCTTCCTGGACTCCACCATCGAGGAAAGGTAAAATACGCACCCCCTTGCGTACCCAAAGAGCACCGACTCCCTTGGGACCGTAGAACTGGTTTCCTGCCAGGCTCAAGGCGTCTATCCCTAGCTCCCTTACATCGACCGGAATTGTGCCCGCAGTAGCCACGGCGTCAGTGTGGAAAACCACGCCTCTTTCCTTGGCGACTTTGGCAATCTCCTTGATTGGCTCTATAGTACCCACCTCGTTATTAGCGTGCATAATGGATACTAGCACGGTATCTTTCCTGATGCTGCGCCGCACATCCTCGGGGTCAATCACACCATACCTGTCTACTGGAACCAGACTCAGTTCAAAGCCCCATTTCTCCAGAGTCTTCGCTGAGTGCAGCACCGAGAAATGCTCAATAGCTGAGACTACTACATGCTTGCCCTCGTTTTGTTGCGCTAGTGCCAGACCTTTAACGGCGAAGTTATTGCTCTCAGTGCCACTGGCGGTGAAGATTATTTCCTCAGCGTCAGCACCAATAAGCTGAGCCACTTCGGTCCGAGCATTTTCCATAGCTTCCCGTGCCGTATCTCCCCAATCGTGAAGACAGGATGGGTTCCCAAAGTCCTCTCCTAAAAAGGGCAGCATTGCTTCACGAACCTCAGGGAGAAGAGGAGTAGTTGAGGCATTGTCCAGATATACCTTCTTCATAAGGACACCTCCTTAATTATACCCCAAAAGAATCAAGCATCCTGAATTTACTGCGAAGTCTGCTGCCAAGCTCAGGGATAAAGTTGATGTCCTTCATCGTCCTCAACAATGATGGCATTTTCGGGACAGCTTTTAGCTGCCTCCAACAGAATATCATCGTCAACCGAGGAAGGATCAAGAACTACTGCTTTGCTCTCCTGGTCAAGTTCAAAGACTGTTGGTGCATAGGCAACGCAATTACCCACTCCAATACACAAATCTCTATCTACTCTTACCTTCACGACGTGCACCCTCGACAATTTCCCCGATTTTATCTGCTTGTACCCCTAACTTCCGCTTCAGTATATACATTACAGCTTGTTTCTGGCGACGTTTGCCTGCCTAAGTCGTTTCTTTTGACTGTACTCCGCTTCATACCGTCGTCTAGAATGACCCGGCTGTCCTTACATAGCCGGTTTTGAATGCTAATTTTCTCCGAAGCCTCTACGAAAATCGATTATGACCTATCCTTTACCGTGTAGCTTTCGGTGCTCCTTAAGCATGCACTTATCCATAACCACCTTGAGTCCAGCTTCTCTGGCTCGGGCGGCTGCCTCCTCGCTTATCACTCCTTCCTGCATCCACACTGCCTTTGCTCCTATCCTGATTGCCTCTTCTACAATAGGTGGCACCTCTTCCGAGCGGCGAAAGATGTCAACTACATCCACAGGCTCTGGAATGGATGCGAGTGCAGGATAACAAACTCCTCCCAATATCTCCTTCTCAGTGGGGTTTACGGGAATTATCTTATAGCCTTGCTCTTTTAGGTAACTGGCTACTTTATAGCTTGGTCGGTGAGGTTTCCAGGAAAGCCCAACCACAGCTACAACTCGGCTGGAGCTCAAGATTTCCTCTTCTGTACTCACAATCCGCCCTCTGCTTACAATTCAATATGCGGCAAAACCGGCCACTACCACATGCATCATCGTTTTGCGGCTCTTCCTCTCTTCTTTGAGTTGTCTAAGTAATCCTCAATGGCCGATTTAAGCGCCTCCTCAGCCAGGATCGAGCAGTGCATCTTGACCGGCGGCAGCCCATCCAGAGCTTCGGCTACTGCTTTGTTGGAGATTTTCAGAGCTTCTTCTATAGTCTTGCCCTTCACCATCTCAGTGACCATGGAACTGGTGGCAATGGCTGCTCCACAGCCAAAGGTCTTGAATTTAGCGTCAACTATGATGCCATCCTTTACTTTAATGTAAAGCTCCATAATATCGCCGCACACCGGATTACCGACCCGTCCCACGCCGTCCGGGTTCTCCATTTCCCCAACATTGCGGGGATTCTTGAAGTGCTCCATTACCTTCTCGCTGTACTGCGACGGGACATCAGGCATTTGTTCCATTCCTACTGTTGAGTTTTCAAAAGCGGGGACATGGCTCTCAACTTGCTGACAATTCCCGGCAAGACCTCTAGTACTCGCTCCACGTCTGTTTCCGTGTTTTCCCGCCCCAGCGTGAACCTGAGCGAACCGTGAGCTTGCTCGGGAGAAAGCCCCAGTGCCAGAAGAACGTGGGACGGCTCTAGGCTTGAGGAGCTGCAGGCCGACCCAGTGGAAGCACAGATGCCCTCTAGATCGAGATTCAAAAGCATGGACTCCCCTTCCACAAAATCCACGCTGATATTGACATTGTTGGGCAACCTTCTTGTGGGATGACCATTCAAGCGGGTGTGGTCAATCTTCTCCCTGAGACCTTTAATCAGCTTATCACGAAGATAAGCCAACCGTTCTGCTTCCTTGCCCATCCCCTGCCCAGCCAGCTCCGCCGCCTTGCCCAGCCCCACGATAGCTGGGACATTTTCCGTACCAGCGCGCCGCCGCCTTTCCTGCCCACCTCCGTGTACAAAGGGAACTAACCTAGTGCCCTTTCTGACATACAGCGCCCCCACTCCCTTGGGCCCGTAGAATTTATGCCCTGAAATGGAGAGCAAGTCCACCTTGAGTTCATCCACATTCACTGGAATGTGTCCTACCGTTTGCACAGCATCGCTGTGAAAATAGATGTCCGCCTCTTTAGCAATTTTGCCTATTTCGCCTATAGGCTCTATAGTACCCACTTCGTTGCTCGCATGCATGACTGAGATGAGGATAGTCTTGTCAGTAATAGCTCTTTTCACATCGTCAGGGTCAACCAGGCCGTATTTATCCACCGGCAGGTAAGTTATCCTGAATCCTCTTCTCTCTAAAAACTTGCACGCCTCAATCACGGCATGGTGCTCAATGGCGGTAGTGATGATGTGATTCCCTTTATGTTCATTGGCATAGGCAATGCCCTTAAGGGCGAAATTATCCGCCTCCGTTCCTCCACTGGTAAAGATAATCTCCTCGCTCCGGGCACCGATAAATTCCGCTACCTTAGTTCTGGCCTCTTCTATAGCTCCCTTCGCTTCTTGTCCATAAGAATAGATACTCGAAGGATTGCCAAACGCCTCAGTAAAATAAGGCAGCATGGCCTGTACCACCTCAGGATGAGTTGGCGTGGTGGCAGCATGATCCAGATATATGCGCTTCATGGTTGCCATACAAGTTCTATCCCACCGGCAATGACAAGCGTCATTGAGAGTTCATCGCCATACTTTAATAATTCACCGACGGAAGCCTGCTCCCCATTGATGAAAATATGAACCTGAGACCATAACTCGCTCTGCTTGCCATAGAGCCATCGCTGAAGGCCCGGAGATTGAGCCCCCAAGTTATTCAGGCACTCCAAGGCATCATTTGCTGTCACATCCACTACCTTCTGCCCCTTTGTTTGTTGGTGCAGTAGGGAAGGAATCCTCACCATGATGCTCATTCTAACTCTTTCTTTGCTTTTAGCATTCTCGAAGTGCTAATGATAAGCCCCATACCTATACCCCGATGTACTTAGCGTACAGGCTTCTCGCCGTCTCCTTGTCACTAACGCCTTTCACAAAAGCTCTCCCATCGGGGAAAATTATTAGTTCATATTTGTCCACACTGAACCTTAATAGATATCCCATATAGGAAGCGTCGCCTACCCTCTCTAACTTTTCCTTGAGATCTTCTAGTGAGACCTCCATCTCCCTTTGTGGGGTGATCTGTACCATCTCCCTCCCGCATAGCTTGATCGGCTCACTCAACCCTTTTTTGTCTAAATACTCAAACTTTCTGTCCCGGCATAATGGGCAATCATCCCTTTTCCCCACGGGGATTTTCTCGAAGCTATTATCCATCAAGTCAATTACCAGCAGTCCCTGATTCACATGCTTATCCCCTAAAAGGATCTTGATCGCCTCATTGGACTGAAGCGACGCGATTACGGTCGGTATCGCATTCAGCACTCCGGCGGTGTCGCAGGTAAGAGCGGAACCTGGGGCTGGCACGTAAGGAAGGAGACACCTAAAGCAAGCTGTCTCTCCGGGAATGATATTCATCGTCATACCGCAGCTCGATATCACAGCACCATATATCCAAGGGATATTATGTTTAAAGCAGGCATCATTTATCAGCAGGCGCGTTTCGAGGTTGTCGGTCGCATCCAGGACGATATCTATATCCCTGACCAACCATTCAACATTCTTCTGGGTAACATCCTTCACCTCAGCTTGTATTTCTATAGAGGAGTTTATCCTGCGTAGCTTATTGGCTGCTGCCAATGCCTTGGGCATCCGCTTTTCCACATCCTCTTCGTCGAATAGCATCTGTCGCTGGAGATTATCCAGTTCAACGCAATCCCTGTCCACGATCTTTATATAGCCGACCCCAGCCCTAACAAGGTTGTTGGCTATCACTGTACCTAGCGCACCACAACCAACGAGTAGAACCCTGCTTCTTAAGAGTTTCTGCTGGCCAGATTCTCCAATATTTGCTACAAGTATCTGCCTTGAATATCTATCCATAGCTATCTCCCCACTATATTCTTAGCCCTCCACCACGTCGCCACTGACAGAGTCGACCCTCACCCCCTTGGCCGTTACCCAGGCAATTCCACGCTCGATATCTTCTCCTTCCCCCTCCAACTCAAGAACTACCCAGCCCTTATCTCCATTTATATCGGCACGGCGGATATTGGTCACTACCTCAAACTGCTGGCCAAGTTTGTAAATGATGGGCTCCTTGATCAATTCTGGGGGAAAGGTGAACCTTACTCTTCGCTTAACCATCTTGTCCTCCTGATATTTCTCCTAGAACCAAATTATAACACGAGTAGGATATTACAGACTCAAGCTCACTTACCAAAAATTTCCTCAAAGGATTCCAAGTTGGGTTGGATTACTATGGGACGCACTTCTCCGGCTATCACTTCTTGTGTTTTGAGTCCTGCTCCGGTAATGAAAGCCACTGTAAGCTCATCCTTTTTAATTACTCCTGAAGTTACTAACTTTCTCAACCCAGCTATTACCACACCACCAGCAGTCTCGGCGAAAATGCCTTCAGTTTCAGCCAGCAGCTTCATTCCCGCAACCATTTCTTCATCGGTAACAGCGCAGGCTCCACCCCCTGACTGTCGGGCAACTCTCAATGCATAATAACCATCGGCCGGGTCCCCAATAGCTATAGACTTGGCGATGGTATTTGGTTTCACTGGGTGCACATGGAGAGTGCCTGCCTCAAAAGCATTGACAATTGGGGAAGAACCCGCAGCCTGGGTGACATACATGTGAGTATTGACTGGTTGAATTAAACCCAGCATAGAAAGCTCGTCCAGGCTTTTCCATATCCTGGTAAAGAGGAGCCCTGAGGCAGCAGGGGCCACTACACAATCAGGGGCAAGCCATCCCAGTTGCTCAGCTACTTCATAACCTAGGGTTTTGCTCCCCTCAGCATAGTAAGGTCGGAGATTAATGTTGATGAACCCCCAATCATACTTCTGTGCTAACTGGCTACAGAGGCGGTTGACATCGTCGTAACTTCCCCTAACAATCACCAGAACCGGGTTATAGATTGCTATTCCTGTCAGCTTACTTGGTTCTACATCGGAGGGAACGAAAACATAGGACTTTATATTTGCTTTGGCGGCATGAGCCGCCACGCTAGCTGCCAGATTGCCTGTTGAGGCACAAGCCACGGTATCAAATCCAAATTCTCGTGCCTTGGTGATAGCTATCGAGACCACCCGGTCCTTGAAGGAGTACGTTGGGTTAAGGCAGTCATTTTTAATATAAAGCTTCTCCAACCCCAGTGCCTGCTCCAAGTTATCAGCCTTAACAAGAGGAGTAAATCCCGTGCCAATGTCCACTATATCATCATCGACAGGCAGCAAGTCTTTGTAGCGCCACATGCTTGGCGGCCCCTTGATAATCTTTTCCCGACTTACCGCTTTACTTATAGACTTGTAGTCGTAGATCACCTCTAACGGACTAAAACAGAAGTCACATAGATTAAGAGGCTCCAACGGATATTCTCGCCCACACTTCCGGCAGCGCAAGGCTATAGCATAGGACAAATCTTCCTCTCTTTATCCCCTAATTTTATCCAAAAATGCATGCTGAACAAGGCACCACATTAAGAATTATGCTCTTGCTCACACTATTATCAGCGACATCAGTCACTACCACCGTGACTGTAACTTCAACGGACACATCCGGGGCAGTCCAGGTAATCATAGAGCCCTCCCCGAAAATCTCGCCACCATCGCATGACCATTCATAAACCAGTTCGCCGCTCGTGTTTGAAGCAATGCACTCAATATCGTATTCTTTTGTTTTCCCGACGTTGTACCCAGTAGTGGTTTCCTTCAAGTATTGGTGCTCGGCAGTAACAATCAGATCTTCAATAATTGGCGGAGGATCATTTGACACGCTGAGATATACCAACCTTGTGTCTTCTTCACCGTGACCATCGGTAACCGCAACTGTGACGTGGTATATGCCAACTTCTTCGGGAGCAGTCCAGATAACTTCAGGTCCCGTGCCGGTAATATTACCTCCGCTGGTTGACCACTCATAGTTCAGCTCATCATCATCAGGGTCTGAAGCAGTACACGTCACCTGGATACTATCCAAAGGGGTGGTCCAGTCTGCACCGGCTCCTAGGCTGGTAATGGTTGGCGGCTTATTAGCTCTCACTGTGATGGTTATCTGTTTCGTGACTTCGCCACCGCGGCCATCGGTCACCGTTACTGTAACATTGTAGGAGCCTGCAGAGTCGGGAGCGGTCCAGGTAACCGTAGCTCCCTCCCCACTTATTTCACCTCCACTAGCCGACCAGTTATAGCTTAGCCCGTCGCCATCACGGTCTGAAGCATTACACGCAATCTGGCAGCTTCTCGAAGGAAGAACTCTCTCCGACTCAGCTTCCAGACTGGCGATGGCTGGCCGATGATTGGCTGACAGCGGGTTAAATAGGACCAAAAGCAGCACTGCTGCCACCACAATTGCCGCTGATATTATCATCAGGCTGTTCTTTCGTGCCGCCCCTCTGCTCAATTCGAGCTCTCTTTCTCTACTTGTTGTTTTTCTGGTCACCATTTATCCTGTCCTCCTTATCTGGTGCAATCAGGACTCAACTCCACGAATTTCTATCGTTTACTCTTTAAGGCCACCCAGGTTCAATAGTATCTTGATAGGCAGTCGCGAGGTCGGTGCTGTTCATTACTATGTTGCCACCGCTAATCTCGTATGCAACTGCTGCTTTGGGATAACCCACACAGGCTCCGCTGATTCCTTCGCCTGTTTGTGCCCTGAAAGTAGTCGCGCACCTATCGCATACTAGAATGTCTTCGTCAAGAGAAAAGCCTATTGACTGGCATGGTGGGCAAACATTTGCCCGGACATAGATTTCTCCATCCAACACATAGGCCATGAAATTCATATCCCCGCCTGGTGTATTTACATTAAAGTGGACATTCCAATTATTTTCGACCTCACTTACTGGTATGGATACAGTATCGCCAACTACCTGTGGCTCAACCCACGTCGCTTCTATTCGCTGGCTACTTTGTGTGCCATTACTGCTACATGCAACTATGCTTGAAACCAATATGAGCAACACCAGGATGAGTATTATCTTCTTCAACATTTATTGCCTCCTTCTTGATTAATCTTGTCTACAATCTGACCATCTTGGAGAACTACGATTTCTTTGGCATACTCAGCTATCTCAGGGTCATGAGTAACCATAACAATGCTGCGACCCTCTCTGTTTAGTTGATCGAATAAAGCTAAGATTTCCTTTCCCGTTTTCCGGTCCATATTGCCCGTTGGCTCGTCCGCTAGAATAAGAGATGGGTCATTAACCAGGGCTCTAGCAATTGCTACTCTCTGTTGCTCACCGCCGCTTAACTGGCTGGGCTTATGTTCAGCCCTTTTTTCTAGCCCCACTCTTTTCAAGATATCCAATGCTTTCTGGTCTTTCTTATTCGCCCCGCAGAATGTCAAAGGCAAAAGGACATTTTCAAGAGCAGTGAGCGATGGAATCAGATGATATTCCTGAAAAACGTAGGCAATTTTCTCCCTTCTGATCTCAACGAGGGCATTCTCATCCAGATTGTCGATGCGTTTAGCGTCTAAAAGCACTTCGCCGCTGGAAGGAGAATCTAAACCACCGATGATATTCAGAAGAGTGGACTTTCCACTTCCAGAAGGCCCCATAACGGCTATGAAATCGCCTTTGTTCACACGAAGGGAAACGTTATTTAAGGCAACTACTTTAGTTGTGCCCGCTCCGTAGACTTTCGATATGTTTTTGATTTCCAGCATTTTGCTACCTCACAATGATCTGAAAGAGTCAGCGACCTTAATTCTGGAGGCACGGAACGCAGGGTACACGCTCGCTATGATGGCAATAAAGGTAGCCAGAGCCAATGAAGGGAGGAAATACTGGGGAACATAAGTAACGGCTAGGCCCCCAAAAATCAGCGGCCCGATTAGATATGCTAGTAAAGTCCCAGCTAGATAACCAAGGAAGCCCCCAGCTATCCCAACGATAACGGCCTCGTAGAGGAAAATCTTCATTATTTGATTGCGTGATGCCCCCACTGCTCTCATTATGCCGATGTCCTTGATTCTTTCATGAACCGAGGTCATCATCGTGTTGACCACACCAAAGCATCCGACGGCCAATGTGATTGCAGCTAAAGCGAATAGAAACTTACTTATCTTCTCCAGCATGCCCATTTCAGTTTCAGCTATTTGCTTTACGGCAACTGCACGGACTCCCGGCATGTTCTCGTTAATGGCACTCGCAATATCTGAGGTAGGGCATGCATTGCACAGTGCACGAATGTCTACTGAGGAAACCAATCCCTCTTTATCGAATGCCTTCTGTGCCGTTTCCATAGGAATGAAAACCTGATAATCTTCGTTTGAGCCTGTCTCCTCGAGAATGCCGGTAATGGTTAGCTCTGCCCCGTTAAGTGTAATTTTGTCGCCTACATTGAATTTTAGTAGCTCAGCGGCTATTGCCCCAACCAGTGCCTCGTCTGGGGCTTCGAGGTACCTCCCTTTTGAGACTCTCCACCACGTCTTGAGTTGGCGCTCTTCTTGAGGGTCTATTCCAACTACTATTACAGACGTTCCATTTACCTTGGTGTTCATGTAGAGTTTCGGAGCAATCGTGGCAATATCTGCCTCATCTTCGATATTCAATGCCTCTCTTATCTTGCCATCTGCTATTTGTCTGACCTGGGGCAATTTGTCTTCGGAAATGTAATTTTCTCCCACTGCCAAAGTGCCGAGACTTAGATCGCCTAATCCTATATCAATATCGCTTATTGCAGGCATGACGACTAAATTAGCGCCATATTTTTCCAATTGACCATAGATATTCGTTTGCCCGGCAAGGGCAATTGTCAGCACGGCAATGATTGTTGTAATACCAATAACCACGCCCAGCGAGGCATATAGCACTCGTTTTTTCCTTCTCATAATGTCTTTTACAACTACCTGGTATAGTTTCATCAACCGTCCTTCACAGGCCACCGAGCGCCTGCTCCAAATCTTGGATCAAATCGTCAACATTTTCCAAACCAACCGATAACCTGATGAGTTCATCGCTAATCCCCACCCTCTCCCTATAATCCTCGGGCATCGAGGCATGACTCATGGTAGCTGGATGCTCAGCAAGAGAGACGACGCCACCCAACGATTCCGCCAAGGAAAAGACCCTGAGCTTTCTTAGAAAAGTATTGACAGCTTCAATACTAGTTCCTAGTTCAAAAGATACCACCCCACCGAATCCTTTCATCTGTTTTTTGGCGATTTCGTGTCCCGGATGAGATCTGAGCCCAGGATAAAGCACTCTCTTTACTCTGGGATGCCTCTTAAGGTAGTTTGCCACGGTAAGGGCATTCTCCTCATGTTGCTTCATTCTCACTGGGAGAGTCTCAATCCCACGAAGCACCAACCAGCAGTCGAAGGGAGCAGCACAGGTTCCCATGGCATTGAGTAGAAATTGCACCTTTTGAGTTAGTTCATCGGTGGCGGTCACCACAGCGCCACCAACAACATCGCAGTGCCCGTTGAGATACTTGGTAGTGGAGTGAACAACGAGGTCAACCCCGTATTCAATTGGTCTTAAGAAATAAGGGGTGGCAAAGGTATTATCTGCTACTGTTAGCAGTTTATGTTTTTTAGCAATATCAACCACCATCTCGATGTCAATGATGTTGAGCAGCGGATTGGAGGGCGTTTCTAGCCACAGCATCTTGGTACTAGGCTTTATTGCTTCTTCAATTCCTTCCCGTTTGTCTAGTCTAAGAAAGGTGAATTCCAATCCAAAGGCGCTCATCACATCTTGAAATAATCTGTAGGTTCCTCCATAAACATCGTCTCCCGAGATTACATGGTCGCCCGCTTTCAGAAGATGCATAACCGTAGTCTCAGCCGCCATTCCAGTGGCGAAGGCGAAGCCAGCTTTCCCCCCTTCAAGCTGAGCAATGGTATCTTCTAGAACCTTTCTCGTCGGATTTGCCGTGCGAGAGTAGTCGTAGCCTTTTGTCTTACCGACATCCTCAAAGACAAAGGTTGATGTTTGGTAGATAGGCACCGAGACAGCGCCAAAGGCCCTATCCGGCCTCCCTCCAGCGTGAATAGCAATGGTCTCAAATTTCATATGCCCCCTCCCTGGCTGAATATTGCTTCTATCATTAGCTTCTCTTGTAACTCCTCTTCGAGAGATGCTATTCCAGTAGCACTCTCTAATTTTCTCAGGCGTTCCTCTAACCTGTCCTGCTTCCTTAAGACAAACCTGATGGCTTCCGCCACTGGGTCAGGCAGGTTACCGTGCTCCAAATCCATGAGCGGCTTTCGGTGGTCTTCTGCTATTCTTCCTGGAATTCCCACCACCGTAGCCCCAGGCGGTATCGACTTTACCACCACTGAGCCAGCACCGATTCGGGCATTATCGCCGATCGTAATAGCGCCTAGGGCTATCGCACCAGCTCCCATCACCACGTTATTGCCAATGGTGGGGTGGCGTTTTCCCCTCCTTAAGGTTGTTCCCCCTAAGACAGCCCCCTGATACAGCAAGACATCGTCCCCAATCTCAGCTGTCTCCCCGATAACCACCCCTGCCCCATGGTCAATAAAGAACCTCCGGCCAACTCTAGCTCCAGGGTGAATCTCGATGCCAGTTAAGAAGCGATTAAAGTGGGAGAGTAGACGCGCCAAAAATCGCAGCTTATGCCTCCATAAGAAATGGCTGAAACGATGAAACCACAGGGCGTGGAGGCCGGGATAGCAGAAGATGACCTCCAGCGTGCTCCTTGCTGCCGGGTCCTTGGCAAAAACCGTTTGAATATCCTCTCTTAACGTTTTAAACATTAATCGTTTTTCCCTGTTACCTGTCAACTAGCTTTTGTAGGGATATACTTCTTAAGAGGTGATGCCGACTAGAGACTGTTCCTTTGATAAGAGCTCCAGAGCAGCTTTTGCAGCCTTCTTTCCTGAGAAGAGCATAGCGCCAAAAGTTGGACCCATCCTGGGAAGACCAAATGTGGTGGCAACCGCCATTCCTGTTACAATCAGACCCGGGTATATCTCTTTTGTATACTCAAGAACCGCGTCCTCTGATTGTGCAACCCACATGGCGCCAAGCCCTTTGATATTCACCAGACCTCGCTCTTCGAGCGAGCGAGCAACTGCAGCATCGTGTCCCGTGGCATCAATCACAAGTTTTGATTCAATACCAATTGGGTCGACGCAGGTGATTGCCCTCGGAAGTGCTGATACAGGCGTCCAGTTGATGACCACCCCACAGACACGGTTTTCCCTTACCACCACATCATCGAACTTCGTCATGCTTAATACCTTAACGCCGGCGTCACAAGCGGCGGCAATTAACTTAGAGCATGCATGTGGTCCATTTGCCACATACAATCCCCCTTCTGCCTCTTTATAGGGGACTCCAATTTCATTCAGAATCGCCTGAGCAGGAGCCCTCAGTGTTATCTTATTCATTAGATAGCCACCGATCCAAAAGCCTCCACCGAGGTAGTTGTTGCTCTCGATAAGGAGCGTTTTTATGCCCTTCTCCGCGAGTTCTTTTGAGGCAATAAGCCCGCTAGGTCCGGCACCTACTACGATTACATCAGTTTCGATGTAATCCTCAAATTCTCTGCTGAACTCTGATATGATCGCCTTCGTAACCTGTTTTTCCGATATTTCTGAAAACTTCATTTACTCCTCCTTTCGCTTTTTGGCTAGGCTGTAGATAAATTTCTCCAGCTCAGCGTGTAATACATTCCACTTTTTACGGACCCGATGCCGCTTGGTAAAGTTCTTGGAAAAGCCAGGTGGACAGATAGCGCTCTCCCGTGTCAGGCAAAACTACCACGATAAGCTTGTCTTTGTTTTCTGTTCTTTTGGCCGCCTCCAACGCTGCCCAAGTTGCTGCACCTGAGGATATGCCAGCCAATATCCCTTCCTCTTTAGCTAATCTCCTGGCCATAGCCCCGGCATCCTCATTGGTAACCCTGATAATCTCATCAACCAGATCTAGCCTGAGAATTTGGGGGATGAATCCCGCGCCGATACCCTGAATTTTGTGAGAGCCAGGCTTGCCCCCAGAAAGAACTGGGGAAGCAGCAGGCTCAACAGCTATAGCTTTAAATTCGGGTTTCCTTTTCTTTATCACCTCAGCCACTCCTGTGATTGTCCCTCCCGTTCCTACACCAGCAACCAGAATATCTACTTCACCTCCAGTATCCCTCCAGATTTCTTCTGCTGTGGTCAGTCGGTGTATCTCAGGATTTGCCGGATTATTAAACTGTTGGGGCATAAAATAATCGGGATTTTCCGCCACCAATTGTTCCGCTTTCTTCACCGCTCCCGGCATCCCTTCCGCCCCAGGGGTCAAGACCAGCTCAGCTCCCAAAATAGACAGAAGCTGCCTCCGCTCCACAGACATAGTATCAGGCATGGTGAGAATAAGCCTGTATCCCCTGGCAGCGCAGACAAAAGCTAGGGCAATTCCAGTATTGCCACTAGTTGGTTCGACAATCACCGTATCTTTGCCGATCAGCCCCTTCTCTTCAGCATCAACAATCATAGATACTCCAATTCTATCCTTTACGCTTCCCAGGGGATTAAAGGATTCAAGCTTAGCCACCACCTCGGCCTTCACCCCCTCAGTCACCCGGTTCAGCCTGACCAGAGGTGTATTCCCAATTAACTCGGTAGAATCTCTGGCTATCCCTCTGGTTAGCTTCGGTAGCTCTATCGTCTTGTATTTAAGCCTCTCCACGTTTTGAGTTATCTTTGCCATTTCACTTTCCTCCGATTCATAAACAAAATAATCTCTAAAATGCCTACCCACGTTTTATGAACACATTTCCCGAGGCTAAGGCTATTCAAATGTAATACATCCCTGTACCTGTTTGCCCCTTTTCCCTCTGACGCTCAACCAGGTCTTGTAAGGTTATAGAATCTAAGACCTGATGCACGGCCTCCTTCACCTCGCCCCAGATATCCCGGGTAACACAAAAAGCAGAGCGGCGACACACATCGGGATTATCAACACAATCCACCGGGGCAATGGAGCCTTCCAGAAATCCAATCACCTCACTGAGCTTAATCTCTGCAGGAGACTTAAGTAGCAAAACACCGCCCCGAGGCCCGCGGGTGGTCTTCATCAGACCAGCAGCTACTAGGGGAGTGATCACGTGCTCTAGGTAGGGCAGTGAAATCTCCTGCCTTCGGGCAATATCCCTTAGTAGCACGGTTCCTTCACAAGAATGAAGAGCTAAATCCAAAAGTGCCCTGACTCCGTATCGTCCCCTAGTAGAAAGTTTCATTGACTTCTCCTGAATTGTTGACTAAAATAATCATTTTAGTATATAATAGCATGGGGTCATGAATTTGTCAAGTTTCCAAAAAAATTAGCTGACCTGAGATGTGATTCACTGAATAGAACTGGGAAAGTTATCAATCACCCCCGGGGCAAAGAGATGAAAGTGTTTAATACCCTAACCGGACGAAAGGATGATTTTCATCCCCGCAGCGAAGTGGTAACCATGTATGTCTGTGGCATTACTGCTTACGACGAAAGCCATATTGGGCACGCCATGACTTACATAATCTTTGATGTGATCAAACGCTACCTGAGATTCAAGGGCTATAAAGTTAAACACGTACAAAACTTTACCGACATCGACGATAAGATCATAGAGCGTGCTAACCAGTTAGGAATTCCACCAGCAGAGCTAGCCAACAAATATGTTGACCGATATTTTTCCGACATGGATGCATTGAATGTAGAGCGGGCCGATGTCTATCCCAAAGCAAGCGAGGAAATACCAAAAATTATTGAAATTATCCAAGGTCTGCTAGCTAAGGGCTACGCTTACGAGTCTGAGGGAAGTATTTACTTCCGCGTCAGGAATTTTCCCCACTATGGCAAACTAAGTCACCGGAGCCTGCCAGAGATGATTCCTAAAGCTAGCAACTATCAAGAAAAGAAAGAGTATCCGTTAGATTTCGCTTTATGGAAAGCGTCAAAACCTGGTGAGCCTTTCTGGGAGAGCCCTTGGGGGGAGGGTAGGCCAGGGTGGCACATTGAATGTAGTGCTATGGCGTTAAAGCACCTCGACGACACTATTGATATCCATGGTGGCGGGCAAGACCTTGTCTTTCCTCATCACGAGAACGAAATAGCTCAATCAGAAAGTTTTACCCAGGAGACTCCTTTTGTCCGATACTGGCTACATAATGGGTTGATGCAGCAGGATAAGCAAAAAATGAGTAAGAGTACAGGTAATTTGGTAAGCATCAAAGACGCTTTGGGTCGCTTTAGTTCCGATGCTATTCGCCTTTTTATCCTTAGCTCGCATTATCGGAATCCACTCATCTACAGTGAGGAGGCTCTGGAAGCAAACGAGAGGGCTGCAGAAAGATTGCGTTGGGCATTGACCCATCGAGCTAATGCAGACAAGGGAGCTACTATACTCAAGGCGGAGCCCTCCGAGCAGAAATTTGTCGAAGCTATGGACGACGACTTCAATACTGCACAGGCAATAGCCGTCCTCTTCGAATTGATGAAGGAAATAAACCGTGGCGCAGAACAAGGTGTAAATATAACTAAAGCGCAGCATACCTTATCCAAGCTAGCAGGCATCCTAGGTCTTACTTTAAAAGGAAAGACACAAGTTACACCGGACGCAGAAGCATTCATCAGTCTCTTGGTATCCACTAGGGATGATTTACGGCAAAACCAGCAGTGGCAGCTAGCCGATAAAATTAGGAGTGGGTTAGCCAATTTAGGAGTAACCATTGAAGATACCCCTCAAGGAACAAGATGGAAATATAAGAGATAGCTATTATAGTATGACCAGAAATCTCCATAGGAATCCTTCTCTTTTGAAGGGAGAGGACAGGCGAGGATGTATCCCCCCCTCTCCTATCCCCAGCTCACTATAAAATTGCCACGGCTGCCTAAATCTTAACGGAATTTTAGCATTTACCTATCTACTACCCAAATATCAAAGTGCACCTCACCCTCAATATGGTAAAATAACCACCAAGATTTATATCTAGCGCAGGGGAGATGAATAAGAGGAAAAGAGTAGCTGCCTTAAAACATCGCCGACGCCAAAAGAAGCTTAAGGAAAAGAGAAAGGCTCAGGCCTTAGCAGAGCAACAAGCGAAGGCGGAAACTGTAGCAGAGAAAGAAAAAGATGAAAAGAAGCCTCCTGCTCGCCGGAAAACCAGGGGTGGGTAAAACTGCTCTCATTAAAGAGGCGCTAGCCAGAACCAAAGTCCAAGGCGGTGGCTTCTACACCGAAGAGATACGGACAGGGGGAGTAAGGCAGGGGTTCCGCATTGTCACCCTCGATGGACAGGAGGCGATATTAGCCCACATTAACATCTCCAGCCCTCGTCAGGTAAGCAAATACCGAGTGGACACCGATGCCTTGGACAGGGTGGGCGTTTCCGCTCTGCGTCAAGCGCTGAAAAAAAGCGACTTGATAGTTATTGATGAGATTGGCAAGATGGAGCTTCTCTCGCCGCAGTTCCGAGAAGCCGTGATGCAAGCCCTGAACAGCAGCCGAAAAGTTCTGGGCACCATCATGCTCAACCCCCACCCCTTTGCCGACCAAATCAAACGCCATCCCCAAGTGGAAGTCCTCCTGGTAACCAGAGACAACCGCACCGAGATAATGCGAAAAGTCCTAACCTGGCTAACGGAAGAGTAAGAATCCTCTCCCTCGACGGGAGAGGATTCAGAGCCTGTCCTGAGTTTATCGAAGGATGAGGGTGATATCTCTTCCCTCGTAATTCAATCCCGCCATGAGCCGTGCCTACCCAAACGTGCCAGTCTGATAATTGCACAGAGAATGCTCACGTTGCTCTGCGCCCGCCCCCTGCCGCTGACCACCTCAGCAATACCTTATTCACATGGACTGAGCCACCAGCAAGCCAGACCTTGAGGCAAGTCAGTCTATCGTATAAAATACGGGGACAACGATGGCTTTAAAAATTTACAGAAGATTTGTCTTGGCTGCTGTCATCCTCATAGCTATCCTACTGATAGGCACGGTGGGCTATTGGTTCATCGGCGGCAAACAATACTCATTTGTGGACACCCTCTACATGACAGTCATCACCATAACAACAATTGGCTTTGGGGAAATCATCGACCTCTCGGGCAATGTGGCAAAAGTCAATGCACTTAAATTAACTTTTCCTACCAATTTTGAGCTTCTTCCTATCACCTCTAACCAGTTGATTCAGGCCCTTATGGAGTCTGCTGAGGCAGTGTGTAACATTAAGCCATATTGTTACCTGATGTTGTCGCTCGGTCGGGAAGCAGCCACTACCTCTGCGGCTCGATAATCACCTTTAGGAAACTAGTAGACAGTAGTCAGTAGTGAGAATTCAGCGCTCAGAAGATTTTCCTATTGGCTAGTGGATTCTCTATTCTCCTTACCACCATTTGTCTCAGGTTTTGACCTGTGGATTTCGATGTTTGGATTTCTTAGGAGGTTGGATTCCGGTATGCCGAATTTGGCCACTGATATTGCCACATCCTGGCAGGTCAGAGCTAGAATGGTTGTGCTGTTGACGCAAGCAATCCAATAAGCGATTCCACAGAGACAGTCCCCCAACCAAACAGCAAACAAGGAAACGTAAACCCACCTTCTGTCTTCATCCTGAAGCCTACCAAAGGTGGATTGTCGGCAGCGGGGTTTCTTACTTCCCCAGTCTCAGTTACAGGAATCCTATGATTCCAGCCGTGTCTAACGCTTCAAAGAACTTAGAGGTGGTCCCCCTAACCATGACCATGCTAGCACCTCGCGACGAGGCAAGTCTGAGGAAGTCATGAAGCTCCGCATCATAAATTCTTTGTTCAAACCACTCACCACCAAATATGACAACAACCTCAGGACTAAGCTCCACAGCTTCCGGGATGTCGGACGAACGAACTACGTCGCCTTTCATCTCCTCTAAACGGTCAACCAGCTGGGCGGCAAGGGTACCACCGCCTATGCGGAGTATGGTCAGATTCTCGAACTCAGCAGGTATCAGGTACCCCTCCCCTTCGGGCTCTCCCTACAGTGCCAGCCATCCTACCACTGCCAGAGTGAAGATTAAGGCCACGCAGAGGACAAGAGCGAACACACGTAGCGACACGCCTACCCTGCCACGACTCTCCATCAACTTTTTCCCCTCTTTGACCCTACTGTATCAGATTTTAAGTCACTAAAGATATTATCATCTCTGACACCCGCATATCAAGCGCCTGCCCTGGCCCACAATCCACGTATTTTGCACAAGAGGATGAGCTCGGGTGATGCCATGTCCCTCGTCAGGCTCGCGTCAACCGCTGCAGACCGCTATGAGGCCCTGCCAGCTGTTCTGTGGTGCCCCATACTCCGGTATGGAGCTACCTCTGGAGCTCGATGATGACCTTGAGACAGTCCTGAGCCCCTGCCACAAGCTGAAATCCCAAGCCTGTTTCCGCCAGGCTCAAACGATGGGTGATCATCTGCCGCACTCGTATTTTGCCAGACTGTATCAGCTCCAAGGCGGCGGCATAATCGGCAGGGCTACCCCCATAGGAACTGGTGAGCGTTATCTCATTGCGCCAGAACAGGTCGTTCACCGATATGGGAACGCTAACACCCGGCTCCGTGGGTGCGAAGAAGAGAACAGTGCCTCCCCGCTCCACCGAATCCAATGCCTGAGCTATCGCTGCTGTCGCCCCGGTACATATTATGACGAGGTCAGCCAGACGACCGTCAGCTACACCACGCACATAGGCTGGCGTATATTCGTTAGCCTGAATGGCAACATCGGCTCCAAACCTCCGGGCTGCCTCCAGGCGATAATCAAGGATATCCGTGGCGATAATGCGACTGGCACCTGAAGCCCGAGCCAGTTGTATATGGAGGAGCCCAGCCACGCCGCAGCCGATAACAAGGACAGTCTGCTCCGGCTGGAAATGAGCTAATCTTTGCCCACGCAGGACGCAAGCCAGCGGCTCGACAAAGGTCGCTTCCCCAAACGATACCTCGTCAGGCAAGGGAAATATGCCTTGCTCCACATTGATGCGCGGCAGCCGCACATACTCAGCAAAGCCACCAGGGTCGAAGTTCGCCTGACGCAGCGTATCGCAAACGGTGTGGTGTCCAATGAGGCAATAGTGGCAAGTGTTACAAGGAACGTGATGGGCGGCACAAATCCGCTCACCCACTTTATGATGTTCCACCCCCTCCCCAACAGCCACAATCACACCGGCGACTTCATGACCCAGGACTAAAGGGGCTTTGTGCCGGCGATACCATTCCAGCAAATCAGTGCCACAGATGCCGCTGGCTTCCACCCGCATCAGCACCTCGCCCGGGCCAATCTGGGGCACAGGCATCTCCTCCAGACGGACATCCCGATTGTTGTAATACATAGCTACACGCATGGCATTTTCCTCTCAGACCGCAAGGCGGCGCTAAACCCCGCCACCACATCTAGGCTTCTTTCATAACTCCCCTAGCCCCTCTTACCTTAAGCGGGGAATCTGTAGATAAACCTATCTGTTACGAGCAAGCCCAATGAATTGGGCAGCTACTATTTACTCGCTTTTGCTGCTCAGGCCACCTCCCTGCAAACTAGACAATCAGTCCTGCACCCACAACTAAACAAGAGCTACTCTTTCACTTTAGTTTTGGCCTCTATGCCAAGCAAATGCATAGACATTCCCCAGATAATCCACATAGGAATGCCAGCTACAGAAGCAAAAACAGCCAACAGTAACCAAGATGTGGGCTCCAGGCCAAGAGTCGCGTTTGCAGCATCACCAATGATTCCCAAGAGAGCAAACACAGCACCAAGAAAACAACAAGCGTGCCCCGCCAGCCCCGTGGTACAAAGGTGTTTCTTTGCATCTTCACGGTCCTCAAAGGGTTCCTCCCAAGAAGGTCTCTTCATAAATGTCACCTCCTTTTTTCAGTTTAGCGGGCCTTTGAAATGAAACAGGCTAACTCCCTATCACCCGCAGGCAAAGAAGCTAGCTTTGTTTTCCCATAGGCATCACCTCCCACTATGGAATCGGTCAAGCCCCCTCTCACTGTCACAAGCAGAATAGGAGGCAAGCCGATGTCAGTTAACAATTGCATAAATGAACTCGGAGTCCGCCCAACCCACGATATTTTCTGAATTGTTATTCGCTAACAAATCCATACTCGGTTAACAACAAGTCTCCATCTCTTACAAGACCGACTCCTTCAGCGTAGAATTTGTATTCCTTAACCCCGGGCTCCAAAGGCGTTGTTTCTTCTATTTTTAAACACTTATCAAACCTACCCGCAGGCGAATCGACTATTTCTTCGTTACTTAATATTTTTGCTCTATCCATAGCTACACCGGGTGCTACCTCCTGATAATATCTTGCCCCCAGCAGGATAATCCCGGGCATCATCAAACCTGCTTTGGCGTCTCCGATCCCCGCCTGCCAAGCACCTTCATGGCTTACAATTTCTCCACCTTCATAGATGTCCACATCTTCACCAAGATAGAATACGCTGTTAGTTTGGGTGCATATGGCAAAAAAGTTTCTGGAGACCTCAACCAATTCGCCGTTTTTTGTTTCCCTTTCTTCTACAACCCTGGTTTCCACATTTCCAATTTTCACCGTCTCATTCAACACAGTGATTATAAGTTCAACCCCCTTTTGACCTTCGCTCCCTTCTAAGGTTAATTGATATCCCGGCTCTAAAATGAAGTAATAGTTCCTTCCAGTCGCAGAGAAATTACATTCTTCGAGATTGAAGGATTCCGTCCATGTTTCCTTGCCCAATCTGAGTCCAAAGAATACGCTTATCACAACAACTGCAACTATCATGACCACCAGTAATATTGGTATCATTTTCCTCTTTTTCATTTTTATGATGGTTACTCCTGTTTGTAATGAGGTTTCACTTCAAATAAGTTACTTCTTCCTCGAGGGTTGGAATTTCACGTGAGAACCCTAGGGAGGTAGTTTGCATTTTATGAATCACAGACTATTACGGTGTTCCACCCTTTACGCTATCGTATAGCTCTTGGGCTTGCTCAGGGGTGGCCTTCTCATGGATGATGGCGCGCATGGCTCTGATCATGGCCACGGGGTGCTCATTTTGCCAGATGTTTCTCCCTAGATTCACACCGATGGCGCCTTTCTGAAGGCCGTCATACACAAATTTAAGAACTTCAAATCCAGTAGGAACTTTTGGCCCGCCAGCAATGACCACGGGAACAGGGCAGCCGCGGGTAACCCTCTCGAATTTGTCACAGTAATAAGTCTTAACCAATCGAGCACCCAACTCAGCAGCAATACGACAGGACAGAGCCAGATAGCGGGACTCGCGCTTCTCCAGTTCCCGGCCCACGGCGGTGACAGCCATTACCGGGATGCCATGCCTTTCCCCTTCGTCAACAAGCTTAGCTAGATTTAGCAAGGAATCATGCTCATAATCAGTTCCCACGAAGATGGAGATGCCCACCGCACAGGCATTGAGTCGGATGGCTTCCTCCATTGAGGTGGTTATCCCCTCGTGAGCCAGGTCTTTTCCTTTTATGCTGGTGCCGCCAGAGACCCTCAGGATGATTGGTTTCGCCCTGTCAGGGTCAACACACGATCTCAAAACCCCTCTGGTAATGAAAATAGCATCGGTGTAAGGGAGAAGGGGCTCCAGAGTTTGGCGCGGGTTCTCCAGTTTCTTGATAGGACCCTGAAAATAGCCATGATCCACAGGCAAAAATAAACAGCGGCCATCCGCTTGAACTAATTGCGCCAGACGATTCTGCATGCCCCAATCCATGAGAACAAACCTCCTCTCTATGAGATTTGGAAACCATTATAGCACAGGAGGGCAGGGGTGAGTTTTCCCAAGATTCCGCTTCTTAGTCGGCAAATTCCGAGCACGATTGTAGTGCGACCTTTCAAGGTCGTGCACGGCGCTAAATGTTTAGGATTTAGGGCTCTTTCCCCGTTATCCCCCTTAGGGTAAGGGGTATTAAAGGGGGTTATGAGCATTGGAAAGTCGTAACTCCCCCAACCCCCTCTTATCCTAAGAGGGGGAGTTGTCAAGAGCACGAAATTGAAGGACGTGGCCAGCTCCACTGGCACCCTCTTATCCTCTCTCTGGAGCGAGGCTGACCTGCCTGCCAAGCTCTGGCGGGCAGGAGCCTCGCACTACGGTTTTCTCACCTTTAAGGGGGAATTTGAAGAAAGCTCTTATCCTGAGGGGGAGAGACAGTAATCTTTGAGAGCAAGCCTCGTCGAAAAAATGCAAATCCTAGCCAGTAATCGGCGGCAGCAGTGTCGCCCCCTGGGCGTGATAATAGATAAACAGGTAAGCCACGAGAGCCAATTCCACCGCCAATGCGATAATGACCAGAAGGACAGCACGCTGGATATTTCTGTACTTGGCTGCGTTGACCCGAGCCAGGCCAAAGATCTGCCTGGTGTAGACATTGACAATCGATGCTTCATCTTTCATCATATCCTGAAGAGCCTGTCTGTAAGCTGACAAAATCGGGAATTTGCAGATTCCCACGAAGAAGGCCGGCTCACATGCGGCTGCTTTATCCGCGTCTCCTGTCTCCTCCTCAACCATGCGAATCCTGGGACGCACTGCCAGGATGAGGCTCACTATAGCCAGCAAAGAAACGGCGAAGTATATTGACAATAGTATAACCGTAAACAGGTTAATCGGGATGACGCGATGGTAAACGATGAAGAAGACCATAAACACGCCGAGAGCGGAGAGCAGTGATATTGCCTTTTGGTCAGCACGCTCGATCAGCCGGTTCTCGGCATCCAAGATCCTCAGCACAGAAGAAAGCACGTTAACAGATGAACTGCTACCTTCTCTGTTCAGATTGCCCTGCGTCATCTCGAAATATCGCCAGCATTATACATATTTGGGCTCGTCAATTAGATTATTCCTTTCCACTTCACTCAGAGTCAGAGTGACAACAAACAAGCGAAGGACTCAGAATAGCAACTGGATGTTTTGAAAGTCTATGCATACAGGCTTGCGTATTTTTCCCGAAACACGGTATACTATAGTAGAGAGCTTCTTGGTGACTCTAGCGGAGTGGAACCACCCGTTCCCATCCCGAACACGGAAGTGAAACGCTCCAGCGCAGACGATACTTGAGGGGGGACCCTCTGGGAAAATATGTCGTTGCCAAGAAGCTCTCATTCTACTGAATCCAACCGCCAAAATCTCGCGATCCCCGTGGAAATCTGTAAATCCGAAATTCGAACCTATCGGGTCTCCAAAAAGTAGAAGATTTTTGGGGGTTGATTTAGCATAATGTACGAGGGGTGGTGCATGCCATGCTAGAAAAGCAACGAGATTCGGGTGCACGCTGGGATTGGGGCGATATCGCCCGCTTCATCAGAACTCTGCTGGCAAGTCGCTCCGGCAGGCGAGGCCCGTTTTTTCTCTCACATCTGGTCACAGGACGATGCAATTGCCAGTGCCCGACATGTCTCTGGCGTGATAACAAAGCAGACGAACTGGAAACAAGCGCCATCGAACACCTCTATCGTGGCGCCAAAGATGCAGGATTTATAGCAAATGCGATATGGGGTGGAGAACCCCTCTTGCGCCAGGACATTGGCCAGCTCTGCCGTTCTTCCCGCGAAAATGGAATGATGACGACTGTAATCACCAACGGACTCCTTCTACCAGACAGGGCGCATGAAATCGCCAAAGAAGTCCGGTGCATTATAGTCTCACTGGATTATCCCGAAAGCAAGGGGCACGATTCCTTCCGAGGCATGCCCGGTCTCTTCGCGAAAGCTATCGAGGGCATAGAGACCTTAAAGAGGATGAACTCGCCCAAGAAGATTGTCATCAACTGTCTCCTGCATCGAGGGAATGAGAAAGTGATGGGGCAAATGGCAGAGCTTGCTCGCTCTCTCAGCGTATCGCTCTGGGTCTGCCCGGCCAAGGAAGGAATTGCCAGAGATACCGGAGAGACGAACAAAGAAGCTCTGGCATCGCGGGAGTCAGAGCAGCAAGTAGCCAGAGAATTACTTGACCTGAAAAAGAGGGGCTATCCCATAAATAACTCTCGAACATATCTGCACAGATACTTGCTAAATATGAGGCCTTATGTTTGTCGTGCGCCTTTTGTTTTTGTAACCGTGACGCCGGAAGGCAACGTAACGAACTGTTTCAACCATGATAGACCTTACGGAAATGTGAGAACATCCCCATTCGATGAGATAATGAAAAACTGGGACCGTCGCGAGGTGGCAAATATGACCAAGGGATGCTGGCAATGCAACAACCCGGATGTGGTTGATACTTCATATGTCTGGGAACTGAGGCCAGAGGCTTCGTGGAATTTACTCAAAACCTTCCTGCCTAAGTGATAGCCTAGGAGATACTAATGGATAAATCTGGACTCCAGAACCAAGCTTTTATGGGCTGTCTAACTGTGCCAGGTCGAATGTCATGCCGTCCCTGGCGGCGATTACCGAAATCCCAGTTTCTTCGCTCAGTTTCTTAGCCAACTCCCAGGGTTTAGCCCGCCACATGGTCATGCCAAAATGGGTAAGAATGGCAGCCTTAGGCTTTACCTGCTTGATTATGCTCCGCGCTTCAGGAAGAGACAAATGGTCCAGAGGAGCTCCGGGCTTTAAGCGGACCACATTGATAATCAGCAAATCGCCTTCATAATGACTGGCCAGATCTTCAAAATATCTAGTATCAATAATCCAGGAGAAAGTATGCCGCGGCGTTTGGAAGATAAAACCATAGGTTTCCACGGGATGCTTATGCCTGACGGGCGTCTTGAAGGAAATATCGCTAACTTTATAACTCCCACCTTCAGTTAGAACTTGTATATCCTGAAGATAAGACCGCAAATAGGACAAAACAACAGGGTCTTGATTCAGGGCATCGGCGGGAGCAAAGACCATGCCTCGCCTCTTGGTGCCTCCGTCGGTCATGGCTTCAATCATGATGTTAATATCCCCGCTGTGGTCTAAATGCTTATGAGATAAGATGATAGCGTCGAGTTTCGTAGCATCGAGCTTTCTCTTGGCAACCTGAACCAAGCAGCCAGGACCGGGGTCAAGGAGTATTTGAGCGTTGCCCAGCTTAAGCCAGGCACCTCCAGAGGCCAGAAACTGGCGAACCACGATGAAGCGGGCACCGGCAGTGCCCAGAAAGGTAATTGTGTCGCTAAATTCAGCCATTACTGAATTATAGCAAGGAAATCTGCTAGAATTAACCAACAATGGCGAGAGTGGAAGCAGAAATCGCCCGGCTAATAAGGGAATACCAGGCCAAGACGGGAAAATTCCTGACCATCGGCACTGTGGAGTCAGCGACCGGCGGCAGGATAGCGGACAGGATAACCAATGTGCCCGGCAGTTCGGACTACTTCAAGGGCTCTATAGTAGCCTACAACAACGAAGTGAAAATTGCCTTGCTGGGGGTAAGAAGGGCCACTATTAAAAAATATGGTGCCGTGAGCGAGCAAACAGCTCGAGAGATGGCTCAAGGTGGCAGGAAGCTCTTGAAAGTGGACATATGCGTCTCCGATACGGGGATTGCTGGTCCTTCAGGTGGTACTCCTGAAAAACCGGTGGGTTTGTTTTACCTAAGCCTGGCCGCCGAAGGTAAGAGCTTGTGTCAAAAACATGTCCTCCCGGGAAACCGCGAGGAAAACAAGCGGGACGCTGCAGATGCGGCACTAGACATGCTGAAGCAATATCTGACGGGGCTCATTAGCAAGTAAGGAGGTCAAAGACAATGCCAACTGAGAAGTTCACTGTAGACGGATGTGAAGTAGTTGAGAAAATCAAGGAGCTAGTGCATCAAGGAAATATCAGGAGAGTTCGGTTAATACACAAGGGACGTCCTCTGATAGACATCCCTCTGACAGTAGGCGTTGGCGTAGCGGCGGTAACAGCGCTAGCAGCTCCGGTGCTGGCTGCGCTGGGGGCAATTGCCGCATTAGTTACAGAATGCACCATCGAGGTAGAGAGGGTAGGAGACACTCCAGCAAAGAAGCAGTAGAAGGCTAGCTACCTTCAGGGTATTTGAGGTATACTTTGCACCCATGGCAACCTTCGATACAGGTGAAATAAAGTCCGAGGCAAAAAGCAACTTTACTGAAGCTTGGGTAGCTACGGGGAAGCTTGTCCCCGCAGGCACAGAAATCACCCTAACAAGGAAAGGCAAACCTCATCTTGTTCGCGAATTGATTGAGAAATCTCGCCGGATTCTATTAGACCTCGGTTTCGATGAGGTCGAGAACCTTACTATATTGCCCGATACTGATGTGGTCAAGCAGTATGGGCCAGAAGCCCGGGTTATATTGGACAGGGCTTTTTACTTAGCTGAACTGCCCCGCCCCGACATCGGGCTGAGTGCCAAAAGAATAGCCGAGATAAAGAAAATAGGCGAAGAAATTGACATTGAAAAATTGCAGACCATTTTGAGAAACTACAAAAAGGGGGAAATCGAAGCCGATAATCTCATCGAAGATCTCATCGCCGGACTGAGCATCACGGATTACCAAGCTACGGAGCTCCTGGATAAAGTTTTCCCCGAGTTGAAAGAGCTAAAGCCAGCGCCATCCAACAAGACCTTAAGAAGCCACATGACAGCGACCTGGTTTCATACCTTGGCGGCACTACAGGATAAAGCTAGCTTCCCCATCGCCCTATTCTCCGTGGGTCCCAGATATCGCAACGAGCAAAGGGAAGATGCGCACCATTTGCGAGTGCACCACTCAGCGTCCATTGTAGTCATGGACCCCGAGATGTCTCTAGAAGCAGGAAGGACGATAACAACGAAAATCATGCAACAGTATGGCTTTCCCGACATCAAATTCGAGACCAAAATAGCAACATCCAAGTACTATGCCCCCGGACAGGAGCAGGAAGTCTTCGTCAAATATAAGGGCACTTGGCTCGAGATAGCGGACATTGGCATGTATTCACCTGTGGCCCTGGCTAATTTCGACATTAAATACCCTGTGTTCAACGCTGGGTTTGGCATTGAGCGACTGGGGATGCTTATTTATGAAATAAACGATGTGAGGAAACTGGCATACCCCCAATTCTCCGTAGTCGAGTATTCTGACGAAGAGATAGCCAAATCTATTACCTATATCGCCAGCCCTCAGACAGCTCGGGGACGGAGAATAGCCAAAGCGATTGAGGAAACCGCCCGAAAGCATAAAGATGAGATTGCCCCCTGCGAGTTTGTGGCCTGGAAAGATAAGTCTATCGAGGTGAAAGTTGTGGAAACAGAGGCTGGCAAGAGATTAATCGGTCCGGCTGGTTTCAACGAAATCTGCGTGGCCAATGGCACTATCTATAGCGATATTGTGCCTTCGGGAGTATATACAGGGATAAACTACATGCGTGCTATCGCCATGGGTGCCGCCGCCGCAATAGAAAGCAGCAATGATAACTTAACTTATCAGGTGAAGGGGGTAAGACATCTTTCTGACCTTAATCTCCAGATTCCCGAAGCTGTGCGACAGCATATTGAAGGGCAGCAGAAGAAAATAGGGGTCGGTGGGGCAGTATTCGTGACTATAGATGTGAAGAAACTCTAAATACTAATATACCAGGATAACAAGATATTGTAATGTGAGGGAACACTATGGACATCAAGATGTTGCCAGTATATTTTGTGATTGGTGGAGCCGTAGTCTCCGCCGCAACGTATTTTGGAAGTCACGCAAAAAGTTTGCTTGCGGCATTTATTGCCTTCTTCCCCGCTATTAGCGTGGTAACTATCTGCAGTATATATCTGGCTAGCGGAACAGATGCTGCTGTTTCTTATACCAGAAGTATGCTGATACTATTGCCACCGTGGGTGCTCTACGTCGTTGCTGTATTGTTTCTTCTGCCTCGTATAGGCTTGGCGGGCTCGCTCATTACCGGCATCGTCACTTATCTGGGAATAGCGCTTCTAATAATGAGACTCACACAGTGACCCGCTAGCCCGGTGCTCCTAAATTTGTGAGATCACATGCCTCGTTTGACTAGGTGAACTCAAACACCTCTGAAAGCGTCTTCTCGTTGTTGATGGCCAACTGACAATCAGAACTCAATATTTGGATTTTTGTTCGAGTTCTTGTTAGAATTGGCCAAGTCTGATCCTAGGATTTCGCGATTGCCTCAAGTAATAAAGGTCAGGAATTGGGATAATGTCATTGCAAAGGGAACATAAAGGGCTTATCAACCTGATGCCTTTACAGACAGGTGGCATGCTTACAGAGGCTGCCAAGGAGGCTTTAGTGGAATTTGGGGATGGATATTCCGTGTGCGACTTTTGCCAGGGAGTTTTATGTAATATAACCAATCCCCCCATCCGAGACTTTGTCCAGAAGCTCCTACCTCAGTTTTTGGGCTGTGAAGTTGCCACTATAACCCATGGAGCTCGAGAGGCTAAATTCATGGTGATGCACTCACTAGCTAAGCCCGGGGATTCGATTCTTGTTGATGCCAACAGGCATTATACAACGGTCGTCGCTGCAGAAAGGGCGGGATTGAACATAATCGAAGTGCCTCATTCCGGACATCCGGAATTTAGAGTCGACGTTAACGAATATGAACCGCTCATCAAAAAACACGCCCCTAAACTAATCTTATTAACTTACCCAGACGGCAACTACGGGAATCTTCCCGACGCCAGAAGGTTAGGAGAAATCGCTCAAGAACACAATGTCCCTTACATCCTTAACGGGGCATACGCTGTGGGCAGAATGCCTGTAAATATGGAGGAGATAGGGGCTGATTTCATTATTGGCAGCGGCCACAAAAGCATGGCCTCGGCCGGCCCTGTGGGGGTACTGGGAATGAAGAAGAAATGGGAGGAGATAGTGTTGAGAAAATCGGGCAAACATAGCAATAAAGAGATTGAACTCCTTGGCTGTACCGTAAGGGGTGTTCCTCTGATAACACTCATGGCTTCCTTTCCCCAGGTAAAAGAAAGAGTTCAGCATTGGGAGGAGCAGGTATCTAAAGCGCAGTGGTTTTCCACGGAACTTGAGAAATTAGGCTTTAAGCAATTGGGAGAAAAGCCGCACAGGCATGACTTACTGCACTTTGAAGCCCCGGTGCTCTACGAAATATCCCAGCGGGTTCGAGAGAGGGGCTATTTCCTCTACAAAGAACTAAAGGAAAGAGGAATTTGGGGACCACAGCCAGGCTTAGCCCGGTCTTTCAAACTGTCCACCTTTGCCGCTGATAAGGAGCAGCTAGCGTTTGTTATAGATTCCTTTAAGGCTATCCTGAATAAATATAGTTAGCAGACCTGATAAAGAATCTCGGGGTGTCCTTGAGCGTGGGCTTTTTTCAACTGCTGAAAAGATGCTTGAAATGGCAAAGAGATAATATTATCCGTGCTCATGATTATGGCGTCCTCTCCATCGCTTGAATAATACCTCAGGCGCCTCCCCATTACCTGGAAGCCATACTTCTTATAAAGTTCCTGAGCTATTCTATTAGAAGCACGCACTTCCAGAGTAACGACATTAGCATTCAATATCTGTGCCAGTTCAATGGTTGCGATGAGCAAACCTTCTCCTATGCCCAGCTGACGATAACTGTTTCTGACGCCAATGGCAATGATATGTGCCTCTTGCAACATCATCCAGAATCCCGAAAAACCAACTATGTTTTCCAATACGTTAAGACGGCGCTCACCACTGAAGAGCCGCTTGAACCAAGGCAGTTTCCACGTCGCTTCTTCCCCAGATTCTGGGACACCTCTCCTCTTATAAGCTACTATGTAGCGAACGGACGGGTTGTCCAAGTCCTGCTTATAGGCTGATTGAGAGCGAAACACCCACTCACCAGGGAAAGCCTCTCGATCAATCTGGACTACCTGGGGAATATCCTCGTACTTCATAGGACGGATAACATAATGTATGTCTGGCATCAATTGAAATTTTAGCACAGTATCGGGGTTTTTTAGCCTGATCTCTTGTTTTATTGCGGCGGGCGATTGAGTGTCTCCCCACCCGTATGCTTTTTCGCCTTCAAACTCGCATTCCAGGGTGACGACAATTGAGTAGTCTCAGAGGAAAAAAGAAGATTATTATGCCAAAAAAGCATTGCCAGAGGTATTACAGCAGGCTGATGCGCAAACTTTGCCATCAGGTATACTTTGGGCCTCTGTTTTGCCACCTTGTTGCCCAAACAACCGCTGCCACGCAAACCAGCACCAGCAAGCCCACAATAGCTATTTTTTCAGCCGGAGTAGTGTTGACGGCTACGGTGCTCATGACTACAGCCGGCACCAGCCCAGCCCTCACCATTGGCTTCAGGCTGGGATGCCCTGTTATGAACTGGGCGATCGGTGGGCTAACCTTGTAATAAATGTCGACTAGAGCTTGCCCTGCAGGGTTGGTCAGCAGATATTCATCTCGGAACTCACGTAGGATTTGTATTTCCTCGGCCATGGGGGTGCCGTAGGCTGCGGTGGCGATGAAGCACGGCGAGTTAGCCTCTCCTTCCACAATTGCACAGAGCTTATTATCAGAAGAGCCAACATAGATGGTGCCATCAGCTCCTATAGCGGGGGAAGAGCGGACCTGGCCGCCGGTGACGAAGCTCCAGTTCAGGGTGCCACCGGAGGCTATGGCATAGAGCTTCTTATCAGTAGAGCCAACATAGAGGGTGCCATCAGCTCCTATAGCGGGGGAAGACTCGATATCGCCCTTTGTGCCGTATCTCCATTTCAGAGCACCACCGGGCTTTATGGCGTAGAGTCTATCGTCAGAGGAGCCCACATAGATGGTGCCATCAGCTCCTATGGCTGGGGAAGAGACGACAGCACCCTCTGTGGCGTATCTCCATTTCAGAGTGCCATCGGGGTTCATGGCGTACAGCTTCTTATCACAGGAGCCAACATAGATAGTGCTATCAGCCGCTATAGCGGGGGAAGAGACGACAGCACCCTCTGTGGCGTAGCTCCACTCCAAAGTGCCAGCGGGGGTTATGGCGTAGAGCTTATTATCAGAGGAGCCGACATAGATGGTGCCATTGGCTCCTACGGCAGGGGAGGAACTGACAGCGCCACTTGTGGTATATCTCCACTTCAGTGTGCCGTCGGGGTTTATGGCGTAGAGCTTATTATCATTAGAGCCCACATAGATGGTGCTATTAGCCCCTATGGCAGGGGAGGAGCCGACAGCACCTCCTGTGGCGAAGCTCCACTTCAGAGTACCGTCGGATCTTATAGCATAGAGCTTGCCATCATTAGAGCCCACGTAGATGGTGCCATCAGCTCCTATAGCCGGAGAAGACTTGACGGCGCCACCTGTGGCGAAGCTCCATTCCAAAGTGCCATCGGGGTTTATGGCGTAGAGCTTATTATCATTAGAGCCCACATAGATGGTGCTATTAGCCCCTATGGCAGGGGAGGATTCGACACAACCTTCAGTGAGCAAGCTCCACTTCAGTTGCGGTACCGTAGGACCGGTGTAAGAACTTCTGCCCCTATTTTGCGGGTTCTGGCGAAACTTGGGCCAAGGACCC
The DNA here is from genome assembly GCA_013388845.1 of Chloroflexota bacterium. Classification (GTDB taxonomy): domain Bacteria; phylum Chloroflexota; class Dehalococcoidia; order GIF9; family AB-539-J10; genus RBG-13-51-36. Next base: position 107,652 of record JACAEN010000026.1, on the reverse strand, counting down.
TCCGTAATGGCATAGAGCTTGTTATCATCAGAGCCCACATAGATGGTGCCATCAGCCCCTATAGCCGGAGAAGACTTCACAGCACCCCCTGTGATTAAGCTCCACTTCAGGGTGCCATCGAGGCTTACGGCATAGAGCTTACTATCATCAGAGCCTACATAAATAGTGCCATCGGCTCCTATGGCCGGGGAGGACTCGACCGCGCCACCCGTCGGCAAGCTCCATTTCAAAGTGCCGTCGGGTGTTATAGCATAGAGTTTCTTATCATTAGAGCCCACATAAATAGTGCCATCAGCTCCTATAGCCGGAGATGACTTGACAGCACCGCCCGTGGTGAAACTCCACTTCAAGGTACCATTGGAGGTTACTGCATAGAGATTGTTATCAAAAGAGCCGACATAGATGGTGCCATCGGCTCCTATAGCAGGGGAAGACTGGAGTGCGCCCCCGGTAGCGAAACTCCACTTCGGGTTGCTGTGATTGGTGGGGTTTATAGCGTAGAGCTTACCATCGTTAGAGCCCACATAGATGGTGCCATCAACACCTATAGCAGGGGAGGATACGATAGCGCCACCTGTAGTGAAGTTCCACTTTAAGCTGCCGCCGGGGTTTATGGCATAGAGATCCTTATCATTAGAGCCCACATAGATGGTGCCATCACCCCCTATAGCAGGGGAAGATAAGACAGCACCACTTGCCTCATATTTCCACTTGAAGGTGCCATCCGGGTTTATGGCATAGATCCACATATAATTGCAGCCCACATAGATAGTGCCATCAGTACCTATGGCTGGGGAAGACTCTACATCCCTGAAGGTGTCATAGCTCCACTTCAGGGTGCCGTCGGGGTTTATAGCATAGAGCTTATTATCGGAAGAGCCCACGTAGATAGTGCCATCAGCTCCTATGGCGGGGGAAGAAGTGATGGTCCCCTCTGTGGTGAAGCTCCACTTCAGTACCGGTACCTCAGGACCCGTGTAAGGGCTTCTGCTGGTGTGCTGCAGATTCCAGCCGAACATAGGCCACGGAGTATTAGCAAGCTGAGCCTGGGCAGTGTTCGCCGGTATAAGCACAATCAAAGATGGCAGCACCATAGCAAAGATAACACCCAAGGCTATCAAAAATCTTGACTTGCTCGTAGACCACCTCCTATACATTATTCAGGCTCAGTAACAGTCTAGTTTTCCAAAAATCTTAGTCTGTTATGCCATACCATACAATCACTATGACCCTTGCTTTGAAAAGTGTCAATTACCCATTTGTACTACTTATTATGTTACTTTAGTCCTATTGTTCTATTACTTTAGTCCTAGCTTGTCCAACGGCTCTTACTGGTCGGATGTCCGATGCAAAACACAACACTGTGTCTACAGGCGTATATTACTCGCACATACTATCAAGTGTCTCTCAGTTCTTCGTTGAATTGTGTGGAGCTAAGTTCGAGATGGCGCAAATCTCATGAGCATCTGTCCCCAGTAGACATCAATGCTCCTCTACACAGTGTAGAGCCTCGCTGGATACGGAGGCTGAGATACATTGGTAACACTCATGCTATGGTTAGTAGTGTTACTGACTTACTACAAGGAGTTACCAAGAAAGCCAGCCAGCTTTTGCTCCGATGCCAATCGGAGAAAGCCCATTGTCCCGACCTGTCGGGATAACTTCAACCGCCCGCACCAATCTCTTGCCTACCTTGCTCCTATGGGGTATATTGAAAAGGAGCCTGCTAAGATCCGTAGTCCAGTGTAACCCATGTGGTCAGCCAGCACAACATATTAATTTTTTAACATTTCTGTTATAACATTTAGGGAGGCGTGGAGAATCACCACGAGACTGGCAATGGCAGACAAGAAGATTCTGGTGGTTGATGACGATGTAAAGACTGTGGAGTTGGTCAAGCTCTACTTGGAACGGGACGATTATCAGGTTCTAACTGCGTATGATGGTATTGAGGCTCTGCGCCTGGCTCGAGAAGGCTGCCCCGACCTCATTGTTCTTGACCTTATGCTGCCAGACATCGATGGACTTGAGGTCTGTCGTACACTGCGATGCGAATCCGATGTACCAATCATCATGCTCACTGCCAAGACCACTGACCAAGACAAGTTGACAGGCTTAGACATAGGTGCCGACGACTATGTGACCAAGCCTTTTAGCCCTAAGGAACTAGTGGCTCGAATACGAGCAGTGCTAAGACGTCTTCCTGGAGAACGAGGCCCTGAGGAGATTAAGGTTGGTGGACTTAGTATGGATTTTACGAAGCACGAAGCGTGGTTTGCTAGCAGACCGCTGAATTTGACCAGTGTTGAATTCAAGATACTGTGGACTCTGGTCAAGGAGCCGGGTAGGGTCTTCACCCGGGCAGACCTGATTGAACAGGCTTTGGGCTACGATTTTGAGGGTTTCGACCGCACCATTGATGTTCACGTTCTTAATATACGCCGAAAGCTGGAGCCAGATCCCAGCCACCCTAGGTATATAAAGACGGTATACGGAGTCGGCTATAAGTTTGTGGGAGGTGAACAGTAGTAATGCATAAGTTGTGGTTTCGTCTCTTGATGGCTTTCGTGGCGGTAGTAGCGGTGACTGTCGGCACTATATATTTCTTCGTTAGTGAACGTATTGCTACCGAAATGGAACGTCAGGAGCAAACAAGTGCGCAGTATCGTGATCAGCAGATATTGTCTATGCTATATTACCATTATTGGAAACAAGGACTGCAATGGGGAGATGTCCAGTCCGTAGTCGAAGGTGCGGCGCTTGTCTCTGGGACACACATTATATTGGTCGCTGTCAACGGGACGGTCATAGCCGATTCACAGAAAAAACTTGTAGGGATGAACTACACTGACTCATCAGACAATCCTATTGAGCTGTCCTGGAGCTTCTGGGGCCTACCAGTGACGACCATAGGAACAGTATACATCACTCCTGACCCAAGGGCAGAGCTATATATTGCTCCGTTCCGAAGACTGTCGGCGTCGGTGAGGCGTTCGCTTATTCTGGGAAGCGTGCTGGCGGTCGTACTTGCTTTTCTATTGACTCTCGTCTTATCGCGGAGGATATCGTCGCCCATCGGTGTGCTCGCGGAGGCTGCCAAGCGATTGGGACGAGGAGATTTGTCCCAAAGGGTTCAAATTCGGGGCAAAGGCGAAGTTGGGATGCTGGCACAAGCTTTTAACTCTATGGCCGCTGACTTGGAACGCGCCGAGCAGTTACGGCGGAATCTGGTTGCCGATGTCGCTCACGAACTGCGGACACCTCTTTCCAATATTAAAGGCTATCTTGAAGCAATTCGTGATCGGGTAATGAAGCCAAATGCCGCCACTATTCACTCCCTCAATGAAGAGGTGGGCCTGCTGTCACGACTGGTTGATGAGCTCCAGGAGCTAAGTCTCGCCGAAGCTGGCAAACTAAAGCTCGCTTGCCGGGAGGAAAACATCGGCAAGTTAATCAAGCAGGCGGCAATTTCCTGGCAGCCCAAGATGACAGCAAAGGAGATATTGCTGTCCCTTGACCTGCCTCATAATCTGCCACTGGTTAACATTGACCGCCAACGGGTCAACCAGGTGCTGTATAACCTTTTAGAGAATGCCGTCACTTACACTCCCAAGGGAGGCAATATCACCGTGGCTGCTATGACACGGGGTGATTGGGTGGAGGTTTCCGTATCTGATACTGGCGAAGGCATTCCTGCTGAGGATCTGCCTAATATCTTTGAGCGCTTCTACAGAGTAGACAAGTCCCGTGCCAGAGCCACCGGGGGCAGCGGCCTTGGCCTTACAATTGCCAAGCGCCTAGTGGAAGCCCACGGCGGAAAAATCACAGTCCAGAGCGAATTGGGAAGGGGAAGCCGTTTTTCATTCACTCTCCCCATCGCGGAATAGCACTCACCATGCTGTATGCATAATGCTTAGCTATTAAGTACAGCACCAGTCCTTTCTTTTTGTTTGGCGTTCTAGTATTATACAAGCCATCTACTTGAAAAGGATCTTATGTTTGAATAGGAAGTTATTGATTGGTTTATTGGCTTTGGGTGTGGCAATGATAGTCGCCGGCTTAGTGATAGTGTTTCTGGGCTTGCCTTAGCTTAATCGCTCTTGTAACTTAGGTTTTCGGTTGAATACCAAACAAATTACCACTGGACAAACATGGGCATGACCACATGAACATAATTATCTACGCCTATAGGGCGGATGACGCCCGGGCTTGAGGGGGTAGTGAGTTCCAGAGCGACTTGGGCTTGGGGCAGAACAGATAGAACATCGGAAAGATATTTTACATTGAAGGCGATTTTCGCCTCTTCTCCGTCAATGAGAGCGTCAATTTCACCAACATTGCCTCCAACTTCCTCAGCCTGAGCTGAAACAGTTACCTTTCCTGGAGTTAGTTCAGAGCCCGGGGTGATGACCAGGCGAACTATGCCACTGGCATCGCGAGCAAATATGGAGGACATTTTAGTAACCCGCAGAAATTCATTAATGTCCACTACAGCTCGCGTGGTATAGCTTTGAGGGATAACTTGGGAATAATTGGGGAAGGAACCTTGAATGAGCTGAGAAACCAGCTCGGCATCCTTGAGACGGAAGAGGACCTGGCTCTTTTTTTCGTTTACAGTGATTTCTACGGGTTCCTCCTGCTCGCTAAGAAGGCGATTCAGTTCATTGAGGGTTCTCGCTGGGATGATAACCGTAGCTTTCTCGCTGACCGGCGAGTTAAGAGTTGTCTTGTAGACAGCGAGCCTGAAACCATCGGCAGCCACCAAGTTGAGTTGCATGCCATCGAACTCAGTGTTAATTCCGGTCAATACCGGGCGCGATTCTTCAGTGGCAGCGGCAAAAGCGACCTGTGTAATTCCTTCCCTGAGGCTGTCTGCCACAACGGTGGTAGTTAGGCCATCACTTATCTGAGGGATAGGTGGGAAATCCGCAGCATCGATGCCGTGAATATGGGCTTGGAAATGGCCACTCTTAAGCTCCAAGATGCGGCTATTAGCGGGAAGATTGATTTCAATTAAGTCGTTGGGCAAGGAATTAACAAAGTCGATGAGCAAGCGAGCGGGCACCGTTATTTCTCCTTTTTGTTTCACTTTAGCGTCAATCCAGCACGTGGTCGCCATTTCCAGGTTGGTGGCGGCCAATTTGAGACGCGATTGCTCGGCGGACAAAAGGATATTTTGGGTGATAGGTAAAGTGGACCTAGTAGCTACAGCTCTTCCTACAATGCTTAGCCCCTTGCTCAAATTTTCTTGAAGACAAGATAACTTCATCGAATACCTCCCCTGTGTGTGATGAAAGTATACTATCAATAACTGTAATAAATCAATGTCTGGATTTAAGCGGAGTCCCAGAATTTTCGACGAATTTGGTCCAAAACGGCTCGGTTGCCCTCCTTGATAGCAGGAGGGAAAATTGCGGATTAATTTAGGGAATAGATCGTAAATAATGACGCCCTGTCTTCTTTAATTATCTACCCTGGTATACAATGATAGTGAATTGTAACAAAACCGATTATCGCCATTGGGACAGGTCTCCAAGCTGGGAAGATGAGCATGATCCAAGATGGCGATGTAGAACAGGTGACGGCGCAGGTCATTCATAGTGCTGCTGAGCCAGGTGATGGTTTAGCTAAAGAGCTTATTTCTCGGACTGGCTACTATGTGGGAGTGGGGCTAGCCAATTTAATAAACATATTCAACCCTGAGTTGATAGTTATTGGTGGTGGTTTATCCAACATCGGTGATATGCTGCTCAAGCCAGCCTTCAAGGTGGCTGGCGAGGGAGCATGTAAGGAGTCTTTCCAGGCTGTGCGCTTTGCTTCTGCCGAACTGGGTCGAAATTCAGGGGTGCTCGGAGCTGCAGCCTTTGCCCTCCAGGAGACGAAGAAACATGGTCGGCCATGAGGTGATGCGATGAACATATCTATCGGCAAGCTAAGAGGGCTCCAGCAATTGGCTGATTCCAAGGGCATGATGACAATGTGTGCCATTGACCACAGAGGGGCACTTAAGCGAGCCCTGAATGAGAAGAACCCTGATGCGGTGAGCTATCAGGATATGGTCGATTTCAAGCTTGACCTATGTCAGGCGGTAGCGCCATTTGCCAGTGCCGTATTGCTTGACCCGGAATATGGAGCTGCTCAGGCTATAGCCTCTGGTGTCTTATCAGGAATCAAGGGGCTCCTCGTCAGCGTGGAGAAAACCGGGTACAGTGGCGATAGTACGGCCAGAATCACTGAGCTTCTGCCCGGCTGGAGCGTCAAAAAGGTGAAGAGAATGGGAGCTTCAGCGGTCAAGCTTTTAATCTACTTCAGGCCCGACCTCAAGGACGTTGCCTCAAAACAGCTTGCTTTGGTGGCCAGGCTAGCCGACCAGTGCCTTGAAGAAGATATGGCCTTTCTGGTTGAGCCGATAAGCTACCCCATTGAAGAAATTGGACTGTCCATGAAGAAGTTTGCTGAGATAAAACCTGGTCTGGTAATCGAAACTGCTCGGCAGATTACTGCCTTACCCATCGATGTGTTGAAGGCGGAATTTCCGGCTGATATTAGATTTGAGCAGGATGAAGGAAAGCTGCTGAAGTTATGCCAGGAGTTAAACCAGGCATCCCGACGACCGTGGGTACTGCTCAGTGCTGGCGTGGACTTCAACTCATTCAAAAAACAGGTAGAGATAGCCTGTAAAGCGGGGGCTTCCGGTTTTCTGGCCGGGCGTGCCTTGTGGCAGGAAGGCGCCCAAATTCGTTCTCGGGAAGAGAGGATGAGATTCTTCAAAAATACAGCTGCTTCAAGGCTGAAGCAATTGGCTGAAATAGCCGATAGCTATGGTAAGCCCTGGTATTTCAAGCTGGGGTTTGAAAACGGCAAATTCGCCCCGGTGACTGAGGGCTGGTATCGGAGTTATCGATAGGTAATATTTCAGTAGAGCGAGGCAGAGCCCCAATTTACCACCCGACAGAGTTAGGAGGAGGACTAGCCTATTCTGCCAAATTCCCTCTCTAGTTGATGAGCACTTAAATGAATCATAGTTGGCCGGCCGTGGGGACAGGCTCGTGGTTGTTTAGTTTGTTCAAGCTGTTTTATTAGCTCTCGCATCTCTTCGTGGCTTAGCTGCTGTCCTGCTCTGATAGCACCGTGGCAGGCTAAAGATTGAATTATCTTTTCCTCCCAGGGAGTGAGGCTGTCTTTGCTGGCGAGGTCATCAAGCAGCATGGTTATTATCTCAATCCCGATTCCATCGGGATTCGCCCTGGCCACCTGAGCCGGTATGGTGCGTATCAGATAGCTTCTATTTCCGAAAGGCTCAATGGCGAAGCCGAATTGAGCCAGAAGTTCTTGACTAGTTTTCAGGGTTTCCTCCTCTCTGGGGCTAAGCTCTATGGTTATGGGCTGAAGTAAGCCTTGTGCTTCCACTTCCTTTTGTACCCACTGCGCCGAAATTCGGTCATAAAGTATGCGTTCATGAGCGGCGTGCTGGTCAATGAGATAGAGTCCATCGGGTCCCTCAGCGATAATATAGGTATTAGCTAGCTGTCCTAATACTCTTAAAACTGGTAATTCCATGGTCGGCAACTGGGCAACCATAAAAACTGGCTCGTTATCCATTACCATACGGGGCTTCTCCCAGTGCTCTAGATTGACTGAGAAAGGCACAGTTTTCGAGCTGGCTATCGACGTCCTGGCTAGTGCCTCCTCTATGGCTTTCTTTACATTGGCAAAGATAGTTTGTTCCTGGCAGAACTTTATCTGGGCTTTGGCGGGATGAACATTGACGTCGAGTTCTTGAACTGGCAAGGAGATGTTGATTACCGCGATGGGATGCTGACCATCCATAAGTAAGCCATGAAAGGCTTCTTCAGTAGCCCGGGTTAGTAAGGGACTGCGCACCCACCTGCGATTGACGAAGAAGCTGAGGTAGTTGCGATTAGAGCGGGCTAGGGAGGGTGGGCTTATTAAACCGCTGACTTTAGCCAGGCCGTCCTTTTGTTCCACCTTCAGCATCCTCTGAGCTAACTCAGCACCATATATCTCGCCCACCACCTCGCGCAGGTCGCCATTGCCCATAGTCCGCAAGCTGGGGCGTTTATCGAAAACCAGACTGAACTTGACCTCAGGGAAAGCTAAAGCGTATTGGCTGACCAGATGAGCAATATGGCTATTCTCGGTGCTCACCGATTTGAGGAACTTGAGTCGCGCCGGAAAATAACGGAACAGTCGGTGCACGGTCACCGTTGTGCCCATAGGTCTAGCATGGCTTTCTTTACGGACTACTTCACCTTTCCTTAAATGCAGGTAGCTGCCAACAGACTCTGACGACGCCTGGGTGGAAATTTCCACTTCGGCAACGGCGGCGATGCTGGGCAGAGCTTCGCCCCGAAAGCCCAGGCTGGAGATTCTCTGTAAATCATCTAAATTGCCAATCTTACTCGTAGCATATCTATGAAAAGCTAGCTCCACCTCCGCTGCTGGGATCCCTGCCCCGTTGTCGCTAACCTTGATTAATTCTACTCCACCACCCTGAGCTTCTATAGCGATCTGGGTGGCTCCCGCATCCAGGGAATTCTCTACAAGCTCCTTGACCACCGAAGCCGGCCTCTCAATCACCTCCCCGGCAGCAATCTTGGAAATTACCTCGGGCGCTAAAACTTTAATAGGCATTTAAGGCCATTTTACACGGTTTCGTGTATTTTGTCAATATGTTAGGAGGAAAAATCGAAATCTTTTTCGATTTTTTCCAATGGTGCCAGGCTGGCCAGGAGCTTCCTAACCCCCGCTTCTTCAAAGGCTACGGTCAGCTCCTGGTCATCCTTCGTGGACAGGCAATTCATCACTATGCCCGAGCCAAATTTGCTGTGGCGGACATGGTCACCGACTTTGAGGGTGAAGGTGCGAATAGGCTCTGGCGAGGGCGGGAAATCCCGATTAAAATCGGAACCGGTGGCAAGAGTCAGGCTTTCTTCCCATAGTCTTTTGGTGCGTACTAGATGTGGCGAGATATCCTGCAGGAAGCGAGAGGGTGGGTTGGCCGTGGTGCCACCGAACAAGCTCCGGCGGTAACTGCGCAGGAGGTAAAGTTGCTTCTTGGCTCTGGTTACGCCCACATAGCAAAGGCGGCGCTCCTCTTCCATCTCTTCGGGGTCGTCGAAAGATTTCCTATGGGGGAGAATCCCTTCCTCCAGACCGACGATAAAAACTACGGGAAACTCTAATCCCTTGGCCTGATGCAGTGTGATCAAGGTCACGGCATCGGCTTTTTCATCCAGTTCATCTATGTCCGATACCAGGCTTACTTTTTCCAGAAATTCGGCTAAAGCCTCTGCAGGGTCGAGCTCATCATACTCGCGGGCGACATTTTTCAGTTCCGTTATGTTTTCCCACCTATCCTCTCCATCCTCTTTGCCCAGAATATACTCTTTATATCCTGTACGCTGTAGTATCTCTTCCAATAGATTAGAAAGCCTGAGCTCATGGCTTTGGGCAGTGAGTTCAGATATAAGAGCAGCAAATCCTGCCACGGCTTGAGTGATGCGTGTGGGAAGAAATTGCTTCGCCCCGACAGAATCGGGATGGCTCGCCTGTTTTAAAGCCTCAAAGAGAGAGACATCGTGGGCTTTTGCCCAGTCTTGAAGCTTGCTAAGGGTACCTTGTCCAATGCCTCTGCCCGGCACATTTAGGATACGAGTCAAACTGACATTGTCCTGGGGATTATGGATAACCCTGAGGTAAGCGATGATATCTTTGACCTCTTGCCTCTGATAGAAGCGGGTGCCACCGACAAGTTTATAAGGCACACCGTATCTCAGGAAGGTTTCTTCTAATGCTCGTGACTGGGCATTAACCCGATACATGACAGCGCAGTCTTTGAGGAATATTTGGCCTTGGCTAACCAACTTCTCTATTTCGCTGACTACACATTGCGCCTCTTCTTCAGGGCTGTAGCTCTCGATGATGCATACCGGGGAGCCATCTTCGTTTTCCGTCCATAGTTTTTTGGGTTTGCGCTGCACATTTGCTGAGATAATATCCGAAGCTACGGCTAAAATAGTCTTGGTGGAACGATAGTTTTGCTCTAGAAAAATCACTTTAGCTTCGGGGTAGTCTTTCTCGAAGCTCAGGATATTACGCAAATCGGCAAATCTCCAGGAATAAATGGATTGGTCAGGGTCACCCACCACACATAGGTTTCGATATTTGCCGGCTAGCTGCTTCATCAACACATACTGGGCGATGTTGGTATCTTGAAATTCATCAACCAGAATATGAACATACCTTGATTGGTATCTCTTGAGGATTTGAGGATTGTCTTGGAGCAACCGCACCGTTTTCATGAGCAAGTCGTCAAAATCCAGCGCCTGACCCTGATTGAGGAGTTGCTGGTAGCGCTGGTAAACTCTGTGAACTATCTCTTCGAAGTAACTATTAACCCGTTGAGCATAGACCTCGGAGCTGATGAGGCGGCTCTTGGCGGCGCTGATGGCTGAGTGTATAGCGCGGGGGGCATATTGCTTGGGGTCGAGGTTCAGTTCTTCCAGAGCTTGTTTAATTAAGCTTAGCTGGTCCTCTTCATCATAGATAACAAAGCTGGAATCCAGCCCTATCGCTTTGCCTTCCCGGTGGAGAATCCGGGCGCAGGTGGCGTGAAAGGTGCCCAAAGTTAGAGCTTCTACTGCCTGCCCAAGGAGTCGTTCCAGTCTCTCTCTCATCTCCCGGGCAGCTTTGTTGGTGAAGGTAACCGCCATAATGTTGTGGGGGCTAATGCCGCAGGATTTAATCAGATAGGCGATGCGATGGGTAATCACCCTGGTCTTGCCGCTGCCTGGTCCAGCCAGGATAAGCACAGGCCCGTCTATAGCTTCTACGGCTTCTCTCTGGGCAGGATTGAGCTTGGCTAAGATGTCCACGGAGACTCAGGAACTATTATAGCATTGAGGGAGAGAAGTCCCAAAGAGCAACGGAGGCTGAACTTTTCAAGAACGACGCAGCCTCTAATTTGGTGGAAACATACAGAGGAAAAGGTGATAAGAGCTTCCCAGGGCAAGATTTAGATTAGCTCCATAAACTTTCTGCAAACCTGCAAATGCATAATGCAAGACACATACTCCTGAAAACTGTATGGTATGTCTTAGAATGTCTTGGAGACCCGGGATGGGAACTGTTGCTTTGCAGTGATAAAATTTTAAAAATGTTGGTAGCTATTGAAACACCCTCTTGACAAAATTAAATGATGATGTTAAACTTGATAGTTTGTATATGCTCCTATTCTCTTTTAGTTTTCTCATCCTAAGTTTTCCTAGTTAGTGTCTTCAAGATATTGTTTTGAAGAAGAATCAGATCGTTCCTTCCATGCTTGAACACGAGTTGGTGAAGTCTTTCGCTAAATTGCCCGAGACTTTAGAAATAGCTGACCTTATCCGGGTTCAGCTTGATTCCTTTCGCTGGTTTCAAGAAGAGGGTTTGAAGGAGCTGTTTGAGGAAATCTCACCAATTCAAGATTATACCAACACCCGGCTAGAATTACATTTCGTTGATTACGAGTTTCGAGAACCTCCGCATTCTATCTCCGAGTGTCTTGAACGAGGCCTGACTTATTCTTCTCCTATTCATGTCACTGCACGGCTGGTAGTCAAGGAGACGGGGGAGATCAAGGAACAGGAATTGTTCTTCAGTGATTTCCCTTTGATGACGGATAATGGCACTTTCATTATTTCTGGAGTAGAGCGGGTGGTAGTTAATCAATTGACTCGCTTTCCCGGTGTCTATTTCACTTTGGAAAGAGATCCTTCCAGTGGGCGGGAATTGGGCTTTGCCAAGCTTGTGGCTGAACATGGGGCATGGCTTGATTTTGATACTTCTAACCGAGATGTGATTTCCGTCAAGGTGAGTGGCAAACGAAAAATACCGGTCACCACTCTCTTGCGTGCCATAGGCTTTGAGAGCGATGAAACCCTGTATTCCCTTTTCCAGGATGTCGACAACTCGCCTGAGCATGCTTTTATCCGCTCTACGATAGAGCGAGACCCTCTGATCAAAAACAAGGCTGATGCCCTGTTCGATATCTATAGAAAGCTATCTTCTGGTGAAGCCGCTAGCCTCAGTAGTGCCCAAGCCTTGCTGAATAATTTCCTATTTAATCCTCGCCGCTACAGTCTGGGCAAAGTTGGTCGTTACAAGCTTAATAAAAAATTGGGTCTCAATGTCCCTGGGAATTATACTGGCTTGACCCCTGAAGATGTGGTGCAAATAGTCCGCCGTATTATTGCGGTTAACCTCGGTAAGGAAGCTCCTGATGACATTGATCATTTAGGCAATCGAAGGGCCCAAGCAGTAGGTTTTCTAATACAGAAGCAATTTCGTATTGGCTTATTGAGATTAGAGAGGGCTATTAAAGAACGGATGAGTATCCTTGGCCCTGAAGTGGCAACTCCTGTTTCTCTAATCAACATTCGTCCCGTGGCAGTCGCTATAAGGGAGTTCTTCGGCCGGTCACAGCTATCTCAATTCATGGATCAAACTAATCCGCTAGCTGAGCTAACTCACAAGCGGCGTCTTTCTGCGATGGGTCCTGGAGGCCTCTCCAGAAAACAGGCGGGATTTGAGGTTCGCGATGTACATCATTCTCATTATGGCAGGATTTGTCCTATAGAAACACCTGAGGGGCCAAACATTGGTCTTATTGGCTCTCTGGCTACTTATGCTTCGGTTAACGAATATGGTTTTATCGAGACGCCATATCGCAAAGTCATTCACGAAGTCCCCAATACTGTGAAAGAGCTGATGGGGAGAACAATCGGGGAGGATATAGTAGATAGCGAGGGCAAGCTTGTAGCCAAGGCCGGAACATTAATCACGAAGCAGCTGGCACGAAGGTTATCTTCTCTTCCAGCTCGTAATATCAAAGTAGTTCCTTTTGTTTCCAGTCAAATCGTTTATCTGGCAGCCGACGAAGAGGGTCAATATGCCATCGCCCAGGCTAATACTCTCCTCAATGAAAGAAATGAGTTTGTTTATGACAAGGTTGAGGTTAAGAAGGGGGACAAATATTTCAAAGAATCAGTAGACAAAGTAAGCTTTATCGATGTTTCACCAAAACAGTTGTTTAGCGTAGCTGCTTGTCTTACTCCCTTTCTTGAACATGACGATGCTAACCGGGCTTTAATGGGCTGCAATATGCAGCGACAGGCGGTTCCGTTATTGCGTCCCGAGTGTCCTTTGGTGGCCACGGGTATGGAAAAGGAGGTGGCTAAATACAGCGGGCAGGTGATATTTGCCCCTGACGATGCCGTAGTTACTTCGGCGACAAGCTCAAGAATAGTAATCAAAAATGGAGGAGGCGAAGAGCAAGCGTTCGATTTGATCAAGTTTGCCAGAACTAATCAGGGGACGTGCATAAATCAACATCCTATCGTGAGCAAAGGAGACAAGGTTAAGAAAGGGCAGGCATTGGTGGATAGTTTTTCTATAGATGGTGGAAACCTCGCCTTGGGGCAAAATATCATTTGTGCTTTCATGAGCTGGGAAGGATATAACTTTGAAGATGCCATTATTATCAGTAAAAGGCTGGTTAAGGATGATGTCTATACTTCCGTTCACATTGAAAAATATGAAATAGAGGAGCGTGATACCAAGCTTGGTCCTGAAGAAATAACCAGAGATATACCCAATGTAAGTGAAGAGAGCCTCGCTAACCTTGATGAAATGGGTATTGTACGTATCGGAGCTGAAGTGAAGCCCAATGACATTCTGGTGGGAAAGATTACCCCAAAGGGTGAAACTGAACCTTCAGCGGAAGAAAAATTGTTGCGAGCTATTTTTGGTGAAAAAACGCGGGAGGTGAAAGATAGCTCTCTGAGAATGCCCTCAGGAGAGTGGGGGAGGGTGATCGGGACTAAAGTGTTTTCACGTGATAACCATGATGAATTACCGGCTGGAGTGAACAAACTTATACAGGTTTGGGTGGCTCAAAAGCGCAAAATATCAGTGGGAGATAAAATGTCAGGAAGACATGGCAATAAAGGGGTTATTTCTATCATATTGCCTGAGGAAGATATGCCATTTTTGCCAGATGGCACGCCTGTAGATATCATCCTTAATCCACTCGGCGTTCCATCTCGTATGAACATAGGGCAGGTTTTGGAGGCTCATTTGGGTTGGGCAGCCCACGTACTGGGCTTTAGAGCTATTAACCCCATTTTTGACGGGGCTGATGCCACAACTATCGAGGATGCTTTAGCCCGGACTTGGATAGCTTGGAAAGCTAACGCCGTTAGCTTTAGTCCTGAGAATCCCAGGGATGCCAGGACCGACCTAGAGAAGGTCGGGGAATGGCTTTCTAATCATGGTTTTGATGCCAAGGAAATAATGGATGAGGGGTATAAAGGTGCGGCCAGAAGAGCTGCTCTCTCTATATGGCTTGAGGAACTGGGCATAGGTGACAATCACCAGCTCAGAGCTGTCAGTGATAGGGATTTAGAGGAATTAGCGCAGAGAGTTTACAAAGAGCGAAAACTCTATCCTCCCATTTTTGGCAAAATAGAACTCCGAGACGGGAGAACAGGCGAGGTATTTGACAAACCCATAACCGTAGGCAATATCTACATGATGAAACTGATTCATCTTGTCGGTGATAAGGTACATGCCCGGTCTACTGGTCCCTACTCACTCATCACCCAGCAACCGTTGGGAGGAAAAGCTCAGTTTGGTGGTCAAAGGTTCGGTGAGATGGAGGTATGGGCATTGGAAGCGCACGGCGCGGCTCACACACTTCAGGAGATGCTCACCATAAAGTCAGATGATGTAATGGGACGGGCTAAGGCCTATGAGGCCCTTGTTAAAGGCGAGGATATTCAACAACTTGGTATTCCAGAATCAACCAAAGTTTTGTTTATGGAGCTACGTAGTTTAGGTTTTGCCGTTGAACTACTTAGCGAGGGGGAAAATGTCTCAATTTGATGGCATTAACGGTATTCGAATAAGTCTGGCCTCACCGGAACAGATCAAGAGTTGGTCTCACGGTGAGGTAACCAAGGCAGAGACGATAAACTACCGCACGTTGAAGCCAGAAAGAGATGGCCTATTCTGTGAGAAGATTTTCGGCCCTGTCAAAGATTTTGAATGCCATTGTGGCAAATATAAAAAGGCGAGGTATAAGGGAGTTATTTGCGATAAGTGTGGTGTCGAAGTAGCTCATTCCAGCGTGCGTCGGGAACGCATGGGGCATATAGAGCTAGCTGCGCCAGTTACTCATATATGGTTTGTTAAGTTGGTACCTAGTCGGCTGGGCCTACTCCTTGATCTTTCTCCACGGGATTTAGAGAGTGTCATTTATTTTGCGCGGTACATTGTTATCTCCGTTGATGAGGAGGCTAAACAAAAGAAACTTCGCCACTTTGAGGAGGAACTAGTCCAAAAGATTACTGAGCAGGAGGAGCGTCTAGGTAAAAAAATCGAGGAATTGGAAGCTCAGAGTTTGGAGGAAGAGCTTAAGGTAAAAGAGGTAAACGAGCTTCGTGCTAAATTTATGGAAAAGAAGGAAAAACTTGAAGAGGAGCTAAAAACAAGCATTGAAGAGCTAGAAAGTCTTCAGCCGCTAAAACTGCTTAACGAAGAAGAATACAGAAAACTTAAAGATAAGTATGGTGTCATTTTTGAAGCTGGCATGGGGGCTGAGGCCATTCTACAAATATTGAAGCAAATAGATTTGGATGTTTTGCACCAGAAACTTCGTGAGCAAATCCATAGCACATCAGGAGGATACCATAAAAGGGTCAGTCAACGGCTACAATTAGTTGAAGCTTTCAAGCTCAGTGGGAATAAGCCTGAGTGGATGGTTCTAACCCTGCTTCCTGTATTGCCTCCGGCGCTTCGCCCCATAGTTCAATTGGATGGCGGTCGCTTTGTTATTAGCGACCTTAATGACCTCTATCGGAGAGTTATTAATCGTAACAACCGTCTCCGCCGTCTTATGAAGTTAGGTGCACCAGAGATAATTATCCGAAATGAGAAGCGCATGTTGCAAGAAGCCGTTGATGCTCTTATCGACAACGGTCGAAGAGGGCGCGCAGTTACCACTGGTAATAAGCATGTCTTGAAATCTCTTGCTGATATCCTGAAGGGCAAGCAAGGGCGGTTTCGGCAGAATCTTCTCGGTAAGCGAGTAGATTATAGCGGTCGCTCGGTCATTGTCGTTGGTCCTAAACTCAAACTTCACCAATGCGGTTTGCCACGCTATGTCGCTTTAGAGCTATTTAAGCCTTCGGTTGTGCACAAACTCATAGCGAATGGCTATGCCAATAATCTGAAAAGTGCCCGCCGTTTGGTGGAAAGGGGTAGCCCTGAAGTTTGGGACGCACTTTATGAAGTGGTTAAGGAGCGCCCCGTATTGCTTAATCGCGCCCCCACATTACATCGGCTCAGCATTCAAGCTTTTGAACCGGTGTTAATTGATGGAGACGCCTTTCAAATTCACCCTTTGGTTTGCACTGCCTTTAATGCCGATTTCGATGGTGACCAGATGGCGGTTCACGTGCCATTGTCCAAGGCAGCGGTGAAGGAAGCCCGGGAACACATGCTTAGTCCTTATAATATGCTGCTACCAAGTTGTGGTGAACCTGTGACAACACCTACCCTGGATATAGTTCTGGGTTGTTATTACCTCACCATTTCGAAGCCTGGAGCCAAAGGGGAAGGGAAATTCTTTGCTAGTTTTGACGAGGCCAAGTTAGCTTATGAACTCGGAGTTATCGAACTTGGTGCTGAAATCATTGTGCAGGATCCTTCGTCCCGATTCAATCGGGATTCGGATGGAGGAAGGATAAGCACTACAGTGGGCAGAATTTTGTTTAATGATGCCCTGCCACCGCAGCTTCGCTTCTATAACAAAACAGCAGATAAGGCTTCCTTAAGAGCATTAACCGCTGATTGTATCCGCTTGTTGGGTAATGAAGGTGCAGCTGGTGTTCTTGATAAGCTTAAGCAAATGGGGTTTGACTATGCCACAAAGTCAGGTATTTCCATTGCTATGAATGATATTGAAGAACCTCCAAATAAAGTCAAGCTCCTCAAGGAAGCCGACGAGCAACTTAGCCTTATTGAGGATCAATTCAACCATGGCTTGATTGATGAGGATGAAAAATATGAGAAGGCAGTTCAGGTGTGGATGGAGGCTACAGATAAGATTACCAGGGATGTATCCCGGGCGCTGGACCCTTATGGTAGCATCTACATGATGTCTACATCGGGCGCCAAGGGGAATATTTCTCAAATTACGCAGATGGCGGGGATACGCGGGTTGATGCATGACCCCGCAGGAAGGATAATAGATTTCCCCATTAGATCGAGTCTCCGTGATGGACTGACACCCATGGAGTATTTCATTTCTACTCATGGCGCGCGTAAAGGATTAGCTGATACTGCCCTGAGGACATCAGATAGTGGTTATCTTACCAGACGCCTGGTTGATATTGCTCAGGATGTCATCATAACGGAAACAGATTGTGGCAGCACCGAGGGAGTTTGGATATCTCGGGAAGCTGCTGACAGCTCCCTCCCCCCATTTGAAGAACGGATTACTGGCTACTTAGCGGCGAGCGATATTATTGACCCCCGTACAAATGCACTCATTGTTAAGAGGGATGAGGAAATTGACGAAGGTAAGGTGAAACAAATTGTCGAGGCGGGCATTACCCGAGTGCACATAAGATCGCCTCTTACCTGTCGTTCTCGATTTGGCATTTGTCAAAACTGCTATGGAAGAGATCTGGGGAAGAAGCAATTGGTAAAGCCTGGCACTGCTGTAGGAGTTATCGCTGCTCAGAGCATCGGCGAGCCTGGAACTCAACTCACACTGCGCACTTTCCATACAGGGGGCGTAGTAGGTGTCGATATTACTACTGGGTTGCCTCGAGTGGAAGAGCTTTTCGAGGCTAGAACACCGAGTGGCAGTGCAATTATTTCTGAGATTGATGGTACTGTTGAAGTAACCCATACTGATGGAACAACGATAGTCAAGGTTATTAGCTCTGAATCCTATTTGGATGAATATCCAATTCCGCCAAGAGCAGAGCTAGCTGTAAGTGATGGGCAATCGGTGGATGTTGGTAGTATCCTATTTTCTCTGCCAGAGAGGAGCAAAAAGAGATTACCAGCCCCGACAAGTCGGGGCTACGGTAAAGCCGGGCAATCTATAGTAGCTAGAGTAGCCGGTCAAGTTGTCATTGAAGGTGACCACGTTTGTGTTAGGTATGAAGAGAGGGAGGAAAGAGAATATAGCATCCCCCATGGTGCATATTTACTTGTTCGATCAGGGGATAAGGTCAAGGCAGGTGATCGGCTTACTAGAGGTCCCATTGACCCTCATGACATCTTGCGTATTGTGGGAAAAGATGCAGTCCAGCAATATCTGATTGATGAAATACAAAAAGTATATCGCGCGCAAGGGGTGAGTATACACGACAAACATATTGCCATCATTACTCGGCGGATGTTAGGCAACGTGAGAATTATTTCCTCAGGAGATACAAAACTCTTGCCCGGCGAGTTAGTTGACCGATTTGACTATGAAGATATAAATGCCAAGGTGCTGGCTGAAGGGGGTGAGCCAGCGACAGCTCAAGCTGCGCTTCTTGGGATAACCAGAGCTAGCTTAAGCAAGGACAGCTGGCTAGCGGCTGCTTCTTTCCAGGAAACTGGCCGTGTTCTTGTTGATGCCGCCATCAAAGGCAAGGTGGATAGGCTTCGTGGCCTTAAGGAAAATGTTATTCTCGGTAAGCTCATCCCATCTCGGCTCCTCTCTCCGAGCCTTGACGACGAGAAAAAATTGACAGAGGGGAATCTTGATGAAGAGAAGACTGCGAATCTAGAATTAGAGAGCCAGTAAAATTTTCCCCGACTAAGTCGGGGCAAGGGTTTAGTGATGCGGCTTGTTTCAGGTAAAACAACAGCAGAGGATAGCTTTATTGACTTTGACCTGCGTCCCAGGTGCCTGAGTGAATTCATAGGTCAAGAGAAAATTAAAGATAATCTGAAAATAGCTATTGTCGCTGCTCAAAAAAGAGACGAGCCGCTAGATCATATTATTCTCTATGGTTCTCCTGGTTTGGGGAAGACTACCCTGGCCTACATCATTGCTGCCGAGATGGGAGTCAATATTAAAGTTAGTTCTGGGCCAGCGATAGAACGCACCGGAGACTTAGCGGCTATTCTTACTAATCTGCGTGAGGGGGACATCCTTTTTATTGATGAGATACACAGGCTTAGCCGCGCGGTAGAAGAAAAGCTCTATCCAGCAATGGAGGATTTTGTTTTTGACATCTTTTTAGGGAAAGGTCCAGCTGCCAGAAATTTACGATTGACTTTGCCCCGCTTTACCTTGATTGGGGCTACTACACGCTTTGCTCTACTAAGTCCTCCCCTTCGCGATAGATTTGGGATGACATACCATCTTGATTTCTATGATGAGGCAGCAATACAGAAGATTTTGGAGAGGTCGGCAGCTATTCTTAATGTGAAAGCAGAGAGGGAAGGGCTTGTCCTGATTGCCCAGCGTGCTAGAGGCACCCCGCGAGTGGCCAATCGTCTCTTAAAGAGAATCAGAGATTATGCTCAAGTCATGGCAGATGGGGTGGTCACCAAGGAAGTAGCCTTGGAGGGGCTTTCCAAGCTAGAGATAGATTCTGTGGGTTTGGATGATATAGACCATAGAGTGTTGCATACAATAATTGACAAATTCGATGGTGGTCCTGTGGGTCTGGATACCATTGCCGCTTCTATTAATGAGGATGCCGATACTATTATGGATGTTTACGAGCCGTACCTTCTTCAGTTAGGTTTTCTGGAGCGGACACCTCGTGGCAGAGTGGCTGCTAGGCTGGCTTACGAACATCTGGGGCTGCCTTACAAAAAGGATATTCAGCCCCAACCTAGCTTGTGGAATCAGAAACAAAGTTAGACTTCAGCTCTTTATGGTTAACCGCATAAATCTTTAAAATCCTAAACAAATTCAAACGACCAAATCCAAAATCCAAGATAGTTTTGAACATTTGAGACTTGAATTTTGAGGTTGTTTAGGGTTTAGAATTTGAGATTTTCAGTTCTTCTAGGGATGGCTATTGGTATGCTCTGGCTTGCATCCATACTGGGATGGCAAAAGCCGATAAAGAGAAGAGCAGTATCAGCCAACCCCAGGAGTTAATGTTTCCTCGGCTGGCCGCGGTTACTGAGAATAAGATCACAAGAGGTGGAATTAATAAACTAATAATTTTATACCTGCGCGGCTTGAGGCGGATGAAGGCGATAGTTGCTGCTGCCAAAGCAACAAAACTAATAACTATCCAAAGTGCATTTGTTTGCAAGCTTGCCAGCCACATACCACCTCTCAGGAACCCGTTTCCTACGCCCAATGATGAAAACCAACTGAGCGTCACAAGTATAGGGGCTAGCATCAGTGATGCATATAGCCAATCCCGCCTTGCAGTTTGTCTTACTATATGGATAAAAACGAAAAGAGCTAGGGGAATATAGATGAGCGCTGCTATCCAGCCCCAACCTTGAGGCAGAGAAAGCAACAATATACCGGTAACTATTACTGGCATAAGATAGTATCCTAACCAAGGGAAAAACCATATTGGCTTACCTCGATGCCAACCATAAATTGCTATCCCTACGATTAACGCTAGCACAATTGACACGCAGACGATATTTTGCCAGTAATATGAAGTGAAGAGTAAAGCAACAAGCAAATGGGGCAAGGCGCTGAAAAGTGCTTCTTTCCAGCTACCTTGAGCATGTGTTTCATAGATTTGCTGGGCAATTAATTCAGGGGCACCCAGAGACTGTACTGCGATTTTGCTCGCTTCCTCTCTGCTTAGCCCATTTTCTTCTAGCTCTTGAGTTTTCTCTTCGAGATGTGTGTAAAGCTCCTCAGCCACGCCGTCTCTTATAGTCTGATCAATCGGGAGATTGGCTTTGAATTTGTTTAGATAATGGCTTATGTTACTTGGCATTTTAACCCTAGGTTGTTTCCGCTTGTATAACTGCTTTAACTGCCGTAGAAAAATCCTGCCAGGTAGCTAACCTGTTAGCTAGGACCTGCTTCCCCTTTTCAGTTATGTAGTAATAACGTCTTTGCTGTCCATTAGGTAGTATCTGCCATTTACCAGTGATAAGATTGTCTCGCTCCAAGCGGTGGAGGGCAGGATAAAGAGTGCCTTCCTTAAATTGGAAATACCCATTGCTCCTTTTCTCCAGTTCCTTTACTATTTGATAGCCATAGGTAGGCTGACGGCTAATTAAAGAAAGCAGTAGGGAGTCAGTGTTTCCTTTCAACAGCTCACGCCCATAATTCATCATTGCACCTCACTAATATATTAACCTCTCCTTCACTATAGCATTGGCTAATTCTGTTGTCAATTACGTGTGCTGGCTGACCACACCAGTCACACTAGACTGCGCATCTTAGTAGGTTCCTTTTCAATATACTCCGTAGCGGCAAGGTAGCCAGGTGATTGGTGCGGGCGGTTGAAGTTATTCCGACAGGTCGAGACAATGGGCTTTCTTATACTGGTAACTCCTCATGGTAAGTCAGTATCACTACTAACCATACCATGAGTGTTACCCATGTATCTCAGGTTCCGCATAGAGCTAAGAAGTCACGGCTCCGCTAGCTCCTGAATAACAGCTAACACATCCTGCTGAGGCACATCAGTACAAATTACTGCTTTGCCGATATCTTGTAACAGCACCCAGCGAATTGCCTTTCCTTTCACTTTTTTATCCAGTTCCATGGCTCTAGTTACCCCGGCCAGGCTCAACTTGAGATTGCCTCGCTTCCTACCACGCCCTGACAAGTCGGGGCTTGCAGCTTCGGCTCGCAATGATGTGGGTAGGCCGAATTTCTGCAATAGGGCTTGTTGGCGTTCCACTGCCGCTGAAGGCAAAAGACCCAGTCGCTGACTAAGCCTGGCGGCTCCCATCATGCCAATGGCTACTGCTTCGCCATGAAGAAAGCGCTTATACTGAGTAGCCGCCTCCAGTCCATGAGCAATGGTATGCCCATAGTTTAAGATGGTGCGCTTCCCCTCCCTTTCTTTTTCATCCTGGCTGACGACCTGAGCCTTGATAGCAGCGCTACGGGCAATAGCTCGGGTAAGCAACCCCGGCTCCAGCTTTGTCAGCTTATTAACATTGCTCTCCAGAAATTGAACAAATTCCTCATCAAGAATCAAGCCATGCTTAATAACTTCAGCCCAGCCTGAGATCAGCTCACGCTGAGGCAGAGTGGTCAGAGTCTGAGGGTCAGCCAAAACCAAATTAGGCTGATAGAAGGCGCCAATAAGGTTTTTCCCCTCAGGATGATTAACCCCGACCTTACCACCGATGCTGGCATCAACCATAGCTACCAAACTGGTTGGCACTTGCACCCAAGGCATGCCTCGTAAGAAGGTGGCAGCGACAAAACCCGCTAAGTCACCGACCATACCCCCACCCAAGGCGATGATAATATCGTCTCGCTCCGCTCGATGCTCGACAAGGAAATCATAAATCTTGACAGCATAGTCCATGCTTTTCGCTTCCTCGCCCGGCGGAACTACAAAGGAATTAACCGCAAAGCCAGTGTCCTTGAGGGTTCCCTCAACCTTGCTGCCGTAAATAGAGAAGACATTTTCGTCGCTAATTATGGTGGCTGTGCCAGACAAAGCAGCTTTCTTCATCTTTTCGCCCAGCTTGTCTAATAAACCATAGCCAACAAAGACAGGATAACTTTGAGTCGCAGTCTCTACCCAGCAAGCGATGTCCCTATCATTGTCATTGCGAGGAGTGTAGCGACGAAGCAATCTCCAAGCCCTTACTACCTCTTCTGCTACTTCCTTGATGCTTAAGCCATCAGTATGGATTGTCCAATCCGCCTTGGCATAGTAAGGCTGCCGGGAGGCTTTAAGCTGCCTGATGCGTTCCAAAGGGTTATCGGTAGCTAAAAGCGGGCGCACTTCGGTCTCAGGGCTACAAGCAGCCTCATGGAATAAGCGCTCATAGATTGTCTCTGCTTTAGCCTCCAGGCAAACAATCAACCCGGTTTTGGCCAGCACCTCATAGTTTTGTGGGTCAACTATGGCACCGCCGCCAATAGCTATGACTGTCTGCCTTTGCTGGCAAGCTTTTCTAATCATCTCCCGTTCCAGTTCCCTGAACCTTGCCTCCCCATCCTGACGAAAAATCTCGGCGATAGACTTGCCGGTTTGTTTAACTATCTCGTCATCGGTATCCAGGAAATCCCAATTTAATCTCCGGGCTACCTCCATAGCCACCAGAGATTTACCGGTGCCCGAGAAACCGGTAATAATGAGATTAGTTATTCGCCTGTCCAATTTCATCTCGTTACTCGTCAGTATATTGAAAAATCCAGCTTAGAGCAAGGATTTACTGTGGCACTAGACAATCAATAATCCAACCAATGTAAAGGCAGCGATAGGTGGCAGAGCCGGCATCGGCTTCCCCTTTAAAAATCTCGCTTGAATCGCATAGACGCTAACCAATCCCAGTAATCCGAATACTGCAATGGTAGCCGCTGGAGCTAGCCCTCTGGCAAAATAAACGGAGGCTGTCAGCAGACAAGGGAAGGCGATGTCGCCACCACCTAGTATGGAGTATTCCCTGTCAGCGGGATTCACCTCTACTATCTTCTCCCGTTTTTTCAAGTTGAAATTCCACTCGGAAGAGTTTTTGGGGATGATTAGCGCTGGTAAGGCATTTATTTGCGATAGCCTGTCTGCCATCCAGAGCATGAACCTAAAACGAACTGCCAGGAAGTCATAGACGGCGAGTGCCAAAATAATGGCCATCGCCGTCCACGGCGTAATAAAGCGACCAAAAACTGCTCCTAGACTACTAACCGCCAGAATCATGACCAGATTATGTAACCAGACGAGGGGTATCACGAACCAGAATGTTCCAAATACGACAGCGACAGCGACAGCTAGTGGAAGGGGCATGTAGAAGACAGTTGCGATGAGAGCACCCCAGCTAAATAGAAGGGCAAACAAGAGTCTAAGAAGAACCTTCAGAGCTTTAAGCGGAATCTTGGAGAGCGTAAGTCCAAGCACGGCTGCTGCGGCAAAAATATAGATTAAAATTGGGCCTAATGCTGAATGGGCAGGAACGTCGATAACCTCCCCATCGGGTAATGTCACTTCCCCAGGCCACCAAGCTATCGGCGCGGATGGCTGGGTCGGTATTTCTATATTATTTTCATCCAAGAATGGGCCTATACGAGGTGCAACAACAAGGATGAGCATTTGAGCGACGACAAAAAGAAGAAGACCCCAGTAGACCGTATCCAGCCTTACCGGCCTCTTTGTGCTCATATAGGGGGTATTCTACACCGAAGAAGTCCCAATGTCGAAGTATCACTGTGACGCCGAGGCAATCTATTAGAGGGGCCAAGCAGACCACCCCGGCAGCGGTGGCCACTGAAGGAGAACGAATGGTAGCGATACCAGCACGAGAAACACAAAATATATCACCAAAATAACAGCAATCTGCATCCTGCTCTGTGGCAGGTTTGTATGAAATAAAATCCTGGCAGGCGTCGATATTGCCGATGAAATGAATCTACCTACTGGTAACATAAATGGCGTCCGTTTCTGGTACTCCAAGTACACCTGACCATATTTCTTAACCATCATGATTTCTTCATTCAAGGCAATGCCGATTATCACCAATGAAGATAATAGCCAGGGCAGGCTGGCTCCCGGATTAACCCCGCCTTTCACAACCGGGGTGAGTGCCGCCAGTATCATGACACCATAGCTCCAGATAATAAATCCCAAGTATTGAGGATGGCGGGAGTACTTGTATATCCAGAAATCTATCACGCCCTTCTTCTGATACTTCCCATATAACCAAGTAATTGTGCCGAGCAGAAATATAAAGAGTCCGACCATTACGACAAATACCCCGATGATCTCCCTAACGTCGCTCCCCGAGGTCGGAGACCCACATACTAAGGAAAGCGGATACACAACTGCCATATAGGGCAAATAAGCAACATCACCAAGTTTCAGTAGGTCAAAGGATGCATCCCAGATCGGCATCCAAGGGACCCTCAGAATTCCCAACCCAGCCAGGAAAAACATAGAGCTGGCAAAATAACCAAAGGTTGGCAGAAACATCAGTACTGCCCCGGCGGATGCCAGTGACCTCTTTCTGGTCAGGAATCCGGCAACTATCAAACCGCAAATAGTTCCAAGGCAAGCATACCCAATAGCTCTCACATGATGGTCTCGAATAAACTTCTCGATGGCACTAGGATCATAACCTGGGTCTGGGATGACGCCGCGCAGAGCTGCAGCAAGTAGCTGAGGAATTTCCAACGTTGCGAAGCTCAGACCAATAGTGAATACGATGGCCAGCCCCACTGACAAAATTATGCGCAAGGATACCCTATTCAACACTGCCACTGATTATATCGCATCCCTTCAGCTCCATACCTGGTCAGCCTTCGCCTTCGAACTCCCATCGATATGCTTCAAAAATTACAAATGGCACCCCTTAATATAAATAATATAAAATAGCATTTTACTGGGCAACCCTCTTCTTGCGCAAAATAACTCTGGCTGCTACCAAAGCTAATAAGCCCGAAATTAGAAGTGCCTTTCTGCCGTCGGGCATGGGACCCCAAAAGGCTCGCCAGAAGGAATCCATCACCTCGCTCAGAGCAATATGAGGAATCTGGAATCGCCTCTCACCTGTTTCGGGGTCGTATTGGTAAAACTCGACTTGAGCATTCTCAAGTGAAGTCTCCTGCTTACCTCCATAGTCTACCCAAGTATGTATAGGGGATGAACGAACCTGATAGGTAATGTTTTTTGCTTCCAAAACAGAAGCTAAGACCAGAGCTCGGGCTTTGCAATCCCCCTCTCTTTTTTCCAGCACTTCTTCAACGGTGGGACAATACCAAGGCATGCTATAAAGCTCCCAATCATGGCGATAAGGGATTCTAGCTAGGATTTCTTTCTCTATATCTACAGGGTCGGAAGGAAAGTCATTCAGCATAAATTCAACAGCACTAGGGTCAGCATCAAAGTTAAGAACCCTGTGGATACTAATGATTAAGTTTAGAGGATTGGGATATAACACAAAAAGAATCCATAGTATAAATATCAGGGGAAAATATCTCCGAAAAACTCTCCTTGAAACTTTTTCGGAACTTTTAACACCATCCGGCATAGCTGTAGGCACAACTCACTTCTTACTGCGTTTCTTACCTTCTATCTTCCGCAAAGCCTTTTCGTCGAGGCCAAAATGGTGGGCTATTTCGTGGCGCACTACTTCCTCTACTGTTGTTTTAATTTCATCGCCAAAGCGGCACTGCGCCTCTATGGGCTTTTGAAAGATAGTTATCTTATCAGGCAAAACCATTCCATACCCCTCGCCTCGTCTAGTTTGGGGCACCCCCTGATAAAGACCAAGCAATTGGGTGGGATGACTGCGCTTAGCCTGTCTCAGTTGCCTGCGTGTCGGCCAATCTTCCACCACAATATCAACATTCTCCAGCTTGCGCTGAAACTCCAGTGGCAAATTATCAATCGCCTTGACTACGAGAGCTTCAAATTTCTCCTTCTCCATATTTACAAATCACCGATACTACCAGTAACCGTGATATACCCACGTTCATTCTACCATGTAAGGCTGCTACCAGATAAGCCAATAGCAAATGATGGTATCATTAGAACCTAGCCCTTTACATTGGTCGAGCTGGCCTTAGCACACATAATTACAACAGTTTATCCCGCTACCAAGGCAAGCGTTCTTGACGAAGGATGAGAATTAGGGTAGGCTATTAATTTAAATCTGAAAAGGGGAAAATTAAATTGCAGTGCCGCGGCATCCGAGGTGCCATTACGGTGCCAGCAAATAACAAAGAGAGCATCATAGCTGCAACTAAAGAGCTACTGACAGAAATGGCACGGGCTAACAAAATTGAAATCAAGGACATAGCTGCTATCCTTTTCAGCACCACATCAGACCTGAATGCTGAGTTTCCTGCGGCAGCGACACGGGAGCTCGGATGGCCACAGCATCTGGCCCTGCTTTGCGGACATGAAATGAACGTCCCTAACGACTTGCCTCGTTGTCTGAGAATCCTGATGTTAGTAAACACTGAAAAGGAACCTGGGGAAATCGTACATGTTTACTTAGGAGGGGCCAAGAAGCTAAAAGACAAGACATCGCCGCCAATCGGAGGCAAGGCATGATTGTAGTCATGAAACCCGGTTCCAGCCAGGATGCAATAAGCAGGGTTACGAAAAGAATTGAAGACGCAGGCTTAAAAGCACACATCTCAGAGGGCATTGAACATACTGTGATTGGCGTGCTGGGGAAAGTTTTCCCTGAACTTCGCGATAGCTTGGAATTGCTCCCTGGCGTAGAACAGGTCATCCCTGTGAGCAAACCCTACAAACTTACCAGCCGCGAGTTCCACCCCAAAGACACCATAGTCAAAGTAGATGGCGTAGCTATCGGTGGCAATGAAATAGTCGTCATGGCCGGCCCTTGCGCTATAGAGAGTGAGGAGCAACTCCTGGCCACCGCTCAAGCAGTCAAAGCCGCTGGTGCCACAGTGCTGCGCGGTGGCGCCTTCAAACCACGCACTTCACCTTACGACTTTCGAGGGTTAGGAGCAACCGGGCTGGAAATACTGGCGGCAGTAGGAAAGGAAACCAAGATGCCGGTAATTACCGAGGTTATGGCGCCTCACGATGTTGATTTGGTGGCTAGATATGTTGATATACTCCAGATTGGAGCGAGAAACATGCAAAACTTTATTTTGCTCGACGAGGTAGGGAAAATAAAGAAGCCAGTGTTGCTGAAACGTGGTTTATCATCTACCATTCAAGAGTGGCTATTGGCTGCCGAATATATTCTGAATCAAGGAAACGAGAATGTCATCCTTTGCGAACGGGGTATCAGAACTTTCGAGACCTTTACCCGTAATACCATGGACATTAGTTCCATACCTGTCATAGAAAAAGCCAGCCATCTGCCTATTATCGCTGACCCCAGCCATGCCACGGGTAAATGGTATCTAGTGTCTCCTATGGCATTAGCGGCAATAGCTGCCGGGGCAGATGGACTTCTCATAGAAGTCCATCCCAATCCCGACTCAGCACTCGCCGACGGTCCTCAATCACTCAACTTCGATGGCTTTCGCCTCTTAATGTCTCAATTATTGCTCATAGCCCAAGCTAGGAACAGAAAGCTAGCTACTCCAAGCGCAAAGACCAAACCCTGAAACCATGGAAATTCTGTCAGAACTAGCTAAAATAGTTCCCCAACGGGAAACGCTCCTTGCTATAGGCGTGTTTGATGGTGTTCATGCCGGGCATCGCTACTTGCTGGAAAAATTACAGCAGCGAGCAGCGGAGAAAAACTTGCTCAGCGGCGTAGTTACCTTTAACCCTCATCCTCAGTCAGTATTACATCCTCATGACCAGCTCCCCTGGTTAAGCGATGTGGAGGATAGAATCAAAACCCTCAAAGAGCTAGGCATAAACATAGTCGCAGTGCTAACTTTCACTCCTGAGGTAGCCCGGCTAAGCACAAAGGGGTTTATGTCCTTGATTAAGAAACACCTCAGGATGCAGGGCATCATGGTAGGGCCCGATTTTGCTTTAGGACGAGGCCGAGAGGGCGACATTAACCTACTTCGCTCACTGGGACGTGAAATGAAGTTCAGCGTGGAAGTTATCCCCCTTTATACAATCAACGGCGAAGTAGTGAGCAGCACTCTCATCCGACGAGCCTTAGCTCAAGGCGATATGCGAAAGGTAAACAAGTTGATGGGGCGCTATTTCCACCTGGGAGGCAAAGTCATTACCTCTGATAAACGGGGGCGAGTTTTGGGGTTCCCCACCGCTAACCTGGACATTCCGATTACATCGGGACAAGCATTACCAGGCAACGGCATCTACGCCACCATCACTCAAGTAGATGGCAAGCAATTTCCCTCAGTAACTAATATTGGCATCCGCCCCACCTTTGGAGAAGGGAGAAAATTAGTAGAGACTCACCTCTTAAACTATACAGGTGATTTATATGGCAAAGAAATAAGGGTAGAATTTGTGCAAAAATTAAGGAATGAGCAGCGCTTTCCCTCTTCTGAAGAGCTAAAGGCACAAATCGAAAAAGATGTTCGAGAGGCCGAAATAATCCTAGCTAAAGAGCTAAAATGATTGAGGCAAAGTTCAAACCCCTATTGAAACGAGGAGTAGCTGAAGTTATTACAGAAGCCGAGCTACTGAAGTTGCTGAAATCGGGCAGGATTTTGAACTTAAAGCAAGGCTTTGACCCCAGCGCTCCTGACATCCACTTGGGACATGTGGTGGGACTGAGGAAGCTGCGTCAATTTCAAGAGCTCGGACACAAAGTCACTCTCATAGTTGGCGACTGGACAGCTCGAATTGGCGACCCCAGCGGGCAATCGGCTACTCGCCCCATGCTTTCCCCTGGTGAAATAGAGGCTAATGCCAGAACTTACATGGAACAATTCTTCAAGGTGGTGGATAAGGATAAAACAGAGCTAAGATGGCAAAGCGAATGGTTTTCTCAGTTCACTTTGGATGAAATAATTAAGCTTACCAGCAAATTTACCGTTGCTCAACTTCTCGCCAGAGAGGATTTTAGCAAGAGGTATAGTTGCGGCAACCCCATATCCCTAACGGAAATGCTTTATCCTTTGCTACAGGGCTACGATTCAGTAGCTATCCGAGCCGATGTTGAGTTCGGTGGCATCGACCAGAAATTCAATTGCCTTGTGGGCAGAGAGCTACAGCAAGGTATGGGACAACCTCCTCAGCAAGTTTTCCTTGTCCCTCTCCTGATTGGCACTGATGGCAATCAAAAGATGAGCAAGAGCTTAAATAACCATATAGGCATTGCTGAACCTCCCCGGGAGATATACGGCAAGCTAATGTCCATCCCGGATTCCCTTATCCTGGACTATTTTGAGCTGGCGACCGACGTTTGTGACGAAGAAATCGCTGAGTTCAAGGAGCAACTGAAAACCCACTCAGTTAACCCCATGAACCTCAAGAAACGCCTAGCCCATGAAATTGTCAGGCAATTCCACAGCCAAGAAGCAGCGGATGAGGCGCAAGAACACTTCGCCAAGGTATTTCAGAAAAGAGAGTTGCCAGAAGAGATACCTGTGTATAAGGAGTCTTTCAAAAAGCTCCAAGGCGTATCCTTATCTGGCCTGATTTATGCCAGCGGTCTTGCCAGTAGTAAGAGTGAGGCAAAACGCTTAATCGCTGAACAGTCTGTCGAAGTTGACGCCAAAAAAATTCCCAAGGACATCACACTGCATTACGCAGACGGCACGCTCCTTATAAGCATTGATGGGAAAATGGTTCCCATAGACGGTAGCATTATCAAAGTAGGTAAGCGCCGCTTTGTCAAAATCGCCGATGCTGATAAAAAATAGTCTAATTAGGAGGTAAAAATGCAGCTACGTATTCCGGGACCAACGCCTTGTCCGCCACAAGCCCTTGAGGCCATGGGGCGGCAAATGATAAACCATCGGGGAGAGGAATTTGGCAAAATTCTCAATTCGGTAACGGGGAAACTGAAACAGGCATTTCAGACCAAGGGAGATGTTTTCCTGCTTACCGGTTCGGGCACTGGTGGCTTGGAAGCCGCCATTGTGAATACATTGTCGCCAGGTGACAGGGTTTTGTCTATCTCCAATGGATACTTCGGTGAGCGATTTGCCGACATTGCCGAAAGCTATGGCGCTGAAGTAACCCGCCTGAACTTTGAATGGGGTAAGCCAGTCGACCTCAAAGCCGTAGAAAAGGCATTGAAGGCAGATGGCAACATCAAGGCGGTGCTGGCAACTCACAATGAAACATCCACTGGGATGACTAACGATGTTAAGGAGATAAGCGCCATAGTCAAGAAATCCGACAAACTCCTTTTGGTTGACGCCATCTCAAGCCTGGGCTGCATCAATTTACCTACCGACGATTGGCATTGCGACATAGTGGTCACTGCTTCCCAAAAGGGGTGGATGGTGCCTCCCGGACTAGCTATGGTTAGTGTCAGTGAAAAAGCCTGGCGGGCTCATGCTCAGGCGAAAATGCCCCGCTATTACTGGGATTTCACTAAAGCCAAAGATTTTCTTCAGAAAGGGCAAACTCCCTGGACACCTGCCATCTCCGTTTTCTTCGCTCTGGACACCACCCTGGATTTAATGTTAAGCGAAGGACTGAATAATGTATTCGCCAGACATACTCGGGTAGCCCAAGTAGCCAGAAACGGCGTTAAATCACTGGGGTTCTCCCTTTTCCCGGACGAGAAATATGCTTCCAACACAGTGACAGCAGTGAATGCCTCTGACAAAGTTGATGTTTCTAAACTAGTTCGGATACTCAGGGAGGAACATGAGGTAGTCATTGCCGGAGGACAACAAAAGTTGTCAGGCAAAATCTTCCGCATTGGCCATCTCGGCTTGGTATACGAAAAGGATATCAAAGCGGTACTGGAGGCATTAACCAAGGCTCTTCCTCAAGCGAAGAAAGGCTAACTAAAATATGAAAATTCTAGTCGCTGACCCAATTGCTGAAGAAGGAATACAGATTCTGCGTAGCTGCGCTCAGGTGGATATCAAGACCAAGTTACAGCCAGAGCAGCTCAAAGCTATTATTGGCGATTACGATGCTTTGATTGTGCGCAGCCAGACCAAAGTAACGGCAGAGATTATTGAATCGGGGAAGAAACTTAAGGTGATTGGCAGAGCTGGAGTAGGCATAGACAACATTGATGTCCAAGCTGCCACCAGAAAGGGCATTGTGGTGGTTAACGCCCCTACAGGCAATATTATAGCTGCCGCAGAACACACCATTGCCCTCATGCTTGCCCTGGCACGTAATGTGCCACAAGCGAATAACCACCTTAAATCCGGTAAATGGCAAAGAGAGGAATTTGTCGGCACGGAAATCAGGAACAAGACACTGGGCATCATCGGCCTGGGTAATGTCGGCTCTGAAGTAGCTAAGCGGGCTCAGGCTTTTGAAATGCGCGTTATTGCCCACGACCCGTTTGTCTCCCAGGACTATGCCCACAACCTCAAAGCCGAGCTTGTGCCCCTAGATCAGCTCCTCAGAGAGGCGGACTTTATCACCCTCCATGTGCCTCTGACAGCAGCCACCAGGAAACTAATTGGAGCTAAGGAATTAGCAAAATTAAAGCCCACAGCCCGGATTATCAATTGTGCTCGGGGCGGATTGATTGATGAGGAAGCCCTAGTCAAAGCAATCAAGGCTGGAAAATTAGCTGGCGCTGCTTTTGATGTCTTTGATAAGGAGCCAGTAATAGATAGCCCTCTCTTCAAAGAAGACAAGATAATTGTTACCCCTCATCTGGGTGCTTCCACAGTCGAAGCTCAGACCAGCGTAGCTAAGGACGTTGCTACAGAAGTCTTAGCTGTGCTTCAAGGGCAATTCAGTAAATACGCTGTTAATGCTCCGCACATAGCTCCTGAGCTGGTACCATTCATGAAAGTAGCAGCCACTATTGGCAACCTTGCCAGCCAGCTAATGGAAGGACAAATAACCTCAACACACATCAAGTATAGCGGCGGAGTAAGCAACTACGATTGCAACCCGATTAAGACGGCGCTCATCAGCGGTCTATTGCAGCAAACAAGCGAGGAAAGAATCAATCTGGTCAATGTCGGTCTTATCACCGCCCAGCGTGGCTTGAAGATCAGCGAAGAAAAAGCGGCAACTTGCCAGAATTACTCCAACCTACTCACTTTAGAGGTCAACACCGATGCCGGAACCACCACTATATCGGGTACTGTTAGAGATAGCGAGACTCACATTGTCCAGGTCAATGACTTCTGGATGGATATCGTGCCTACAGGGGGCTATTTCCTCTTCTGCGACCATCTCGACCGACCTGGGCTTGTTGGCTCTATCGGCAACATAACCGGCAAAGCCGATATTAATATCAGTTCCATGCACTTATCTCGACTCCAGCCCCGGGGTAAAGCCCTCATGATTTTAGCTCTCGATGAACCTCTGGGTGAAGAACAACTACAGGAGATACGTGCCCTCCCTGGTATTTACGGCGCTAAAGCAGTAAAGCTATAGGTCGTCTTAAGAGGGGATTTAGAGCCTCCCGCATAATTTCATGTAGTATCCCTCTGGCTTGAAGCGAGAGCACGTCATTGCGAGCGAAGCGAAGCAATCTCAACCTCAGCACAACTGTACTAACCCAGACATAATACTTCTATCTATAGAAATACGGCTTAAGCTGCTTTTCCGGGAAATATCTTAAAGCTTGCCTGAAGATGGCTCTTAAGGTGCCTTTATCCAGTTCTTTATGAATCTCACAACATCCTCTCCGCTTAGGCTTCTAAGTTTTGGCATGAACTGGCTCAAGCTCAAAATTGGCCAAAATGGAAAAATCGGGGGAAATATCCCACTCCTCTAGACTCTCCCCCTCAAGATGGAGGTCAATAGCTTCCCTCATATTCTCCACAACTTCGTCTAGGGTCTTGCCTTGAGTAACCACAGGCAAGTCAACACACTCAGCAACGTAAAATTTCTCCCCTTTATAGATTTTGACCTGGACGATCTTTTTCATAAAGCTGACTCCTTTAGGTTTCAGACATGTCGGACTCCTGTATAATTTATAGCGTTCCGCAATGGGATGTCAAGTGAAAAAGGGGACGGCACATTTGAAAAAGCCGCCCCCCCTTACTCTTTGGCTTAAAGGCCTATCCTTGAGCCACGCGGAACCTCTTTTCCCCTATCCCAGCGAGCCACCCCAACCAAAAGCAGCACAACCAGGGCAAAAATCTTGCCGTATTACTTACTTATTACCCTGATAGTATCGCTGCCCTCAAAGCCAATTCCAGCGACCTCTCCCGTTACTGTTATCTCTACTTGGCTACCGGGCGTGAGTAGATCCTTCACTGCAGCTCTATCAAACTTGACCATCAGGTCGGGAATGCCATCACTGTCGTAGTCACCAACGTTGGTTGGCTTGGTCAAGGCTGGAACGGTGCCGTTCAGCCTGATGCTGGAAACGTCGATCTTGGCGACATCGTAGCCCGGCGGAAGCTCGATATAGACGGTGACATACTTGTCCTTGGTCTTCAGGTTTAAGGTGTCTGGGTCGAAGTCTATGCGGGCTAGTATGATTTGTATGATTTCAGTTTCTGTTGATCTGACTATATATGGCAAGCTTGGGATATTACTAATCGCAACATTTTCAGCCAAAGGTAGGATTGTACCGTCTTCTGCCAAAACTCCTAGGCTATAAGTATCTGTGGGACTAGCGCCGGGGTCTGATAATACTGTTACGATGTAATCTCCTATCTTACGATCAGGGATAGTGATGACGTCGTCGGGATTACCATCTCCGTTGAAATCCTCTTCAATATAGGTTGCTCCTGGAATCTGATTCAGTTGCTTGCCAATCGTGAGGCCGTCGGGATCTATGACGGTAATATCAACTGGGCTGAAAGCTGCGAACAGTAAATCAGGGCGACACAGATATCTTGTCTGGCTTATGCTCTCGCTCCCAGGTACATAACCTTCGACAGTTAAATTGAAATTGTAGAACTTATCACCCCGATATTCGTGCTCGAACTCAACTGCGTTAAGCCAGCTCACGCTCTGGACGCTACCCACCTCCTCACCGTCTATGTACAAAGTATAGGTAACGGGATGTTCCTCGCTAAACAACTTCGTAAAAGCGTAAGCTTCAACCTCAATAACCCACTTAAATGGTGGCCATCCTAATGCGGGCTGCAATTCAACATCTACTTGTTTGAAATAGGGATTCAATGCAGGGAGCTCTCCCTGAACCTCAAGAGGAATTGTGATTTGGCTACCTTCTGCTTCTATGATTCTCACGACGCCTTTTGATATTGGGTCATTTGATGCAACCATGAGAGCTTCCGTAGTTATTGCGGGCACACCTTCTGGAACTCCTAGGCCAGCATATATTGTGTTAGCATCCATGAACGATGGATTTCCAATAGGATAGGGGAGCCCTGGTCGCCACAATGTGGACGGATCGTAAAAGCCATGAACGTGTCCAGCGAAGTCGGCTAGAACATCGGCTCCGCTAATCTTAATAGCCTCATCAATCGTAACTATCTCCCAAGGATCGAAACCCCCTTCAGGGGTTACAAGCGGATGATGTGATAGTATAACTGTCGGCTGGCCTTCCTTTAAGTTTTCAGTGAGCCAAAGCAATGTGCTATCCCGAAGTACAGCATCAGAACCTACCCCTTTCGCAGCGCCAGGCACTGGTTCTCTTGCCACACAATCCAAAATAACGAATCCTATTCCTCCATAACCAAAAGCATAGTTCTGCAAATCATAAGGCTCAGGGGCCGGTTGCTTTATTAAATTGAAAGAAGGATCCTCCATAAGGCTTTCGAATTGTTCTTCAAAAACAAATTCGAAGTATCTTACATGTTCAAATTCCTCGTCTTCAGTATAGGGCAAAACATCGTGATTGCCTATCATAGGCACATAGGGAATGCCTGCATCATTTAGCTCATCCAGAATATCTTTTGCTTTTTTCAATTCTGAATATTCACCGCTATCACTGATGTCTCCAAGAACAATCACGAATTTAAGGTCGTAGTTATCTTGATTTTGTATTATCCAATCAACTGTCCTGTGCAATCTGTTGGTAAGGTAGTAATCTTGCCCCTCTACCTGCCAATCCTCAGGCCCGATTCCTTCCCCACCATAATCGAGGTAACCCCGGCCAATATGCAAATCGGTGATGATGGCAAAAGACCATACGACCTCGACTGTAAAAGACCTTTCCGCCGGAGTGGGATCCGTATTCCCTGCTTGATCCTTTGCCTTTACCTTGAAGGTGTAGTCTCCGTCGGGCAAGTCGGTGTATTGCTTGGTCGTATCAGATGTCCAGGCTGACCAGTCGCTGTCGTAGCCTTGCAGATAATAAGAGTAGACCAGCCCGGAGGTGGGAGTGACGTTATCCACGCCAGTCCAGGTGAAGATGACATCGTCATAGTCTATCGTTCCGCTAGGGCCGCTAGTTACTTCAGTGTTCGGCGGGGTGGTATCAGCAGGCGCTGACTCACTGGTAAAGCTCCAA
This sequence comes from Chloroflexota bacterium, assembly GCA_013388845.1. GTDB lineage: Bacteria > Chloroflexota > Dehalococcoidia > GIF9 > AB-539-J10 > RBG-13-51-36. Next base: position 71,511 of record JACAEN010000026.1, on the reverse strand, counting down.
GTATAGGGTTCAGCTAGTGGATTGCCAGCTTCATCAGTAATATCAGTGCTCAAGGTGGCAGTATATTCATGGTCGTAATCCAAGTTAGCCCCAGGGGTGAAGGTAGCAGTATAGGTTTCGGGGTCATAGGTTACTGTCCCTGAAACTGCGCTGCCAGCTAGGGTAAAGCTGTCGGTAGTTATGGTAGAGCTATCCATGGCCTCGCTGAATGTGGCAGTTATTACTGTATCAATGCTGACATCGGTGGCGCCGCCCTCCGGAAATGCGCTAACCACTGTAGGTGGAGTGGTGTCAGCAGGCCCCGGGCCGATAGCGTACAGCATGCCATCAGCTGACCCTATATAAAGAGTGCCATTGGCGGAAATGGAAGCCGATGATGCCCAGTGACTATCAATAGCATATTCCAATTTCAGACTCCCCTCAGAATCAAGAGCCATTAAGACACCTCTTCCTGAAGGCCAGTTGGTTGGCCAGTATGTTGTTCCGTCAGCGCCGATCACAGGTGTGTGGCAAGCATAAGAGCACGGGTAACTCCATTTGACAGTTCCATCGGGATTAACAGCAAACAAAGCTCCTCCTTCAGAGGAAGCCGCTGCAATGTATACAGTTCCATCTGATCCTACTGCCGGAGAGGAGGTGCCAGTGCCAAGTTTCACTTCCCAGTTGAGGTTCCCATTCGGACTAACTGAGTAAAGTACTCCTCCCTCTCCTCCGCTCGATCCAACGTAGATTGTCCCATCGGGGCCTACGGCTGGCATTGATACAGAGGTCCAGAAGGGAAGTTCAAACTGCCATTCTAGACTCCCGTCCTCTGCATTAAGGGCATAAATTGTTGGATTAGGCGGACCCTCTGCTATCGGACTGAATGTTGCACAAGCAATTATTGAGCCATCTAATCCAAGAGCTGGAGGGGAGAGAAACCAACCTTCTCTAGGAGTCGAGACAAATTTCCACTTAATCGTTCCATCAGGATTGATAGCATATAATGTTGCGCCTTCCTCCCCCTCATACCCAGCTCCAACATAAATAGTGTCGTCCGGCGCGATTAGTAGCGATGTGCGGAGACCTGTTATTTGCAGCCCCCACTTAGGTGCACCCGTGTCAGGATCAAGAGCAGCTAGAGAGCCTCGAATGCCTTCCTTCCACACAAAAGCTCGTCCTATGTATATTGTGCCATCCGTTCCTATTGCCGGGGTAACACCGGGGCCACGGCCTACAGAATACTTAAGGCTTCCGTTAGGCTTAACAGCTACTAAACAAGGGCCCCAGATATGTTTAACGGGTACATAGATAGTTCCATCTGAACCGACAACTGGTGAACCAACCGCAAAATCTCCGACATCATAGCTCCACAATAAATCATCTGTCTGCGGCCCAATATAAGGGCTTTGCCCTGTATGCTGAGGGTCGTGCTGGAACATTGGCCACGGGATTTCCGCAACCTCCTAATTCTCAAAAGGCTCCACCAGCGGATAATTGTCTGCATCTGAATCTATTGGGTAAGGAGTATCCCCAATGCCATCCCCGTCAGTGTCGCTTCCGGCATAGTCGCTCCAGTAGTTGCCGAGGAAGTTTGTGTAAATGTTGCCGTCGTAGGTGTAGGTTATTTTTTCTGGAGAATTCCAAGTATTAATGTTAGTTGAAGGGTCATAATAACCAACATTGCCGCCAGTATTTTCCCCGAAATTGTTAAAGTATATGGCATTGCCACTTGACTCCCAAAAACTAATACCTATGTTATTTAATTTGCCAATATTACTCCAGATCGTATTGTTGGATGATCTGAATAAAAGGATGCCGGAGTGGTAGTTTGAAACAATCATATTATTAACCAAGGTGTTATTATTTGAACTATCACTCAAATAAATGCCGTCACCATTATTATTCGATATTGTGTTTCCGCTCAAAATATTGTTTTCTGAGCCTATTAGCTCAATGCCATCCTCTGCGTTGTCAATAACAGTGTTATCGGCTAACGTATTGTTATGAGAATATGCCAACTCGATACCATCGCAGCCGTTTGATATTGTAAATCCCCTTATGGTCACATAATCCGCTTCCACCCAAAAGACGCAGAAATCCGGATCAGCCGCCTGAACAATCGTTTTTTCTGCCCCGTTCTGTGACCGAATAGTGAAGTGGCCTTTGTTCACACATACATTCTCTGTATAAGTTCCATCCCTTACGATTATGGTGTCCCCAGGGCTTGCCGCATATACGGCGGCTTGAATTGTGGAATAGTCGTCGGGAACATAGATCGTTGCTGGAGAGGCTTCAACTTGGCTCACCAATGCAGGCAACCCGCCAAGCATCGCCCCAATCATCACAAACACAACCGCAATCTCAAAGATTCTGCCGATCAATTTGCCTCTTTTCATTGATGTACCTCCCTTGTTCACTATTTTATATTTACCCTCATCCTTCTTGACCCTTCGCTGCCTCTTCACTCCGTTCAGAGCTTCGGCTCAGGGCTTCGGCTCAGGACAGGCTCTTAATCCTCTCCCATAAAGGGAGAGAGAAGTTATGCAGGATGCTATACTCACCGAATTCTCATACTATCTCTGTAAAGAGTAACCAACTTCCCCTGGAATATTTCCAAATCATGGCTACGAAGACAATTCTCTACTATCATAATTTCTTCTTCCGACTTCAGATTACCATGCCGAACATAAATAATCCCCTTAGTTTTCTCTGCTGGAAAGCGAATGGGATTAGTAAAATGATGATCTCTGGTGACAAAAATTGCTTGTTCTCGTAGTATCAAAGTGTAAATATCCTCGTCCAATATTCCCCTTTCAGGAAGTTCAGAGGTAGAGATAACATCATACCCTCTCATACGCAATCTTTCCACGAGTCCATAGCTGACATTCTCATCCACCACGATTTTCATCTACAGAGCTACCTTTTCAGTAGACAGATACGCGGCATATTCGAGACAAGCCAAGATATCTTCGCGCTTGAGTCGGGGGAAATTCTTTAATATGGTGTCGTAATCCTCTCCGGCTGCCAGATGGCTAAGGATTACATGCACTGGAATGCGAGTATCCCTAATACAGGGTTCCCCACCGCAGATATTTGGATCTGAAATAATCCTCGAATTCATTACGCCTCCTTTATCACTATTATAGTCACTTGTTCACTGCCTTAGCAATCATTGCCTCAGTTCCGTTCTCTGATTTTGATGGTTAAGCTCTTGTTGACATCCACATTTTCGGTGTATGTACCCGGATAGACGATTATGGTATCGCCTGGATTAGCAGTATTCACCATTGCCTGGATTGTTAGATAGCTATCGGGGACACAAATAGTTCCCGGAGAGGCTCCAGCTTCGCTCGTTAAACAGGCAACCTGCCAAGCATCGCCCCAATCAGCACCAATATAAGTACAATCCCAAAGATTTTGCCTATCAATCTGCCTTTTTCCATTGCTGCACCTCCCTTGTTCACTCTTTTATATTTACCCTCATCCTTCGCTGACCCTTCGCTTTGCTCAGGGCTTCGGCTCAGGACTAGCCTCACCTCCCTTCACGGAAGAACGGATTGCTTCGTCCCGATAAATCGGGACTCGCAATGACACTGGGAGTCGAGGAAGGGGAAAAGATAGGGAAGCACACTGTCGCATCGAAGGAGAGGAAATTGCTGGTCAGTCCAGGGGATTAATGATTAAACCAGCGGGGAGCTTGGGGTAAAAATAAGTTGATTTGCTGGGCATCCTGTCTTGAGCGTCGGCAACAGCCTTGACTATGTCCGGCTGCGGAGGATTTAATAGGAAAGCCAATTGATATTTCCCTTCCCTTACCTGCTGGTAGGCTTCTTGCAAATCCACGGTATAAGCGACGTCCAGATCCTTCGCTCCGCTCAGGACATCATCCAAAATAATATGATTAAGAATGCTAACGCCAAATTCCCGATAAGCTTGGGACCTGTTACCGGGCATCATGGCCTCAAGGGAAACCCCGATGGAATCGGGGTGACGCCTCTTCAACACGACCAATGAGCCGGGTTGTAAACCTAGGATTCCCAAACAGCTATTGGATGGCAACCTCAACGCGTCGGGGCTATCAGTTTTTAAGGGAACGGACTCCAGGACAAAAAACTTCCTAAGTCGGTCTTCCAGCCCTGTTAAGGTAGCAGGCGCTATACCATGCACTAATCTGTGGATGGGGAGAACAACAAGTCCCGGGTCAGAAAAGTCAACTAATTCCATCATTACATAATTGAAGGCTCCCCCTGATCTCATCGGGGTTAGAGATTGTTTCGTCCCGACAAAATCGGGACTCGCAATGACAGAGGAGTCAAAGAAATCAGATTGCTCTTTCGCTCTTTCTTGCTGGTAAGCCAACGCTGTTTCGTAGCGGTGATGCCCATCAGCAATGTAAAGGGGTTGAGAGGATAGAAGCTGACTTAGCTGCCGCTTGATTTCTGGGTCAGTTATCGCCCACAGAGTATGGGCTTCATTAGAGTCAAGGAGATTGCTTTGTCCCAACAAAATCGGGGCCCGCAATGACATTAGTGGTTTTCTTTGTGCTACGTGGGATAATATTGAGGCGATTTTTCGCTCAGAATCCTGGTAAAGAGAAAACAACGGGCTGAAGTTAGCTCGGCAAGCTCGCATTAACTGCAACCGGTCGCCTTTAGCTTTAGAAAATGTTTCTTCGTGGGGATATATACCACCGCCCCAGGGCTCGAGCTTAACACGAGCTATCAGCCCACGCCTTACCCTCTTTTCGCCTGCATACTCAAAACAATGGTCATGCAAATAGAAGCCGGATACACTATCGGTTTGAAGAATCCCTTGTTCTAGCCATCGCTGAAAGGTGATAGCTGCTCCCTGATAACGATCGACTGCTGGCTCCTGGCTTTCAGCGGGCAATTCCAAACGAATGGCGTTGTAATCGCTCTTCTTGTAGTAAAGTTTCTGTTGTTCGGGCGTGATAATATCATAAGGAGGACAAAGGACTTGAGCTAAATCTCCGACTATCCTTTGGTTATAGCGTATACCCCGAAACGAAGAAACTTCCATCTAATTAAATCCCAAATCCTAAATTCTAAGCTCTAAATGCCGATTTCATCGAGCATCCTCGTCGAAGTCGGGACAAATTCAAAATTCCAAATTCGGATACTAAAACTCATTCCGTTTTGTGCCGATTTTATCGGGATTGGTCATTAACTCTCTGAATTGTTTAGCATTTAGGATTTCGTGCCTAGGATTTGTCTCCTAAGGCTATCTCACCAAGTTCTTGTCACCCTGGGGCATTCACTTTTAAAGCCAATATCACCACAAAAGAACAATGGCGGCGCTCTTTTACCGCCATCACATCGTAATTTGAAAACCTCGATCGCCTTCTAAACCTAGCTGGTAGCAAGCAATTCTGAAACTATATCGCTCACTTCTTTGCCATCAGCCTTGCCTTTGAGTTGAGGCATAAGCTGAGACATGACTTTGCCTTTGTCACTCGGCCCCTTAGCTCCAATTGCCTCAATCGCCTGTCGTGCCGCTGCTATGATATCCGCCCGACTCATTTGCTTAGGAAGATAGCTCATAAGAACAGCCAGTTCTGCTTCCTCCTGCGCCACCAGATCGCTACGATTCCCTTTCTTAAAAGCCTCAATGCTCTCCCGGCGACGTTTTACTTCCTTGGCAATAACATCAAGCACTTTGTTATCATCAGCAGGCTTTTGCTGCGCAATTTCGGCATTCCTTATTTCAGATAATAATAACCTTAATGTAGCAACCTCTACTCTCTGCTGCTTAAGTGCTCTCTTGAGGGCTTCCTGAATGTTATCCTTTAGCGCCATCTCCGGGCTATCTTAAACTTTTTCGCCTTTTCGCTGCCGCTTTCTTTCTTCTCTCTTCACTAGGTTTTTCATAATGCTTGCGGCGGCGAACTTCGGCTAAAATACGGTCTTGCTGCACCTGCCTATTAAATCTACGCAGCAGGGCCTCGAAACTCTCTCCTGAACCAAGTCTTACATCAGCCATATCAAAACAGTGTATTTTACCCCAGTCACTTAAGTGTGTCAATTATAACCGTGCTGGCTGACCACATGGGTAACACTGGGGAAGATATTTTAGCAAGTTTCTTTTCGATATACTCCACAAGGGCAAGATAGCCAAGTGATTGGTGCGGTCGATTGAAGTTATCCCGACAGGTCGGGACAACGCGGTTTCTCGGATTAACATCGGAGTTGACGCTGACCGGCTTTCTCCTCCCGGTAACTCCTCATGCTAACTTACTACCACTACTAACCATACCATGGATGTTACCTATGTATCTCAGCCTTCACAGCTCATGTCCTCGTTCAGTACCCGGTGTCGCTATATTATGCATTGGGGTAGAGGATATAGTAGCCAATTGGAACCCTCTTGGTGCTCGAGCGCAGGCTAGTTTTTGTTACCTGCCCAGTGCTTGTTCTCTAACCTTGACTAGAAGCAGGTTTACGCTTTGTTATCTAAGAAATCAGGACATAAAGTATGGTTAATTTGCATGGTGCCTCTTGGAATCTTGCTCTTATTTACAAAATATACTATCCTTCACCATTATTCGGGAATCAGACTGTAGCTTAGAGAGTAGCGACAAGCGAAAGGAGGAATTGCCATGGAGAAACAAAGAATTTCATATCACGAGTCCGTACTTCGAGTATATGACAGGATTAAGAAAGATGGCATGAGTAATATTTGGGACAGATACGAAGCCCAAGGAATGGGAGGCAATCCCGACCAGCGTTGTCCCTTCTGTATGGGAGGAGTTCGCTGTGACTTATGCTCCAACGGGCCGTGTCGCGCTGATGTTGCCAAGGACAAAAGAGGCGTATGTGGCATCACCGGGGATGGTATGGCGATGCGTATGATGCTCTTCAGGAATGTCCTGGGAGCTTCAACATATCACTACCACACTGAGCAGACCATCAAGACTCTGCGAGCTACAGCTAGAGGTAAAACTCCTTTTAGAATAATCGAAAAAGACAAATTGAAGACATTTGCTGCTAGGCTGGGGATAGCCACCTCGGGCACAATCGGGAAAACAGCGTTGGCTCTCTGCGATTTTGTTGAAGCTGACTTCAATCGTAAAGCTGATGAGCCGAGCCAGATAGTTGAAGCCCTAGCCCCCGACGAACGAAAGAAAATCTGGAAAAATCTGGATTTGTTTCCTGGCGGAATATACGGCGAGATGATGCGTACCACAAGCTCCTGCCTCACCAATGTAGATGGCTATTATGTCAGCTTGGCACTGAAAGCACTGCGCCTGAGCATAGCCATGGCTTACCAGAGTCAAATTGTCAATGAGTACTGCCAGGATATTATGTTCGGTCTGCCCAAGCCACATAAGATGCGTGTTGACCTCGGGGTCCTTGACCCCGACTATGTTAATGCTTTGCCCAATGGCCATGAGCCCTTCTTGGGTTTCGCCATGGTTCAGTTGGCTAGAAAGCCGGAATGGCAGAATAAAGCCCGGGCGGTTGGGGCAAAGGGATTGCGCGTTATTGCCAACATCGAGACCGGGCAGGAGATGATTCAAAGATGGGAAATGGATGACGCCTTCTATGGTTTTACCGGTAACTGGATAATGCAGGAGACTGTTCTCGGCAGTGGTTGTGTTGACCTCTTTGCCTGCGATATGAACTGCTCCATGCCTATCGACCCCGCTTATGCCAAGAGATATAAAATAAAGCTGGTGCCGGTCAGCGACCTAGTTGCTTTCGAGGGCATTACTGAGCGTATCAACTATGAACCTGAAAAGGCTGAAGAACAGGCAGCCCAGCTGTTACAGATGGCCGTAGGGAATTTTAAGGAACGCCGTGCCTTAGTGCCGCCGGTTACAGGTTTGCCGATGAACGAAGCCTTAGTCGGCTTCTCCTTAGAAAGCATAGTTGAAGCCCTGGGTGGCTCTCTGGAGCTGCTCCTGAAGGTAATCAAAGACGGTACTATCCGGGGCGTGATCGGACTTGTCTCATGCACTACTCTGAGAGACACCGGCCAGGACGTCCACAGTGTGCGGATGGCTAAGGAACTGATTAAGCGCGACCTGCTTGTCCTGTCTGTGGGCTGTGGCAATGGGGCCATGCAGGTAGCAGGTTTATGCCGCCCCGAGGCTAGCGAGTTTGCCGGCAATGGTCTTAAGGGTCTCTGCCAGACTTTGGGCATACCGCCGGTATTGAGTTACGGAACGTGCACCGATACCGGGCGTATTGCTGATCTGCTGGCCAGTCTATCCAGCGCTCTGGGCAATGTACCTGTCTCCCAACTACCTGTGGCTGCCGTTGCCCCTGAGTATATGGAACAGAAAGCGACTATTGATGCCATTTTTGCTCTGGCTTTTGGTCTTTATACCTATGTGAATCCTGTGCCCCCTGTTACCGGCGCACCGAATTTGGTTCACTTGTTGACACAAGACTGTAGGCAGTTAACTGGCGGTATACTGAATGTCGAAAAGGACCCCGTCCAGGCTGCCAATGCTATCTTGGCCCACATAGAAGCGAATCGAAAAAAGCTGGGAATATAAAGTTTAGCGCAGGTAAAAAGAAGTCCAACATTACCAATCGGAAAGAATCTAATCCTCGGAAGGGGACTCTCGCTCCGAGACTAACTTACGTCCGTGTTATGATTTATGGGATATTTGTGGGAAGAGAGACTGGAAATTCATGATAGCATTTGAGGCGAGATGCGGCACGACCGCTATGGGAATAATGCCTCATCGGGATGTGGAGCGGGCACTGGAGCTTGCCTTGAGCCTGGATATTCCATTCTGGCCGCAGCTTCCCAAAGTGAGCTTGTATGAAGATATGTATGTTCAAGCATCGCAGAATTTTCCGGGCATAGCCATTGACTTTGATAGAGGGAGGCTTACCTTTGACACTGGCCGATTTGAACAAGAGCTCGACGATTATTTTGCGAAAATGGATAGTCCGGAGACCTTCACTCTCACATCTGAGTATTCGGCAGTATTCCACAAGTTTCTCTCGAAGGAGCTTGGAGGCTATAGAGCTATCAGGGGACAGAACATCGGTCCCATGAGTTTCGGCTTTAAGGTGCTTGACGAGAACCTCAAGCCCATCATCTATAACGATGTGGTGAGGACTATTTTGTTTGATTTTATGCAGAAGAAAGCCAATGTCCAGTATCGGGCGCTTAAGGAAAAGAATCCCAATGCCTTTGTCTGGCTGGACGAGCCAGGACTGGGTTATGTATTTAGCGGTCTTTCGGGCTATAATGACCAACAGGCTAAAGAGGACTACCATAGTTTTGTGGCTGGGCAGGAAGGTCCCAAAGGGGTGCATCTCTGTGCCGAGGTGAATTTGCCCTATCTGTTGGAGCTGAGGGTGGAAATTCTATCCTTCGACGCTTATCAAATTGGGTTTATGCCCAAGGAATATGCTGCTACCGTGGCTGAATTTATCAAAAAAGGTGGAATTATCTCGTGGGGCATTGTTCCTACCGAACCTACAGTTCTGGCGACGCAGACACCAGAAAGGCTGGCGGCGACGCTTTCAGATTACTGGGAGGTAATCTCGGAACATACCGGTTTATCTGTGAACCAAATTGCTAGGCAGGCACTGGTGGCTCCTGCCAGGTGCCTGCTCAGAGATACAAGCCAGATGGGGATAGTGAATGAGAAGGTAAGCCAGTGTCAGCCCGCCCTTGGCTCTGAGGAAGGGATTGTGGAAAAGGCATTTGCCTACTTGCCTGAGCTGTCGCACATACTGAGAGATAGATACGGTGTATAGGGATAATAATATGAAAGTATTAGGCATTATGGGCAGCCCAAGGAGGCACAGCAATACCGAAATCCTGCTGGATAAGGCGCTGGAAGGTGCCCAAGAAGCTGGAGCTGAGGTGGAGAAAGTACTGGTCTCTAAACTCAAAATCTCACCTTGCCTGGAAATATATGCCTGTCGCAAAGATGGCAACTGTGCTATCAAGGATGATATGCAATTGCTCTACGATAAGCTTCTGGAAGCCGACCATATCATTCTTGCTTCACCCATATTCTTCTACGGCATTACCAGCCAGACGAAAGCTGTGGTAGATAGATGTCAGGCGCTCTGGATGAGAAGGCATGTGTTGGGTATAGGAAAAGAGGATGCGAGAGCGCGGAGAGGGCTATTCATCTCGGTTGGAGCTACTCGAGGGAAGAAGCTCTTTGATGGCGCAGTGCTCACGGTGAAATACTTTTTCGACGCCATAGGTGTAAGGTATTTTGCCGATTTATTAGTCAGGGGAATTGATAACAAAGCTCAAATTGAAGAAAATCGTGAAGCTCTACAAGATGCATTTCGCCTCGGTCAAAAACTGGTTCTGGGAAGTAGCACGGACAATGAAGGCAATAAGAGCTGACAACCTGACCAAGATATTTGGTCGTGTGCTGGCCGTGGACCATATTTCATTTGAGGTTGAGGAGGGAGAAGTTTTTGGCTTTCTGGGCGCTAACGGAGCGGGCAAGACCAGCACTATCATGATGCTAGCGACAGCGCTTAATCCCACTGCCGGGACAGCTACGGTGTTTGGGTACGATATCACCAAAGAGCGAGGCAAGGTTCGGGAATCAATAGGCATTGTTTTTGAAGAACTGAGCTTGGACATCAATCTCACAGCGAAAGAAAATCTGGACTTCCACGCCAGATTGTATCACCTTCCCAAAAGGGTGAGGGATGAGTGGATATCTCAGGCTCTGGACTTGGTGGGGTTAAGCGATAGACAGAATACATTGGTGAAGTATTACTCCGGCGGCATGCAGCGCAGACTGGAGATAGCCAGGGCCATGTTGAATGCTCCTAGAGTCCTGTTCCTCGACGAGCCAACCCTGGGCTTGGATGTGCAGACGAGGAGGCTATTGTGAGATTATGTCAAGAAATTGAACGAAGAGCACGGTACGACTGTGCTGCTCAACACTCATTATGTTGAAGAGGCGGACTATCTCTGCCATAGAATAGCTATCCTGGACCATGGAAAGATTCTGAGGGCGGATACACCCCAGGCACTAAGAGATTCCTTGGGTAGCAGCGTCCTTTCTATCAAGTTTTCGCAGGAGGCTCTAGCTAAGGACTTTGCCAGCTTGCTTAATGGAATGAGCTGGGTCAGACGGATTCATCAGCATAACGCCCAACTGGAATTAACTATAAGCGACAAGGGGATGAAGATACCCGAGGTAGTCAGATTGGCTCGGCAGCGCGGCTTCGCTATTTCCTCGATTGGAGAGCACAAGCCCAGCCTGGAGGATGTCTTCCTCCATTATGTTGGGAGAAAGTTGCCAGACGAAGACCATGAATAATGTAATCCCGATTACAATCAAAACTGAAGGTCTGACCAAAGAGTTCGATGGCTTGGTAGCTGTCGACCATGTTACCTTGAGTGTCCGGGAAGGAGAGGTATTTGGTTTCCTTGGCCCCAACGGCGCTGGCAAGACAACGCTGGTAAAGATGCTCTGCACCATACTCAATCCCACTTCAGGCTCAGCCAAGGTTTGTGGCTATGATATCGTCCGAGAAAGAGATAAGGTCCGAGAGTGCACAGGAATTGTGTTTCAAGACCGAGCTATTGATACCTTTCTGACCGGTAAGGAAAACCTGGATTTTCATGCCCGGATGTATCATCTGGACAGGAGAACCAGAGAGAAGAGAATCGCGGAGGTGCTGGCTCTGCTGGATCTGAAGGGGAAGGAGAATATGAGGATTAGTGAATGCTCTGGCGGAACACAGCGCAGGTTTGAGGTTGCCCGAGGATTTCTGACCCATCCTAAAGTCCTGTTTCTGGACGAGCCGACTTTGGGTCTGGATGTGCAGGCCAGGAGAGACCTCTGGGATTACATCAGGCTGCTAAATGAGAAAGAAGGCATAACCATAATCCTGACTACCCATTATATGGAAGAGGCGGATTATCTGTGCCACCGGGTGGCTATCATAGACCACGGTCGCATAGTAGCCATGGATACGCCGGAAAAGCTCAAGCAGGCAGTGGGTTTGAATTTGATTTCGCTACAAGTAGCTCAGGAGAGCAACGCCAGGCTGGCGGATTCGCTAAAGCAGTTCGACTGGATAACGAAGATTGAAGCACGTGACGGCTCACTGGAGCTGAGTATCGATGGCGGCGAGGAAAGAATACCGGAGCTCATTGATTTTGCCGATAGTCGTGGATTTGTTATATCATCAATCAAATTATATAAGCCCAGTTTGGAGGATACTTTTCTACATTATTACACTGGCAGGACTATAAGGGAGGAGGAAGGAAATCTGAAAGAATTCTGGAAAGCCTGGATGAGAAGGAGCGGAGGCAAGAGATAACATGCGAGCAATCGGAGCCCAGCGCCTCATAGACCCGCTGCCAATTTATACCATGTGGCTGCGGGAGATGAAGAGATTTTTGAGGGTAAAGGCCAGAATAGTTAGTTCAATATTGATGCCTCTATTCTTTCTGGCTTTTCTGGGATTGCCTATGAGCTTCGTGCCTGTCCGGCAAATACCGGGGCTGGAAGGCATAGGTTACCTTGACTTTCTGGCTCCTGGAATAGTGGGCATGACCCTATTATTTGCTGGTACCATGTCTGGGGCATCGGTTATTTGGGATAAAGAATTCGGCTTTCTCAAAGAGGTTTTAGTGGCTCCCGTCAGTCGTTTTTCCGTTATACTGGGTAGGAGCTTGGGTGGCATAACGACAACCATAGTTCAAGCTCTCATCATCGTGGGAATAGCCGTAGCCATGGGGGTCAAATTATCCAGTGTCCCAGGATTCTTTTTGGCCATACTAATTATGATTCTGACCTGTGCCGCATTCACGGGATTTGGCTTGATTATTGCCACCAAGTTAGGCAATCTAGAAGGCTTCATGGCTATAATGAATTTAATAGTATTTCCCATATTTCTACTCTCAGGTGCCATGTTCCCTGTGCAGGCTATGCCGTCCTGGCTGAAATACATAATGTACATCAATCCTTTGACTTACGGAGTGGATGGGCTGAGGCATACTCTTATTGGCGTTGCCGCCTTTCCGCTCTGGCTTGATTTCACTGTTCTTCTTATAGTGTGTCTGGCTTTAGCAACATTAGGTTCTTACTTCTTCTCCAAGATGGAAGCTGATTGAGGAAGCAGAGGAAGTGGAAAGGTGTGGGTTGCTTGTGGCAATGTTGTATTTTCTTGAGGCCAGCTTGCCTCGGTGATAAAATAGGCTTGCAACAGTACCTGAAAACCGCTGCGGTACTGTGCGAAAATTAAATCGGCACATGAGCTTCGAGAGACCTGAGATTATCCGACCTCCCAGCGAGTGGAACAGCTATTTTCTACCACTAACCAGCGGGTGTTCTACCAACACCTGCACCTTCTGTATGTACTATGGCTCAAAACTCCGGATACGAGACGTTGAGGACGTCAAGAATGAAATAGATGCTCTAGCCTTATTCACGCGAAAGGGCATTCGGCTTCCTAATGTTCCTAAGGTGGTATATGACATAGCTCAAGGTTGGGACGGCAAAAAGGTATTTCTTCAGGATGGCGATGCTCTTGTTTACCCCTTTCCCAAATTGAGAGAGGTTCTCCAGTACTTGAATGAAAAATTGCCTTCTATCGAAAGGGTTGGCACATACGCCACACCGCAGGATATTCTGCGCCGCAGTGTAGATGAGCTCAAAGAATTAAAGCAGCTCAAAGTGGGTATTTTCTATACCGGGCTGGAGAGCGGTGATGATGAACTTCTCCGGAAGATAGGTAAAGGGGCAACTTCAGATGAGTTGATAGAGGCAGGAAAGAAAGTAAAGGAAGCCAGGATAATCTCTTCTATAACGATAATTTTGGGACTTGGTGGTGTCGAGGGAAGCCAGAAGCATGCGTTGGAGACAGCCCGAGTTCTCAGTGAAATTGACCCAGAATATGTGGGAGCCCTAACCTTAACCTTCGTTCCCGGCACCCCACTCTACGAGCAACGAGAACGAGGTGAATTCCATCCCCTTTCTCCTTTTCAGTCGCTGGAGGAACTAAAGCTAATCATAGAGGATTCCCACTTTACCGATTGCTTCTTCAGCTCCATGCACGCCTCAAACTACCTTTCCGTCCGTGGAAGATTACCGCAAGACAAAGCTAGGATGCTCAGGCAAATACAAGCAGTCTTGGATGCCAGAGACCCTTCTTTGCTCCGGCCTGAATTTCTCAGAGGCCTATAATGGCACCGCTGGTAGATTCCTTGGAAAGTCTGAGAAAGCAGGTAATGTGTTATTCACACAATCTCGCCGACTGTGTGATTATGTCAAGCGCTCAACTTCTTGATTAGAAAGGCCATATTTTTGCCAAAATTCCAGGCTGTTTGGAGTCCTTCTTCATCCTGTTTAACTTCGCCTTTTTCTCGGCCGAAAGCCACATTCCAGTACGTAGAGCCAGGAATAAAGAACCCCAGAATCTGAAACCACAAGGTAAGTTGAGCGATTGTGAGGTTCTGGCCGGCGCGGCGCGCCACCACCAGTGGGCCACCAACTTTACCGTGGAAGGGTTCACCATTCCAGTGTGCGATGTAGCCAACACGCTCCATAAGTGCCTTAATCAGCGACGTAGCTGAGCCATAATATACCGGTGAAGCTAGAATTATACCATCGACTTCTTTCATTCTGAGGTATATAGGAAATAGGTCATCCTTGATAGAGCAAAGCTCTTGTTTCTTGCAGGCCATACAGGCAGTGCACGGTTTTATTTCCAGGCCAGCTAAGCGAATAAGCTCAGTATCCAACCCTTCTTCAGAGATTGCTTTAAGCGTATGTTTGGTTAACAATTCTGTGTTGCCATTCTTCCTGGGACTGCCGACTATACCTATGACTTTCATCTTGCGACTCCTTAATCTATCACGGTTTCTAGGTACCTATACTGGTGGGGAAGGGGGGACTCGAACCCCCACGCCTTTCAGCACATGATCCTAAGTCATGCTCGTCTGCCAATTCCGACACTTCCCCGATGGAAAGCCACCTAATACAATAGCATTTTACAGGACTTGCCTCAAGCTATTCTCAGACTTCACTGACCTAGCAAGTGCCATACTTAAGAGGGAGCAAGATTTATGTTTTGGCTGGCTGGTGGTTCAGCCGCGGATTTGGAGACTGAATGCCTATGAATCACTGGATACTTCAATCGAATCCCAAATACTTCTGTCTCTTAGACTGGCTTAGAGCTTTAACTTGGTTCGCTCATGAAAGGCCAATTGACAAAACCGAGCGTGTAATATTGACAATCACATGCTAAGCTGCTTATCATTGTTTTGCTAAATAACGAACTAAAAAGGGAGGAAACAAGTGAAGAAAAAAGAAGCTACAGTGGTTGACTGGGCAAAGCTTACCCAAGAGATGGAGTGCTTGCTTCGTCTCAAAACAACCCCCGTTGCCTACAAGAGACTGGAGAAAGTAAAAGAGCTGGAGAAAATACCGGGCGTGATGCGACTCAATCGAAGAGCTTCTTTTTGCCAAGCACCAGCGTTGGCTCGAATGGGAGGCATGACTGTAGGATTGACAAGAGACAACCTCGGTGAGCGCTGTGCTCGAATCTCTGGTCTGGCAGCTACTACTAAAAAAGAGGTCGCCTGGGAGGCAACTGCCTTCGGCAATACCTGGTTTGCCAACGTGGAAGAAGCCAGAAGGCAGATGGTGGTATATCCCCTGGTTCCGCCTGGAGAGGCCATCGTGCTCGCCCCACTAGGTTCGGTGAAGTTTGCCCCTGACGTTATCTTAATCTACGGTAATCCTGCCCAGATGATGTTGCTGATGAACGGGCTCCAGTTTAAAGACTACGAGCGCTTTCAGTTTTTCTTCATCGGTGAAGGCTCTTGCGCCGATGGCTTAGCTCAGTGTTATACCACTGGCAAGCCTGCCCTGGCTATTCCCTGCATGGGAGAGAGAGCATTCGGCACTGTTACCGAAGATGAAATGGTTATGGCGCTGCCACCGGGAATGATGGCCAAGGCGGTCGAAGGTTTGCAAGCCCTTCGAAAAAGAGGAATCAGATATCCCGTCATGTATCTTGGACCTCTGTGCGACCCGTCTGTAATTCTTACACAAATCTACCCCGATTGGTACAGCCATTGACCTCGATTAAAGAAATAAATTAACAAAGAGACAGCGGAAGGGATGCTCTACGTCGCGTGTGTGCCGTTGAGGCGTGACCATATGTCTGTTTTGCAGCCTGCTGGGCGACCACGGCTTGTTATATAAGAATTATATAGACATCAAGTTAGCGCTTAAGGGAGGTACAATACATGCGATTAAAAGATAAAGTAGCTATCGTTACTGGCGGTGGGAGAGGTATCGGCAAGGCTATCTCGATGGCCTTTGCTTATGAGGGGGCAATAGTAGTCATAGCCGCTCGGACAGTCTCGAGGTTAGATGAGACCGTTGAGAAGATTAAATCAGGAGGAGGTAGGGCAAAAGCCATACAAACCGACGTCTCTGATGAAAAGCAAGTACAGCGGCTGGTAGCCGAAACCCTTAATGACTATGGCAAGGTCGATATACTGGTTAACAATAGTGGCATTGCTGGACCTACTGTTAATGTCGTTGACCTGAGACTGCAGGATTGGAACGAGGTGCTGGCCATTAATCTAACCGGGAGTATGCTGTGTGCCAGGGAAGTGCTTAAACACATGATTCCGCGCAGAAAGGGCAATATAATAAACATGGGTAGCGATGGGGGAAGGTTTGGGTATCCTATGAGAAGTCCTTACTGTGTCTCTAAGTGGGGGATCATTGGATTGACCGAAACACTGGCTATCGAGGTGGGACAATACAACATTCGTGTCAACTGCATTAGCCCTGCTGCGGTCAGGGGAGAACGTCTTACTAATGTGGTAACGGGCAGGTCCGAGGCTACGGGTGTTCCTTTTGAAGAGTTAATGAGCAAGATTACTGCAAACTATTCTCTCCAGAGACCGACTGAAGAAGCTGAGGTAGCTGCTGCTGCAGTGTTCTTGGCTTCAGACGAGTCTAGTGGGATAACCGGGCACACGCTTGTTGTCAATTGCGGTCACCATGTAGTGCAGTAAGTCACGCTCAGGCATATTCTGAAACCAAAAGGAGATTGATGTGAGTTCGATACAACAGGACTTATCCATATTCAACAAATTTAAATTTGAGAGGAAACCCGTAGGTGTTAAGTTCTTACCTACTAAACCGGATGGAATTAAAAAGTTAGACAAGATTCTAGATTTTTGTGAGATGCTTGTAGAAGCACAAGATGGCAGCACTTTTTATGTAACAAAAGAGAACTTCACGTGTATAGGGCCGCTGATATTGGGTATGGTGGATAGTGACCCAATTTTCGAGAGCGGACGAGTAGGACCTAAGTTAGAAGTCTTTAAGGAAGCACGTGCCAACAGAAGAATCTATCAGTTCATTCCGAGACTGGCTAAGGATACCGTTAACTACGTTACTTTCTCTCCTTTAGACAAACTGTCATTCGAGCCAGACGTATTAATTGTCACCGCCGACCCGAGTCAAGCAGAAGTCATACTGAGGGCAAACAGCTATACGACGGGGAATATGTGGTCCGCTAAGGGGACATCGGTGGCAGCGTGCGCCTGGCTATATATTTACCCATATGTAAGTGGCGAATTGAATTTCATGATGCCCGGTTTTAGTTTCGGCATGAGGTCAAGAAGGCTATTTCCGGAGGGTCTGCTGCTTATATCCATCCCCCGGGTTTTGCTTCCCAATATAGTGAAGAATCTGCAGGACATGAATTGGGTTCCGCATTCCTACACTATAGGTAGAGAGGAACATAAGAAAAAAGTTAAGGGAATCGTGGAAGCCTTGAGGCAGGAAATTGCTATTTGACTACCAGACTAAGGCATTAAATATAAGAGACGAAGTAAATTGGAAGCCTTCAGGCATGAGTTTGACTATCTATCAGACTCTCTGGACAAGGCTTGCAAGCCTCGTTGAATAGGTAATACTTTGGCTCACACTGGCGGCAGTACTTTGGATAACGAGTTTTTCAACATGGGTGACGGTGTATTACATAGCAAAGGAGGGCTAAAAAAGATTGGGAAGGAGGGTAATCATGGATTAGAGCATCTATTAACCGAAGGAATCTAATATCGAAGTGCAGAACTTGACAAGAAGTGCGCATTCAAAGGAGGGATAAGTGTTAAATCAGAGCAGTCAATGGTACAAATTACAATACCCGGAGTGTTTTGTTAATGAAGAGCAACGGATGCTGCAGAAGGTGTTTGCTGATTTTACTGACAAGGAGATTATGCCAGTTCGCGCCAAGATTGATGATGACGTAACACATGAAAAAATAATTACTCCCATCCTGAAGAAATTACAGGTAGACCTTGGTTGCCAGAAAAGCATGATACCGGAGGAGTATGGTGGCACTGGGGAGAGGAGTACCGTTGTTGGCGCTGCCTTAAGGCAAGAGCAGATAGGGCGCGGCGACTATGGCATAAGTATGCACAGTGCCTGCACCGACTGGGGGTGGCAACCGGCTTTTACAGCCTATATCGGCCCCTTTTCTCGGCGGGCAAAAGCATGGGCGAAAGCGGTGCTTGATGAGTTTGCTCCCAAGTTCACCGGCAAAGAGTTAGCCGTTGCCTGCATGAACTTTAGCGAAGTCGAGTCGGCCGTTGATATTGAGAATACCTTGAATGAAGGCAGAACGATAGGGGTGAGGGCTAAACTTGAAGGTAACGAATGGGTAATAAACGGGACCAAGTTTTGGGCATCTAATAGTGGCATAGCTGACCTCAATTGCGTGGTTTGTAATATGGACCCGAGGCTGGGGATAGATGGCTTTGCCTTGATTTATGTTCCCGAACCCTGGCCTGGCGTTTCCCATGGCAAATTTGAGGTCAAATGTGGCATGCAAGCTGACCGAAACACCTCTACCTATTTTGATAATGTCAGGGTGCCCAAGGAGTGGGGACTACAGGGGCCTGAAGCTTGGGCTATCTTTCAAGAAATCTTGGCTGCTCCTATGGCTATGAACTCGGGGCATGCCACAGGTATTTTGCAAGGAGCCTTCGATGTCCTTCTTGACTATACAGGAAAGAGGGTAGTAGGCGGCAAACCAATCAACCAGCACCTTTCATCGGCTGTCATATTGGGCGAGATGGCATCGGTAATAACTGTGGCCAGGGCCGCCTTTTTGGAACTGGCCTATCAGTTTGACCATCGGGAGATTTACGGCCCCTGGGATTCGGTAAGTATGGCAGCTAAAGGACATGCGGTGCATGTATTTATTACCAGGAAAGCGTCAGAACTAATCCTGAGAGGGATGGAGCTCATGGGTTCCTTCGGTTATGTCCGTGAAAACAACTACGAGAAGTATTATCGTGATTCTGCGGAAGCCAAAATAGTTTTAGGTGGCGTGCAGTATGGTTTATTTACCGTATGCCGGCAATTTTATGACCTGGATTACTCTTCATTTGGCCCGGGAAAGCTCAAGAAGCCAGCTTAACTCTGCTTCCGCCTCTTTAAGTCAGACCGTGATGCAGGTCGCCACCGACTGAGCGAGGGATTATTTTTGTAATTCCGGGGACACCATCCTTCACAAGGTGAAGGACTAGGCCTAGTGCAAATTAGGTGTTGTGTCCCCGGGATAGCTGACGGAGGTCTCTCCTCCCTTTTGTCACCATAATCGTTCTGTGAAGGCCAAGGAAAGGGACTTCAATGCGGTTTGCTCAGCATCTGATTAGTCTGCCTTGAGGACGTAATCAAAGTGGTAGACATACCACCAGTCGTGCTCAGTCGCTAATTCCCTAGCTGTGACAGGCGCATCGAGATCGCCTAGTGCTGCCTCACATCCATGTCTTAAGGCATACTCGGTCTGGTATTCCTTCGCTGCCGCTCTGCTTCTGAAGATTTCCAGTATCTGCCAATTGTCAAAACCTGCGGCTTGCTTTTGCCAGTATTCCCGTCTTCCTTCCGGGTCTGTGGTTATTCCGATTCTACATGGCATGGAGTTTCCTGTCTCCTTTTCTGACCAGGTCGACGCAGATTGCAAATTTCGTCGCTATAGGAAGAGAGAGCTGAATTCACAGGTCTATATATGCTCGACTGAGCTTGATGAGAATTATGACAATCCTCTGATGCACACATTTGACTTCAACTGCACATTAGTCTTACACTACTATTGCATGAGATATTATATCAATAGTGAAGGAAGTGTCAATACCGCGTGCTGGCCGACCACACGGGTAACACTGGACTACACATCTTGGTAAGTTGCTTTTCATTATGCTGCATAGAACAAGGTAGCCAAGTGATTGGTGCGGGCGGTTGAAGTTATCGCGACAGGTCGGGACAATGGTTTTTCTCCAATTAGCATCGGGGGAGAAGCTGACCGGCTTTGTCATCTCGTAACTCTTCATGCTAACTTAGTATCACTACTAACCATGCCATGAGTATTACCCATGTATCTCAGCCTCCGCAGCGGTAGAGGTAAGTTATCGTGATTGACAAATAGCAGTAAAAATGATAAAAATATAATATCTCGGTGAGAGAGGACATGACAGAGGACACGGCATTACAGGAAAAAAAGCCCAAGTTTGATTTTATAATCAGGTCCCTGGCAAAGAAGGGGTTCCGTCTTTTTGTGAAAATAGTGGATAAATACGCCCCCGATAGGTTGTTGCTTTTCGCCCTTAACTTTTTGGATAAACGTGTGCCAAATAGGCTAATTTCCTTCGCAATTAAGTGGGTCGAGAGATTGGCTCCTCGGAGGCTCCTCTCTAACCTTATAGCTACCGCCGACGAGTACGTCCCTGACGAAGTTGCGAACTCCAGAAAGGTCTGTGCTGTCCTGGCTGGAGTAGGAAAGTACATTCCAGACGAGATAATTCCCCCGGAATCTATGGGGAGATGGGAGAATCTTAGAACCAAGTTTCACATTCCGAAATTGGTGCCGAGCAGGCAAAAGTAAGCCTGCGAGTTGATATAGCTGTTTTCATCGTAGCTCCTCACGGTATTGGTGAGGGAGAAGTAGGGTACTGAATGCGGTACGAAAAGGTCTGTGTTGAGTCTTTTGGTTACGAACTTCCTGAAAATATCGTCACGTCTCTAAGCCTGGAAGAAAGACTGGCCCCGATATACGACAAATTTAAACTTTCCTACGGGCGCCTAGAAATGATCACTGGAATTCGCGAACGGCGATTCTGGGACGACGGCGTAACGCCCAGTCAGGCCAGTATAAAAGCAGCAGAAAAAGCCATTAGTAAGTCTGGAGTCAGAAAAGAGGATATCGGATGCCTGCTCCATACCTCGGTATCGCGTGATTTCTTGGAGCCAGCGACAGCTACCGTGGTCCATGACTCTTTGGGCCTTCCTCCCACGGCTACTATCTTTGATATCTCCAATGCTTGCCTGGGGTTCATCAACGGCATGGTAACCCTGGCAAATATGATTGAGTTGGGACAGGTAAAAGCTGGGGTCGTGGTTGGCTGTGAGAGCAGTAGACTTCTTGTTGAGGCCACGATCGATAAACTCCTGAAAGACTCCGACATCACGAAAGATAAGCTCAAGCTCGCCTTTGCCACTCTAACTTTGGGGTCAGGAGCAGTGGCAGCGGTGTTAACCCACTCCTCCTTATCGCAAGATGGTCATAGGCTTCTCGGCGGAGTGACGCGGTCCGCTTCACAACATAATGGCCTTTGTCGCATAGACACTGATGCCTCTTTCTTTGACTTGGCCGAGCTCCCGGACATGCGCACAGACTATGAAGAGGTCCTGAAAAATGGACTGAAACTGGCACCTGACACCTGGGAGGCTACAAAACAAGAGCTGGGGTGGATGAACTCCAATGTAGATAGGTTCTTTACTCATCAGGTTAGCGCTACGCATAGTAAACTGCTGTTCAAGACCCTAGGACTAGATTACACAAAAAACTTTTCCACTGTGGAATATTTGGGGAACATCGGCTCGGTTTCTCTGCCCATTACCATGGCTATCGGAACTGACCAGGGGCTACTTAAATCTGGTGACAAGGTTGCTATGCTAGGGATTGGCAGTGGTCTGGTCTGTCTTATGCTGGGTCTGGAATGGTAGCGAAAAACGACCCCCATCGAGATGAGCTCAGATAAGTACACCTTCGAACAGCGATGCGCTTGAGTCTCCTCAAAGTATTTTGATATATATTTTTTCAAGTTCCGGTCTGATATGGTCGCAAAGGAACCTAACGAAACGCGAATTGTAATAACCGGAGTTGGTTTAACAGCGCCCAACGGGAATAATCTGGCGGAATTTCGAAAAAGTTTGCTTGAGGGGAAATCCGGCATACAAAAATTAAATATCCGCTATATGGGTGATGTACTGGCAGGCATATGCCACTTTGACCCCTTGAAGTATCAAAAAAAGAAGGAATTGCGTCGGGGGACGAGGGCAGGCTCCATCGCCATCTACTGTGCCCGAGAAGCAATAGCTGATGCCAAATTGGACCTTGCTTGCCTGGACAAATCCAAGATTGGTGTCTATCTTGGGATTACCGAACACGGCACCGTGGAAACCGAAAACGAAATCTACGAAATTAAGCAATTTAACTATGACGTGAAATATTGGTCGCACCATCACAATCCTAGAGTCGTCGCTAATAATCCCGCTGGTGAAGTCACCTTGAATCTGGGAATCACGGGACCACACTACACCTTGGGGGCTGCTTGTGCTGGCGGCAACATTGGGCTCATACACGGCTTACAAATGCTGCTGCTGAACGAAGTCGATTTGGCCTTGGGTGGAGGGGTTTCAGAGTGCACCGGCTCCTTTGGTATTTTCGCTGGCTTTAGAAGTGAAGGGGCTTTGGCTTCCCACCCAGACCCTACCAAGGCATGCCGTCCTTTCGATAAAGATAGAAATGGTGTGGTTGTTTCCGAAGGCGGCTGTATCTTTGTTCTGGAAAGACTAAGCGATGCCCTCAAAAGAGGAGCTAAAATCTACGGTGAAATCGCGGGCTATGCTATTAACTCAGATGCCGCTGACTTTATTTTCCCCAATAAAGAAAGACAAGTCCAGTGCATGAGACTGGCCCTTAACAAGGCCGGCATATCCCCAGAAGACATTGATATCATCAACACCCATGGGACAGGTACCATCGAAGGAGACCCTGTAGAATGTCAGGCAATTAGAGAAGTCTTTGGTGAACATCCCCATGCCTATATAAACAACACCAAAAGTTTTATCGGTCATGCTATGGGAGCTGCTGGTGCCCTAGAATTAGCCGGTAATTTACCCTCTTTCGAAGACAATACTGTCCATCCCACGATAAATCTGGACCACTTGGACCCTGAGTGTCGTCTTAGCAACTTTGTTATTAATGAACCGAAAAAGATTGACAAGGTTGATTATATATTGAATAATTCCTTCGGAATGCTAGGCATCAATTCAGTCGTTATCGCAAAAAGATTCAAGCAATGACGCTGAAAGCATTCTTGAAATAGACAAATGGGGGGTATATGACCAAGGAGCAAATTAGAGACACAATTCTGGAAATCATAGCCCAAATCATACCCGACGAAGATCTAAGTAATCTTAAGGGTGATATCCCGATACGAGAACAAGTGGAACTGGACTCCATGGACTTCCTAGACATTATTATGGAGCTGCGAAAGCGCTACGGTATCGAAGTACCCGAGGATGACTATGTACATCTAGCCACATTGGATAGCTCCGTAGTTTATCTAGAGCCCCGGATGAGAAAACTTTAACCGTTAGTGTGGGTAAGCTGAAGAACGCAAGTTTCTATTCATTTTCCCGAGGATAGCAGGTTTAGATTAGCCTTCTATTCTGAAGAAGAGCCTGACCATGCATTACGATGTTCTAATTATCGGTGCGGGAATGTCTGGCCTTGCCGCCGGCATTAGATTAGCCTACTACGGCAAAAGGGTCTGCATCGTGGAAAAGCATTATCGTGTTGGAGGTCTCAATTCTTTTTACAACCTTGGGGGGCGGAAATTCGATGTGGGGCTCCATGCCATGACTAATTATGTCCCCAAAGGTGTTAAACTAGCACCACTGCCCAAGTTGCTCCGACAGCTCAAGCTAAAAGCTGAAGATTTCGCCTTATGTCCGCAACAAATGTCAGTAATCAAATTCCCGGGCAAAACCCTCAGGTTTAATAACAACTTCGACTTCTTCGTCCAGGAGGTAGTTGATAATTTTCCTAGACAAGCTGACAACTTCCTAAGACTGCTTAAGACCATTTTCGAATATGATGAACTGAACCTGTATGCCAAACCGATTTCGGCCCGTGAAGTTGTCGGCTCCATTATCACCGACCCGCTCCTCAGTGATATGATTTTCTGCCCGCTTATGTTTTACGGGAATGCCCAGGAGAACGACATGGAGTTCGCACAGTTTGTTACCATGTTCAAAAGCATCTTCTGTGAAGGTTTTGCTCGACCTCGAGCCGGGGCCCGCCAAATTCTCGACGTGCTAGTAAGGAAATATAAGGCCTGTGGCGGCGAGTTAAGGATGCGCTGTGCCGTAACAAGTCTAGAGTGCGCTAACGGCAGAGTTCAATCGATCCAGCTCGAAAATGGCGAGGTGTTGACAGCCGACAGGATACTATCATCCGCTGGCTATGTTGAAACCATGAGGCTTTTGTCGGATTACGATTCTGCAAGTTTTAACCACGATGTGGGTCAAATCTCATGTATGGAGTCTATTATGGTCCTGGGTAAGGAACCTGCCAAAATGGGTTATGACACAACCATAACCTTTTACAACAATTCGGATAGATTTGATTACCGAAAACCGGACGAGCTGGTCGACGTCTCCAGTGGCGTTATCTGCTGCCCCAATAATTTTCAATTTGAAACTCCTTTGCCGGAGGGCATAATTAGGATAACCAATTTAGCCAACTTTGAGCTCTGGAACAAATTAAGTGAAGAAGAGTACAAAGCCCAGAAAGCCGCCTGGTTGCAAACCACGCTCAAAGAAGTGGTGAACTTTGTCCCCGACTTCCGCGATTCCATTATCTTTACTGATATCTTTACTCCCAAAACAATCCACAGATTCACCGGCCACATAAATGGCGCAGTCTATGGAACGCCAAGCAAAATCAAAACAGGGAGGACTCATCTGGATAATCTATTTATCTGTGGCACAGACCAGGGATTTCTGGGAATCGTGGGAGCCATACTGAGTGGCATTTCCATGGCCAATCTTCACGTCCTACAGAAGACATAGTCAAAATCCAAATGTTAAAATCCAGTAACAGTTAGGTTTATCACAGTTCTCCCTCTTAAGATAAGAGGGGCAAGGTCCCGACTCTGTCGAGGATGCCGATGCAATCGGCGGGAGTTATGAAGGAAAGAGGCTACAAAATGCGAGTACTTAAGGAAAACATATGAGCCAGGATTGGGCAAAAGAGATAAAGCTGGAATACGATGTCATCGTCATCGGCGGTGGACTGGCAGGATTGACATGTGCCAATATGCTGGCTAAAGGAGGATACTCAGTCCTACTTCTTGAGCAGCATTCCAAGCTTGGTGGCTTGGCTACCTGGTTCAAAAGAAAGGAGCATATCTTTGATGTCGCTTTGCACGGATTTCCCGTTGGCATGATTAAAACCTGCCGTAAATATTGGAGCCCGGAAATTGCTAGCATGATTGTTCAACTCAAAGGGATCAGATTTGACAACCCCCAGTTCTCCTTTACCACAACCTACGACCGGGAGGATTTCACACGCATCCTGGAGCAGCGGTTTAAGATACCCCAAGAGAATATTGAAGCCTTTTTCGACACAGCCAGAAGCATGAATTTCTACGATGACCCAAGCATGACCACCAGACAATTCTTGGAAGAATTTTTCCCTGGTCATGATGATGTTCACCGCCTGTTAATGGAGCCGATTGCCTATGCCAACGGGTCAACCCCGGATGACCCTGCCATAACTTATGGAATTGTGTTTTCCAACTTCATGAGCAAGGGTGTTTATACTGTTCGAGGGGGAACTGACCAGTTTATTGGAAAAATGCAGGAAGAACTTCTAAGAAATGGCGTTGATATTCGAACTAAGTGCCTGGTGGAAAAGATTGTAGTCAAAGATAGAAAAGCTGTCGGGGTAATAGCAAACGGAAATATGATCAAGAGCAAGGCAGTTGTCTCCAACGGTAATCTATTATCAACCATCCATAAACTGGTCGGAGACGAATACTTTTCCCAAAGCTTCCTTAAAGAGGCCAAGAAGGTGCGTCTCAATAACAGCACTTGCCAAGTCTATATCAGCATCAAAAAGGGCGAGAAGATTGACTACATTGGGGATTTACTCTTTACCTCGGAGGCAGAGAAATTCGACCCGCAGGAACTCTGCAGCAAAAACACTACCAGCCGGTCGTTCTCCATCTATTATCCCCAGACCCGGCCAGGCTCCGATATGTACTCCATTGTCGCCTCTGCTCACGCCAATTACCACGACTGGGCAAACCTATCGGAAGAAGAATACCGAGCCTCTAAGGAAGAATTGATTCAACGAACGCTTGATGCTCTGGAAAAATATGTTCCTAAGATTCGAGATAAAGTAGACCACTTGGAAGCTGCTACTCCCAGGACTTTTCAAAGGTATACGCTCCATTTAAATGGCGCATCCTTTGGCACCAAATTTGAAGGCTTGAAAATCAGCATGGGGCTTTCTAAAGAGGTAGCGGGACTTTTTCACACTGGGTCCGTTGGGATTATTATGTCAGGTTGGCTGGGCGCAGCCAATTACGGAGTAATCGTCGCCAATGATGTAGATAAATTTCTTTCAGCAGGGGGCGTCCGTTGAAGTTCCCCTCTTAAGATAAGAGGGGGTTAGGGGAGTTACCAAATGCATGATTTTAAAGGACAGACTGTTATCGTTACCGGTGGCACCAGAGGAATAGGCAAAACCATCGCTGAGAGCTTCCTGACGTCAGGTGCGAAAGTTATTGCCACCTATCTGACCAACGAAGCAGCAGCCGCCAAATTCAAACAAGACAACAGCCAGTTCGCCGAAAACCTTAATGTTCAGAAGCTTGACGTCAGCAAATATGAAGAGGTGGAAAGGTTTTTCAAATATATAGACAGCAAATACGGAGGCTTTGAAATCCTGGTGAACAACGCTGGCATCCGTAAGGACTCCGTCCTGGCGATGATGAAAGAGTCGGACTGGCATGATGTGATGAACGTCAATCTCACCGGCATCTTTTACATGTGCAAATTCGCTGTCATGAACATGATGCGGAAACGATATGGACGAATTATCAACATAAGCTCTGTAATGGAAAGATACGCCTTCGAAGGCCAGGCCAACTATGCCGCTTCCAAAGCCGGGTTGGTTGCCCTGACCAAAGCGTTGTCTAAAGAGGTCGCCACTCGGGGCATTACGGTTAATTGCGTCTCTCCGGGATTTATCGCCACCGAACTCATCCAGGACCTTCCGGATAAATTGCGTGAAGCTTACCTGGCCAGGATTCCCATGAAGAGATTCGGAAACGCCGAGGAAGTAGCTGCTTGTGTACTTTTCCTGGCTTCTAAAGAAGCATCCTACGTTACCGGTTCTGTTCTTGAAGTAAGTGGAGGACTATGAGATGGAAGAGGTTCTCAACGCCATACCCCATCGCCCACCGTTTCTATTTGTTGATAAAATCGTGGAAATAAGCGGAACGAAAATTAAAACAGTGAAAGAGATAAAGCCCGATGACCCGGTCTTCCAGGGACACTATCCCGGTCAGCCCATCATGCCTGGGGCACTTATCTGTGAATCCATCTTCCAGACAGGCGCCATCTTGCTTTCGAAAATGATGGGCGGTCTCAGTGGCGGCATTCCTGTCCTCACCCGAATTAATAACGCCAAGTTCAAAAATATCGTCAGGCCCGGCAGCACCTTGGATATTGAAGCAGAGTTAGTCGAAAAAATCAGCAATGCCTATTATATGAAGGGCAAAGCCTCGGTTGGCGGCAAGACCTCGGTCACAGTCGAGTTTACCGTCACCTTGGCTAAAGAGGCATCCTAACACGTTATATGACTGGGAGGTATAATAAGGAGCGTCACATGGATTTCCCAGACATTCAGAATAAGACCTTCCTGGTTTTTGGCGTAGCTAACAAGAAGAGCGTCGCCTTCTCGGTGGGAGAGGTTCTTTCTGAAGCCAAGGCAAATGTAGTCTACAGCGTTCGGTCAGAGGCTAGAAAGGAGAGCGTTTCCAAAATCCTGCCTGGTGCTGATATTTTCGTGTGTGACGTCGAACACGAGGAGGAAATCAAGAAACTAGCCGAAGATGTCGCCAAAAAGTATCCCAAACTCCACGGCATCGTTCATTCCATAGCTTTTGCCAATTACGAAGGAGGAGTCAAGCCGTTTCACGAAACAAAAAAGAAAGACTTCCTGCAGTCAGTTGACATTTCTTGCTATTCCCTGATCGCTATTGCCAATGCGTTTAAAGACCTGCTTGACGAAAAAGCATCCGTAGTTACTATCTCCATCTCAACCACCAAAATGGCAGCCGAACCATATGGCTTCATGGCTCCGGTAAAGGCTGCCCTGGACTCGACCATCTGTTTCCTGGCTAAATCTTTCAGTTCTTTTTCCCAAATCCGATTTAATTCCGTCAACGCTGGGCTATTAAAAACCTCGGCATCCGCCGGGATACCCGGATACCTAGATTACTATCTGTTCGCAGAACAATTAACCTTGCGCAAAAAAGCTCTGACCACCAAGGAAGTAGCCAACACAGTGGCATTTCTGTTAAGCGAGCGATCCAGTGGCATCAATGCCCAGGGTATTATCGTCGATGCCGGGATGTCGGTTAACTACTTCGATAAGGATACCATTAAGAAAGCACTAAGGGGTCCAATAAGCCCATGACTCTATTTCCAGTAGTTATGCCGGTTGGCGAAGCCGCACATAAAGCCTCAGGAGAAGAAAAGGTAGACCGTCTAAGCCAGATTGCTCGAGAGGCGCTAAAACTGAGTGCCGAAAAAAGTGGGGTGAGGCTGGGAGAACTGCACCAAGACGAAAATGGCGTCCCCCGCCCGATTGATGGCAATTATTGGTCTCTCTCCCATAAACCGAAGTATGTGGCGGCAGTGGTTAGCAAGGACAGGGTCGGTATTGATGTCGAAGAAATGAAGCCCCGGACTGAATCGCTCTTTGCTTATCTGGCAAGTGACCAAGAATGGGAGCTAACAGAGAAGTCCTGGGACACATTTTTCCGTTATTGGACAGCGAAAGAAGCGGTTCTGAAGGCGGTGGGGGTTGGCATAAGCGGGTTGAAGACTTGTCGGATAGTATCAGTTCCGGATGAGAACCATATTATTTTAGACTACAAGGGGCAAATTTCCCTAGTGGAGCAACTAAGGTACGATAACCACATCATATCCGTCCTCAAAAACGAGAACCAAGTCGAATGGGTAATCCTCGACAAATCCTAAATCCCAAGCACGAAATTCTAAACAAATCCCAATTTCCAAATTCCAATATCAAAGCCTTTTACAGATTTTGGGCATTATTGTTTTGATATTGTTTAGTATTTCGTATTTAGTGCTTAGAATTTTCCTCAAAAGTGGGTCCTGTCGAATTCTTTTGACCGGTATCGCTTCCATCTAGGAAAAATCTCCGAGCCGACCCCGAGCCTTATCCCAATCAATCTTGCGGCTTGTACGAACAGCATCCTCCGCATTCTGGGCTTACTAAGAAGGGTTTTCATCAAGGCCAATAGAGTCTTAGTCAGTGTAGGCGGACATCCCCTTATTTTGATGGCATTCTGCAAACCCTTGTTACTTCCGATGGCACAATCGCCGTAAAGGATGACCTTTGGAGTATCTTCTTGC
Source organism: Chloroflexota bacterium (assembly GCA_013388845.1). GTDB lineage: Bacteria > Chloroflexota > Dehalococcoidia > GIF9 > AB-539-J10 > RBG-13-51-36. The sequence goes on along the minus strand of JACAEN010000026.1, from coordinate 41,771 downwards.
GGCTCCAATCCCAGCCCATAATAGAACGCTACACCGCCAAAATCCGTACCAGGATTATCTTTGGCGAATATTGATAACGCCAGAGCAAGCGTGGCACCACAAGCGGAACAAAGAGTCTGCCCTGGATGAGGAGCGGAAAGCCCTGTTACCCCGGCCGGCGTGAGCAACTCCTGGTCTGGCTCAAAGCGCCATTCAAGCTGCTCCTTCACAGATTCTATAGCCTCTCCTTTAATTTGAATCGCACTGATATCAAAGGAGCGATCATGTCTGCGGGCAAATTCTTTCAGATAGTCCACCTGTGCCGGGTCAATCCCTAAGATTGTGGCCCCCACAACATCGCACTCGAATACGTCCGGGCTGGCTATGAGCAAATCCTTGCGATGGGCTACACCCACAAGAGTCTCCGGCCCTTTCTCCAGCATATAGATACCATCAATTATGACCAAGTCGCTCTTGATAGCTTCGTTTAAAAGGCAAATTAGGGTGTCCAGTCGCTTGCTAATATGAAATCTCCTTTTTGAGTCCTGACTGAGGCAACCCTTCAGATTCTTGAAACCCAAGGAGACCTTGGCTTGAAAATGAGTCTTGAGCACGGGGATATTTATGAAAAAGTCTGTGTCTAAGGCTACTTTGGAGACCTGGACTTTTATCCCCTCTAAATCTAGCTCATGGAAAGCACCCTTATTGAAATCAATCAGTTTAACTCCATATTTTTTCGCTATCCTGTCAATGCCCGTGCCTTTGAAACCTCGTTTCGTATACGGCTCAAGCTCATCAAATATACCGATGATGGCACCTTCACCAATGGAAATATCGTAGCAACCAAATTCAAACAACAATTGTACGACGCCGTCTATAATCCAGGACGTAGTCACCATCCCATAAGGAGGCATTATTTTGTGTCGGAAACAGTTATTGGGTTTTATCAAGACTCTGTCATTCTTGCGCAGCTTCCCAAACCCGTCACAGAGTTCGATAGCATCACGAAGCGAATCCAGGGAGCCATTGAATTTTACCAGCGCTACTGTCATTAGGCTCTACGCACCAACCTGATAGCTCTTAATCTCTCCGAGGTATAGGTCTAGGAACTTCTGAGCTTTTTCTGCGGAGAACATAGCGGGCCTGTAACTGAGAGAGAAATTTAGATGTTTGTTATAGGTGCCGGAGGCGATGCTCAGCCCCATAGGAGTCACCACCGGTGCTGAGCCAGTAATATTGAGTATTTTAGCGTCACCTATTTTCCTCACTGCCGGCTCTTCAGAGCCTAATTTGGGCCAGATGAAGCCAACATTGGTAAAGAGAATACTATCAACATATGTGCGGGTAATCATCAAGAAGTGGCACATCCACTTCATAACAAATAGAGGAAAGCGAGAGCAAAAGTAGAAGAAGTAAACCAAAGAGAAGGCTATTCTATTCCTCGTTGCGTCTATAGTATCTGCTCTTACTTTCCTCAATAGCTTTATGGGGTCAGCTCTGTCCTGGGGCTTGGTAGGTAGCGAAAACCACGACGCCTGATTGGAAACAACATAGCGAAAACCCTTCGGGCTTATATTTACGGGAGCCATTATACGGATCTTTTTGCTGGTCTTCCCATGCATGCTATTCCACTTCTCCACTGTTCGGTAACAAGCTGCCAGAAAGACGTGATTTAACTCGACTCCAGCCGCCCTTGCTTTGGATTGGATTTGCTTGAAATCCCTGGGGCCTACAACTTTGAAACAAAAACCGAGTTCTCTAGACTGTCCCTGTCTGTCGTGGAAAACTCTCGTCGGGGGAGGAACAGCAGCTATAACAAAGCGATAGAATAGACTACAAAGCATTTTCCTATAATAATGTTCTACCCTTGCCCTCTGGCTGTGGGCAAATTCCAGCAATTCATCTCCTTTTCGATTGATGCGAATGTCCTCCGAGGACTCACAATTCTTAGAACACTCATTGTTGTAACTCTCGACCACTCTCCTTATGAACAGAAGGGCACGGAGTCCGTCTGCCGCCGAATGATGAAATGTGAAAACTAGCGAGGATTCTCGTTCATTTTTCTTCAATAGAAGGATCCTCACAGGGAACTCTTTCCAGAGGTTGAAAGGCCGATTCATCCAAGAGGTAAGATAGCCTTCGGGGTCAGTATCATGAAACTGAGCACAGTCTGTGACGCTCAAAACCCCCTTCCCAAGGTCTTCTTGTATCTCGCGAAAAGTCCTGAAATTTTTGCTCCGCAAAATCGTTCTCATAACGGGATAAGCTCGTTGTGCCGACGAAATCGCTTGATTCAATCTAACAGGGTCCACCTCTCCTTCGAGCTCCAGAATTACGTGAATATACATACGTTCGCCTATGCTATCAAGGGCCAGCAGGCATTTATCAGCGCAATTGAGCGGGACTACACTGACAGAGCTTTTTGTTTTCCCTCGCATAGCAAGTCTGAAGCCAGATAGAGTAAACAAAATCATGACAAGTACCTAACTCGTCAGGCACCTGCCTTTTTGTCGTTGCGTGCCCAACAAAGCAGATTGGGCAACTCTATTACTTACCCCGTCCCTTCGACCTTTTCCTTCGCCGCTTGGGCAATTTCTGCTGACACCTTTTGCCCACCTCGGCACGCTAGCCAGGCTAAAGCCCCAGAGACATCGCCGCCAATGGTCACCTTCGTCTTGCCATTTACAGGTTCCAGAGTGTAAAAGCGTCTTAACTTAGTGCCTAAGGCTTTCCCCTCGAGAACCACGGTCCGTTCTGGGACAAATTCCGTAATCGTCATCAATAATTTGACCGTAAGCCCGCTTACCTTAGCTGTGACAAAAAGCTGTGAGCCCACTGCCAAAGGCTCCTTAGAGGCTCTCTCAATCTTCTTGATAGACGGCATCCATTGGGGCCACTCTTCAAGTTTGTCTATCAGCGCCCAGACTTTCTCGGCAGGGGCATTGACGTCGATGCTGCTTTCAAACCTCATGTCTCCAAACTCCCCCTTTATGTAGTATCTTACAACATATTATACATCATCACACAATCTAATGGGCTAGAGATGCTCAGCAACCTATCCCCCCTGCCTCATTCCCTTAATAAGTGAGGGGAACGTGCTGGTAAGAGAGGGGCCACGCCCCTCTTAAATCTACAAGGGGGAGAGGGATTGGTAAACAACTTTATTGTTTCCCTGACATTACTTATTATGGTAGTATAATGCGGAAAACATCCTATGTCACAAATAAAAGCAGGCATAATAAATGTTACGGGGTACATCGGTGCTGAATTAGCTCGCCTACTTTGCCAGCATCCCCGGGTAAAGCTCGTCACCATTACCGGGAGAAGCGCAGCCGGGCAAAGATTAGGCGATGTCTTTCCAAATTTCGCAGGAACCGACTACATAATAAAAGCCGAGCTTGATAGCGAGATCGACATCGCCTTCTCAGCAATGCCACATAAAAGCAGTATAGATATAGTGCCATCTTTGCTAAAAGAAGGAATCAGGGTTGTTGACGCCAGCGCTGATTTCCGGTTAAAGAACGCTGACGAATATCCCAAATGGTATGGATTTACTCATCCCTCGCCCGAGCTATTAAAAGAGGCGGTTTTTGGCTTGCCCGAGCTGCATCGGGAGAAAATTGCCTCGGCTTCGCTGGTAGCAAACCCGGGGTGCTATAGCACCAGTGCTATCCTAGCCTTAGCACCCCTGGTCAAAGAAGGGCTTATTTACCCCGATATAGTGGTGGATAGCAAATCAGGCGTCTCAGGCGCTGGCAGAACCCTGAGCTTGACCACTCATTATTCCGAAGCCAACGAGGATGTCTGTGCCTACTCTCTGGAAGGACATCGCCATTTGCCCGAAATAGAACAGGAACTGGAGGCGCTCAATCCCACACTTTCTCCTTCGATAACCTTTGTGCCCCACCTGGTGCCCATGACCAGAGGCATATTGAGCACCTGCTATGCTAAATTAAGAGACGACAAATTGCCCAAAGACGCCAAGGCTGAAAAAAAGCTAAGCCAGCTATACCGGCAGTTCTACAAACATGCCCCCTTTGTTCAAATAACGACCAAGCCTCCCCATACCAAGCACGTCTGGGGAACCAATTATTGCCTGATTTATCCCACTATCGATTCGAAGACAAACAGGCTTATAGTGATTAGCTGTCTGGACAACCTTGTCAAGGGAGGAGCCGGGCAAGCGGTGCAAAATATGAATCTGATGTTCGACCTGCCGGAAAACACAGGGCTGGAAGCTTTAGCCATTTATCCGTGAGATGCGCGTATTACCCCCGCCTCCCGGTTTTGCTTGATCCTTTCAATGCTGCAGAAGCTAGCAAATGCCCTTCAATACTTTATCACTTTCTTTCCAGCACCCGTAATTTTTCCCCAGAAAGCAGCGTCTCATCGCTACGACACAATGTTCGCTGGATATATTATGTCAACTAAATCAACAGTCCTGTTGCGCTCCCCGTAATCATTGGAGACGTTTCATATTTGCTACTACCTGAGTAACACCTGATAAAATGGATGGTACAAATGGGTGATTGACGCTTTCCAAAACATGAGCCATAGTATAGTACTCATGGCTGAGTAGTTTCAGGAGATGAAGAAAGATAAAAAGCTCTTGTTGTTGGCACTGGTTCTTGTCAGTGCGCTGCTGTTTGCTTGCGTTCCTGCTTCAGCCGGTGAAAACCTCGGTCGTGGAAAATCACTGGCAGTAGCCAGAAAGTCCCTGGAACAAGAACTTTTGCCTCTGGCGGGAGCCGGCTTTGTGGGTATCACCAATTCGGAAGAGAAGGGCGAGGTCATCGTCTTTGTTGAGGATGAACAGACGAAGCAGAAAGTGCCCTGCTCCTTTGAAGGCTATACGGTGCGGACGGAAGTTACCGGGAAAATTGAAGCATTTCCTACTCAGGTAGCAGAGCCCCTAGCCGATGTTAGCGAGGAGAGGAAAAGCGAGGTTCGACCTCTGGTGGGCGGCATAAGCCTGTCAGCCTATATCCTGAAAGGGGCAAGCCCATACCTGTATGCCGGAACCCTGGGCATGACCACCTATGACAACAAGATTTTGTCCAACGCCCACGTTATCGCCATGAATCCGGAAACTGGCGATTTTCTCCCCGAAGGAACATCCATCATCCAGCCTGGGACGCTCGACGGTGGAGGGCTAGCTAATAAGGTAGGGGGGCTTGAGGATTACATACCAATTGACTTTGACCCTAACGCCATAAATTATGCTGATGCTGCTATAGGCAGCATTGATGCTGGTGTTAGTGCGTCTTCCGGAGAGCAGTTCTCCGAAGAGAGTGATTACTGGATTGAAGGGTGGACAGAGGTCTCCATAGGAGACGTTGTGCGAAAATCCGGGCGCACCACTGGAGTAACCACTGGCGAAGTGACTCACACCAATGTTTCAGTCGTGGTTGGGTATGGCGACCGCTCAGCTTATTTTGTGGACCAGATTGCAGTAGCTCAGGATAACTGGTCCTTCGCAGCACCTGGTGACTCAGGCTCCGCGGTGGATAAGAATGGAGACTTCGTGGGACTGGTTTTTGCCGGCTCCGAGGATTTCGTGGTCATCTGCAAGGCAAAGTACATTATTGATGGGCTTGGCATCGCCGTTGAGCCCCTGGAGGGTCAGTATAGCCTCACCATCTCCAGCACCGAAGGTGGCTCGGTAAGCACCCCTGGTGAGGGGATGTTTATTTACGATGCCGACGAAATGGTCCCTCTCGTTGCTGTGCCTGACGAACACTACCACTTTGTGGAATGGACAGGCGATGTGGACAACATCGCCGGTGTTTACGACCCATCAACTACCATCACCATGAATGACTCCTACTCCGTCACCGCCAACTTTGAACTGGACGAAGGCTGGCATAGCCTCACCATCTCCAGCACTCCTGGCGGTTCGGTGACCGAACCAGGTGAGGGCACTTTTGTCTACGGTAATGGCACGGTGGTCGACCTTGTTGCTGTGCCTAACGAACACTACCACTTTGCGGAATGGACTGGCAATGTGAGTACTGTCGGCAACGTCAAGGCTGCCGAGACCTACCTCACCATGAATGACTCCTACTCCATCACCGCCAACTTCCAGCTAGACGAAGGCTACCATAGTCTGACTGTTTCCAGTACCGAAGGTGGCTCGGTAACCACCCCAGGGGAGGGGACTTTTATCTATGCTGCTAACGCAACAGTCCCCCTTGTGGCTGAGCCTGATGAAGGTCACCAGTTTGTGAAGTGGACTGGCGACGTAGGCGCCATCGCTGACATTTACGCTGCCGAGACTAGCGTCACCATGAACGCTTCCTATTCCATCACTGCCAATTTTGAGACCTGGCAACCCGAACCTGCGGCGCTACTGAGCATATCCAGCACCGGAGGCGGTTCGGTAACCACCCCCGGTGAAGGAACATTCTTGTATCCTCTCGGCGCAGAGGTCAGCCTTATGGCTGTGCCTGACGAAGGCCGCCAGTTTGTCAGGTGGTCAGGCGATGTGGATACCATTGCTGACGTTTATGACGCCTCCACCACCATCACTATGGACAGTTCCTACTCCATCAGAGCCGATTTTAGCGGAGGCGGCTTACTGTGCTTCATCGCCACCGCAGCCTACGGCACCCCCATGGCCGAGGAAATACAAGTCCTGCGTGAGTTCCGAGATGAATACTTGCTCACCAACTCGCTAGGAAAAGCTTTGGTGGAGCTTTACTACAGGGCCAGCCCACCTATAGCCCAGTTCATAACTGAGCACCCCAGCCTGAAACCAATAGTGAGGGCTGGGTTAGTGCCGGCTATAGCCCTGAGCACCGTGGCTGTTGACACTACTCCAGTTGAGAAGATAGCTATAGCAGGCTTGTTGGTGCTGGTTTCCGTGGCCCTGGCCATATGGGCGACGAGGCGGCGAGACAAAGGTCCAAAGTACGCTTATCGGTAAAATTGCCCATTAGCCTGAAGTATTACCTAGTTGCACAATAAGATATATCGTTGCTCCTCAACTCTATAGCATGTCTTGAATACCGCACAAAAACCATTGACAATTCCCTAACAAAAATTTAATAATGTTATGGCATGATGGTGCCATGAGGACTATCAGGTGGATATGGGGTGGGTGGTCAAATGTGTGCGTCAGAGGGTTGCCGGAGTTCCCACGATGCTCACCGGAGCACATATAGACATGCGAACTGGGCTTTTTTTGTGCCGCAGCAAAATCAACACTCTCTTTTGAAACCCAAATAAGAGAAAGGAGTAGTTTTGGCATTTAACCTGCCCGCCAGGGCTCAGCAGGCGGGGCATTTGGATTTCAATTGCCATTTGGATTTTGAGATTTGCAATCTTTTGGGGCGTCCCTTCAGTTTGTCGAAGGGCAACTACAAAATTGGGAGGTGAAGTATGAAGATAATACTTAGTTTGAGGAGATACCATTACCTGGCCAGAGTTAGCATCTTTTTGGCTGTGGTAGCCTTGATTGCTGGGATGGCAGGCTGCGGTGGGGGCCTTATACCCTCACTATCGCCAGTTCCGCTCACGGGTCGGTAACCTTCCCTGGGGAAGGAAACTTTACCTATGACAAGGGAACCGTGGTCAACCTAATTGCCGAGGCTAACGAAGGCTACCAGTTTTACAGATGGACTGGCGATGTGGACACAATCACTAATGTTTATGCTGCCGTGACCAACATCACCATGAACGGCGACTATTCTATCGCCGCCAACTTTGTTCAATACATCCCCATGGTCATCGCAGGCGCGTATCACACGGTGGGGCTTAGATCCGACGGCACCGTGGTCGCCGTAGGCTCGAACTACTCCGGGCAATGTGATGTTAGTGACTGGGCAGATATCATCCAAGTCGCTGCGGGCAATAGTCACACGGTGGGTGTGAAGTCCAATGGCACTGTGGTCGCCGTGGGTTCGAACTACTCCGGGCAGTGCAATGTCGGCAGCTGGACGAACATCATCCAGGTCGCCGCAGGCGGCTATCACACAGTGGGGCTTAAGTCCGACGGCACCGTGCTCGCCACGGGACGGAACGACTGGGGGCAGTGCAACGTCGGCGATTGGACAAACATTATCCGGATCGCCGCAGGCGGGTATCACACAGTGGGGCTTAAGTCCGACGGCAGTGCGGCCGCCATGGGGCACAACCAATACGGCCAGTGCAATGTCATCAGTTGGACGAACATTTTCCAGGTTGCCGCAGGCGGATATCACACGGTGGGGCTTAAGAAAAACGGCACCATGGTCGCCACGGGGCACAGCTACTACGGACAGTGCACTCTTATCAGTTGGACGAACATCTTCCAGGTCGCCGCAGGCGGGTATCACACGGCAGGGCTTGAGTCCGACGGCACCGTGGTCGCTACAGGACACAACTCCTACAGGCAGTGCGATGTCAGCGACTGGGACCTGTATTGAACTTCCCGCCCGTACCTCCGCCCTTTCAGGCGGAGGTACGGTTACATGTAGCTACGAACCACCTTCCACTTCCTATCATTGCGAGCACTCCATCGTCTTTTGTCATTGCGAGCGAAGCGTGGCAATCTCATTGCCCCCACCGAGATTGCTTCGTCGCCCCGATTCATCGGCGCTCCTCGCAACGACAAGAGGGGAAGGGATTGCAGAGCCTGTTCCGAAGCGTAAGCGAGGAATCTCGCTCCTCGCTCTGTGGCCTTTATATGTACGATTCGGCAAGCTGGAAATAGCTCTGGGCGGCAGTTAACACCTTAGCCTTTTCTTCTTCGGGAATATAGGGGTCGTCGAGCTTGAAGCTTTCCACCTTGCCCCTGACGTAAGCCCGGTAGCATTTGTAGAAGTTGAGCAGTTTCAGGAGCTCTTCGTCATGAGATAGCTTCACATAAGTATTTACCAGATGTCGGGAAAGACCAGCTTTTTGATAGTGGTCTAAGTCCATAGCCAGAAAGGCAATCTCTGAAGCCACGTCGCAATAGCGAAATCTGTCATTGAATTCAATGCAGTCGTAAATGCAAACCTGCCCGCCAGGGCTCGGCTCGCCTGCCAAAGTCTTACGGCGCGCAGGCAGGCGGGTATCGTCGATGAAGCAAACGTGGGCAGCATGAAGGTCGCCATGGCAGTCCCTGATTCTGCCTTCTCTTACTCGTTTATCGAACAAGCTGGCATGACTGTCAATAAAGTTGTCAGTGCATTTCCTGATATGCTGATATCGCTCGGCGGTGATGGAAGTCCCAATATATTTCTCGGTTTGAGCGAAGTTCTCATCACAATTGTGGCGTATAACACCCAATCTACCAAAGGCGGCAATTGCCTCATTTGTTTCGGCCTTCTGGTGAAAGCCCACTAATTTTTCAGCCACCCTGGCCACCATTTCCTGAGTTACCTGACCCCGGAGCAAAAGCACATCCATCATGCGCTCACGAGGCAACTGCTTCATCTTAACGGCATATTCTATCGCCTTACCTTGTCCTTCGATGCGAAGCCCGCCTTTCTCCTCGACAATCGGTACTACAGCTAAATAAACATCCGGGCAAAGGCGCCTGTTTAGCTCCAGCTCTTGGTGGCAGAAGAGACGACGCTTCTCCAAGGTGGTGTAATCCAGATAACCAAGATTGACCGGTTTTTTAATCTTGTAGACATATTCACCGGTAAGGAAGATAAAGGACATCTGGGTCTGAACCAGTTCTATTTTTTGTGGTTTGTGGGGATAGGCCTCGGGCTTAAGAAGGGCGCTGACTGTAGATGGTGATATTGACACCTGACCTCTCGTGAAATTTCAGGGCCTCTCCCACACGGCTGCCATCCCTTGCCCACCGCCAATACACATAGTTTCCAAGCCACGATGCAGATTTCTATGCATCATATCATAGATGATGGTAACGGCGATTCTCGCTCCGGTGCAGCCAATAGGATGACCCAAAGATATGCCGCTACCATGAGGGTTGACATGGTCAAAATCCCAACCAAGCTCTTTCAAACAACCCAGTACTTGAGCAGCAAAGGCTTCATTAAGCTCAATAACATCAAAATCTTTACTGCTAAGCCCCGTCTTTTTGAGCACCTTTCTTACTGCCGGAATAGGGCCTAATCCCATATATTCGGGGTCGGTTGCGCCTGAAGCCCAGGCTCTCAGGATTGCCATAGGCTTTAATCCCAATTCTTTGGCCTTATCTCGGGACATAAGCACTACTGCCGCCGCAGCATCGTTAATCCCTGAAGAGTTGCCAGCGGTGACCGTTCCGTCTTTTCGGAATGCTGGAGGCAGCTTGGCCATCTTCTCCATGGTAGTATCCATAGGCCGCTCATCAGTATCAAAAACAACAGGCTCTCCTTTTTTCTGCGGGATGGGAAAGGGAACTATCTCGTCCTTAAATATGCCCTCCGCTATAGCTTTGCGCGCTCGCATATGGCTAAGATAGCCTATCTCATCTTGCTGTTCGCGTGTGAAGCCATATCTCTTAGCGATTTCCTCCGCAGTATTGCCCATATGATAGCCGTAGAATATCTCCCACACTCCATCATAGACCATGAGGTCTATAAGCTCTCCCCTGGCTCCCACGTCCATGCGATAGCCCCAGCGGGCTTTAGGGAGGACGTAAGGGGTGTTGCTCATGCATTCCATGCCGCCAGCAACTACAACATCGGCCTCTCCAGCCATTATAGCTTCTGCTCCCAAAGTAATAGCTTTCAAACCCGAGGCACAAATCTTATTAACTGTGAAGGCAGGGGTTTCTTTGGGAATGCCAGCGTAGATAGCGGCCTGACGAGCTGTGTTTTGCCCCTGCCCTCCTTGCAGGACATTCCCCATAACTACTTCATCAACCTGAACAGGACGCAAGGAAGAATCATAAGCATAGTGCTTTTTCTCCAGCTCTATTAGGCTGTCAGACTTAAGTGCGTCAGGGCCATAACTGAGCAACTCCTGGCTGGACTTCGGTCTTAGTCCGGCTCGCTTAAGCGCCTCTTTGATTACCGCAGCACCCATCGCCACGACAGGTACGTCTTTCAAAGAGCCACCAAACGCACCAATTGCTGTCCGGGCACCACTGACGACAACTACTTCTTTTCGCATGCTCTAATCTCCTTCTATCAAAATTTCCCTCTCAGGGTTAGGACAGGCATTGTCATGGCTTTTTGGCAAAACCATTGCCTGTAATGCCTCACGCCTTGCTGTGGGATGGTTCACTTGCGGATTTCCCAAGTATACCAAATTCTTGGACACGGTCAAAGAATTATCTTAGGGCGGCACTTATGACAAAAATGCGCCTGCTTCAGGTCGGTATCCGCCAGGCTGTTGGAAAAGTGCATGACACATTTGTTATTGGAGCAATGTCCCAGACCAAAGGTATGCCCCAGTTCATGAACTATCTCCTTGGTGGCTCTTTCCAGAAATAAAGCTTCGTCGGGAGCCAAGCCATAATATTCCTGCCTCAGTCGACACAGCGATACAATGCCTGTTCCCGAGCCCATGTCAGCTTCACCAAATACGAAGTTGAGTCTGGGAACATAAAGGTCAACATCAACTATACCGATGACCCTTGAGTTTCCTTCTGCCTTGCCAAGAGTAGCCAGCAACTGCGAAGAAAGATATTGCTTTCTCTCGGGATTATAAGCCTGGGACAAATCGCTAAAACCTGCTGTTATTTCTACGGGACAATGGAAAATACCGCCAACCCTATCCCTAAGTTCCTCCATTATCTCGTCAGCTATATTGCCTAACGGCTTAAGAGTGATCTTCACTTGATTTTTGCCCGATAAATCGGGGCTCTTCTCCCAAATAATATCCTAAGATTTTATCACAGGCTAAGCAAGGTCTGATGAGTAGGTAGTATAATTGTGAGATACCGAGGCGAGGAATTGAATTACAGACAAGCAGAAGAGTATCTCAATAGTTTTACGAATTATGAGCAGATTCCGGGCATATCTTATGCCCAGCCTGGCTACAGCTTAACGCATGTAGAAGAGCTACTAAACCGGATGGGCAACCCCCAATTGGCAGCCAGGACGGTTCACATCGCCGGCACTAAGGGGAAAGGGAGTGTCGCGGCTATGATTGCCCAGGTCTTGAGTGCTTCTGGCTATAAAACAGGGCTATATACCTCCCCCCACCTCCTTAATCTCAGGGAACGCATCAAAGTGGATGGCAGTTTGATTTCTGAAGCTGATTTTGCTGCAGCCATGACAGAAGTCAAGCCCTTTATCGAATCAATGAAGCAGGACACTAGCTTCAGGCAATTGACCTATTTCGAGGCATTGACTGTGCTGGCATTTGCCTACTTTAAGGAAAAGCAGGTGGACTTCCAGGTGCTGGAGGTCGGCCTAGGTGGCAGGCTTGATGCTACTAATGTGACCAAGCCTCTAGTCTGTATCATCACCTCCATCAGCCTTGACCACACTCAGATTCTAGGTAACAGCTTGGGAGAAATAGGCAAGGAAAAAGCAGGCATTATCAAGCCCCGCTGCTGGGTGGTGCTTTCTCCCCAACCAGACGAGGCGGCTTCGGTAATTAGCGATATTTGTCGTGAGAGGGAAGCGAAGGTGGTTGAGGTGGGCAAAGATGTCACCTGGCATAAGATAAGCGGCGACCTTTCTCATCAATCGTTGGCAATCGAGGGCAGAACAAGTAAATATCAAGTTAGCATTCCTCTTTTAGGCGACTTCCAGCTTGAAAATGCTGCCACTGCTGTAGCTGCTTTAGAAATCTTGGCTTCCGTGGGCTTTGCCATCTCAGCCGCCGATATTGTCCGAGGTCTTGCGCAGGTTAAGTGGCCGGGGCGATTCCAAATTCTGCATGAGCAACCCACGGTGTTAGTTGATGGCGCCCATAATGTGGCGTCAATAAAAAGGTTAGTCAATAACATCAAAGCATACTTCCCTAATAGACGGATTGTTCTTGTTTTCGGAACATCTTGCGACAAAGACATACCAGGAATAGTGAGTGAGCTAGTCTCCCTCGCGCCTCAGGTTATAGTTACACAGGCATCCCACTCCCGCGCCGCCCCCCTTGCCACCCTGGTTGCCGAGTTCACCAAACGAGGCATCAAGCCTGAAACTAGAGAAACTGTAACCGAAGCTCTATCCCGAGCTTTGTCTCTGACAGGTAGGACAGATGTTATCTGCGTTACCGGCTCTCTATTTGTCGTGGCAGAAGCGTTAGACTATTTCTCAGGGGACTGAGTTTCCATAGGAGAGACGAGAGCTTCCTTGGGCAACATCTTGCCGAGAATCTGCTGCAGTGCCATGACGTGGCTACATATCTCCCATTGGGAAAAGAAACGGCAGGTACAATGCCATTTGCCATTGGCATAGCTTAGCTTATGGTCATCGTTCTCTCCACGAAAAACAGCGGCTAGACTTGAGAAAGTGACACGACCGGGTTCTTGAGCATATCTCTTGGCTTTTTCAATCTTCCCGATGAGACTGGACCGCATCTTAATCTCTTAAGTATACAACAGAGCACAGGAAAAATCCAGTATCCCGTAACCGTTCAGTACCTTGGTGACACTTCTCTTTTCTTTGCGAGGAACGAGATTCCTCGACTACGCTTCAGAACAGGCTCCACAATCCCCCGTGTCATTGCGAGGAGCCCCGATGAATCCCGATTTATCGGGACGAAGCAATCTCTAAAAGGAAAATCCTAAATCTCAAGCACCAAATCCTAAACAATATCAAAGCACCAAATACCAATGCTCAAAACATTTAAAATTTTGATATTTGGATTTATTTAGAGATTGGATTTTGGGATTTGGAATTCAGCTAATGAGATTGCCACGCCCCAACACGTCGGGGCTCGCAATGACACAGGAGGCTATTACCCGACGTCGCAAACATATAAGGTGTCACCCAACTATCTGAACCAGATCAACATCTCACGGCCAGATGCAATTATGCTATCATAGTAAATGTTTTAGGAACGATGCAATGGCCCCTCAGTCGCAACTCAAGATTCTTATCAGTCATGACGAGATAGCTAAAGCTGTAAACAGGCTGGCTAATGAAATCAAGAGGGATTATCAAGGTAAGAAGCCTCTGCTCATAGGCGTCCTCAAAGGGTCTTTTGTGTTCATGGCTGACCTTATTCGCCAGCTTGATTTGCCTTTAGAGCTGGAATTTATCAAGCTCTCCAGCTACGGCTCTGCCAAGGAGAGCTCGGGCAAAGTGAGAGTAGTTCAGGGACTCAAGACACGCATTAAAGGCAGAGACGTTCTAGTGGTTGAGGATATCGTGGACACTGGCATTACCACCTCTTTTTTACTCGATTACTTAAGGAAGAAGAAACCCGCTTCACTGAAGCTTTGTGCTCTAACGCACAAGCCGTCTCGACGCAAGGTGCCGGTATACATTGACTATTTAGGCTTTACTGTGCCTGATAAATTCATCGTGGGATACGGAATCGACTGTGATGAGAAGTTCCGCAATTTGCCCGATATTTATACCATTGAGGACTAAGAGATGAGTCTAAAAGAGCTTATTTCTGTAGCCAGAGGGGAAATACCGGCTGATTTGCTCCTGAAAAATGCCCGCATAGTAAATACTTTTACTGGAGAAATAGAGCAAGCCGACGTGGCTATCTACGGTGATAGGATTGCCGGAGTAGGCAATTACGATACGGCCAGGGAAATAATTGATTTACAAGGCCGGTTTTTGGCTCCGGGATTGATCAACGGGCACACGCATATAGAAAGCTCTATGCTGCACCCGGCCAGATATGCCCAAGCCGTGGTTCCCCGAGGCACGCTAGCTGTAGTCACTGACCTGCATGAAATCGCCAACGTTTGTGGATATAGAGGAATAAAATTTGTCCTGGATTGGGCACCAAAGCTTCCGCTCGATATGTTCCTCATGGCTCCGTCATGCGTGCCTGCCACTCACCTGGAGACATCTGGTTCCCGAATCAGCTCCCGGGAAATAAAGAAAATTCTGGCTTACCCCAATGTAATCGGCTTAGGGGAAATGATGAACTTTCCCGGCGTGGTCAGCAGGGATGAAGAGGTTTTAAAGAAAATCAGCGCTGCAAAGGGCAGGGTTATTGATGGACACACTCCAAAACTCACTGGCAAGGAACTAAACGCCTACTTATCCGCTGGCATTCTTTCCGACCATGAATCCACTACTCTGGAGGAAGGAAAGGAGAAGTTGCGCCGGGGCATGTATCTAATGATTCGAGAGGGCTCTTCAGAGAAGAATTTGGACGCCCTTCTGCCTTTGGTTACCGATAATACTTATAAAAGATGCTTCTTTGTGGTGGATGACCGTAGTTGCTCCGACTTACTTCGGGAAGGCGATATTGACGCTGTGGTCCGAAAAGCCATTAGCCGAGGTTTGGAGCCAGTCCGGGCAATTCAAATGGCGACGATTAATGCTGCTGAGTATTTCAGGCTTTATGATAGGGGAGCCATTGCCCCGGGTTATATAGCCAATCTTATAACCATCAACGACCTGGCTAAATTAGAGATAGACATGGTGTTCTACAAAGGGAAGCTGGTGGCAAGTCGAGGCAAGCCCTTGTTCCCCCCACCCCCTGTTACTCTGGAGTTGAAAGACACCATCCGTATCAAGCCGCCCACAGCAAAAGCATTGTCATTGCGAGCCCCGATTGTATCGGGGCGAAGCAATCTCAGTGAGGAAGACTATCCGGTCATCGAAATCATCCCCGAACAGATAGTTACCAAGAAGGCGATGGAAAAGATGAAAGTTGTGGATGGGGTGGTGATGCCCGATGTGGAAAGGGATATTCTAAAGCTGGTGGTGGTGGAAAGACACAGGGCTAGCGGCAATGTCGGAGTGGGACTGGTCAAGGGATTCGGTTTAAAGAAAGGAGCATTAGCCTCATCAGTGGCTCATGACTCCCACAACATAATAGCGGTGGGCACCAATGACCTCGACATCCTCAAGGCAATAGAGGAAATTAGAAGGCTACAGGGCGGACTGGTGGTTTGCGCCAACCTGGAAATTCTGGCTTCTTTACCCCTGCCCATCGCTGGCTTGCTTTCCCCTGAGCCTCCAGATATAGTCGTATTCCAGCATGAAACAGTGGAAAAGGCTGCCGCCAGCCTGGGCAACCTGCCCCCATCTCCATTTGCTATCCTCCCCTTCCTAGCCTTGCCCGTGATTCCTGAGCTCAGGCTGACCGATTTAGGCCTGGTGGACGTCACAGAGTTTAAGTTGCTCAAGTAGAATTAACTTCGAATTCTCAACACCTGAAATCAGCGGCAGCTATCGCCATCCGCTCCTGTGGCTTGTTCGGATCCGGTCAGTTCCTGAACGGCAGAGCCGGAAACGAGATACAGCTTCAAGTTCAGTCTCTGGCAGACCGTTTTTGGAATCTTGGAGAGTTGTTTCCGCCACCCATTTGACTTAGGCACCGCCAGGCCATAACAGGTTCTAGCATATCCAGCAAACATCTTTACCAAGAGCTGGCCAAGCGCAGAATACATAGCTTGTTCTTTTTGCTTTCTAGTATCTCCCTCGCACTCAATAATGAAACAACCTTTCTCAGGGTGTCTTGCAACAATATCAGTTCGCCCAAACTCCTTGTCTGCCCCAATACGCACCCCAATGTCTTCGAGTCGCTTCCTGTAAGTTTGAGCGAGCGCTCCCTTTTGGCCCGCATTCTGCCTCCCTTTCCCCATCTCCATGGGATCAAGATCAACTGTCACATTCCAGCCGTCACTTGGGTGGAAGCGCTTCTCAATAATGTGATACTTGACCTCAATCTGGTTCATCGCCTTTCGAGCTTAACATCTATTTTCTACGTTTAGTAGTTAAGTTTCGGGGACACTATACTTAATTCCAAAGATTATGTCGCTTTCTCATATACATCAAGAGATATGTATGGTGTCCCCTTAATTGTAAGGCATAATACTCGGCATCAGCAGCGGCGCGTATGTGCCGTCCGTCTGCACGCCTTTGTTGGACGTAGTTTTCCTATATCCAAAACAGCCTATATTCGGGCTCCTCAAGTCCCTCGACCTGCGGCGTAATTACCCTAGTAAGAGGAACTAACATGTCGAGATATAAGAGGGAGAGATGAAACATCTCATGCTCTCCCTCCAGTTTAGCCACTTCGAGCTTTACGTTGTTAGCCCATTCGTCAGGCGTGATTCCTTGAGTGAAACAGCGTGACACCACATCCATTCTTTCCCTTTGGAGATACCACCACTTCCCTGTCTTTTCACCTGTGAGGGCAAACCGCCGGGCTTCATCGAACTTCGAACAAAAAACGTCTTGCTCATTGTCCCAGGCAACCACCTCAACACCCATTTTTAGCAAAAAGCGACAGATCATGTCAGGCTTAAGAGGATGTGCAAGAACTCTAATCACTGTCTTTTTCCCTTCCAAAACTGCTTGCTCGAAGACAGGGGCTGGATCATAACCAACTGTACCCGGCAAAAGAGATGCGCGTATTATTCCTTCCCAGCTTTCAAACCATGGGGCCTTACCCTTCTTTGTTGGGATACCAAGAAATGTACGAAGGAGGGAAAATGGGTAGTCACCAAGGGCCTGTTGTTCAATCTCAGAACCAAATTTGTTCTGGCAAGAATCACATAAGAGTCCGTTCGGCAAGACTGCCCATTCACCACCACCAAGTGACTCTGGCAAAACATGCTCGCGTGTCGAAAATGGTCCTGTTTTGGTCATGCAGAAAATACAGCGTGCCATTCTCATCCACCTCTTTTTACGGGGCTTAACATCTATTTTTATGCCTATTTTCTATACTTATTCTATAGGCAGGTACTGTATGACTGTATGACGAGGCACAGCAAAGTGCAGAATGCTCATTTCTCCCTGGTGGCCCAGAGGGGCGAGGCGTCGAAAGCCTCTCCTTTGAGTTTGGCTTCGAGTGTTCTTTCTAATTGCTCGATGGGCACCCGAATTTGCGCCAGGGTGTCCCTATCTCGAATGGTAACCTGCTTATCTTCCAAGGATTCAAAATCTATGGTAACGCAGAACGGGGTGCCGATTTCGTCCTGACGCCGGTATCTCCGCCCTATGCTTTGGGAATCATCGTAGTCGGTCACGAAGCTCGCGCATAGTCGCTTGAAAACCTCTTTAGCCAGAGGGGTTAGCTTTTCATTCCTGCTTAAGGGCAAAACAGCTACTTTAATGGGAGCCAGGGAATGGCGAAGGTGTAAAACTGTTCTCTTTTCCCCTTCAACCACCTCTTCATCATAGGCGTCAATGAGGAAAGCCAAGACAGAGCGGTCGACGCCCGCCGAAGGCTCGATGACGTAGGGAATATACCTCTCGCCAGCCTCAGCATCATAGTAACTGAGGTCCTTGCCGCTATATTTGGCATGCTGAGTGAGGTCGAAATCTCCCCTGTTAGCTATGCCCTCCAACTCCGACCACCCCATGGGAAAAAGATACTCGATATCGTAACAATCCTTGGCATAGTGAGCGAGTTCTTCTTTGCCGTGCCGGCGCAGGCGAAGATTTTCCTTCCTGATACCCAGTTTAACATACCAGTCAAACCTCTCCTTGACCCAGTAATCAAGCCACTCTTGGTCAGTCCCGGGCTTGACGAAGTACTCCAGTTCCATGTGCTCAAACTCTCTGGTCCGGAAGATGAAGTTGCCTGGGGTGATTTCATTGCGGAAGGACTTGCCTATCTGAGCGATGCCCAGAGGCAACCTCTTCCTAGAGGTGGTGATGACATTCTCAAAGTTAACGAATATGCCCTGGGCTGTTTCGGGGCGGAGATAGATGGTGCTGGCCTCCTCCTCTACAGGACCCATAAAAGTCTTGAACATCAGGTTGAACATGCGAGGCTCGGTCAGCTCGCCACCACATTGGGGGCATTTCTTGCCTTCTATTTCGGTGGCCCGCCACCTCAGGTGACACGATTTGCACTCCACCAAGGGGTCTGTGAAGCTATCAATGTGGCCGCTGGCTGCCCAAACTCCAGGATGCATCATGATTGATGTATCCAAGCCTACTACGTCATCCCGATCCTGGACTATCGCTTTCCACCAAGCTTCCTTAACATTACGCTTAAGCTCCACCCCCATGGGACCATAATCCCAGCAACTGGATAAGCCACCATATATTTCGCTACTGGGAAAAATAAACCCCCTCCGCTTACACAGAGAAACGATTTTGTCCATATCTACCTTGGCAGGCATACTCAAATCTCCTTTCCCCGATGCATCGGAGCTTAGCTTACCAGCTTTGCTCACAAGCGTCAAAGGGGATGAACAGGAGATTATTTAATAGTATTACTTTGTCATTCTGAGCGTAGCGAAGAATCTTTCACATAGCTCAGGACGGCATCCTGAGATTCTTCGTCGTCCCGGTTCACCGGGACTCCTCAGAATGACAAAGAAAAAAGCTTCTGGAGGAGAGCGAGTTGCTGAACAATCTTTTATTTAGTTTTAGCCCGGGCAGTTTTCAGAGCCGCAAAGCTCAGGTTATCCTCCTGCAAGCTAATAGCTATGGTATCTCCTTCTTTGAACTCACCCTGCAATATCTTCGCCGATATGGGATTCTCTACATACTTCTGAATAGCTCGGCGTAAGGGGCGAGCCCCGTATACTGGGTCATAGCCTTTCTGAACTAACCAAGCTTTGGCTTCTTCACTCACTTCAAGCTTAATATTACGCTCAGCTAACCTCTTTTCTACCTCACGGATAAGAAGGTCAACTATGCTCTTTAAGTGCTCCTCAGTTAGAGGATGAAATATAATGACATCGTCTATCCTATTAAGTAACTCGGGGCGGAAGGTTCGCTTTAAAGCACTTTCTATAGCAGTTTTCATTCTCTGTTCGTCGACCCCTTCTTTGCGAGGAAAGCCAATCCCCCCGCGTTGGAATTCCTCGGTGCCTAAGTTACTGGTCATGATGACCACTGTGTTTTTGAAGTCCACAGTCCGCCCATGCCCATCGGTAAGCCGGCCGTCCTCCAGCAACTGTAGTAATATATTGAAGACATCAGGATGAGCTTTTTCAACCTCATCGAAGAGGATGACCCGGTAGGGACGACGACGCACTGCCTCTGTCAATTGTCCGCCTTCCTCATAGCCCACATATCCTGGTGGCGCCCCGATAAGACGAGATACAGTGTGCTTTTCCATATATTCCGACATGTCCAGTCTCACCATAGCCTCTTCGTCGTCGAAAAGGAATTCAGCCAAAGCACGAGCCAATTCAGTTTTTCCTACACCGGTAGGGCCAAGGAAGATAAAGCTGCCAATCGGGCGTTTGGGGTCCTTGAGCCCGGCTCGGCCTCGCTTGATAGCCTCCGAAACAGCAGCCACAGCCTCTTCCTGGTCCACTATCCTCTGATGAATTCTTTCTTCCATGTGAACCAATTTATCAGTCTCCGTTTCCATCATTCGGGAAACGGGGATGCCCGTCCATTGAGCCACCAATTCGGCGATATCCTCCTCGTCTACCACACTATCGATTTTCTTCTCCTTCTGCCACTTTAGCTTAGCTTGATTATGTTCTTGCTCCAGGCGTAACCTTTCCGCTTTCAATTCGGCAGCTTTCTTATAGTCCTGACGTTGCGAAGCTGCCTCTTCCTCGTCTCTGAGGTGTTTTATTTTTCGGTCCAGAGTTTTAACTCCCTCAGGAGCGCTTTCCATCTCGATTCGTAGCTTGCTGGCGGCTTCGTCAATCAAGTCAATGGCCTTGTCGGGCAGGAATCTATCGGATATATACCTCTGGCTCAACTTGGCGGCAGCTACTAGAGCGGAATCATCAATCTTTATTTTGTGGTGTGCTTCGTATCGGGGACGAAGCCCTCGCAGCATCTCTATAGTGGCCTCCACGCTTGGTTCACTGAGGTAAACAGGCTGGAAACGCCTCTCCAGCGCCTTGTCTTTCTCTACATGTTTGCGATATTCGTCCAGGGTAGTAGCCCCGATACATTGAATCTCACCACGAGCCAAGACAGGCTTCAACATATTGCTGGCGTCAATCGCCCCTTCAGCAGCCCCAGCTCCGACCACGGTGTGAAGCTCATCAATGAACATGATAACTTCACCGGCCGCCTGCCGGACTTCGTCCAGAACCGCCTTCAACCTTTCTTCAAACTCCCCGCGGAATTTGCTTCCCGCCACCAGTGCTCCCATGTCTAAGGCCACCACCTTCTTTCCTTTCAAAGAATCGGGGACATCCTCAGCGACAATCTTCTGAGCCAGTCCTTCAGCGATAGCCGTCTTGCCCACCCCGGCGTCGCCAATAATCACAGGATTGTTCTTGGTACGCCGGGACAGTATTTGTATCACACGTT
The DNA here is from genome assembly GCA_013388845.1 of Chloroflexota bacterium. Lineage (GTDB taxonomy): Bacteria > Chloroflexota > Dehalococcoidia > GIF9 > AB-539-J10 > RBG-13-51-36. The sequence goes on along the minus strand of JACAEN010000026.1, from coordinate 20,595 downwards.
TAATCTCATTCTCCCGACCAATCACGGGGTCGAGTTTGCCCTGACGAGCTAACTCCGTGAGGTCATGGCCATACTTTTCCAAAGAGCGGTATTTGCTTTCCGCTTGACGGTCGGTAACTCGATGTCCGCCACGAATTTTCTGCAAGGCTTGATAAATCTTTTCCTGGTTAATGCCAGACTCAGCTAGAATTGCCGCGGCCTCGCCTCTGGTTTCGCCGGCAATAGCAATGAGCAAATGCTCAGTGCTAACAAACTCGTCCTTGAGCCTGTCAGCCTCCCTATTGGCATTTTCGAGAAGGGCAGCAACTCGTGGAGTAGCATAAATTTGCCCTGTCTCATAGGCTACCTTGGGAAAACGCTCAAGCGTGGCTTCTACACGCCTTCTTATCACCTCAGCATCCACGCTTAATTCTTGTAATATTTCGCGAGCTATCCCCTTTTCCTGCTCCAACAAGGCCAATAGAACATGCTCCACATCCCACTGGTTATGGTGATAGCGACGAACTAGTTCTTGTGAGGCGGCTAAAACCTCCTGTGCCTGTTCAGTAAATCTCTCCGGTCTCAATTTTCTATACCTCCTTCCATTCTGCGTCTTCTATTATGTCCTGTATCACATCCTGTATTTCAGCTTCAGCAATTCTCTGGATTTTCCTCTCCATTTCCTCAATTTGCTGTTGCATCTCCTTCATTCTCTGCATCAACCTCAGCGCCACCTCCACCCCAGCTAAATTAACGCCACAATCACTCATCAGAGCTTTAATATAGCGTAACCGCTCAATGTCCTCCTCCGAATAGAGACGTCTATTGCCACTGGAACGCTCTGGCTGCACCAACCCCAGCCTTTCGTAATAACGCAATGTATGAGCTTCTATGCCCACCATCCTGGCGGCTACGCTTATCACATATCTTGGTTTGGATTCCCAGTCCATCATCGTGGCACCTCGCTTTATGTAGGTCGCAGAGACCGTAACCTCTCAAATAGCTTCTTTTCTTCGTCAGTTAAGTTAGTAGGCAGCACCACTTTTACCCTGGCGAATATGTCGCCATAACTGGCATTGCCCAGCCGTGGCATGCCTTTTCCGGCCAAGCGGAAAACCTTGCCGTTCTGAGTCTCCGGTGGTATCTTGAGAGCCAGATTTCCATTCAAGGTTGGCAATCCAACCTCGCCACCCAGCACGGCAGTGGCTAAAGGCACGGACACCTCAGTATAAAGGTCATCTCCCTTACGCTCAAAGAGCTTGTGGGGCAGAACCTTCACGACAAGATAGAGGTCGCCTTTGCTGCCACCGGCACGCCCAGAGCCACCTTCTCCAGCTATGCGAATCTTTGAGCCATCTCTAACTCCCGCGGGAATCTTGACTTCCAGGCGCTTGGGGATTACTTTTCCACCGGCACCATTACAAATAGTGCAGACTCGATTGCCCACTCGGCCCGTGCCTCCACAAGCTGTGCAGGGCTCCGCGGCCTGAAGCTGTATGACCCGCGTGGAGCCGTGATAAGCCTCTTCAAGAGTTACCTCAATGGGAGACTCTATATCCTGACCACGTTGTGGTCCGCGCCTCATCCTGAAGCCTATGCCGGAATCGCCGAACAAGCTCAAGAAAATGTCACCAAGGCCGCTCAGGTCGCCATATTCAAAAGTCGTGCCACCCGTACCGAAATCCCACCTAACTCTCCCTGGCCCACCGGATTTGGCAAATTGCTCAGCATATTCCCATTGGTCACCAAACTGGTCATATTTCCTCCGCTTTTCCGGATCGGAAAGAACCTCGTAAGCGGCATTTATCTCCTTAAATTTGGCCTCAGCCGATTTGTCGCGAGGATTGAGGTCAGGGTGATACTGGCGTGCCAAACGGCGGTAGGCCTGCTTGATTTCCTTTTCCGAAGCAGTCCTATCTACACCCAGGATCTGGTAATAATCTTTGCCTGCCATCTTTCGCAATGTCTTTCCCGTGGTTTAATTGCTTTCGCCACATTATAAAATTTTTCAAAAAAATTGTCAACTTTTCTTAAATTAACATTGTGAAAGGATTTGACAAAATTGTTTAACATTTCTATAATTCTACTTGAACTGGGAGTGGGGCTCAGTAAAAATAATTAAAGAAAGGAGGTGATGTAAATGGCTATAGAAAGATGGCATCCCTTTACGGAACTTATGAGCCTGAGACAGGCAATGGATAGGCTGTTCGAAGACAGCTTTGTCCGTCCTTCTCGCGTCTTAGCTGCTCTTGGTGAGACAGCAATGCCCGCCCTGGATGTCTACCAGACTCCTAACGAGGTCGTGGTCAAGGCAGCCTTGCCGGGGGTGAAGTCAGAGGATGTCAGCATTGACATCACTGGCAACACCTTGACCATCAAGGGAGAGCACAAAGCGGAACAAGAGGTCAAGAAAGAGGATTACCTATACCAAGAGAGACGCTACGGTTCCTTTTCCCGCAGCGTGGTTCTTCCCAGCGGGCTTAAGCCAGACAAGGCTGAGGCAACGATGGAGGACGGCGTCCTAACCATCACTATACCCAAGGCTGAAGAGGTAAAACCCAAAGCAATCAAAGTCAAGGCTAAGGAAAAGAAATAATTAGCGCAAGGCCCCACTCTCAGATTTCAGCAATTCCATGAACTGCTTTAGAATCCTGGCAGTAGCCCCCCATATAACATGCCCTTCGTATTTGTATGCGCCAGAATCTCGCTCAAAATTAGCCTCATCCATCAAAAATGACAATGGAATAGAAAAAATTTCCTTGATTTCTCTACCATCGGCTTTGAGAGGATAAGGGTAGGGTATGAGGGCCACAAAAGGCGAGATGACATAGTCACTGGTGAACGTCACATTATCGTCAAACTCTCCCAAAACTTCCACATCTTTAGCCTTTAGACCTATTTCTTCCTCAGCCTCTCTGAGAGCAGTTTGAAGTAGGCTGGAATCAGATGGCTCACGGGTTCCGCCGGGAAAGCAGACCTGTCCCTTGTGAAAGTTCACCTCCTCGCTCCGCTCGGTAAATAGGACATGATATTGCCCCTGGCTATAAAACAGAGGTATGAGCACGGCGGAGGCTCTGCGCTTTGCATCAATGATTATCTTTTTCTGACGATTACGGAGGATTTTTTCAATCTGTTGCTTCACAACTCTGTGATTATACCACTTCTTAAGACGTCGAATATTTGCCACCTTCCTGTGTGAGGTTGTTTACCACCCATCTCTATTGTCAAAGTTGTCATCATAAGCATTTAAGAGCTATACTTAAAGGTTATGGCGATAAAACAAGATTACTATGAAGTGCTGGGAGTGCCTCGAAACGCCAGTGACGAGGAAATTAAGAGGGCTTTTCGTAACTTAGCGAAACAGTACCATCCCGACCGCAATAAAGAGTCAGGAGCCGAGGAGAAATTTAAGGAAATAAACGAGGCCTACCAGGTTCTCTCCGACCCTGAGAAAAGGCGTAGATACGACCGCTATGGCCGAGTGGATGTTGAGGGAGGTTTTCCTGATTTTGGCTTCGGCGGGCTGGGAGATATCTTTGAAGCTTTCTGGGGAGATGTTTTTGGCACCTCTTTTGGGCAGACGGCTCAGCGTATTCCCCAGAAAGGGGAGAGCCTACGAAGTCACCTCACCCTCTCCTTTGAGGAAGCGGTATTCGGCTGCAGTAAAGAAGTTGAAATACAACGCATCGAGTTCTGCCCTTCCTGTCATGGCATTGGCAGCGAACGAGGGACAAATCCCGAGACCTGTCCTGAGTGTCGCGGCACTGGGCAAGTCAGGAGAGTGCTACAAAGTATTTTTGGGCGCTACACCAGTACCACTACTTGCTCACGCTGTGGAGGCAGTGGGGCTGTAATAAACAATCCCTGTTCTCAATGCCAAGGAAGGGGAAGAAAAAAGGTGATGCGCAAAATAAGGGTTGACATCCCAGCTGGTGTGGATGATGGATACCGATTGTGCGTGGATGGAGAAGGAAGCGCTGGCTTGTATGGAGGTCACCCAGGCGACCTTTATGTCACCCTCTCAGTGAAGCCGCACAATTTGTTCCATAGAGATGGCAGTGACATTCTCTACGAGTTACCCATCAATTTTGCTCAAGCTGCCTTGGGTGATGAGGTGAGAGTGCCATCTTTAGATGGAAAGGTGGAGTTAAAAATACCACCAGGAACTCAAAATGGGAAAACCTTTCGCTTCAAAGGCAAGGGGGTCACCCACGTTGATGGTCGGGGGAGAGGAGACCTGCTTATCAAAGTCAACATAGTGACGCCGCAACATTTGGATAGAGAACAGCGTCGTCTTTTTGAAGAATTGGCTAAGGTATTACCCCGGACTGAACCGCCTCCCGACGTCTAGTCCACGTCAGTGACTATTTGCTGCTATTCCCCTGAACTCGATCAATGCCTGTGTGGGGGGCAAGCCTTCAAAGAGAATCCCATAAATAAGGTTGATAATAGGTAATCTAAGCCCCTGGTTTTTCGCCAACTGGTGGGCTGCTGCGGTAGTGGCGACTCCCTCAGCAACGTGCGGCATAGAGGCGGTTATTTCAGCCAAAGAACGCCCTTTGGCCAGTTCGTAGCCCACGTAATGATTACGGCTGAGAGCGCTAGAACAAGTAGCTATCAGGTCGCCTAACCCGGAAAGTCCATAAAAAGTGCCAGCCCTGGCTCCCAAGCTTATTCCTAAGGAAACAACCTCAGCCCAGCCCCAGGCAATGAACGCTCCCTTAGCATTGTCACCTAAGCCTAATCCGTCTATCATGCCTGCGCCCAGAGCTATAATGTTTTTCAGGGCTCCGCCTAATTCAACTCCGATGACATCATCGCTAGTAGATAGAAAGAATTTAGGCGATTCCATTAATTCTCGCGCTCTTTCCGCTAAAGCTATATTCTGAGCGGCAATGACCGAAGCCGCAGGGAGACCCTGAGCAATTTCCATAGCCAGATTAGGACCAGAGAGGACACAAATTTGCCCTCTCAGAGAACGTGCAATCTCTTCTGCCAGCACTTGTGACATTCTCTTGCCACTGTTTGCCTCCAATCCTTTGGCGGCGCTCATCAACAACATAGAATTGGTAAGATAATCGCTGGCTTGACTAACATTTTCTCTCAACTTCTGAGAAGGGACTGCCCAGATTACCAAGTCAGCCTCACTCAAGGCTTCCCCGATGTGGCTAGTAGAGGAATAGCTACACTGTCCTTGGTTTGCTTCTTCCGCCTCCGCCTCGCTTCGCGCCCACAGTTTCACCGCTGCCCCTTTATCGCCCAGCAGATTGCCTAAGGTCTTGCCCCAGGAGGTGTTGCCTATTATAGTAATTTTAGGCACGGCCTCTCCTGCTTTTTACCATAACCGGCGTTCTATGCCTTGTCTTATACGTTTTATGTTGTCCTGGTGCTGGTAGACGAGCAATGCGATAACTACCAAACCGTAAGCTAGATAAATGGGAGGGAAATTGTAGATGATAGTCAAGGGTACCATTAAGCACCAACTAGCTAAGGCTCCCAGAATAGAACCCATGGACATGTGTCGGCTGCGTAATGCAGCTATAGCTACAACTTCGGCACCGAATATGCCCGCGGGAGGGCAAATAGCAAACAGGGTACCAAAATAGGCAGTCACCCCTCTACCTCCTTTAAACTTAGCAAACACCGGCCAGTTATGCCCTACTACTGCGGCCAAGCCGGCGGCGGCTTGGGCGACATGCTGCCAATAAATAGACACACCATCGATAGTGAAGATACCGCTGCTACTATCTATGATTACTGCGGCTAGCATGACTGCTCCACCAGCTTTAATCACATCGAGAACTATGGTTAGAACGCCGAGCTTGGTTCCTGCCACCCTCATTAGATTAGTGGCACCAGTCTTACCGCTGCCATATTCCCTGATATCAACACCCTTTTTCAACTTGCCTATTATCAAGCCAAAGGGAATGGAACCAAGGAGATAAGCGATGACTACTACGGCAACAAACTCGGCTATCATCATGCTCTTACCTCAATCTTTTTATTGATTTTACGAGCAGCCTTGGTAAAAATCAACTTCAAAGGAATGCCGCGAAAACCAAAGCTTTGGCGAAGCTTGTTTTCTAAGTAGCGTTGATAGGAAAAATGAACCAACTGGGGGTCATTAACCTCGAGAATGAAAGTTGCTGGTTGAGATTCATCTTGATAGGCTCGAACAATGCGCAGTCGCCTAGAACCTGTGCGGGGTGGGGAATAGCTGCTTACTGCCTGCTTAACTAGCTCGTCAACTTCCGCTTGTGGTATCTGCTTTTGTCTCTCCTGCCAGATTTCCCAGGCTTGGGGCAGAATCTTGTTTATTCCTTGCCCTAATTTGGCAGAGATATAGATAATAGGTGCGTAGGGAGCAAATCGGAGCCTTTGTTCCACGCCTCGTTTGAATTCCTGCCTTCGCTCTTCAGGGATAAGGTCCCATTTGTTGACCGCGACCATCAAGCCTTTTCCAACTTCAATAATATGGCCAGCAATATGCAAATCCTGAGCAGTGATAAATTCGCTGGCATCTACCAGCAACAGAGCGACATCACAGCGGTTAATAGCTTGAAGGGCACGCAATAAACTGTAATAGTCCACTCCCACACTTGCTCTCCCGCGCCGTTTAATCCCAGCGGTATCGACAAGCAAGATTTCTTTATCACCCCACCGAATCAAAGCATCAAGCGAGTCGCGAGTTGTGCCCGGAGACTCGTGGACAATAGCTCTTTCCTCGCCTAGCAATGTATTCAACAAAGTTGACTTACCGACATTAGGTCGCCCAACAATGGCTAATTTAGCTCCTGCTGGCTCTGCAATATCGGCAGCTCGTGGAGGCAAAGAAGCTAGCACAGCGTTCATCAAATCGTCTATGCCTCGATTATGGTGCGCACTGATGGCTATCGGCTCACCCATGCCCAAACGATAAAAATCGGCCACCTGATTTATTCGCCTAGCAGAATCTACCTTATTTACCGCCAGTATGATTGGCTTATTGGCAGCGCGCAACATGTCAGCAATTTCCTCATCAGCAGCAATAGCTCCGTCTTTAGCATCTACGAGGAAGATGACAACATCCGCCTGGGCAATAGCTGCTTCAACTTGCCGCTTGACCTTTTGTTCCAAAGACGTAGATGGCTTTGTTTGCCAGCCACCGGTGTCAACGACTGTCAAATCCCGCCCTTGCCAGGAAACAGAAGCAAAAATGCGGTCCCTGGTAGTTCCCGGCAAGTCAGCAACTACAGCGATCCGCCTGCCCGCCAGGCGGTTAAGCAAGGTGGACTTGCCTACGTTGGTTCTCCCGACAATTGCGACAATAGGTCCAGTCATTTACCTGATACCTTCGGATTCGATAGCAGCTTCACCAGCAATGCCTTTTGCAGATGTAGCCTGTTTTCTGCCTGCTCAAATACCACCGACCGGGGGTCATCTAGCAATCCAGCAGAAATTTCCTCGCCATGATGAGCCGGCAAGGGGTGCATGAACAAAACATCTCCTTTAGCCAAGCTTAATAATTTATTATCCACTTGATAGCCCAAAAAGGCAAGACGGCGTTTCTCCGCCTCAGCCTCCCGACCCATGCTAGCCCATACATCGGTATATACCATGTCAGCACCTTTAGCTGCTTCGTATGGCTCGTTGGTTAGCCTAATCTGGCTGCCACTAAGAGCCGCGAATCTCTTCCCTCGATTCAACACTTCCTTCTTAATTTCGTAGCCTGGCGGCGAAGCAATGTGGAAATTCATACCGGTGAGCGAGGCAGCCAGGAGTAAGCTATTGGCTACATTGTTGCCATCGCCAACAAATGCTAAAGTCAAGCCAGAAAGCTTGCCTTTCTTTTCATAGATGGTTAAAAGGTCGGAAAGAGCCTGGCAGGGGTGCTCCAGGTCAGAAAGGGCATTGATTACAGGCACAGAAGAATGGCTAGCCAAAATGCGCAAAGTTTCCTGAGAAAATGTGCGAGCAGCAATGCCCTCGACATATCGGCTGAGCACTCGAGCCACATCAGCCACTGACTCTCGCTTGCCCAAGCCGACCTCCTCCGGAGACAGGTAGATGCTATGTCCGCCTAGCTGATGCATAGCGATGTCAAAGCTGACCCTGGTCCGCAAGGAAGGCTTTTCAAAAAGGAGAGCTAAGGTTTTCCCCGAAAGGAGAGGCGATGCCCCTTCCCGTTTCATACATCGAGCCTGCCCTATGAGGTATTCAATTTCCTCACGGTTAAGGTCGGCTATTGAGAGCAAATCCTTTTTCATCTCTGTTTTGTCTTGATACTACTTTAGCCCACCACGTTTGTCAATTTGTAGAACAGAAATTCACGACAACTGAGCTGCTTGCCGAATTATCAATATTCGGCAGCGGATGTATTGTGGGCAACCTTTGAGAAGTGATTTGCCCGAATCCTAATGGTGCCACAAGAGCCGAACTTATGTGAATAGCCAGTTGCTAAGTCCCGTGCTTACGGATGTACTATGGCTACTACTTTGAGATACACGGCGACATCCCCTTTAGGTCTCGCTCCTCCTTTTATTCCGCCACCGTTACTAATTACAACATAGTAACGGTCAGAGCTAGGAATCTGAAACGTATAGCTCTTGCTCATGACGTTCAATGCTGAACCTGTTACAAAGTATTCGACCGTTGTTCCTTTACCCTTCATAAAGCGCTCGAACTGCAAGTATTGACCTGAGTTAAAAAGTAGTACATCGATAGGACCACCTTGTTTAACTTCTACCATAACCTCAATCTCATAACCTTCTTCAAACACTGTCGAAAAACTCCAATATTGTCCGGATTCAAGGTGTGTGACTTTGTCAATGAGCAAGGTCTCGTGACTAACATACTTCTCCAGCCATTCGGATACAAACTCCTCCACCTTTACTTCATCAAGAGTTAACTCCTCCACTTGCCAAGAATTCCACCAATCATAATCTCCGCTACAGTATTGCTCGGCTTCATAAATAGTTTCGAATCGCTTATCCATATCATAGACAAAATAATCCACCCAAGTCATAATATTTGACCCTTCCCAAGGAATGAACATGCCCGTGCACTCAACAGGGAGCAAAGATTCGTCTGACGTCTCAACCAAGCACCAAGCGTGTTTATACTTGTCAGACTCAACAATGCACGTTGCGTATCCAAGCTGTTCCATTACACACTCGAAGAGGGCACTCATTTCTGAGCAATCAAATTCACGTGCTGTGTAAAGGTCAACCCAATTGCTACAGTTGTCAAATATTGCGACCCAGAGCTCAATTACATCAGTTTCACCCAATCCAAGTTCTGCCCACAGTGTTTTCATCTCCTTGACCTCTTCCTCAGGCAACACCCAATCTCCATAATAGGTAGTATTCATACCAGCTAAGAATAAGTTGTCAATCTCTACTTTGATTTCCTCCAGCGATTTTGTTTCTGGAATTATGCCTCTAATAATAAGAACTAAGCTCACAAGAGCAATCAAGGTCAAAGTAATAATAAGAATGTCCCGCTTTTTCATAGGTTTCCTTACCTATAATTATACTGTTTTCATCTGTTCATATCTATTTGTGCCTAATCTTTGATAACACTCTACCACTATCTCAAAGCTACAGGGTTGTCGCTGGGATAGTAGACTATTTGAATTGCATTTATAATGAGCCGGATGACTGACCCAACTTGTCGGGTCGGTGAATTGAGTCTTACAATATATCAGAGCAAAATATGGAGACGAAAGTAACCTGCTATTCAGGCTATATCTATGCTGAAGAACCGCGATCTTTTGTTTGGCAAGAAAAAGAACTTAGCATAAAGTCCGTAGAAAAAGCCTGGCAAGAACCAGGCAAAAGGCTATTTAGAGTTGTTACTGAGGATGGCAAACTATTTGAACTATGTTACAATGAAGCAGATGACCGATGGTCGGCTATTGAATTGCCGGGCACAACAGTTCAAGGCAAAATACAGGATGCAAATTGAAAAATGCAAAGTGGAAGGAAAGATTTGTCGGAGCGTTTATTAGACTTTGCAGCAAGTGGCATCAAATTGACAGTTAAACTTAATAAAACTGCGGTCGGAAGGTATATAGCAAGCCAACTAACGCGAGCTAGTGGGTCTGCTGGAGCAAATTATGAAGAAGCATGTGGGGCAGAAAGCAAAGCAGATTTCATACACAAGATGCAACTTGTGTTGAAGGAATCACGAGAGTCATTATATTGGCTTAAGCTAGCGGAGAGAGCTGAGCTAGTTCCAAGGAGCGATTTACAACCTTTATTGAATAGAGCTGACGAATTGGTCAAAATTGTTGCAAAATCTGTAATAACCGCGAAAGGTAGGGAGAAATAGACGCTATCACTCAATACAAAATGCAGAATGCAAATATCAAAATGCAAATTAATAACGATGTCTCAGAACCAAATATTTTTGCCTTTTGCAGTTTGCATTTTGATTTGTCGCCGAAGGCGATTGACTTTTGCATATTGCAATCTTCATTTTGCACTGTTGCATTCATGTCGCATTTTTGCCTGCCCATCGGGGAATCGGCTTTCGCGAATTCGTGAATGCAAATTGACGTTTTAAGGAGAACTCATGAAAGAGATTTTTGAAATTCTGGAACAGAATGCCCGGGCAACCCCGGAACAGATTTCCACCATGGTGGACCAGCCTGTCAATGAGGTAGAAAAAATAATTAAGCGGGCAGAGAAAGATGGGACTATTCTCAAATATAAAGCCATAATAAACTGGCCTAAGTTAGGCAAGGAAGATGTCTGGGCTTTAATTGAAGTCAGAGTAACACCACAACGCGGTGTTGGCTTCGACGCTATTGCTGAGCGTATCTATCAATTTTCCGAAGTATACTCTGCATATTTAGTTTCAGGCACCTATGACCTGGCTATATTGGTGAGAGGCAAAAATATGCAGGAAATTGCTAGCTTTGTCGCAGAGAAACTAGCTCCTCTAGAAGAGGTGCAAAGCACCGTCACCCATTTTCTCCTCAAACGCTATAAGGAGAGCGGGGAAATTTTTCACCTTCCCAAGGAAATAAACAGACGTTTACCAATAACGCCGTAACATGCTGAACACAAAGTCCGCTCCAACCAAAGCCCGAGCTAACCTGATTTCACAAAAGGTGGCTACCCTACCCCCGTCAGGCATCAGGAAGTTCTTCGACCTGCTCGCCTCCGTGGAAGACGTTATCTCGCTGGGTATAGGTGAGCCTGATTTCGTTACTCCCTGGCATATCAGAGAGGCCGGCACATATTCTGTAGAAAAAGGTTATACCATGTATACCTCGAACTCCGGCATGCCCGAACTACGCCAAGAAATAGCTCGCTACCTAGAGCTTCATTATAGGGTTAGCTATCATCCTGAGCATGAAATTCTTATCACTACAGGCAGTAGCGAAGGATTAGACCTGGCTCTGAGAGCGATTATCAATCCCGGTGACGAGGTCATAATTCCTGACCCTTGCTATGTAGCTTATCCTGCCGACGTCACCCTGGCTGGCGGTGTGCCTAGCCTTGTTCCCACGAGCGAAGAAAACAACTTTGTCATCAGGGCAACCGATATTGAAGCTAGAATCACAAAGCAGACGAAGGCTATTTTAATAGGTTACCCGGCCAATCCTACAGGGGCAGTCATACCCAGAAAAGAGGCTGAAGCTATTGCCAGGCTAGCTAGAAAATATGACTTGCTGGTAGTATCTGATGAGATATATGCTCGTTTAGTCTATGGAATGGAGCATATTTGTTTTCCCAGCCTTCCCGGGATGAAGGAGCGTACCATCCTAATTGGCGGACTTTCCAAATCTCATGCCATGACTGGTTGGCGTATTGGCTATGTAGCAGCCGAACGCTTCTTCATCCAAGCCCTGACCAAAATCCATCAATACACCATGCTCTGTGCCCCAACGATGTCGCAGATGGCCGCCATCGAAGCTCTAAGAAACGGTGACAACGAGGTCGAACGGATGGTTCAAGAATACAATAGGCGCCGGCGCATCATGGTCAAGAGATTGCAGGAGATTGGTTTGCCCTGTTTCGAGCCCAAGGGGGCCTTCTATGCCTTTCCCTCTATAAAAGCTACTGGCACGAATTCAGAAGAGTTTGCCGAAAAGCTGCTATTGGAGGAAAAAGTTGCTGTCGTCCCGGGCACCGCTTTTGGACACTGCGGTGAAGGTTTTGTCCGTTGCTGTTATGCCACCTCGTTATCTAACATCGAGGAAGCACTGAGAAGAATCGACAGGTTTTTAAGAAAAAACAGGCTAAACACAGGATAAGAGGCAAATTAGAAACAAGTTCAGGTCTTCTGAAAAAACTTATCTTACACCTTCAAATTAGCGAGAAGCCTTAATCGCGGCAGCTTTTTCCCCGGCTATCAAAGCTGCACCCAGGGCAGCTACAATCTGCGGCTCGTCAGGAGTTAAAAGGCGACAAGCTAAGCTTTCCTCTATGCTCCTGACCAGTCCGATATCTTTAGCCCCGCCACCCACCAGAGCACAATCAGGCTCAATCCCAAGCCTTTCCACCATGGCCTGGACTTTAGCCGCTAAAGCCCGGTGAAGACCAGCCAGGATATCCTCCTTGGCGGCACCTTCAGCAATGCGGGATATTGCCTCTGATTCAGCAAATACGGCACAACCAGTATTGAAGTCAACCCTGTTCCGAGATTTCAGGGATAGCTCGCCAATGTCTTTTAAGTCAATCTGCAGCACCTTGGCAATCACCTGAAGGAAGCGCCCGCTCCCGGCAGCACATTTCTCACTCAGTAAAAAGGCGGTAGCTCTCCCCCTTTTATCCAGCTTGAATACCCTGGTGAACTGCCCACCAATATCAATTGCAGTTCGGGCAGTGGGAAAGAGATAATGTACACCCCTGGCCAGACAGGATATATCAGAAACTGCCTCACGGGAAAAAGGGACGTTGGCGGCACCATACCCGGTAGCCACAACGTAATCTATGTCTTTTAAAGATAGCTTGGCCTTAGTCAAAGCCCCCTTCGTCACCTGTTCAGCAGTGAGCCTATAATTTCCGCCTGAGGGCTTTACTTGGTAGGCGATAATCTTGTTTTCCGCCATTATCACGGCTTTGGAAAAAGCAGAGCCAATATCAACCCCGGCAATATGAATCATTATCTTAAAACCCCTATCGGGTAAACAGAGTCACCTCCTGTAAGCGACGTTCACTCCTGGGCAGAGGCGTTCCGCTTGCGGCGGCTTGTTTAACTATATCCTTGCCCAGCAGAGCAGCACCTATGGCTCCAGTAAGCAAAGGCTCGGGAGGCAGCAATACCGGGAAACCCAATTTGGCTTCCAACGCTTTGACCAAGCCGATATTCTTAGCGCCGCCGCCAGTTAGGGCTACCTCTCTCTCTATCTTCAGACGCCCAACCATGCTATGTATCCTAGCGGCAATCGCTTCATGCAGACCAGCGATAATCTCGGGCAAGGGCACCCCTTCTGAGAGTTTAGCCACCACCTCCTGGGCAGCAAAAACGGTACAGGTGCTGCCTATTTCAACTTTACTTTTAGCCTCCAGGGATAATCTCCCCATATCTTCCAGCTTGATACCCAGCCCCTCAGCTGCCACCTCCAGAAACCGACCCGTCCCAGCAGCACACTTGTCATTCATGACAAATTCCACCACCCGACCATTGTCGTTCAACTTAATCGCCTTGCAGTCCTGACCACCAATGTCAATCACCGTCCTTGCCCTGGGCAGCAAGTAACTAACCCCTCGGGCATGACAGGATATCTCGGTTATTTGCTTATCGGCAAAGGGGACATTAATTCGTCCATAGCCGGTAGCCACCACATAGGTTATGTCATCAAAGGGCAGGCTGGCTTGGGCGAGGGCTTCCTCCATCACTCTATTGGCTAGCTTCCTGTGTTCGGGACCGGTAGGACCGATGACCGAGGCGAGCATGGCCCGGTTCATAATCACCACCTTGGTCATGGTAGAACCAATGTCAACCCCGGCAAAATACTGGCTTTTCACTTTCCTTTGCTCTTAACCGCCTCTAAGGTGTCAATAAAGGCGTCTATCCTGGCTCTGGTGTCTGCCTCATTATAGGAACTGATATCAACAATATCGCTCTCCAGAATTAGCGAGGGGATATCTCGGTATATCTTCTTTAGCCGATTTAGCTGCCAGATTAAGCCCACGTGCCAGGTGCGACAGGAAAAAGCCTCATGCATTACTATGCCGTCTATCTTGTAATCTTCAATATATTGAATCAATCTCTCAACATCAGGGTGCGAGCCGGGACGTTTCCTCGCTTTATCATACCAATAAGTCCAGAACTTCACCCATCTCCAGGCGATATGCTCCAGAGGGTCGCTAATCTTGGACAAATCGATATCAAAATTGTAAACCGCCTCTACCGTCCGATAGGTGGTCTCCACCGGAAAAACGGCTCCTTTACTGTTGAAATAATTAAAATCGTTCAAGGCAAACCATGCTGGCAACCCTCCACCCCACATCAGCCGGTATTTTTCATCAGGAACTTCGCCTTCCTTGTTAGCTATCTTATGCCTTAACTCCTCATTTAATTCCTTAAAAAAATCGTAGGCTTGCTGGGTGGCCATCATAAATACTATGGGCACCATGGTATTCATGGCATCCCCGGTACCCATCGGAGAAGGGATAGCTCTACGCAACTCATACGTCTCCCAGATCAAGTTCCAAGTTCTATCAGTCAAGTCGACAAGCTCACTCAGCCTGTCCCAATCCATCTTCCTGCCGGTATGCCTCTCCAGAAATGCCACCAAACCCCTAAGTTCCTCCACGATATATTTCACATAGTAATCCTGGACCTCACGGTAATCGTAATCGCTCTCATAAGGTGGCCAGGGAAGACCGACGGCATAGACCGGAACATCGGGTATATAATGCTGGGCCGCCTGATACCACTTATTCCTCGGGTCACAGAGTATTTGACCACTACCAAGCATCACGTCAGGTCTGGCCTGCCCTCCCCAGGGGGCATCGGGGGGCATTTCCCCCAATTGCTCACGCCAGGCATCAAAACCCAGACCGCAGAGGGCATAAGTACAGAGGGAACGAGAGAAGCCCTCCGATTCCGCCCTTTCCAGAAATCTCTGAGCATCACGTTTAGCCCCGCATATGCCAGCATAGTTCTCAGTCCAAGCTGGCACTATGTCCATAGCTCTGACGATTTCATCGTAGCAACAACAGATGAAGGTGTAAGCTATCGGTTTGCCTTCTTTTCTCGCCTGCAACACGTCGGCAATCATAGCCTTAACCATCGGCCCTATTTTAGCGGCTGCCTCAGTAGCTGTCTTTCTCTTCTTCTTTTCTTCAGGTTTCTTTTCCTCGGTCATGCCCATTCTCCTTCAAATACCACTACTTCGAGCCAAGTAGCTCCAGAAATGCCTGAATTCTAGTTCTAAGCCGGCCGATGGTGGACATAGAATACTCATCCTCAAGATAGAGGACAGGGATGCCTTTAGATTCAATATAGCTCTTCATCGCTGGCACGTCGAAGCCATAAGGGTCACAATATTTGTAGATGTAGAGAACCACACCATCAACCTTAAAATCCCTGATAGAACGACCAATATGCCCAAACCTCTGCTCAAGATACTCATGGTAGCTTCCCCTCCTTTCCCTGAAGGTCCGACTGCAACATATCTTCCTCAAATACCGCTCAGCTATGCCATCAACAGGGTCGGGAGTGTCAGCAACATCGGAAAAGAACTCCCTGGCTCCGGGGCACAAATCATCAGCCACCACCCAAGCCCCACTATCCTCTATCAATTCAATGAAATCTATATTGTCCACTTGCCCACCAACCACCATTAGCCTAGCTGGTTTAGCAGCCCGAACCTTGCCCCTTTGTTTGACTTCCTCCACAACATTGTTTATAAGTTCCGTGGCTTCGGTCACCGGGATGCTCACCGCCGCTACCAGCAATCTAGTTACCTCTGCGCCTGAGATTAAAGGCGGATTCATCTTCCTCAACTCATATAGCTCTCTGACCTTAGCCCTATTTTGATTATGGAGTCTTATTGCCTGGGTCAGGCTCTGGTCAGAAATCTCCCTCCCGGCAAACCGGCCCAGGCTTCGTCTAAATGTATTTAGCTCTGCTTTGTAGAAGTCTAAAGACGGTTTATCGGTGGCGTGGGGCATATTGATAAGATGAGAGTAGGGGAAGTTCAGAGTATATTTCCAGATATCATAAGTCCTAGTGATGCTGTCACAGGCGTGAGGGATGACAATGCCGTCAAGAAACTCATACTTTCCCTTGAGCGAGACATCAAAGCAGCTACGAACAAGAGGACAGACGATGGTTTCCATCTCGGCATCAGCCTTGGTGATGGGCTCGTTAACATCTCCCTTTATCCGCAACGGCATAAAGCCAGCCGCAGCTATAATCTCAACGGGAGTAAAGGCGCACAGATAGCCCATTATCCTCTTCCCCTGCCTCTTCAGCTCTCCGGCTCGACAGCCATAGTCTTGATAGTATCTTTCTGCTGCCGCCAGCCCTTTGCCAGCACCTTTTTCCACCATAATTAGCCTATTATATCACCCCATACTACCAAGTTTTTTCGAGACCCTTCAATCGGGTTGGTAAAAAGTCAGTAGATTTGTGACTGGATATCCGGCCTTTGCCTAGCGTAGTGCTCAAGCAGTTTACTGCCGGGATGTTATCTCAAGGTACTGAACGAGGACAGAGGCTTGCCCATCCGCGGGTGCGACGCTATAATGCGGTCGCCCGTATTATTAAAACGCTGAGCAGCGGAGAATTTTTTGAGATAGATATGGACTTTGAGTTTAGCGAAGACCAGAAGATGCTTCAAATGATGGTGCGAGACTTCGCCGCCAAAGAGCTTGAGCCAGTTGCTGCTCAAATTGACGCGGAAGCTAGATTCCCTGCTGAGAATATAAAAAAGGCGGCTGCGCTTGGGTTGTTTGGTATCGGCTTCCCCGAAGAGTATGGTGGTAGTGGCGGCGGGGCAATGGAAAAAGTCATTGTGAATGAAGAGCTGTCTCGTGTCTGTGCTAGCACCAGCATCATCATCAATGGAAGTATGGGATTGGCTGGGTACCCTTTATACAAATATGGTAATGAAGAACAGAGACGCCGTTTTGTAGTCCCGATAGCCAAAGGAGAGAAACTTGCCTGTTTCGCTCTGACTGAATCTGGCGCCGGTAGTGACATTGCTGCTTTGGAGACTACTGCTACCCAACATAAGAATGGCTACATACTTAACGGCACCAAGATTTTTATCAGCGAGGGCAGCGAGGCTGAAATCATCTTAGTCTTTGCCACTATTGATAAGTCACTGCGGCATCGAGGTATCACTGGCTTTATCGTTGAGAGAGGCACGCCTGGTTTCTCTGTGGGCAGGATTGAGAACAAGATGGGCATAAGGGCTTCGCCGACAGCCGAGCTGATATTTGAAGATTGTTTTGTGCCCGCGAAGAATCGACTAGGCAACGAGGGACAAGGTTTCAGAATAGCGCTTGATGCTATAGATGCTTGCAGGACTGATGTCGCCGCTATAGCAGTAGGTATTGCTCAGGGAGCGTTTGATAAAGCGCTGGCTTATGCCCAAGAGCGCAAACAGTTTGGTCAGCCCATTGCCAACTTCCAGGCGATTCAGTGGATGTTAGCCGATATGGCGACGCAGATCGAGGCTGCTCGGCTGTTGACCTATCGCGCAGCTTATCACCAAGATAAAGGTTTACCTTTTCTAAAAGAGTCATGCATGGCAAAGCTCTTTGCTGCGGAGGCAGCTATGTTCGTGACTTCCAAGGCTATTCAGATACATGGTGGCTATGGTTATATGAAGGAGTATCACATAGAACGCTACTTCCGCGATGCCAGAATTCTGGGAATCTTTGAAGGTACCGATGAGATGCAGCGATTAACTATCGCCAGACAACTCCTGAGAGGAAGTTGAAACGCCCCTCGGCTTTTTACTTATTCTCCCAGGCAAGGAGCCTTTTCCCCAGAAAAGAACACGACTCTTTCCGCCCATCTTCTGTCTGCCAAGTGATGTGTCACTAAGCTACTGAATGAGAATAGTGACTCGACTCCCGCTCTTTTTTCATGCTAGCATAAATTAAACGAAAGGACGATAAGAGTTCTTGACAGGTAAGTTTTTCCTAGTAGACTATAGTGAAACGTATTTAGATTCTAGAAAAGCTAAACAATTATGAGGGGGTTACGATGGGTAAATGGCTGAATGCCGGAGATGTGCTGCGGAATAACGCTTACCTACATCCTGACAAGATGGGGGCAAAAGACCTTAGCCGCTCTCTGACTTTTAAAGAGTGGAATGATAGGGCTAACAGGTTGGCGAATGCACTGCTTGGGCTGGGTCTTAGACCCGGGGACAGGTTAGCCGCTATTGCCTATAATTGTCTCGAGTGGATGGAAATATATGCGGCAGCAGCTAAAGGGGGATTAACAATCATGCCCATTCTGTTTAGATGGACACCGACAGAATACCAATACATATGCGAACACGGAGAAGCCAAGGCCTTCATCGTGGCGAAGGAGTTCGTCGAAGGAGTGGAATCTATTCGCAAACAACTCTCGATCCCCAAAGAAAACTACATTTTCTTCGGGGACAGCAAGGCACCGGCAGGATATCAGCACTATGAGAAACTGATTGAGAAGGGTCCTCCCAGGGAGCCGGGGATAGAAGTGGAAGATGAAGCTCCCTGGATTATTACCTATACCTCCGGGACAACCGGAAAACCAAAAGGGGTAGTCCGCTCACACAGAGGTTTCATTGCCAACAACTGGATGCAGGTGGCGAACATGGGATTCACAAGTGATGACATTGCCCTCTTCGTCATGCCCATGAGTCACATAAACTCCATCTTCTTTTCCTGGACCATCACCTGGACTGGTGGCGGGGTATGCATATATAGTCGGGCAAGCTTTGACCCGGAGCATTACCTTAAAACCATGCAGGATGAAAGGATTACTTTCACCTCCCTGGTTCCCACGCATTACGTGATGCTACTCGACCTACCTGACGAAGTAAAAACCAAATATGACGTATCCACCATGAGGAAGCTTTTGTGCTCCTCGGCACCTGTCCGTAAGGAAACCAAGCTGCAGGCTATGGACTACTGGAAAAACGCTGGCCTTTACGAAGGATATGGCACTACCGAAACAGATGGCATAACATTGCTACGGCCTCACGAGCAACTGAAGAAACTGGGGACTATTGGGAAAGAACAATACGGGATAGAGAGGATAAGACTTCTCGATGAGAATGGGAATGATGTTCCCGAAGGCGAAGTAGGCGAGATATGTGTCCGCACTCCTGCGATGTTCACTGAGTACCTCAAGGATCCCCGGAAGACGGAGGAGGCTTTTAAATTCGGCGGGTATTTCCGGACTGGTGACATGGCATTACGCGATGAAGATGGCTATTACATTCTAGTGGACCGGAAGGCGGACATGATAATTACTGGTGGCGAGAATGTGTTCCCATCCGAGGTAGAGCAACTAATAGCAAAGCATCCCAAGGTCAAGGAGGTGGCGATAATTGGAGTACCTGACAGAAAATGGGGCGAAGCGATAAAAGCGGTTGTCGTGCCAGCGGGGGGAGCTAATCCATCCCAGGAACTAGAACAGGAAATCCTAGAATATTGCCGAGGCAAGATAGCTGGCTACAAACGACCCAAGTCGGTGGACTTTATCAGGGCAGAGGACATGCCAAGGACAGCGACAGGGAAGATTTGGCGACGAAAAATACGGGAATGGTACAAAAAGAATGAATAGATATAGATAGCAGACATTCCAAACAAGGGGGTGATAAATGAACATATCAGAGATGCTAGCCAGAAATGCTAGGATGTATCCTACCGAACCGGCGCTTATTGAGCTTAGACCGAGCACCGGAGTAAGAAAGGAAATCACCTGGAGAGAGTTCGATGAAAGGGTAAACAAGGTAGCTAATGCCCTCGTAGATAGGGGGGCCAGGAAAGGCGATAAGATTATGCACTGGATGATGAACTCCATAAACTGGCTTGAAGCCTATTTTGGTATCATTAGAACCGGGGCTTGGGCAGTGCCGCTCAATTTTAGATTCACTAGCCAAGATTTAAAATATTGTGCCGATATAGCTGAAGCCAAAACGATGATATTAGGACAGGAATTCACCGAAAGGTTAGAAACCATTCGGCATCAGCTACCAATGATAAAGGACTACATCTTTGTCGGTCAGAACACGCCTAAGGATACGGAGAACTTTGAAGATGTAATAGACAAATCCTCACCTAAACCTGCAGAGGTGGAGTTGAACGATGAAGATGGGTGTGGGCTTTACTTTACCTCAGGCACCACTGGGGCACCCAAGCCCATACTCATTACTCATAAGAATATGGGCAGTGCTGCTATATACGAAAATTACCGTCAATGTATGAAACATCATGATAACTTTCTTATGCTTCCGCCTCTATATCATACCGGAGTCATGATACACTGGCTTGGATGCCTGATTGTAGGCGCCCGAGGGACAATATTACCAGAGGTAACTCCTCAAAACGTATTCGAAGCTGTTCATAACGAGCGGGTAACAGTAGTGTTCCTATTGGTGCCTTGGGTAGTGGATATACTCGAAGCAATGGATAGAGGAGAGTTGAAGAAGGAGCATTATGATTT
>JACAEN010000002.1 GCA_013388845.1 Chloroflexota bacterium | reverse complement strand
GAGAAGCTGGCAGATAAGAGTATCTCCAATGTCATTCAATCTATACAAGGCAGCAAAGACAGACCTTTAGCCCGGGTTATCTTTGCCCTGGGAATTCTGCACGTCGGTGAGCAATATGCCGAACTACTGACAGAGCAATTCCACAGCATCGACCAACTGGCTGAAGCCACTCGGGAAGAACTTTCAACCATTCGCTCTATCGGGCCCAAGATAGCCGAAAGCATCGTTGCCTTTTTCCGGCAGGAAGGCAACAAGCGAATTATCGAAAAGCTGAGAAAGGCTGGGGTCAGGCTGGAAAGAGAGAAAGTTGAGGCCAAACCTGAGGAGTTACCTTTAGCTGGACTGGAATTTGTTCTAACCGGGAAGCTGGAATCCTTCTCCCGTCCAGAAGCAGAAGCGAAAATAAAGGCTCTCGGTGGCAAAGCCGGCTCGGATGTCACCAGGAAGACCTCTTACGTGGTGGTGGGCGCCGACCCTGGCTCCAAGCTAGCCAAAGCTCAAAAGTTAGGGATAAAAACGCTCAGCGAAGCTGAGTTCCTGAAGTTGCTGGATAAGGCTTCAGGCAAATCATAGAAACTCTCTTAACTCTAAGTTTACCGGATTTGCATTTACTAAATCTTATTGGGCTATAACGTTCTAGCTTTGGTTTGAGTTCGTTAAATCCGGGACGCAAGTCTCCAAACTACGATATTTGGAATAATGTGAACGGAGTATAACTGCAAGCAGAGCCATTCATCATAGAAGGCGTGGTTGCACTTCCGATAGAAAACCCCTAGCGTTGATACATCTAACTCCCAGAGATTCTGCCACTGTCCTAGCTCTTCCCTCATCCACAACATATGTACATCCCCGGTGATAAGCGATGACAATACCTTGTGTGTCAGCGTCCTCCAATAGTCTCTCTTGAACGCGTATTCTCATAAACTCTCTAGCCTCGCGGCCAGAAACAAAGTCAGCAACTTTACCTCTAGCTAACCAATCTCTTGTTTCTTTGGGAGCCTCTCTGTTATTTATCTGCTTAGCTACTCTTGATGGAATAACGAGCCAGCTTCCTGGATAGCCTGGCATATCTTTGAGACCCCTGCCACCTGGTCGCTTCTCTAACTCTATAAGAGAAGAAGCATCAAATACATAACAAGAACGAACTGAATCTAACTTGTTCTCCATTCATTTTAGTCCCGGTCTACGATATGGTGGAGTACTGGACTCCCATACCACTTGCAGCGTTTCCCTCACATCTAATCCAAAGTACTGCGCTAGTTTAGTTACAGACATATGCCCACCAGAATATGCCTCTAGAGCTAGTGAAACAAACTTGGTGCCAAGCTGACTTCGCCATCTTGGGCCTTTTCGACCTCTATAATATACTGGTCTCTTTTCCCACTCAGCTATGCGAGAATCGGTAGTTCCAGAGGGAATTAACTCAAGCTGCTCTAATCTTCTCCCCATTGCTTCCAAACTCACGGCAAAGTGACCAGCCAGCCTCCCCAAATCTTGGTCAAGGGGCAGTGTTCCAGGAGGCCCTACCAGTTCTATAAAAGACCTCCTCAGGGTTGGACCTGGCATAAGGAAGGCAGCAGCAAAGCGATTGGCAGACCGTTCTTCAGGAACGTCCAGCATGAAGGCACATATGGTTGCAGGGTCAGCATGGAGGAGGTGAGCATATTCATGTGCTAGGGTAAATGACCGTCGGCCAGGATTATTGCGCCCATTCACAAGTATGCAGGGGCCATAATCATCATGCCACCATGACACACCAGATAACTCGACTGACAGAATATCTGGAACAGGTAATACAAAGACCCTAATGCCTTGGCTTGCCAAGAGCCCGCGCAAATCCCTTATTGGCCGTTCTCCTAAGCCCAACCTTCTTCTTTCTTTGTCAGCGAGTTCTTCAGAATCATAGGAACGGTCGGCTTTTTCAATAAGAATTGGATGAGGCTTTTGCAATGCTTCTTCGAGTTCAGCTTCGGCACGACAAAGCTCTTCAAACCGCACGATAACTTCACGTACTTTAGGTGGTAAATCCTGTATTTTATAGAGGTGTTTTAATCTGAAACTTAAATGTTCAGGCAGTGCAGGCAAGGGCCGAAGGAAATAGTCTGTGCTCCGCTTATATAGTTCTGCAAGGTTCCATAAGTCCTCCAATGACGGCTCTGAAGTTCCCCTTTCCCATCTATTTAGTCCTTCTACATCTATTCCCAAAGCATCGGCCACTTCGTTAGGTTCCAACCCTAAGGCTCGCCTCGCTTTGGTAAGCTGTTCTGGAATAACTGTTACCTTACCCTCTTGATTCACTGTAGCCTCCTAGCCTTCCTATATAAGATTGCCTCACAATCATTAGATTAATGATATCATGATTCCACTTTCATATACTGCTTTCTGCAATACTGCTGACAAAATAGAAAAGTTTGAGCTGTGGAGTATCTAGAAATTCCTACGCTTCAAGTTCTAGTTTCACCTAAAAGGCCTAGGTTAGTCCTTCTATGCAGCCTTTCTAAAATAGGATATTCTAAAGTGTTAAGGCTAAATACTGGCGAATATAAGGCCATTTAGCCAATCAAGCTTGTTGTCTAAGGTGAGTAGCATTTGCTTAGCGTCAGCAGAATCAGCCATAATATCCGAAGACTGAATTTTCACAGACTCTAAGTAAATGAAACTCATAGTTGGTCTGGGGAACCCCGGTAAGACTTATGCCCATAACCGCCATAATGTTGGCTTCCAGTGTCTGAATTACTTCGCCAGGCTTCATTCTATTCGCTTTGACCACAGGCAATGTCAGGCTAGAGTAGGCCTCGCTGAAGTAAGGGGCGAGAAGTTGCTGCTGGCCAAGCCCGGGACATTCGTGAATCTCAGCGGGCAAGCTGTAGCCTGCTTAGTGCACAAACATGCCATCCCTTTGAGCGACCTCTTGGTAATATACGACGACCTCGATTTGCCTCTGGGCAAAATTCGTTTGCGGCAGAGTGGAGGCTCGGGTGGGCACAAGGGGATGAATTCTATTATTTCCGCCCTGGCAAGCGAGGACTTCCCCCGAATCCGGGTGGGCATTGGGCGGCCTCAGGCTGTGCAGCAGCCCACCAGCGAGGACGCTATAGTCAATTATGTGCTCAGCGATTTCTCCCCTCAGGAAGAAGCAACAATTAAGCCCGTAATTGCCAAGGTGTCCGAAGCCGTTGATTGTTTTCTTACTCAGGGAATAGAAGCGGCAATGAATAGATTCAACTAGCCTCTTGACAGCTTAAATATGTTTACTATAGACTGACAACAGATACTATCGATAGAGTCGCTGATTAAGAGAGGCGGACAATAGATACTTCTGCTCGCATCACGAGAAGAATCCTCCTAGTCGAGGATGAACCATCCATTAGCAATATGTGCCAACAAGTCCTTAATAAGGAAGGATTTAGGGTAGATATTGCCGTCAATGGGATAGTAGCCCAAGATATGGTAGAGAAGAGGCAATATGATATTTGTCTGATTGATATCAGGACGCCGCAAATGAACGGCGCAGAACTCTACCAATGGCTGCAAAAAAAATATCCACAGTTGGCAAACCGGGTAATATTCACTACTGGGGGGGTGATAGACGAGAGAATCATGCCCTTCATAGAGCACAGCGGTAGGTTATTCTTACCCAAACCATTTACACCCCAAGAGCTAGTAGCAGTAGCGAAAGAAGCTCTCAAGCAACCAGAAAAATAGCGCCTTCTTATTTTTGCCAATCTTTTCCCAGCCTGGATAATTAGCCACATATCTGCTAGGTTATCAAATATCACTAGAGAGTCTTTTGTTCGCGAAGATTTGCTTTTTATCCATAAGTCACAACATACGAAATGTTAAGCTCAAACTCAAACTATTCGTCAGGTGAGAAAACCATGTTATAATTCTGAGATCATGAACTCAATAACTGGGCGATTTTAGATATTGCGAATGCGCAAAGGAGTGAAATGCGTTTTAAATGTGTTACCTGCGGAATTGAATTCGCTACCATAGAGCAGCTAGCTAGCCACAAGAAACAGCACCAGGCTGGTTCAAAAAGCTCTTCAGGGGTAATCTGTCTGGGCTGCGGGAAGGGCATTCCCCTGGAGCCGTCTAAGGCTAACTATCGCGGGCCACTTACCTGCCCGAGCTGTGGACGGACAATGACTGTCGTCATCGAAAATGGCGAAGTATGTGTAGCTCGGCTTGGCTAAAGTCTATGTCTAAACGTCTAAATATCAACAGCGCCCCGGCTCTGGTCGGCATAGTGGGGCCTATTGTGGTGATTGTCGGGGATATTGCAGCATCTTTATCGATTCCCGGTTACAGCCCAATCCGTGATTCAGTCAGCAGTCTGGCTCTAACCAGTATAGGGTGGCTACAGTCGATTTGTTTTCTGGCCATGGGCTTGCTCTTGGAGATATTTGTGGCCAGGCTCTTTTTCAATATTCGCAGGGCGCCGGCCTTTCACGCCGGCATCATACTTCTCGCTCTTTGCGGCTTCGTGTTGTTGTTGATCGCCACTTTTCACATGGATGCTCCGGGAGCTGAGCGCACTACTGATGGAATAATACACACGGTAGCATCTTACGGTCTGGGCTTATTGTTCCCTACCGCTATTTTTTCGCTTGCGCCCAGCTTCAAGAGCACCCCGAATTGGAAAAACGTTTTTGTCTATACTCTGGTCGCAGGTATTCTAGCTCTAGCTCTCATACTAGGGGCGCTCTTCGGCGAGCAACGAGGCTGGTTTGGTCTGTATGAGCGAATCATAATACTCAACGCGCTAGTCTGGGTGGAAGTAATAGCAATCCATTTTCTCCGCCTGTTACTGAAGCAGGAGCCAAAGCCTCAATCCTGACAAGCTAATAACAGCAACCCCCCTGAAACCGCAATACCAAGCCTTGTCCCGTAAAAAGCAACAATCGGGCGGTTTGTTCGATAAGCGCCCATAGCTTCCGTGTTTTCCTCTGTGGCATGAAATCGTGCTACAATGCACTTCATCAGACTCAAGCCTGTGTGATGATATAATATGCCGGCTAGAAAATGATTATCGCTGTTATCGGAGATTCTTCGTGTTCCTCAGAAGAAGCCAGGCTGGCAGAGACTGTAGGTGAATTGTTAGCCCAGCGCGGTGCCACTGTAATATGCGGTGGGTTGGGTGGTGTGATGGAAGCCGTTTGTCGTGGCGCCAAGTCCACAGGCGGCTTGACCGTGGGCATCTTGCCCGGACAAGATGTGAGCACAGCGAACCCCTGGGTAGATATTCCCCTGGTTACTGGCATGGGTGAAGCCCGAAATGTCGTGGTGGCCAAGTCGGCTCAGGCCGTAATTGCCATCGGTGGTGGTTACGGGACGCTCAGTGAAATTGCCTATGCTCTGAAGAATGGTATCCCGGTCATCGGCTTGAATACCTGGTCGCTGTCACGCAACGGGCGAGAGGACGATCCCATAATCAGAGTCCAGAGTGCTGCCGAGGCAGTGAACAAAGCAATTTCTTTGGCTAAGAGGCACAAAGTTCGTAAGAATGACTCACCGTTTTCACCCTCACCTTCATCCTCTCCCATCAAGGGAGAGGAAATCGGGTGCGCCCTAGCCAAAAGGCGCAAAAAATTATGAGATTGCCTCGCCCCGATAAGTCGGGGCTCGCAATGGCGGGAAGGAAAATGTCAAGCATCAAAAGTATAAAAGCTAGAGAGATTCTCGATTCTCGGGGCAATCCTACCATAGAGGCAGAGGTGATATTGGATGATGGCAGCGTGGGAGTCGCCGCTGTCCCTTCGGGGGCGAGCACCGGGAAATACGAGGCTGTCGAGCTTCGGGATGGCGATAAACGTAGATACGGAGGGCTCGGGGTTCTGAAAGCGGTAGAACATGTTAATACCGAAATCGCCTCAGCAATAGTCGGCATGTCTGCTCTCGAGCAGGCAGCCGTTGACCAGCGATTAATTGAACTTGATGGCACGGCTAATAAAGCCCGGCTAGGGGCTAACGCCCTGCTGGCGACATCTCTTGCCGTAGCTAAAGCCGCAGCCGCCTCCCGAGGTCTGCCCTTGTACCGCTATTTAGGAGGGGCCAGAGCCAAACAGTTGCCCGTCCCCATGCTGAATATCCTCAACGGTGGTAAGCATGCCTCGGATTCCGTCGATTTCCAGGAATTTATGATAGTCCCGTTAGGCGCTGCCAATTTTCACAAAGCTATGCAAATAAGTAGTGAAGTATATCACTCCCTGCGCAAAGCGCTGGAAGATAAGGGATTAAGCACTACTGTGGGTGACGAGGGTGGCTTTGCTCCTCGGCTCCACTCCAGCAAAGATGCATTGGAGCTCATATTAGCAGCCATCAACATAGCTGGCTATAAAGCCGGCCAGGACTTACTTATCGCCCTGGACCCTGCCGCCAGTACTTTTCATCAAGATGGGAGATATGTCCTCTCCCGAGAGGGTGTCGCCCTGAGTTCTACAGAGATGATTGATTATTATGTCAAATTGGTCGCAAACTACCCTGTCATCAGCATCGAGGATGGCCTAGCTGAAGACGACTGGGCAAGCTGGTCGTTGCTCACTGCTCAACTGGGAAAGCAGATTCAAATCGTGGGCGATGACCTTTATGTTACCAACATAGAGCGCCTGGAAAAAGGCATCGCCCAAAAAACCTCCAATTCAATCCTCATTAAGCCCAACCAGATAGGCACACTCAGCGAAACACTAGCTGTCATCAAAAGAGCTCAGCAGGCCGGCTGGACAACCATTATCAGCCATAGGTCTGGCGAGACCGAGGATACTACCATTGCCGACCTGGCAGTAGCTACCAATGCTGGATTCATTAAAGCTGGTGCCCCCTGCCGCAGCGAAAGACTGGCTAAGTACAATCGCCTCCTCAGGATAGAGGAGGAATTAGGAAAGGCTGCCCGATACTCTGGCAAAAGAGCATTATATAATTTGGAGAGGATGAAATAATGCAGATATTAAACGGTGTTCATCAAATAAAAACTCCCTGTCCTAGAAGCGCTTCATGGTCTACTAACGTTTATGCAATTGAAGGCAGCGATGGTCATATACTGGTTGATAGCGGCTGGGATAGCCAGGAATCCCTCTGGGCTCTCCAGGAAGGGCTAAAAGCGGCACACCTCAAACTTCGAGACATCAAAAAAGTGGTTATCACCCATATACATCCCGACCATTACGGATTGTCCACCAAGATCAAACAAATCTGCGGAGCTCAAGTGGCTATCCATAAGATTGATGCAGATTTTATTTTCCCTCGATATAAAGACTTCGCTGATCTGATGCAGAAAACTGAAGACCTGCTTCGGCAGAACGGTGTTCCTGCGGACGAGTTGCCCCAACTTGTCGGGGCTTCGTTATGGATGAATAAATATGTCACCCCGGATTTGCCTGAAGTAAAGTTAGAGGATGGCGATGTAATTTCCAACGGCTCTTTCGAATTTGAGGTATTATGGACACCGGGGCATTCGTTAGGTCATGTCTGTCTTTATGAACGAAACAGGAGGTTTATTATAACCGGTGACCATGTTTTATATGATACATTTCCCCACGTTAGCTTCAACCCCCAATCTGGCGGTAACCCCCTCGCTAACTATATCTCAGCCCTCAAGAAACTAGAGAGCTTCAACGTTCATTTCATTCTCCCGGGACATGGGCCGGTGTTCAATGCTTTAGGGCTGAGAATAGAAAGAATACTCCAGCATCATGAAGAGAGAAAGAGAGCTATCTTGAGAACTTTGCGCGACGGTTTAAAGACTGCCTACGCAATAGCTCAGCAAATCCCCTGGACGGTCAATGGAGCGGACACAGCTTTCCGAGATTTGGGAGTCTGGGACAAGCGAATGGCGGTCACCGAGACCATCGCCCATCTC
This sequence comes from Chloroflexota bacterium, assembly GCA_013388845.1. Classification (GTDB taxonomy): domain Bacteria; phylum Chloroflexota; class Dehalococcoidia; order GIF9; family AB-539-J10; genus RBG-13-51-36. Next base: position 26,227 of record JACAEN010000002.1, on the reverse strand, counting down.
AAACTCTTGACAAAGGAAGGCAGGGTGAGCAATGTTGACATGGATGGTGCTTCTTTGTATTTAGCTAAGGACTAGGAGGTGGTGTCTGAACAAATGTAGTGCGAGGCTTTAGCCTTGTGCTGCACGACCCTAAAGGGTCGCACTACGAGATTCGGAGGTGAAGAATTCTCAGGATAGCCAACCAGAATTTGAATCTAAGCTAGGGCAAAATCAAACAGCGTATTAAACAGCAAGGAGGACATAAAAATGGCAACAAAAGTAGGAATCAACGGCTTCGGGCGTATTGGCAGGCTAGCCCTCAAGGCAATTATCCAGCGTTGTGGCGGTAAGGCGGAGGTAGCAGCGGTAAATGACCTTACCGATGCTAAAACCAATGCCCATCTCTTCAAGTATGACAGCAATTACGGCATCTATCCCGGCAAGGTAGAAGCTAAAGACAACTCTATTGTAGTTGACGGTAGGAAGATAAAGGTCTTAGCTGAGCGTGACCCGGCGAAAATTCTCTGGCGAGATTATGGGGTGGACATCGTCATTGAATCTACCGGGCTGTTCACCCAAGCCAGCAAGGCTGCTGCCCATCTTCAAGGCGGTGCCAAGAAAGTAATCATTTCGGCACCGGCTCAGGAAGAGGATATATCTATTGTTCTTGGTGTCAACGAAGGGCAATATGACGCAGCCAAGCACCACATCATATCCAATGGCTCCTGTACCACTAATTGCATTGCTCCGGTAGTTAAAGTCCTTCATCAAAACTTTGGCATCGTTCATGGGTTGATGACTACCGTCCACGCCTATACTAACGACCAGAAGATACTGGATGTGTTTCACCGCGACCTGCGCCGAGCTAGGTCTGCGGGTACCAACATCATACCCACTACTACCGGTGCCGCTAAGGTCGTGGGAGTGGTCATTCCAGAGCTTCAGGGGAAGTTGCACGGGATTGCCCTCAGGGTACCTGTTTCAGTGGTTTCTGTCGTGGACTTCGTCGCTGATTTAAAGAGGAAAGTAAGCGCCGAAGAAGTTAATGGTGCCTTTCGCAAGGCTGCTGACGGTGAGCTCAAAGGAATTCTAGAATACTGCGACGAGCCATTGGTAAGTTCGGATTTCAAGGGCAATCCCGCCAGTGCTATCTTCGATGCCTTAAGTACTATGGTTATTGATGGCAACCTGATAAAGGTCTTAGCCTGGTATGACAACGAGTGGGGCTATAGCTGTCGTCTAGCTGATCTTGTCGCTTATATCGTCAAAAAGGGGTTGTAACTTGCATCCTATTCTTCTCGGGAAGGGGAGGAGTAAGAAAGGAGGAATAGACAATGCACGTTGGTGTCTGTCGAATTGAGCTTCGCCTCCCTGAAAACCATTCCCTTAAAGGCAAAAGACAAGTAATTAAGTCCATTATTGCACGGCTACAAAACAAGTTTAATGTTTCCGTAGCCGAAGTTGATCACCAAGACTTATGGCAATTAGCCACTTTGGGTGTTGCTTGCGTCAGCAACCACAGAAGACATGCCGACGAAACCCTAGCCAATGTCGTAAAGTTCATCGCCCAGAACTATCCTGATGTAGAGTTATTGAGTTCGGAAATAGAAACCCTCCCCTAACCCACCCGCGAAAATCTTGCGATTTTCGTGGGAACCCAGTTAGATTTAGAATCAATTTTTATGGGGCCAAAAAACACAAGACTCTCGAGGTTAGTATTGATGGATGCCGCTGCTTTTCTCCACCACATTGTCAGTCTGCCTGATTATCGCCAGCAGGTCGTCCATATTGAACGCATCCCCGCTCAAGGCCCTAGATACGGCAAACTGGATAAGCCTATTCATCCTGAGCTTCAAGCATGTCTGAAATACTTGAGCATATCAGCGCTCTACAGCCACCAGGCGAAGGCCTTGAATGCCATCTCCGCCGGGAAAAACGTCATAATTGCCACGCCCAGCGCCAGCGGCAAGACCCTGTGCTATCAGCTAGCCACGCTGGAGGCGCTTTTACGTGATAAGAATAGCCGCGCTCTTTATATCTTCCCCACGAAAGCTCTCGCCCAGGACCAGCTGCGTAGTTTGAAACAAATCCTCAGCGATTTGTCATTGCGAGCCCCGACAAGTCGGGGCGAAGCAATCTCACCAAGAGATGCTGCCACTTTCGACGGTGATACACCGCAGAGCGAAAGGGCAAACATAAGAAAACAGGCCAGGGTAGTGCTCACCAACCCGGATATGCTCCATCTGGGCATTCTGCCTAACCACCAGTCATGGTCTAGGTTCTTTCGGAATCTCAAATATGTCGTAATAGACGAGACCCATATTTACACCGGTGTCTTCGGCTCCCATGTAGCTAATGTCTTGCGCAGATTGCGGCGGCTCTGCATATTCTATGGCTCAAGCCCGCAGTTCATTTGCTGCTCAGCCACAATTGCCAATCCCCAGGAGCATGCCCAAAATATCATTGGCTTGCCCTTTGAAGCCGTTGTTGAAGATGGCTCACCACACGGCGAAAAATACTTCACATTCTGGAATCCGCCTTTCCTTGACGAAGCCAAGACCAGCCGACGCAGTCCCAACAGCGAGGCGGCTTTTCTTCTCAGGGAGCTTGTTCAGAGGGATATCCGGGGTCTAGTGTTCGCGCGCACTCGCAAACTGACGGAACTCATCTATATTTATACGCGAGACCAACTGCCTCCTCCGCTCAGGGACAAAATCAGCCCCTACCGGGCGGGGTACCTTCCGGAGGACAGACGCCGAATTGAGCATCAATTCTTCAACGGCGAGCTCCTCGGCTTGGTCGCCACCACAGCCCTGGAGCTAGGAATAAATATCGGTGATTTAGATGCCACTGTGCTCACCGGCTATCCCGGCAGCATTGCCAGCGCCTGGCAGCAAGCTGGACGTAGCGGACGCAGCACTTACAGCTCCTTGAGCTTTCTTGTCGCCCTGCAAAATCCACTCGACCAATACTTAATGCGCAATCCCGATTTCTTCTTCAGCAAAAACTTTGACAACGCCATAATCAATCCGGCCAACCCCTACATTCTGAAGCCCCATCTTCTGTGTGCCGCCTGGGAAAAACCGCTAGAAGACAGGGATGAAGAATTCTTTGGCGCCAGCATGAGTGCCATGCTAGCTGAGCTAGAACAGGAAGGAATGCTGAGAAAACGCCAGGAGAGGTGGCATCCCACTCCTTCCATTTCCTATCCCGCCCAAGACATAAACATCAGGTCAACATCAGGACAGAGTTATGCTGTCATCGATGGTCAGCAGGGTCAGTTGTTAGAGACCGTGGAAGCCAGCGTGGCCATTTTCCAGATCCACCCTGGCGCCATTTACCTCCATCAGGGTGAGTCATACCTTATCAAGGAACTCGATCTAGTTCGCCGCATTGCCTGGGCTGAACCGGTTTCCGCAGACTACTATACGCAGACCATGGAAATAACGGATATTCGGGTCACCAAGCTGCTCAAGGAAAAAGATTGCCACGGTGTGAAGGTTTACTTCGGAGATGTTGATGTCACCACGACTGTAGTAGGATTCAAGAGGCTGAAGCAATTCACTGAAGAGGTTATCACTCAGGAGCCTCTTGATTTGCCACCACAACAGTTTCCCACCAAGGCCCTATGGTTTGATTTGCCTCAGAAGGCAATAGCTAGGATAACCGATGCCGGCCTTGACTTTCACGGCGGCTTACATGCCTGTGAACATGCTGCCATTGGCATACTGCCCTTATTTGCTCTGTGTGACCGCAATGATATCGGCGGTGTCTCCACTCCCTTTCATCCCGATACTGGCCGGGCGCAGATTTTCATTTACGATGCTCACCCTGGAGGCATCGGCATCGCCGAAAAGGGATTCGAGATAATAGCCGACCTCTGGCAGGCTACTTTGAAAGCCGTGGAAGGATGTCCCTGCGCTGACGGCTGCCCCTCCTGCGTGCAATCGCCCAAATGTGGCAACAATAACCAGCCCCTGGACAAGGAAGCCGCGGCAATATTGCTTGAAGAACTCGTGGCTTGAGGAGCTAGGAAACTGTTGGAAAATCACAAAGGCTATTGACAATTCCTAATGGTAACGCTAGAATAGTTATCGTAAGACTGGTATATACAAGAGTAAAAGGAGGCATGTGGGATGTGTGTGCGGCGAGAGTCACCTTCGTCCTCACCATTTTTAGCTAGGTACTTACACAGACGTAATGTCAGTTCCTTTCCCTGCCGCGCTATTACCAACGGTTCCTTCGAAAACCTAGGATATTCAAGATGCGGAGGTGAGAGGCTGGGAGAATCCCAAAAGTTAGGCGTCTCGTCCCAATCAAAAAGCACATTTTGTACTGAACGGAGGTGATGAGAAGCAATCTTACTGCGGGAAGATGTGACACAGTTTTGAAAACTTTAGAAAGGAGGAGAAAAAAGTGAATAAGGTACTTTTGATGTCGTTAGCACTTATGTTAGTTCTGAGCGTGAGTATCGTAGGCTGCGACGGGACGCCGCTACCTATCGTCGTCGTCGGCATGTCAAGATCTCTGAGCGGCTCTTGCGCACGGCTAGGACAGCCATTCGAGACAATCTACCCAATATATATCGATAGGCTCAATGCCATCGACGGCATAATCATTGACGGCCAGCCTTGCAAGGTGGAGTTAGAAGTGCTCAACGACGGAAGTGACAAAGACAGCTTGATAGAGAACACGGACGCGTTGATACAAGACATAGCGGACGGCGGTGTTCACTTTCTGTGGGGCTGCACCCCCTGTGCCGAGTTCATTGAGACTCAAGCCATATAACCAACAATGCATGTGTGGTACAAATGTGTTTCGATCCAGACCCTTACTGGTTTAAGAGTTACCTTCCTAGCTGGAACTACACGTTTATGCACCTGGGTTCTCTCGACTGGTACCAGCTCCCGGTTCTGGCTAAGACCCTCGACGAGGCGGAAGACAATGCCAAGGTATACGTATTCTGGCAGAACGATGCTCACGGTCAAGAGTATCTCGCCGCAGCCGCACAGTACTTCCCAGCACAGGGACTCCAGATCGTAGGAAATGCGTCGGTGCTGGATCCTGCTCCCTACGACACTTTAGTACAAGGAGCAAGTACTACGGGTGCTGACGTCGTGTGCTGCTTCTGCTATCCCGACGAAGTCATCGGTCTTACCCTAGCGGCAATCACCAATGATTACAATTTCGATGCCTGGGTCGTAGACCCAACCGCCAGTTTCGGCTGGTTTGGCACAACGCCACCCATCGGAGACAATGCAACGGGAGTGACCTGTTTTGCCATGGCTAACAATAAGACATCCGAAGACATGGAGTGGCTACTCGATGACGTACTCGTGTCTGAGTTGGGTTATGAGAACATAGATTTGTATACTTACGCTCTGTTCTGGGCAGCACTGCAGGTATGGCAGGAGGCTGTGGAGGAAACTGGGCATATTCTGAGCGGGGAGTTCGTAGTCGACCAGAACGACTTCAGAGCCAAGCTTGCCAGCTACACGAGCTCGGCCACCGGCGTCGACACGGTTCTGGGAAAGACGTGGTATGAAATATTCGGAACAGGCGGTGGATTGCTGGATTACCAATGCCACACCGGCGAGATTGGCCAGTGGCAAGACGGGATGGTTGAAGTTGTGGGATACACCGGAATTACAGGAGACATTCCAAACTACGTGGTTACCGCAAATTTCACCTACCCCAAGCCACCGTGGCAGTCATAAACCAGAATTGTACGACCAGACGTTAAAAAAGATAAGAGCAGCAATCTGTAAACAGTAAACTGGGGTCGGCTCTGTCTTAACCTGTTGGCTGCCCGTCTAACAATCACACGGAGAAGGGGAGCCGACCCCTTTTTCACTCACCCTCACCCTAACCCTCTCCCATCGAGGGAGAGGAATTTGTAAAAGCCAGCCAAAGCAGTCTCGTGAAGGGATAAGAGATTGCCGCGCCCCGACAAGTCGGGCTCGCAATGACAAAAAAGGCAAGAGCACTCAAGAAGGTTGGGCAAATTTGGTCTAAACTTTCACTCGCGAGCGTAAACGCTCTAAGATCCACATTCGGGCGAGAGTGGTGGGCCCGATACCGAGTTCCTTTGCTTCCTCTCTGATTTGTTCCCACTTGTCTGCTGGGAGCCGAACCGGAATCACCTTATCCAACGGCTTCTTGACTTCTATACGCACCACCTCATCGCCCTCATTCCAGGCATCGCCCCGGTCAATGTCTTCTACTGCCTTATCTAAATCAGCCATCTTATCTACCTCCGATTACCTTATTGTAGAGCCGCCTTTCGTTATCAGTCATTTGCCTGGCCGTAACTATCTTCCAGCTACCTTTCCCCCAAGTGCGCCAGAACCACCAAGACATACCGTCCAGCCGCCGTCTGGCTGAAGAGCTTGTACAACCCTTCCCTGCTTCTCCTGACATGTCGTTTTTCTGATAGACAGGCTTCTTCTACCTCTTGAAAGGAAACGCTGTGCTTGGACTCAATCTTGTCGAGGATATGGTCATCAATCTCCAGGGATTCAATACGTAGCACTAAGCATCTCCCTTCCTCAGTGTTAGTGTATATCAATTGTATACCGCTGTCAAGATACCTGCATTTTGTAAAAATGGGGGCAACTCTACTTTTCTCGTCCCTCTGTCATTGCGAGGCTGCCGAAGTCAGCCGAAGCAATCCCGGTGGGTAGAGCGCAGGAAGAAAATTAGGGCTGACCCTGTAGCGCCGTGTTTCTCTAAGACGAATAGGGGCTTATTCGCAGGGCTAACTGCAACAATGTTGCATTTAACCTTTGCCCTGTGTAAAATAGCCCTGTGGTCCAAGATTCAATTCGGATTTTGCAAGCTCAGGGGTATAAGGCAACCAAGCCACGGAGAATGGTGCTCGAGATACTGGAAGAAGCCGAGAAACCACTTTCTCCCTACGACATACAGAGGATTTTACGCCAGCGGGGTAAATATCTAAACCATGTTACCATCTACCGCATACTCGATTTGCTTTGCCGCCTTAATCTAGCTCACAAAATGCTATCCAGCGGTGGCTTTGTGAAGTGCAACCTAGATGCCGTAGAAGGCTGCCATCGGTTTATGGTCTGCCAGGACTGTGAAGCCATTCAAGAATTTGCCGACGAAGGATTATGTCAAGAGGAAAATGAACTTGCCCGGAATCTTGGCTTTCACACCGAACATCATCTTTCTGAATTCTCCGGACTCTGCTCACGCTGCCATAAGTAACGGTTGCTGAAACATGTCAATTTCGGGCAGTGTGACGCTGGTGCTGGAATTAGAATAGGCTGGACGTGCTGACTCTGACGAAATGGATTTAACTAACTTCAGCTTCGCAGCCGCCTTCGTAGTGGGCCTAGCACATACTCTTGAGCCCTGTGAAGATAAGGCAATTGTTTCTTTGTTCGTTTTCTGGGCTACCAAGAAACTAGCCCAAGCCGTAGGTTTGGTAGTATTGTATGGCCTGGGGATGGCTCTGGCAGATACCGCCATGGGGTTTGTCCTTTCATACGTTGGCGTAAGATGGCTTGATATTGTCAGAACTCCTCTGGAAATTACGGCAGGGGCGATTACATTAATCTTCGGCTTCTTGATGCTGAGAGGCAAAGAATTCACTCACATGGGTCATCATCATGGTGAAGCTGTAGCCCCTGCTAACTCGAAACTACTGCACTGGCACTCTATCCTGGGTTTTGGCATGGTGCGTGGGTTGCCACCGTGCCCAGTGGAAGTTGCCGTGTTGCTATGGGCCGCCTCTCTTGGTAATGTGTGGCGCGGCACGGCCACCGTTTTTGTTTTTAGCTTGGGTACTACCGTTGGCCTAATCCCCCTTGGTTTAATCATGGGAGGCATAAGTAACGCTATCAGTAGAACCAGATATGAGAGCTTGGTTCCTAAGATTACTGCTATTCTGATGATGTGTTTTGGTCTCTTCCTTGTACTGGCTCCATTATTTGGAATTGAACTGTAAGATGGGTGCGAAAAGACCGATGCCACATTCCACGGAAAGACAAGAGGTCAGCAGCTAAAAGCATACTACACCTGTGATATCATATACGGGTATCCTTAGTTATGGAGGCAGCTTGTTCGATTTATCTAAAAAAACCGAACTGGGAGTAAAAAGAAGTAAGGAAACTTGGTTCGGCAAGATAGCCAATCTTTTTAAGCGGGGCGCCTTCGGGGATGAGGTCTGGGGGGAATTAGAGGAATTGCTCGTCTCAGCTGATGTGGGTGTCGAGACCACAAGCAAGCTCTTGAGCAAAGTCCAACAGCGAGTCAAAACAGAAAAGTTGACAGACCTTTCCCAGGTAAAGCATGCTCTAAAGGAAGAGATGGTGAGCTTATTAACCGTCCCTCCATCGAGACCCTCTACATTTTGTCATTTTGAGCGAAGCGAAGAATCTCCTCAGGTTATTCTTGTGGTCGGCGTGAATGGTTCGGGCAAAACAACGAGCATTGCCAAGCTGGCCTATAGTTTCACCTCGCAGGGAAAGCGAGTTATCCTGGCAGCCGCCGATACTTTCAGGGCAGCAGCTATTGAGCAGCTCAAACACTGGGGAGAGAAAGTAGGTGCCGAAGTCATCGCCCATCGACCTGGCGGCGACCCCGGAGCGGTGGCTTACGACGCCGTTCAAGCTGGCTACAGTCGCCACGCTTACGCGGTGATTATCGATACCGCTGGCCGCCTGCACACCAAGTTCAACCTCATGGAAGAACTCAAGAAGATAAAGAGAGTGGTAGCTAAACACGATGCTTCAGCTCCTCACCAAGTTCTGCTGGTAATGGACGCTACCACAGGTCAGAATGGACTGGCTCAAGCCAAATATTTCACCGAAGCTGTGGATGTTACCGATATTTTCCTAGCCAAGCTGGACGGCACAGCCAAAGGTGGCATAGTATTTGCCATCTGCGACCAACTAAAGATACCCATTTCCTATATTGGCACTGGTGAAAAACTACAGGACATAGCTCCCTTTGATGCTGAGGTCTTTGTTGATGCTATTTTCTCTTAGGTGGGAAGGAGTAACCAAATGCTCACAATTAGCATAGACCCTGTCGCCTTCACGGTTGGCCGTTTCGACGTGCGGTGGTATGGGATTATGGCCGCTATAGGGGTTCTAGCTTTGCTAACCCTCATGTTCAGGGAAGCCAAAAGGCTGGGCATCAGGCGCGACCTTTACAGCATCTTCCTTTGGGGTATTATCGGCGGCCTTGTCGGAGGCCGCCTCGCCTATGTAATCTACTATTGGGAGGATTTTGTGGCACACCCTCGAGACATTATTGGTTTGAGTGGTTTGGCCCAGAATGGCATGGTTCTGGGCATTGTTGCCGCAGCCCTGATCTATATGGGAGCCACCAGAATGCGTTTCTCGGAACTACTCCAGATAGGTGATGCCTTTGCTGTGGGAGCACCCGTTGGACTGGCCATGGGCAGGATTGGTTGCACTCTGAACGGCTGCTGCCACGGTATTGCTGCCCCTGATTTGCCCTGGGCAGTGGTATACACTAACCCCCAAAGTGCGGCTCTTCTCTTGGACGTTCCAGTGCACCCCACTCAGGTCTATCATGTACTATGGAATCTGATAGTTTTTGCTATAGTATGGCGACTTCGAGGCAGACTCAAACCCGAAGGCAGTCTCGTGTTCCTTTACTTTTGCATTCACGCCGCCGGCGATCTCGCCTTGAGGTTTCTCCGCTACGATCGCACGGTGGTGCTCTGGGGTCTTGATATTGCTCAACTTGTCAACCTAGTCGCGCTGCTGATGTTCGTCCCTTGGCTCATCATCAGAATGCGGCGATTCAGGAAACAAGCTCTGGCTGCCCAGGTTGCTAACGAGGCCCAGCCGGGGCAAAGTCGCGGATATTAAGGCTCACCACCTCTTCACCATTCCAGTGACTCTTTTCCAGGTTATATACAACATCTATGTAAGGCGGATTTTCTTCCTTTGTTTTCCGCGGCTCAAAATCCACCGCTTGCCAGGTCACATTCCCCTGTTTGAGTTTGAGTCTCAACCATTCGCCCTGGTTGCCAAAATTACGACACTCAATTACTTCGACCCGGCGAGTAAGAAAAGTTGGCTGAGGGTTGCCCTGACCAAAAGGAGCCAATTTTTGGATCAGACTGAAAGCCTCTCCACTAAAGGTAGACAGAGGAAGCTCAGCGTCAATCACTATCTCCGGCCGAAGACCCAGACGACCTAATCGCTCCATAGCTATCTTGGTGACACGCTCTGCCAACTGCGGGAAATTCTCACGGGGCACAGTAAAGCCAGCAGCCAAGGGATGGCCGCCGAAGGCAGTAAGCAGGCCACGACATTCTGCTAAAACGGATACAATGTTGAACTCAGGTATGCTACGACAGCTACCCTGGCATAGCTCTGGACCCAAGCTGACGATAATAGAAGGCTTGTAAAATTCGTCGACCAGCTTGCCAGCAACCAGCCCAATGACACCGACAGAGTAGCTTTCGTCACCATCAATGAGCACCGGCAGGTGCAATTTGGCAGCTAGCCTTTCCTTGGCGCGGCTTAATACTTCACTTGTTAATTGTTGCCGCTCGGCATTCCTTTCCTCCAACTCCATAGCTAGTAGGCGAGCCTCCTCAGCTGACTGTGTGGTCAGCAGCCGGTAGCTGGTGGAGGCATTCTCCATCCTGCCCGCGGCATTAAGGCGAGGCCCCAATACCCAAGAGACATCTTCACCATCAAGCTCACCAACCTCCAGTCCAGCCAGTTTAACCATTTCCTGAATTCCCACCCGAGAGGTGTTATTAAGCTCTCTCAACCCTTCTTTCACCAGGTAGCGATTCTCGCCTAGGATGGTAACTAAATCGGTAACGGTAGCCAACGCTATTAAGTCCAGAAATCCAGCTAGCCACTCCTCTTTTCTATCTCTGCGGAATAGTGCTTGCAGAAACTTGAAGACAACACCAGCACCAGCCAGGTCTGGATAAGGATATGCTGAATCCTCTCGCCTTGGGTCAATCACAGCTATGGCTTGAGGCAGGCTCCCTAAGGGAATGTGATGGTCCGTGATAATCATATCCATTCCCGTCTTCTGGGCCTGTTTTACTTCTTCAAGGTCAGTTATCCCACAATCAACAGTGATGACCAAACTAGCCCCCTGAGCACGAAGCTTCTCCAGCGCTGCCCTCTTTAATCCGTGGCCTTCGCTCAAGCGGTCAGGAATATACATAATAGCTTCGGCACCAAGCCATGATAGCCCTTCCACAAGAATAGCTGTGGCGGCAACGCCATCAACATCAAAGTCACCATAGACGGCAATTTTTTCCCGGGAAAGCACAGCCTTATAAACCCTGCTGACAGCCTGTGATATATCAGGAAGCAAAAAGGGATTGCCTTCTAGCCTGCGGTCAGCAGCTAGAAAGGCGTCGATTTCTCCCAGCTTAACACCACGGTTGTAGAGAAGTTGAGCGATTACAGGAGGCAAGCCAGAAGCTTTTATGTATTCGTCAGGCGCTGGAGGCAGGATTTTCCATCGAGTTCGTTGATTCAATTTTCGTACCTCAGCTTAATACCTTTGTTAGAACCGCTAACTATATCACAGGAAAAGGCTTTAACAAAATGTCTTTGCGAGTCCCGATTTATCGGGACGAAGCAATCTCACGAAAAAGAGCAAATCCCAAAATTTCAAGCACCAGTTCCTTCGACTTCGCTCAGGACAGGCCTAAACAGATTCAAAATCCAAAACCTTTTTGAACCCCAATTACGTCGGGGAGATTTGAATTTTGACCTTGTTTAGATTTTAGAATTTAGGATTTCGGACTTTGGTCTCTCGTAAATATACAAATTTATGCAAATGACTATAATTTGACCACTCAGCCAGACAATAAATATAATCCACTTCGATGAGGGTAGCTTTCTATACATTGGGGTGCAAGCTCAATCAGGCGGAAACAGAATCCTTAGTCGGCCGATTTAGCCAGTCGGGATTTCAACTCGTGTCCCCGAATGATGTGGCGGATATTTACATTGCCAACACTTGCACGGTCACCCATATCGCCGACCGCAAGTCGCGTCACTGGCTCAGGCTGGCCAAGCGCAGAAATCCCCAGGCTCTGATTATCGCCACCGGCTGCTATGCCCAGAGAAGCCCCCAAGAGCTGGCTCAGCTCGCTGACTTCGTAGTCGATAACAAAGAGAAAGAGCACCTGCTTGAGATTGTTACGAACCCATCACTGCCAACATCCTCTTTCGTCCTTGAGAGGACCCCTTTACGTCATTGCGAGCGTAGCGAAGCAATCTTGCCGATTGCTGCCGCCTCGAGGACCCGCAGCCTGATAAAGATTCAGAATGGCTGTCATGGCCCCTGCACATATTGCATTGTGCCCAGAGTAAGACCCCGCGAATATTCCCTGCCCGCTGCCCAGATAATTGACGAAGTTAAGCAAAAGGTGGCTCTGGGCTACAAAGAAGTTGTTCTCACCGGGACGAAGGTTGGCAGCTATAAAGACGCTGTCCTGAGCGGCAGCGAAGGACCTAGTATTGACCTCAAACAATTGGTACAGCGTATTCTCCACGACACCGACATCAAGAGATTGCGTCTTTCCTCTTTGCAGCCTTCGGAAATATCCCCGGAATTTCTTGCCTTGTGGCACGATGAAAGGCTTTGTCGGCATTTCCACTTGGCTCTGCAAAGTGGGAGCGAGACTGTGCTGCAAAGGATGAAGAGGAGCTATTCTCTGGACCAATATCAGACAACAATAGACCTAATCAAGGAGATGATGCCAGACGCAGCCATCACCACAGATATCATGGTTGGTTTCCCGGGGGAAACCGATGCAGAGTTTGAGCAGAGCTATTCCTTTTGCCAGCAAGCGGGTTTCGCCAACATCCATGTCTTCCCCTTCTCACCTCGTCCTCAGACAGCAGCCGCCAGGATGCCCGGGCAGATAGAAGACAAAGTTAAGAAACAGCGCAACCAGCGGATGTTGGAATTGTCCCGGAGCTCCCGGCGCCGCTTTTGCGAGCAGTTTTTAGGGCAAACTATGCCGGTTTTATGGGAGAAGGAAATGCCAACCTCGGCGAGCATCCTCGGCGAAGTCGGGACCAGCCCCGGCAGCGGCGTACATTCGGGGCTGACCAGCAACTATATCAGGGTATTCGCCCGCAGCAAAAAGTCCCTGACCAACGAAATAACGCCTGTGAAGCTTATCGAATTTCACGATCAGGGAATGTGGGGAGAGATAGTAGATGAAAATCCAGGTTAAGGTAAAGCCCAATTCCAAAACCGAAGAGGTTAGCCAGGAAGACGATAGCTTCATAGTCAAGGTCAAAGAGCCGCCCAAAGAAGGCAAAGCCAGCCAGGCGGTCATCAGGTTACTGGCGCAGCGCTTCGGCGTTCCCAAAAGCCAAGTCAGAATCCTCAGCGGCGTTAAGAGCAGGAATAAAATTGTCGAGGTTGCTGAATAATAGCGGAGAGGTGGCACAAAGTGTGAATCACTTCAAGCCGAAAGCGGGCATTTCACAGCATCCTGCACTCCCGAACCGCGAAGCCCAGATTGCGGCTACGGCTTATCACTTCTTCTAATTTAGCTCGGTCCGGGCTGCCTCTGGTTTCCGGTCGGGTGGCGTTAAGACCGGCGGCGGCGCTGGCCATGAGAAGCGATTGTTCGAGGCTGCTTTCCATAACATGGTAGGCAGCAAAGACCCCGGCGAAGACATCTCCACAACCCACCGTGTTAACTACATCTAAACCGAGCTTCTTGAGAGGCAAGGCCGGAATTTCTGTCACCATACTGCTAGCCGGCTCAAGCATGGCTGCTCCTTGAGCACCAAGTTTGAGCACCACGTTATTGCGGAATCCCAACTTTTTTAGCTTCCGTAAGTTCATGTTTAACTCGGAAGTTCCCAACAGAGCACTCGTCTCTGTCTCATTTAAGAAGAGGACTTCGGCTTCTCTAGCCAGAGATTGCATCGCCTTCCGGTCCTGGTATACCAGAATTCCCGGGTCCCACAATACAGGGATACCACGCTGCTTTGCCAGGTTGATTAGCTCTGCTGCCACCTTAAGCGGCGGGTCAGTGAGGACAATACCTCGACATTCCTGTAGCTGCTGCTTTACCTTCGGCTTATTCAGGTGCTTCACAGCCAGCCTGCCATTCGCCCCCAGATGGTTAGCAATAACATTCTCCCCAGTTTGGTCAATGAGGATATAAGCCTGCCCCGACTCCACTCCGGCAATTTGCTGAACTCCCTCAGTGCTGACCCCCTCGTCTTCCAGGATAGCAATTTGCTGGCGAGCAATGTCGTCCTTCCCCAGAGCGCCTATCATAGCCACTTTTTTCGCCCCAAGAACCCGCGCTGCCGCCACAGCTACATTGCCACCCGTCCCTCCCGATACACGAGTGATTTGTCTTATGATAACCTTTTCCCCGGGTACTGGCAGCCGCTCCACAAAGGAGCTAATGTCCCAGTTTATAGCGCCACATACTACTAAGCTGACCATCTTACTCCTCCAGTATGCGAGATAGAAACAGCTTTAGAAAGCGCGGCCCGTCCACAGCCGAGGCTACGTGTATTGATTGAGAGCCGCCAGAGAACAAAATACGAGTAACTCCTCTATCCCAATCATTTCCTACGACTACTTCGACCCCTGCCGATATAAAATCGAGCACAGAAGCATCCAGCAGCGTGGCCAAAGCTATTGGGTCATGCATTCTACAGCATCCGTGGTATTTTACCTCGTATTCTACCAGTTGAGCTACCAGACGTGCAGCCGGTGTCCGCCTGATCTTAATCTGCTTCAAATACTGGCTATTCAGGCAAGCTGCCGGATCCATGGTGACATCCAGCCCCACAGCAAAGATGTCCGCCCCAGAGTTGAATACTATATGCGCAGCTTCAGCGTCCTGCCAGATATTGAACTCAGCAAAGGGAGTGCGATTCCCTTTGCCATAGGGCGTAAGAGTGTAAGCGCCTCCCATGAGAACCACCCTTGTCAAAAGTGCGGGCAGTTCAGGATGCAGCTCAAAAGCATGAGCCACATTGGTCAGAGGTCCTGTGGCTACTAGGGTAATTTCGCCAGGAGCATCCAGAACCAAGCGCGCAAGGAAATCCCAGGCTTTAGCGGGATACAGTGGAGTCCGGGGTGATGGCAAGCCGCAGCTACCGAGTCCATCCGGGCCATGGTAGCTTAAGGCATCTTCTAGCGGGCGATTCAAAGGATTTGCTGCCCCCGCCGCCACCGGGATGCTGCTTGCGCCCAGATATTTCAATACCCGGCGAGCGTTGGCGCTGGTCATCTCCACAGGAGCATTCCCAGCCACCGTGGTGATGCCCAAAATTTGAACTTCAGGCGATTTTAACGCCAGAATCAAAGCCAGGACATCATCGATGCCCGGGTCCATATCCAAAACTACTTTGCGCATCGAAGTCTCAAGGATAGACTATCATAAATCAAAGAGCACGAGAATAAGAAACCCTGGATTCCAAGCGCTAGGGCCTAAACAATATCGAAATTCAAAAATCAAAATGACAATTCAAAACGCAAAATCTAAAAATGCAACATACCTTTCCTGCATCTTTGCTTTCTGCATTCTAGTTTTTTATTTACTGCCCCTCTGTCATTTTGCGCTTTGATTTTTGCTTTTTACATTATGAAGGGATTTGTGGTAGGGAATTAGACCCCCAGCTTCCACCATATCTATAAACCACGTTGGAATTATCAAGCGAAACTCGAACCGCTTCCCCGTAGTGAGATTCTTGATAGTCCCTCGCCTCAGGTTAATCGCTATCTCTTGCCCGGTCTCAAATTCAGCGGAAATCCCCGGTAAGTCTATAGCCGGGCAGCCCAGGTTCCAGAAATTCCTGAAGAATATCCTGTGGATGGAGTCGGCAACCACAGCCTGGACGCCCTTGAACTTCAGAGTCTCCGCAGCCTGCTGCCGACTGGAACCAATGCCAAAATTCTCTTCAGCAACTATAATGTCCCCTTTCCTAACCTTGGCGAGGAACCCCTTAGGCACATTCTCACGATGCCCAACATCGCTCAGCCCGCTTCTGGCGATAAACTCTTGATATTGGCTCTGGCTTGTTTCGTCACCGCCCATAATGAACCTGCCGGCAAAGAGCTCATCGGTGTCCACATCCTTGCCAAACTTCCAGACACGGCCTTTGAGTTCCATTCATGCCTCCTAGAAAAACTCCCGTGGGTCGCTTATTTTGCCTTTTAACGCCGACGCTGCCACAGTCGCTGGTGATGCCAGATATATTTTGGCCGTCACATCTCCGACCCGACCCTGAAAGTTACGATTGGCCGTGCTTATGCAAACTTCGCCCGGTCCCAGTATGCCCATATGCGCTTCCATACACGGACCGCAGGTGGGCGGACCAACCACAGCCCCAGCCTCCACAAATGTCGCTATCAACCCCTCCGCCAGAGCAGCCTTAAGGACTTCCTGCGAAGCTGGTATGACGATAACCTTGGTAAACTTATCCACCTTCCGACCCTTGAGTATTCTGGCCGCAATCCGAAGGTCTTCCAGACGTCCATTAGTACACGTGCCTATGAACGCCTGGTCAATCTTGGTTCCTTCAACCTCAGTAACTCCCACAGCATTGGAGGGCTTCGGCGGCACGGCAACCATAGGCTCCTTAATATCATCAGCGTGAAACTCCAGTGTTTCCGCATATTCTGCGTCCGGGTCGCTGTGAACAACTTCAAAGCGCTGGTTCATTCTAGCCTTCAAAAAGTCTATCACCTTCTGGTCAGGCTCGATGATGCCATTAGTAGCCCCCGACTCTATAGCCATATTGGTCAACACCATACGGCTCTCAATGCTCATCCCTCTTATGGCTGAGCCGGTATATTGCAGAGATTTAAACAAAGCACCGCTTATCCCCAACCGCTTCAGTATAACAAGCATCAAATCCTTCGACATTATGGGAGGCTTGAGCTTGCCCTCCACATTTATTCTGATGGTGCCCGGGACTCTCTCCCATAGTTTTCCTGTTTTGAAGACCACAGCCATCTCATCAACGCCAATCCCGGTGGCAAACGCCCCCATTGCCCCCGATGTTGTAGTATGGCTGTCCACGCCCACAAGCGTCATTCCTGGCAGCACATGCCCCTTCTCAACAAGTACCTGGTGGGCTATGCCCCCCTTACCAACTTCGTAGTAGTTTTCTATGCCCTGTTCGAGGACAAATTTCTTGATATTAAGACATTTTTTGGCGGTATCGATGTCCTTGTTAGGCACATAGTGGTCCAGCACTACTACTATTTTTGCGGGATCCCAGACCTTTTCTACACCCAGCTCCCGGAACCGAGCAATTGTATGCGCACCCAATGCATCGTGTATCATAGCCCGGTCCACAGAGATCTCGACAATTTCGTCGGGCTTCACTACTTTCTTCCCAGCTTTCTTAGCTAATATCTTCTCGACAAGAGTCATATTCATCCCTCGTTTTGCAGACGCCTATCTTATCTCATTCACCCAGGTTGCCGCAAATGTTCCATATCTTCGTTTGTCATTGCGAGCCCGACACGTCGGGGCGCGGCAATCTCCGTCTCAACAGCCCCGCCAAGGTTGCTTCGGCACTGCTGTGTCTCGCAATGACTTCTGTGTTACAGTCGCTGGCAATGACTGTACGCTCTCTAGCGAGGACTCAAAATAAGGCATCTTTGCATCAGCAAGTGCGACATGATATTTTTGAGCCAATGGCTATTGAAGAAGTCATTGAGCTCTTAGAGCAGGAATATGGCCCTAAAGAATGGCAGCCCGACAGGGACCCTATCGATGTGCTCATAGGAACCATACTGTCTCAGAATACCTCGGACGCCAATTCGGGAAGAGCCTTTGCCTCTCTTAAAGCCAGCTTCGCTAGCTGGGAAGCTGTAGCCTCGGCTCCCACAGAGCATATCGCCGGGGTCATTAAGTCCGGAGGATTATCACAAATAAAGGCCGCTAGAATCAAGCAGGTCCTGGAGCAAATCGAAAAGGAGCAAGGTCGTATCAGCCTGGATTCCCTCAAATCAAAGACTATGGCTGAAGCTGAAACCTATTTAATGCGTCTGCCCGGTGTCGGACATAAGACAGCTAGCTGCGTGCTGCTCTTTTCCCTGGGGAAGCCATCCCTCCCGGTGGATACCCATATTTTCCGGGTAGCCAAACGATTGGGACTGATTGATTCCAAAGTATCCATAGAGAAGGCGCATAGCTTGCTTCAGGAACAAATCCCGCCAGCCAAGGTATATCAATTCCATATCCATATGATAGAGCATGGCAGAAAGATATGCCGCGCTCGGCAGCCTCGCTGCCATAGATGCATATTGAGAGGCGTTTGCCCCAGCTCGCTTTGCTAATCTTTCGTATAAAACCCTCTCCCTCGAAGGGAGAGGGCCTGGGTGAGGGTGAATTTCCCCCTCACTCTAACTCTCTCTCCCACCAGGGGGAGAGATAATCATAATGACTTATGCTGTAACTATAGCTTGGTTAGTAAGTGGTATAATGGTGAACATGGCACAGATACTAAAGAGCAAAAATCTGGCTACTAAGTTTCAAATAATGGTGGAAATAGCCGCACACCAGCCTAACATACAACAGAAGGACATCGCTTCAAGATTAGGCATCACTTCACAAGCAGTCTCCGAATACATAAGAGAATTGGTAAAAGATGGCTGGCTGAGCTCCCAGGGTCGCTCCCGCTATAAGGTAACCAAGGAGGGTGTAGATTGGATTTTACAGATGTCCCGGCAGCTACATAGTTATGCCTGGTATGTGAGCAAAGTCGTAGCTGATATCTCAACTACCACTGCCATAGCTGATAGCGACTTATCTGTTGGCCAACGGGTATCGCTATATATGAAAGACGGCTTGCTCTTCGCCTCGAATGTCATGAGCAATAAAGGAGCCAAAGGAGTAGCTGTAACTGAGGCTAAAAAAGGGCAAGATGTCGGCATTCGTGACATTGAAGGGGTAATAAAACTCGAGCCCGCCAAGGTAACCATAGGCAAGGTGCCCAATGTGCAGGATGGCGGCTCCCGGAGCACTGACCTTGCCCGATTGGAGAAGGCAATAAAGAAAGCGAGATTGGTGGGGGCGCTGGGCACAGAAGCACTGGTAGCCTTGAAGCAGATAGATGTAAAGCCTGATTACGTTCATGGTGTTCGGGAAGCAGCCATAGAGGCAGCTTACTGCGGCTTACCATGCCTGGTTGTCTGTAGTGAGGACAAGGTCACACTTCTAGTGCAGCGATTGGAAGAGGAAAACTTGGATTACCAGATTATTGACCTAAGGAAAGGATAGAAAATCCTTTCTCCCCTATCGCATAGCCCTCTGAACTGCAAAAATTTCTCAAAATAACCCCCGAAAAACCCTTGACATTTTGTCCGGCAATATTTAGAATGGAGAAACAAGTCCACTTGTATAAATTAAAGTAATCTTGTATAAAAGGAGGCGCAGTGACCTGCATGAAAAAGCTTTATAAGCAAATCTCTGTTCGAGGGATAAATTGGTTCCTAGTGCTTTTAAGCATCTTGCTTGTTCTGACACTTTGTAGCTGTGGCGCGCAGACACCAGTAAACTATGTATTTGATGACCTCGGCAGGTTGGTTGCCATTAACGGAACGCCCCAGAGAATTATCTCTCTGGCTCCCTCTAACACTGAGATTCTGTTTGCCCTGGGTCTGGGGGATAAGGTGGTGGGAGTAACCAATTGGTGCAACTATCCACCCGAAGCTCTGAACAAGACGAAAGTGGGGGACTATGCCATGCCAGATATAGAGAAGATAGCTGCGCTTAACCCTGACCTCATACTGGCTGGGTATGGCAACCCTATTGAGGTTGTCTACACTTTGGCGGGGCTGGGTTTGACAGTATTTGGCATAAAGACTACCGATTTGAATGACCTGCTTAATGACATCAGAAGAATAGGGGAGATAACCGATAAGGAACAAGAGGCTGCCGCTCTTACATCGGAAATGGCAAGCAACATCAAAGCAGTAACTGATGTAACCTCACAATTGGAAGAAAGGCCGAGGGTGTTTTATATGCTCTGGTATGACCCGCTGTGGACTGCTGGCTCCGAGACTTTTATCCATGAGCTAATTGAAAAGGGAGGCGGAGTCAACATTTGTCAGAATCTCACGGGCTATCCAATAATCGAACTTGAGTATGTCCTTGCCTGTGATCCTGAAATAATTATCACCAGCGTATGGTGTTATGACTGGGCGCTGAATGCGACCGAACTTGAGAGTACCACTGCAAGACAAACTAACAGGGTGTTCACATGCAATGATGACTTAGTCCAGCGGCCTGGTCCCAGACTGGTCAAGGGCTTGGAGTGGTTTGCCTATTTCATTCACCCCGAGGTATTTGAGGAGCCTGAGGATTAGGCAGGTCAAGGTTTTTCCTGAAGTGTGACGCCGAGACAAGATGAAAAATAAAGGCTTAATCCAGGTTTACACCGGAACCGGCAAAGGAAAGTCCACTGCCGCTATCGGTCAGGCAGTTCGCGCTGCCGGGCATGGTTTCAAGGTCGGCTTCGTCTCTTTTTTTAAAGACCCTGAGGCATTCGAATACGGTGAATATAAATCCCTGGAAAAGCTGGGGATAAAAACTTTCCTGTTCGCCAAGAAACATCCTCACTTCGACAAGAAACTTAATCCTGCCGATGTCCGCCAGGAATGCTCCAGGGAGCTGGAATTTGTTAAGCAGCTCTTTCAGGACCCATCCTGGGATATGCTGGTGCTGGATGAGATAAACATTGCTGTGCGCGACGGTTTTCTGAAGGAAGAAGAGGTTCTTTCTCTTTTGGAGACAAAGCCCGAAAAGTTAGAGCTGGTCTTAACCGGTCGGGGCGCTACAGAAAAGATTATGGAAAAGGCAGACTTGGTCAGCGAGGTTAAAGAAGTAAAGCACCCTTACACTAAAGGGATAAAAAGTCGGAAAGGCATCGAATACTAGGAGAAAAATCAAAAGGAAAAAGTGAAAATGCAAAATGACAGGGCAAGAATGACGAGTCCTAAGCATAAAATTCGAAATCCTAAGCAAAAGAAAGGAAAAAATTAGTTACTCTCATCGAATGACCAGAATCCAAATCAAACGAGTCTTGGTATTAAAATTTGGAATTTTGGGTTTGTCCCGACTTCGACGAGGATGCTCGATGAAATCGGCATTTAGAGTTTAGAAATTAGAATTTCAAAGGAAGATGGCACGTACTACAACTGAGGTGTTTATTGAACAAGCTATCCCTTATCCCGAAGGAATCGGGATTCGCTGGCAAAGCAGGGTTTACTCTTTGCTGTTGCTGGCAGCGCTGCTGGTGCTGGTAATCGTGTTCGCTACCACTGTGGGCAGCGTTCACATACCCTTTGCCACTACCTTCCAAGTCCTTCTCTCTCAACTGCCCTTCGCTCACATCACCGTTTCTCCGCCCGAAGTTTTTGGAGCGCCATTGAGCCTGGAAATTCTGAAAACGATAATTCTGGATATCCGGCTGCCACGCATCTTTCTGGCAGGTTTAGTCGGAGCCGCCCTGGCAGTAGCTGGAGCTACTTATCAAGGACTGTTTCGTAATCCTCTGGCTGACCCTTATCTTTTAGGTGTAGCCTCAGGAGCTGGACTGGGGGCTACCATTGCCATACTTACTCCTTTCACATTAGCCTGGATGGCTTTTGGGGCTGTGCCATTATTTGCCTTTATTGGTGCCATAGGCGCCGTGGCTGTGGTCTATTTGCTGGCCCGTGTCGGCAAAACCCTGCCCGCCACCACGCTTATCCTGGCTGGAGTAGCTCTAAGTGCTCTTCTGTCCTCCATCACATCCTATCTCATGACCGTTTCCGGTGAAGAACTACATGGGATTGTATTTTGGCTGCTGGGTGGACTTTACCTAACTAAATGGTCTGAGGTGTGGACGGTCCTCCCTTGTGTATTAGCGGGCCTTGTAGTCATCTGGATTCATGCCCGACCGCTCAATGTTATGCAGCTTGACGAAGAGCAGGCCCAACAACTGGGCATCAATGTGGAAAGAGTCAAACTCATACTCCTGGCTGCTGCCACCCTTATTACTTCCTCAGCGATTTGCTTCACTGGCCTTATCGGTTTCGTCGGCATACTCATCCCTCATGCAGTGAGACTTATTTGGGGGGCAGACTACCGGTTTTTGCTCCCTCTATCCACGTTGGTTGGCGCCATCTTCCTCACCCTGGCCGATACTTTAGCCCGTACCATAATTCCTCCTACGGAGATCCCGGTAGGAATAATTACTGCTTTCTGTGGAGCACCTTTCTTTCTTTATCTATTGCGCAGAAGAAAGGGGCTGGCTTTCTTCTGAATTGTTTGCCTGTCACCCTGAACGAAGGGAAGGGTCTTGAGATTCTTCGCTCCGACAAGTCGGGGCTCAGAATGACAAGAGAATAGGTAAAATGATGAGAGGACCAGGTAGCAAGAATGATTGAGCTGGATAATGTCAGCTTGGGCTACGACCATCGAGCCATCTTGCACAATGTAAGTATGAAGGCCAGGCCTGGCCAGATACTGGGGCTGGTCGGCCCCAATGGCTCGGGGAAGTCAACATTAATCAAGGGAATGACTCGGGTAATAGACCTATTCTCCGGGCGTATCTTAATTGACGGCCGTGATATAAAAACTATTAAGCGAGACGAACTGGCTCGCCTCGTTGCCACGGTGCCGCAAAGCCCGGCTTTGCCCGGGGCTTTCACGGCTTTTGAAGTGGTGCTTATGGGACGAACGCCTCACCTCGGGCTCCTTCGCTACGAGGGAGGAAATGACCTGGCTATCGCCTGGCAAGCCATGGAGGCAACGCATACCCAATCCTTCGCTGAGCGCAGAGTAAGCGAGCTCTCAGGAGGGGAGAGGCAGAGGCTTATTATCGCGCGGGCACTAACTCAGCAGCCCAAGGCGATGCTCCTTGACGAGCCCACTGCCAATCTGGATATAAACCATCAAGTCGAGATTCTCAACCTAGTCAAGAGCCTGTGCCGGGAGCAGAGTTTAACCATTATTATTGCTTTACATGACTTGAACTTAGCTGCTCAATACTGCGATTGGATGGTCATGCTCAATGGCGGGAAAGTTCACGCCGAAGGCACCCCAGCCGACATACTCACAGCGCCGAATATCAAGAAGGTTTACGGAGCCCAAGTCTGCGTCTATCCCCACCCCATTAATAAATTGCCTACCACCCTTATCACGGCAGGCGGGAGTCATGGAAGCGCTACGCCAAGCGGACATCTCCCATTATCCCGACTCCGAGGCTCGCTATCTAAGCCGTTCCTTGGCAAGGAAATAGAAAAGGAGCATAAATGAACAATTCTTTATCGCAAGTGCTAAGGCATATAAAGCCCCTAGATAGTAAGGCGATAGAAGCCGCCCAAGCTCGACAGAATGAATTAACCAAACCAAGGGGGAGCTTAGGACGGCTTGAGGAGCTGTCCATCAAGATAGCTGGTATTAAGGGCGAGATAATTCGTGGTTTCAAACACAAAGTTATTGTGACCATGGCTGCTGACCATGGTGTGGTAGAAGAAGGAGTGACCCTCTATCCCCAAGAAGTAACGAGGCAGATGGTATTCAACTTCCTCAATGGTGGTGCTGCCATAAATGTCCTCGGCCGCTTGGTTGGTGCTCGCGTCGTCGTGGTTGATATGGGCGTGGTCGGGGGATTTGAGCCACATCCCAATCTCGTTTGCAAGATGATAGATTTTGGTACCAAGGACATGACCAAAGGTCCAGCTATGATCAGGCAGCAGGCACTAGATGCCATTGAGGCTGGGATCGCTGTAGTAGAGGCCGAGATAGCTAAAGGGCTCGACATCGTAGGCACCGGGGATATGGGCATCGGCAATACCACTGCCAGCAGTGCCATAGCTGCTACTATTACGGGTGAACCGGCAGAAAAGGTCACCGGACGGGGTGAAGGACTTGATAATGAGCGACTGGCGCACAAAGTCAAGGTGGTTCAAAAGGCATTGGATATCAACAAGCCTGATTCTCGAGACCCCATAGATGTGTTAAGCAAAGTTGGTGGCTTTGAAATCGGCGGGCTGGCAGGGGTTATGCTTGGGGCAGCAGGGCATCGTATACCTGTGGTCATTGATGGCTTCATTTCAGGGGCTGCTGCGCTCATAGCCACCGCACTTGCACCGGGGTTGAAGGATTATCTTATCGCCGCCCACCTTTCTGCCGAGAGCGGGCATAAGATATTATTGCAGCACCTGGGATTGACTCCTCTTCTAAGCCTAGAGATGCGCCTTGGCGAGGGAACCGGGGCAGTGTTGGGCATAGCGATTGTGGAGGCAGCGGTGAAAACCTTGGCTGAAATGGCGACTTTTACTGAAGCTGGCGTCAGCAAGGAGAAGCATTAAACATTATAGTCAACATGAAAATACGAAATCTTAAGCACGAAATGCTAAACAATACCAAAACCAAAAAAACCAATGAATAAAACATGAGGGCCTAGAATTTAGAGCATTCGAATTTTGGATTTGTTTAGAGTTTAGAGATTAGTATTTGGGATTTAACTTAAATGAGATTCTGGATTGCCTGGCAACTTCTTACCATAATCCCCTCCCCGCCCCGCTATCGAGGGTATGGTGCTGAGAATTTAGGACACTCAATAAGTTTCTTCCCCGTAATAGGGCTCTTTTTTGGCTTAGTGCTATTTGGGCTTGACTACCTGCTGGGGTTATTTCTGCCTTCCATTGTAGTGAACATCTTACTTGTTATTGCTCTAGTAATCCTTACGGGAGCGCTACACCTCGATGGCTTTATTGATACCTGTGATGGGCTCGTGGTCAGAAGCTCGGCTTCCGATAAATTAAAAATCATGGCTGATACTCAAGTAGGCGTGTTTGGAGTAGTTGGGGGATGTTGCCTTATTCTGGCCAAGTTTGCCTCACTAGTCGCCCTGCCCGAAGGATTGCGAGCAACCGCCCTTATACTCATGCCTCTCCTGAGTCGCTGGGGAATTGTCTATGCTATTTCCGCCTTCCCCCCAGCCAAGAAAGAAGGAATGGGATGGGCTATTAAGCAGGGGGCAAATTGGAAAGGGATGGCAGAGGCAACGATATTTGCCTTAGTTATAGCATTAGCTTTGCTCAGCTGGTGGGGGGCAGCGCTACTGGCGGCGCTTTTCCTTATCCTCTGGGCGGTTTCAAAATATCTCTGTTCCAGATTTGGAGGGCTTACCGGGGACAACTATGGGGCTATAAACGAATTTGCTGAGGTAGTCGTGCTCATTCTAGCCTTTATAATTGCTGAATTAGGAGGCGCCTGTTGGTTAGGCCTTTGAGCCCTTCGCTTCCTGTCATTCTGAGTTTTCCCCCTATTGTCATTCTGAGGGAGCGAAGCGACCGAAGAATCTTGCTCAGAACAGGCTACGCAAAAGGTCTACAAGAGATTCTTTGCCTTAGGGCTCAAAATGACATTCGGAGGGAGATTGGCTAAAAGTTTCACCTTAATCCTTGGCGGAGCTCGTAGCGGCAAAAGCAGGTTTGCGCAAAGCCTGGCTGCAAAACTCGGAAGGAACGTGCTCTTTGTCGCCACTGGAGAGCCCCTTGATGAAGAAATGGCTTCAAGGATTGAGGAGCATAAAAGGATGCGTCCTAAGAATTGGCGAACCTTGGAGGTTGATATCGAGGTGGGTCAAAAACTGAAAGGCCAGATTAAAGATGCAGATGTAGTCCTTCTTGATTGCTTAACTCTGCTCGTCTCCAATATCCTAACTAAAGAAGATAGGAACCCCTTTTCCTCTCCCTTGACGGGAAAGGATGAAGGCGAGGGCGAAAGCGACGAAGCAATCTCCGAAGCAGAAACCCAGGTCATGGCTGAGATGGAAGACTTGCTTGACTGCATTGCTAAGCATGAATGCGATTTTATAGTGGTCTCCAACGAAGTAGGTCTAGGCTTGGTGCCGGATAACAAGCTGGGACGAATCTATCGCGACCTCCTGGGCAAAGCTAATCAACTTCTAGCCCAACATGCCAGCGAAGTCTACTTCATGGTCTCCGGCATCCCCGTAAAGATAAAAGGCTAATCCTCTTACCCATCATTGCAAGCAAAACGAAGCAATCTCATAGCGCTCAGGGCAAGTTCTGTGGAGAACCTCTAAAGGCATTCCTTCAATGGGCGGGAGAAGCCGCAGGTGGGGCAGTGGTACATGCCCATGCCTGCTCCGCAGCAAGGACAGCTAATTTCATCATCACTGGCCTTGGGAATTTTCCCCACGACTTGATTATAGATGCGCCAGTAAAAGAAGTGCTCTTT
>JACAEN010000030.1 GCA_013388845.1 Chloroflexota bacterium | reverse complement strand
GAGCTTACCCTCTTTCGCCTCAAAGTTGACGCGTTGGAGAACTGGTCTAGCGTCATCCGTAGCAGTAAAGGGTAACACTCTATTGAGTGCCTCGGCTAGCTCCAGGCTTCCGATGTTGGGCTTGACGGTGTTATTTGGGCTTACCCTAACCTTATAAAGGGTAAGAGGCGTTTTCTCGCCTATCCAATCATTGTCGGATAGGTAACTGGTATTAACTCCGCAGATAACCTTAAGCCTCTTATGTCCGTTAGCCTGCGACCCGCTAGCACTAACAGAGGCAGGCACTATGCGAACGACATTTGAGCCTGCCAGAGCTTTGAGGTAACTGAGTAAGCCTTTGCGCCCGATGGTAAAGTCCATAAGCATTACCCTTTCGGCTAACGCTCTGGACAAGGCGCTTACCAGCATCGCCTTATGAGCGACAAAGCCATCGCCTGAACGCTTGCCCACGATATTAAGTTGTTCTATGTCCTTCACCCCCTTTGGCTTGTCTCAGTAGTGGGCAAGGCTACCGAGTGCCTTATTAGTGAGATACCGATTACCCGCACCCCGCTGGCATAATCGGCACTCCCACTATATATATGGGGATTTAGGACTAAATCGTTATCATTCAATTAGCCTCTTTTGCTCTCGTTTTCTAAATCGGTAAAGGTAAAGCCTCTCATATTGAGTAAGGACTTGTCCACTTGTTATCTTACGGGCTATGGCGATAAGCCTTTGTGGGCAACCACTTAAAAAGGTATCGGCGTCTAGCCAAGCGTCAAGGTCAATTGCGTGGTCATCGGCTATCAACTCTCCAAGCTCGGTTAGGTTACCGTCATCATCGGCAATAGGCTTGTCTAGGCTCCCCAGCTTAACAGCCTTTGGGCAATCCGAGTATAGCCATTCCTTACGGCATTTTTGCCTTTGCGCTTTGCTACAGCTACCGCAGTCCAGTCCGTTAGTTAGCCTGTATTGTGCTCTCCAGTAGTGGGTAACGGTAACGCTTGCTACCCGATACATCGCTACCTCGGTAAAGGGCTTGTGTCCGTTGTTCCTAGCTACATCGGCAAGGGCTATCATTATATCGTGTAGTAAGTCTTCTCTATCCTGCGCCTGTGCCTTTTGGCTGAACCGTGAGGCTACCTGATAGTAGGTTAGCCATTCCCCTTGTAGCTGGTCATAGCCGTTACTGTTATGCTCGGCTTGCCTTTTTCTACCGTTTGACCTAGACTTGATACTACGCAAGGTTTGTGCTCTTTGGTTTTGGCAGACGGCAGTTTGACCGCACCATTGGCACACGCCTTGCGCTTTTTCTAGCGTCCAAATCTTATGACAATGACTACAATGTCCTTTTAGCACTCTTCCCCCTTTCTTTTTTGATTAGGGCAAACGCTAGGCTAAAAGCGTCCGATATTCACTTGTTAAGGTGCTTTTTTGTTTTACAGCTTCATTATTAAACAAAAGACTCTCTTGTTGTATTTGAAAACCTAGCGTGTATATGGTTAATCTCCCGGCCTGGGGGCAGATTGGCAAAAACAAAAAGCCCTCTACCATCAAAAGTAGAGGGCTTTTGCCGCTGGCTATATGGGCGGAAATTTTAGATGCACTCAGGGGTTATACACTGAGCGAGAGGATAAGAAGTTGCCTATTAAACGTAGCAAGCCTTTTTGATTTCACTAACTTTCGTTTGACTGTTGAGCCTTGAGGGGCCAAGCTCTCTCTGTCTAGTACTTCGAGGCGCCTATCTCTTCCATTTTACCGGTGACAATGAAGACCACCCGCTCACAGATGTTGGTAACTCTATCAGCGGCACGCTCCAGATTATGGGCTGTCCACATAAGACGGGTCGCTCGCGTAATCGTCTTCGGGTCTTCCGCCATAAAGGTAAGTAGCTCGCGGAATACCTGGTCATATAGGTGGTCTATCAGGTCATCCTCGGTAGCGATTTTCTTTGCTGCTTCAGCGTCACGTTTTATCAAAGCATCCAGGCTATGGTGAAGCATATCTACAGTTTGTTCCGCCATACGAGGGATATCGATTAAAGGTTTAAGGGGCGGCTCATCGCCAATCATTATTACAATCCGGGCAATACCCACCGCGTAGTCACCAATCCGCTCTATCTCCGTCGTAATATTAAGGATAGCAATAATGATGCGAAGGTCGCTAGCCATGGGTTGCTGAGTAGCTATGAGCTCAATGCACTTCTCCTCAATCTCAAACCTCTTACCATTTATCTTCTGGTCATCGGCAATTATCTGGCGGGCCAACTCCAGGTCCCGGTTCTTAAGAGCCTCAATAGAGCGAAGGATAGCCTTACCAACCATGCTTCCCACAGCCAGGATATCGTCTTGAATTTCCCTCAGTTTCTTATGAAACGTTGTCCTCATTTCCATATATGCCCTCCTTGGGGCGGTTATCCAAACCGTCCAGTAATATAGTCCTCAGTCCGCTTATCTTTGGGGTTGGTGAAGAGTTGAGATGTCGGACCATGTTCGACCAGCACGCCAGCTCGGTCTTCTTCCATCATCATAAAAGCAGCCATATCTGAAACCCGCGCCGCCTGCTGCATATTATGGGTTACGATAATAATAGTGTATTCCTCGGCCAGATTTCTCATCAAATCCTCGATCTTGAGTGTGGCTACCGGGTCGAGCGCGCTACACGGCTCATCCATCAGAATGACTTCCGGCTCAAGAGCCAGCGCCCGAGCAATACACAGTCGCTGCTGTTGTCCTCCGGAAAGCTCCATGGCACTTTTGTGCAGACGGTCTTTCACCTCGTCCCACAGCGCCGCCCGGTGCAGGGCATGTTCCACTACCTCCGCCAAATTATCCGTGATGCCATTAACCCGGGGACCAAAAGCCACATTCTCGAACACCGATTTTGGAAACGGATTGGGCTTCTGGAAAACCATGCCTATGCGATAGCGGACTTCGGTGGGGTCCACATCGGCGGCGTAGATGTTCCTGCCGTCAAAGAGCACCTCTCCCTTCACTCTAGCGCCGGGTATGAGGTCGTTCATGCGGTTGAAGCAGCGGAGTAAAGAGCTTTTTCCACAGCCGGAAGGGCCGATTATAGCCGTAATCCGGTTGTGCGGCACAGCCATAGAAATGTCTCTCAAGGCTTGAAAATTCCCGTACCACAATTCCAGTTGCTTAACTTCCAAACACGTGGTGTTGCTCTCCATGGTTATTCCTCGGTCCTTTTCTGGTAACGGTTCCTCAGGAAGATAGCCGCCGCATTCATGCTCAGCAGGACAACAAGAAGAACGATGATACCGGCAGCGGCCAGATGCTGGAAGTCCTCCTGGGGACGGGAAACCCAGTTGAATATCTGTATCGGCAGGACAGTAAAACGGTCCAGGGGGTTGCTCGGAATAAACGTTAAATAGACCAGAGCGCTAATAGCAATCATGGGAGCCGCCTCTCCTATAGCTCGCGACATGGCAAGGATGGTCCCGGTGAGGATACCCGGTAGGGCAGAAGGAAGGACTATATTACGCACCACTTGCCACCTTGAAGCTCCCAGGGCAAAGGCTCCCAGCCGATGGGCTTCCGGTACGCTCCGGATAGCCTCTTGCGCGGCGATAATAATCACGGGCAAGGACATAAGGGTCAGAGTCAAAGCCCCCGCCAGAACGCTCCTCCCCATGGCCAAGGCTTGAACGAAGAGACTTAAACCCAAAAGCCCGTAAACGATAGAAGGCACGCCAGCGAGGTTGTTAATGTTTGTCTGAATGAACCGCTTTAGACGGTTGTCTGGAGCGTACTCTTCCAGGTAAATGGCAGTGCCGATACCAATTGGAAAAGAGAAAAGCGCTGTTAACGTCATGACCCACAAGGTGCCGAAAAGAGCCGATAACAGCCCGGCTTCTTCAGGTTTTCGTGATGGGAAGCTGGTTAGAAACTGCCAGTCCAACCATCCGACGCCATCTCTGAGGACATCTACAATAAGAACAATCAAGACAAGAGTCCCGACCATAGTGGATCCCAAGAAGATAAGGCTAAGAATATTCCCTTTTAACTTTCTCTTCTTCAGGTGCCGATAAAAAGTTAAGCCATTTCTCATCTTAGTACCTCTGCCGATAGCGCCTAACGAACCATTGGCCAATCAGATTCATCAGTAGGGTCATGATGAAAAGCAATAGACCCACGGCAAAGATGGTGTAGTACTCCACCGTACCGTGTGGTGTCTCGCCCAGGCTTATTTGAACGATATAGGCGGTCATAGTCTGGATGCTCTCCAGCGGGTTGAGGGTGAGCTTGGGTGTGGAGCCAGCAGCGATAGCCACAATCATGGTCTCGCCGACAGCCCGCGAGAGGGCTAGAATGCAAGCCGCGACTATTCCAGATACGGCGGCAGGCATTACCACCCGGGTCGCCACCTCAAACCGGGTAGCTCCTAACCCGTAGGCTGCATTACGCAAAGAGCGCGGTACGGCTACCATGGCATCTTCGCTCAGAGAGGAGACCATCGGGATAATCATCATTCCCATGACGAGTCCTGCACTTAGAGCATTGAACACAATCATATTCGGAAAAATGTTTTGGAGTAGAGGTGTTACGAAGGTAAGGGCAAAGTAGCCATAAACTACCGTAGGGACGCCAGCCAGTATTTCCAGAAGCGGCTTGAGTACCCGGCGCACCCTGTCTTTTGCATACTCGCTAAGGTAGATGGCGCTGGCCAGACCTATGGGCAAGGCCACTAGGATTGCAATGGCTGCCGTTAGAAATGTGCCACCCAGCAGAGGCAAAACGCCGAAGTGCTGGGGGTCAAACAATGGTGTCCACCTTGTCCCAGTGAAAAATTCCAGAATGGAGACCTCTTTGAAAAATCCGGCCGCTTGCACCACAAGCATAACTACGATACCAACTGTCGTAAAGATGGACACCAAGGCACAGGCAACGAGAAGACGATGAATAGCCGCTTCCCTGAGGCGGTTCTGTCTCCGTCTCAGGGAAGGGAGAGCCTGCCCATCTGAAGCTACGGAAGGGCTTTGATACCTTGAGGTCATCCTATTTCCTTCTGCCTCAGCTTATTGAATTTTAGCTAGATTTTCGGTGTAGAACCTCGCAGGCAACTGGACATAGCCTACCTCGGAGACCAGTTTCGGTCCTTCCGTCATGTAGAACCGGACAAACTCTTTCACCTCGGGGCGGGTCAGGGCCGCCTTATTGGCATAGATGAAAATGAGCCGGGATAGAGGCTTGTAGGTGCCATCGTTGATGGTCTGTTCTGAAGGAAGCACAGGGCCGCTGCCGCTGTCAATAGCTACCAGCTTTAGCTTATCCTTGTTCTCCACGTAGTAGGCATAGCCGAAGTAGCCAAGGGCGTTCCGGTCGCCAGCGATTCCCTGCACAAGGACATTGTCGTCCTCGCTGGCAGTATAATCAGGCCGGCTGGCGTCCTCTTTACCGTTGATGGTCTCGGTAAAGTAGTCAAAGGTGCCAGAGTCGGTGCCCGGGCCGTAAAGGTTGATGGGCTGGTCAGGCCACTCGGAGCGAATCTGGTTCCACCGCTTTATCGTGGAATTTGGCTCCCATATTTTCTTTAGTTCCGCAACCGTCATGGAGGTGACCCACGTGTTCTGAGGATTAACCATGACGGAAAGCCCATCATAGGCTACAGGCATCTCAATCCACTCTATTTTGTTCTTAGCGGCCTGCTCTTTTTCAGAGTCCTTGATGGGGCGCGAGGCGTCACTAATCTGGGTTTCGCCGACAACAAACCGTTTGAAGCCACCGCCGGTGCCGGAGATGCCTACATTTATTCGGATCTGGGGATGAAGCTTACGGAACTCTTCAGCTACAGCTTCGGTAATAGGGTAGACAGTGCTTGACCCGTCAATTTCTATGGTGCCTGAAAGACTAAGACCGGTCATGGGAGATGGTGAGGATGTAGTTGGCTGCGAACTCGTGCAACCAGCAAATAAAACTGATGCTACAGCCATGATTGCTAGGGGTAGTATGAACCATTTTCTTGTTAGTTTACTAAACAATTCCTTTTCTCCTTATTTTGATTCTTGTTACTTCGTTTTGTTTCTTTGGCGAGCGGCCCTGGCCCTCTATTCATGGACTGCTGCCAATTCCTGAATGAACTGCGCTGCCAGATGACGCCCGCTTAATGCTTCTGGATGCTCTGCCATAAGGTGCAAGACTGCCTCAGCAGTGGCGATGTTTGTTGCCAACGGCACATTATGGACATCGCAGACTCGAAGCAAGGCGGAAACATCCGGCTCATGAGGATGGGCAGTCAGCGGGTCGCGCAGGAAAATCACTGCGTTCACCTCTCCGTTAGCCACCAGCGCTCCAATTTGCTGGTCACCACCGAGAGGACCGCTTTGTAGAAGCGTAACGGACAGTCCGGCTCTCTCCTGTATGAGTTGGCCGGTACTTCGCGTCGCGATTAAGTCGATTTCTGCCAGTTCCTCTTTATGCGCCTTTACCAGTTGCACCATGTCATCTTTCTTGGAATCATGGGCAACCATCGCCATTGTTTTTCGCATATCTATCACCTCCTTTCTCACCCTAATGGTAACCTGCCGAGATTAAGGTGAATTTAAGGTGATGTTAAAGCTATGTAAAATTTTCACCATTATCGTGTTCCTTGATTAATCCCTCAACCCTGACTTTCACCTCGTCCCTGATTTGCCTTACTCGCTCCATTGGCTTCCCCTCCGGGTCCTCAAGCTGCCAGTCCTCAGTCTGGACAAAGCTCGCCGGACAGATTCCCTCAACCCCGCAGCCCATGGTTATGACCCTGTCGGCATCCTCCAGCATCTTAAGAGTCAGCATCTTAGGCTTCCGGCGGCTGATGTCTATGCCGACCTCGCGCATTGCTTCAACCACTACAGGATTGACCTTATCAGCCGGCTGAGTTCCTGCTGAAAAACCCCTTGCTTTTCCCTTGGCCATCTGGTTGAAGAACGCTTCGGCCATCTGGCTACGCCCGGCATTATGCACGCAGACAAACAGCATTTTTCTCATTCCAGCCTCTTAAAAGAAAAGCCTTAAACCGTGTTTGTCCATCTATTCTCAGAATATGAGTTGGACTTTAAGACCTGTTTAAGGCTTTGTTAAAGATTTGTTAAATTTTACTGATTGCCCGCTCTTGGGTTTGATTTGAGAGGAAGGCTAAAGCCGAAGGTGGAACCCTCACCTTCTTCACTCTGAACCCAGATATTCCCACCATGAGCCTGGACAGTGTGTTTAGCAACAGCCAATCCAAGCCCGCTACCACCCTTGGTCCGAGCTTTATCAGCTTTATAAAAGCGCTCGAAAACGTGGGGTAAATCCTGTTTGGAGATTCCCGTTCCAGTGTCCGAAACGCTAGCGATTACGGACTCACCGTCAGCCTTGGTTGACACTGTTACCTTTCCTCCGGGGTGGTTAAACTTAATAGCATTATGAACTAGATTGACCAGTGTTTGTCGAATCCTGTCGTTGTCAGCTCTAATAGTAGGAAGGTGAGTGGTCAGTTCAGTGGTTATGGTTACCTGCTGTCTTTGCGCCAGCGGGTTCAACTGGGCGACGACCTCTTCTACCAGTAAGTTTAGATTCAGTGATGCCATCTTGAGTTCAGCGCGGCCAGCCTCAATGCGTGATAGCTCGGTGAGCTCGGCTACCATCTGAGTCAGGTGGTCAATCTCATCGTCAATGCGCGATAAGAAATCTGTCGCCGCCTGTTTGTCGTCAACAGCACCTTCTTTCAGGGTTTCCACCATAGCCTTGATTCCAGCTATAGGGGTTCTCAGTTCGTGGGAAATATTGCCTACCAGTTCTCGACGCATCGTCTGCAGACTTCTTAGTTCCGTCAGGTCTTGAAACAGCAGTAGTGCGCCGGTTTGCTTGCCCTCGACAATCGGGATAGCGATGGCCCTGAGAAATCGCTTCGAAACAACCGATTCAAATTGGGCGGTTTGTGTCTGGTGAGTTCTCAGACACTGTTTCAGTATCTCGTCCGCTTCATGGTCGTGCACGACCTCTATCAAAGGTTTAGGTATGTCCTGCACTCGGAAACTGAAGAGTCTCTCCGAGGCTGGATTAGCTAATACTACCTCTCCCTCTGCGTCCGTCATTATGATGGCGTCGGCTATATTGGCTAGAACTGTTGCCAGTTTACCCTTTTCTGTAGAGATTTCTCCCAGCAACTTATTTAGCTTCAATGACATCTCATTAAAAGCTTGAGACAGCTGTCCCGTTTCATCTCTAGTACGTACAGGGATTTTCTGTTCCAGTTCCCCGGAGGCAATTCTTTTCGATGCTTCAGTCACTTCCCTTATGGGACGGGTTGTCACCCGGGCGATAAGGCCAGCCGCCACTATAGCCAGTACTGTTGTCACCACCATTGCCAGGCTTATAATTAGGGTTACTTGATTAACTGAATTCTGGACCGCAACCAGTGGAAGTGCTACCCTGGCTACCCCTAGAATCTCGCCCTGATTTGTTACGGGCACCGCAATGTACATCATTTCTTGCTTAACGGTAGTGCTGTAACGAGTGCTTTCGCCCAGCCCCGAGGTAAGAGCATCCTTAACCTCAGGGCGTGCAGCGTGATTCTCCATAACTGGGGGGTCTTCGTGGGAATCGCCCAAGACTTTACCATCAACTGCAATGATAGTGACGCGAGCATCAATTTCTTTCCCTAGCTTCTTAGCCAAGGCATCCAAGCCGCCGCCCTGGTTAAGAAAAGTCGGCAGGGCAGCCTCTGAAGTGATTTTCGCTTCCTTCTCAAGATGTGAACGCAGGTTATCAAGCTGGGAATTCCTAGCAAAGCTTGTCAGGTAGCCACCCAAGATACCCATACTGACTACGATGAGTACCATGAATGGTACTGTGATTCGCCACTGAATGCTGCGAAACAAGTCTATCCTTCCAGTTTATAACCTGTCCCCCTGACAGTTATCAGGTGCTCAGGATCGTTGGGGTCAGTCTCTATTTTTTGCCTTAGCCATCTTATATGCACATCCACGGTTCGAGTATCGCCAGCGAAATCATAGCCCCACACTTTCTCCAATAGCTGGTCCCGGCTGAATACGAAGCCTCTATTTCTGGCTAAGAAGGCCAGCAAATCGAACTCTTTTGGCGTTAGCTCCAGCGTTGTTGTTCCTTTTGAAGCGTGGTGACGAGCCACGTCGACCTCAATGTCACCGACTTTCAGCAAAGCTTCTTCTGGTTGCTTTTCAACCATTTTAGCTCGGCGAAGCATAGCTCTTACTCGAGCCAAAAGCTCCCTCAGGCTGAAAGGCTTAGTCATGTAATCGTCAGCACCGATTTCAAGGCCAACTATCTTGTCCGTCTCTTCGGCCTTCGCGGTCAGCATTAATATTGGCACTATCATCTCTTTACGGAGAATGCGGCAGACCTCAAAGCCGCTAATCTTGGGCAACATTATATCAAGGATAATGAGGTTAGGTTTTTCTCTGCGGGCGACATCCAAAGCTTCAGCGCCGTCAACCGCGGTGACTACTTCATAACCCTCTTTGCGCAGATTGTATTTGAGGGTATCCAATAGGTTGCGGTCATCCTCCACAACTAGAATCTTGTCGCTGGTCATTTCAGCCATCACTTCTAGTATAGAATGAACAGCGTAGCCTATCAAATGATGGCTTTGCGACCAGCGTACGGCGCTGAAGCTCAAACACCTACGCTGTTGCACACTCCCCTAAAAAGTGACTTTGCCTTGCTAATGGTGCTCTTCCGCTTCAGCCTTCTCTGCTTCAGTCTTTGTCTTGTGCACGGTCTTGTCGGGATGGTTGGGGGGAGAGTATATGGTATATAGTTTTAGCTTGGTGGTCTTCGAGGTATTTATTACATTATGATATGTGCCTGCCGGAACTATAACTGCATCTCCATCTTTTACCAGGTGCTTTTCGTTTCCGCTGAAAACAAAGGTTGCTTCACCTTGCTCGATGCGAAAGAACTGGTCAACATTCGCATGCACTTCATTACCGATCTCTTCACCTGGTTGTAAGCACATCACTACTAGCTGAGCATGCCTCCCAGTAAACAATACTTGCCTGAAATAATTGTTGCTTAGAGTCTGTTTCTCAATTGACCCAACATATCCTGCCATTGTTTCGCCTCCTTAGTCTCTTTATTGATATATAATATCCCCTTGACGGGATTCAAAGAATATGCGGTAACCTGATTGGTCCCCCGGAACTTTATCACTTCTTGTGAAGCTGCGCAAGAGTGCGTATTGAAGTCCAGATGTCACAAGATGAGTGATTGTCGACCAAGCTTCCGCGTTCGCGGTTTGGCGCTGACACGGGACACTCATACATAAACGTGCCCTTCGATCATATCCGCGTCTGTTCCGGAAACGGGCGACCGGGCGAGTTTCTTGATCGCCCGAAAAGTCGCAAACGCGGCAATGACACTGTCTAGAGCGTCACCGTGGTAATCCTCTAAGACCCTGCCCCGCAGAGCCGGCGCAGGAATCGATACCGCGCCGGTGGATTCGATTCTCTTCAATATGATCGCTCGAGCGAGTGATTTCTCTCCTGGATGCTTCTCGGCTCGACCTTTGTACGACACACGGAGTTCCATCCGTATTAGAGTTGATGCAGGGCAAACCTCCAAGAGCCACGGTTTGCTACCCGGCGGCACTCCTTGCATCGGAAGGACATGAACGGATTTCCGCTGCACTAACGGGGCAAGCACGCCTCGAATTCCGTAGTACGTCTGCCGA
Organism: Chloroflexota bacterium; assembly: GCA_013388845.1. Classification (GTDB taxonomy): domain Bacteria; phylum Chloroflexota; class Dehalococcoidia; order GIF9; family AB-539-J10; genus RBG-13-51-36. Next base: position 1,179 of record JACAEN010000030.1, on the reverse strand, counting down.
TAAAGCCGCAAATTGTATGGAGAGAACGGGGTCTTGTCGTTCTTGTCCGTGACGCGCTTCCACTCATGGCCGTCAGATGCGGAGTGACTCGCGCGCCAGAACTCCTTAGGGTCCGGATAGCGTTTGCCGAACGATAAGACAAACTGCTCCCAATTGCTAGCTTTCACCAGGTCGCGCGGTAGGCCGAAGGGGAAATCAAGTCCGAAAGCGCACTTCTGTTTGGCGCTAATGAACTCTCGGAGCGCTGCCAAACATCGGTCGCGATTTCTCGCCGAATCTGGCAGAGTCTCAGCCGGGCGACAGTCCTCTAGAACCAGTACATCCCCGACAATCGTGCAACTCGCGATCCATATCTTGGCCCCAGCGTTCCTTGCACCACTGAAATCAACGCCATGTATGCCCTCAACGTCGCCAGGGGAACGCAGTGAGCTTCTGTCCATCTTTGCCATGCCCATGACCATCAATTATCATAGCGCATTATGGGTAGGTCTTGTCATGCGAAATCCTTCGGTCGTCAGGGCATTCGAAAGATAACTGCACAAAAGTCAGAAATGTATAATCGGCTGTTCAAAAGGAATCTGGTTAAGATGGCCTATGTTAGATATGTTTATGCCCAGTGAGTAGTTCTTCTGTAGCTTGCCTGATAAGACTCAGGTCTTTCTGATAATCACCCACTAGCTGATAGTCATAAATGATAAGTAGTCGAATGCCGCGTGCCGGCAAAGCAGCTTCTCGCCTCTTATCATACTTTAGCCTCTGCTCCTTGCGCGTTTGTCCTGTAGCAGTAATTCTGCCGTCCCGAAATGAGAAGCGGTCACCATAATGTTGACCTTCCCTGAATTCTAAGACAAGATTTGCATCAGGATAATAAGCATCTACAGGCAAAGTGGCCCAGTGGTGAATTTGCTCAGGCACCGACGACTACTCGCCACGCGGTAGAGACAGAAGAGGATGTCTGGAACCTGAAACTACCGGATGTCAGAAACTCAGGCATTACTCCCCTTGCGATGAAGTTCTCCAAGATGTCTTCGCAGGAAAGGTTGGATAATGAACCATGGAATGTTTCCAGTCATGTGGAGGGGGCCTTTAATGTCGCGGCTAACATTTGCGGTGCAGCAAAACTTGCCAAGTGGTTAATCAAGGAGCCAGAAGTTGCCCGCCGGCTGCTGCAAATGGCTT
>JACAEN010000013.1 GCA_013388845.1 Chloroflexota bacterium | reverse complement strand
TCTAAAAAATGGGCGGTACTGGACTTGAACCAGTGACCTCTGCGATGTCAACGCAGCGCTCTAACCACTGAGCTAACCGCCCGTCTGACGATTGTATCAAACATAGTTGAACGGGGCAAACCTTTGATAATATGATAGAAATAGAAGGTTACTTATCATGGGGTAGCTTAGAGATTAAACATTGATTAAAAATACGATGCTTGCTACGGCTATTCTTTACCTCGCAGCCTTACGCCACTAGTGACATTAATCTGCACAGTCTGACCACAATTGGGGCAGGTTACTTCCATAACAAGAGGCCGTCCCATCACTCTTTCTATAAGTGATGTTATTATGGAATCCATATTATCAAGCCTTTCATCTAACATATCCAGGCGCTTGATTAACTGCTCAACATTCTGGTCTTGTTTGACCTCTTTGCCTGGCTTAACTCTGTCCCGTGAAATCAATTTATAAACTCTTTTCTACAACACCCAACGATTCCAGCTCTGCTCTATCCTCTTTCATCAACTTGTCTATTTGTTCAGAGACGGTGCGTTCCAAATACTTACGGAAAGCTTCACGTGCCGCTGGTGATGACCTCACCGCATCCTTTACTCTCTGCCATTCACTCGCGATCACTTCATTCATCTGCTCGACACTTAAGGGCTGTTTTCCTTGCCACAACTCTTCTATCCTGTCCAAAACCCTGCTCGTCATCGCCCTCTTAATGCGGTCGAAAGAGAGTATCTCCTCCGGACTGTATGGTTGCCCTGCCTTTTTTTCAGTCATAGTACACTACCTCCAATTAGGTTTATTTGAGTTACTATCATAAGCTTAGCAGCTCAAGTTGTCAAGGTATAACTGAACCTTAATGTTGATTTTTGATTGAAAAACATGTAGAATGTTTATCCAAAAGGAGGTATTTGAAGATGGGTGAAGTGGAAATTGGCAAGGTAACAGATTTTTTTGCTAGGCCTGTGGTAGCTGGTGTAGAGCTAAGTGGCACGTTGAAAATAGGCGATCAAATCCATATCAAGGGCAGTACCACAGATATGACACTGACTGTAGAATCTATGCAGATTGAGCGTGTTAACATCACCGAGGGCAAGCCCGGTGACCTTGTGGGCATAAAAGTTCCTGATAGAGTAAGGCGAGGTGACAAAGTTTACAAAGTCACTGAATAGCCTTCAGCAGATTTGCCATCTCAATAGCGCTTACCGCCGCAGCAAAGCCTCTGTTACCCTCTTTAGCTCCCGCTCTCTGGATAGCCTGCTCCAAAGTATCAGCTGTTATTATGCCTTGTATTACTGGTAGGCCGGTATCCAAGCTTACTCGGCCAATTCCTCTGCTCACTTCAGAGGCAACATACTCAGCATGGGGGGTGCCACCACGAATCACCGCGCCAAGGCACACTATGGCATCATACTTATTACTCTGTGCTAATGTTTTACTTATGAGTGGGATTTCCAGACATCCTGGAGTCCAGACAACATCAATGTCCCCCTCAGCGACACCATGGCGTAATAAAGCGTCCTTCGCTCCTTCGAGCAGTTTGGTGGTTATTAACTCATTGAAACGGGAAACAACCACGGCAAACTTAAGACCTTTTCCTATCAAGATACCTTCATAATGCTTAGCCATTACTTAACCTCCTCTATACCTAGAATATGTCCTAACTTCTTTTGCTTGGTTTCTAAATAGTGGATGTTGTAGGGAGTAGATGGGGCTATCAGAGGAACAGTCTCGATTATCTTAATGCCATAGCTCTCCAGACCGATTACCTTCTTGGGATTATTGGTAAGCAACCGAATATTATGCAAACCTAAGTCAGCCAAAATTTGAGCACCTATTCCATAATCTCTCAAATCGGGAGCAAAACCTAAAGCTATATTGGCCTCCACAGTATCCATCCCTTGATCTTGAAGGGCATAGGCGCGAAGCTTGTTGTGAAACCCGATTCCTCTTCCCTCTTGCCTCATATAAAGGAAGACACCTCGACCTTCTTTGGCTATGTTTTGCAAAGCCATCTCAATCTGAGCACCGCAATCGCATCTTAAACTGCCAAAGACATCCCCGGTCAGGCATTCACTGTGGACACGTACCAGCACTGGCTCACCATTTGATATATCGCCTTTGACCAGAGCAACATGTTCAGCAGCATCAACAATACTTTTATAAGCTATAGCTGTAAATTCGCCATACGTGGTGGGCAGCTTGGCCTCGGTTACTCTTTGCACCAGTTTTTCATGACGAAGGCGATAGGCAATTAAATCAGCGATGGTTACTATCTTCAAGTCAAACTTAGAAGCCATAGCCTCAAGTTGAGGCAAGCGTGCCATTGTGCCATCCTCATCCATAATCTCGCATATAACGCCAGCTGGATAAAGTCCAGCTAATCTAGCCAGATCCACGATAGCTTCAGTGTGTCCTGCCCGTACTAGCACACCACCTTCTCTAGCTCGGATGGGAAATACATGCCCAGGCCGGGCCAAATCCTCTGGCCTGGTATCAGGGTCAAGCACCGTCTTTATGGTTTGGGCACGGTCGAAGGCAGAGATGCCTGTGCTAACTTTATTTTTTGCCTCAATAGAAACTGTGAAGGCAGTGGAGTAGCGTGAGGTGTTATTGGTAACCATTAGTGGTATTCCTAATTCGTCGAGCCTCTGGCCAGTAATAGGAAGGCAGATCAGTCCTCGACCATACTTAGCCATAAAGTTTATAGCCTCGGGGGTAATCTTCTCTGCAGCTATGGCTAGATCTCCTTCGTTTTCACGCGACTGGTCATCAATAATGATGATAAACTTACCTGCCCTCATATCTTCAATTGCCTCCGGAATGCTAGCCAGCATCTGTTCCCCCTACAAATCCGTATTCCTTAAGGAACTCGAAGCTTAAAATTTGTCTTTTTCGCTCATTAAGGCGCTGCACATATTTAGCCAAGATATCGACTTCTAGATTGACTGCGTCTCCAGGTCTTTTCCCTCCTAAAGTAGTGTGTTCCATGGTGTAAGTTACTAGGGAGACAACAAAAGAAAAATCATCAAAGTCTACAATAGTAAGACTAACACCATCAACAGCCATAAAGCCTTTATCTACTATGTAAGGCATTAGTTTAGCAGGCGCCGAAATCCTCATGATATGCGCGGTTTCTTCCGTCGTCACATCTAGTACTTCTCCCGTATCATCAACATGTCCCGATATTAAATGACCACCAAGACGTCCCCCGAAGATTAATGCCCTTTCTAAATTTACCCGGTCGTTGTAATGAAGTCTACCAAGATTAGTACAACGTAACGTTTCAGGCATAACATTAACACTGAAGCTGCGGTCTTCTAAGGAGGCAACGGTTAAGCAAACACCATTGACTGCTATGCTGTCGCCTACTTTTGTTCCTTCAAGCACTTTTTGAGCTTCGCAGGCTAAGCGGTCTCCCCGATAAATCGGGGCCTCCTTGACTATGCCAATCTCCTCAACTATCCCTGTAAACATGCCATGCACCTAAAAACCTATGTCTTCTGTGGTAATCGCCTCTCCACATATCCGCTGACTAATATATCATCGCCAAAACTTTTGATGTCAACTCGACGAAGGCGCAAAGCCCTAGCTATATTGTCAACGCCATTCCCTCCTACACTTACAGCCTCACAGCCGCCAATGATGATGGGTGAAATGAAAGCCAGTACCTTATCTACTAATTGATAGTCAAAAAGTGAACCGAGAAGTTTACCACCTCCTTCCACGAGGATAGTGACAAACCCTCGTTTCCCCAGCAACTTCAATAACTCCAGGATATCAACCAAACCTTCCCTAGCTGGTAATTCCAGTACTTCGGCACCTGCCTCCACAAATTTTTCCTTTTTTGCTGAGTCAAAAGGTGCTGCTACCGCAAGCAAAACCTCACCTGGCGGCTCAAAAATGTGGGCGTTCAACGGTACTCTTCCTTTACTGTCCACAACTAAACGCACCGGCTGTGCCTTCTTTACCCCGCCCTTGCCCCCGCAACCTCTAGCAGTGAGATGGGGGTTGTCAAAAATCACAGTATTCGCTCCGACCATTATAGCGTCAACAGTATGGCGCAAAACATGTACATACCTCCTCGCCTCTTCTTTGGTTATCCATTTAGAATCACCAGTCTTGGTGGCAATCTTGCCATCAAGACTCATGGCAAATTTGGCTACGACAAATGGTAAACCTGTGGTAATGTACTTAATGTAGGCTTCGTTTACTTCGTAAGCCTCTTGTTGGCATATACCTATATGGGTCTTGATGCCTCTTTCATTTAGTCTGCTTACACCACGTCCTGAAACCAGTGGGTTGGGGTCAAGCAGGGCTATATGGACCTCTGAAATGCCAGCGTCGATTATAGCCTGAGTACAAGGTGGAGTACGCCCGAAATGGCAACAGGGCTCTAGGGTAACATACATGGTGGCACCCTGTGCCTTATCACCAGCTTGACGAAGTGCTATAACCTCAGCATGCTCCGAACCAGCTGGCTGAGTATATCCCATGCCCACGGCACAACCATCTTTAACGATTACCGCCCCCACAGCTGGGTTAGGGCTGGTATATCCCAAAGCCAGCCTCGCTAGAGATAGAGCATATTCCATATAATGCCGAGGGGGCATTACCGTCTACCCCTTCCAAACAGATTCTTTATAATGGGTTGCCCGCTGGAAATTCGCCTTGCCTCTAGTATCTACTTCTTGAATTGCTAGAACCATATAACTTTCTACACAAAAAAGTCAAGTTTGACGGAGACACTTACCTGTTGCTACTCTAATCATACAAGGTAATTCAGAATTTGCCAAATTGGGCAACCCATAAGCAAGATGTTCGCTTTCCTGTCCTGGCATTGATTGTAACAACAGCTTGAATGAAGTGTAAATGGTAGTGTCTCTGCTATTTTTGTATAATGGACATTAGAGAAATGAAAAAGGCTTTTGAGATAATTGACCACACTGCTGATGTGGGCATCGTCGCCTATGGTGCAAATCTCGAAGAGCTCTTTTCTAACGCTGCTCTGGCTTTATTCAGCTTAATTATTGAGCCTGAAAGCATTGAGGAAAAATTACACCGCGATTTCAAAGTGAGCAGCGAGGATAGAGATAGTTTGCTTGTAAACTGGCTTAACGAGCTCATTTATGTCTTTGATGCCGAACATATCCTATTCCGCCGCTTTGATATTAACACTTTGAGCGAAAACATACTTCAGGCTACATGTTACGGAGAAAGTTTTAACCCCACGAAACATAAGATAAAGATAGGGGTAAAAGCAGCTACATATCATATGTTAACACTAGAGGAAAACACAGGTGGATACAAGGCGCGAGTAATATTTGATATTTAGTTAGGAGCCAAGATATGACACGATGGCAAGGGCAGCTTATTAAAGTAGATGATTACCGCTGGAAAATTCCTGAGAATTATAAAGCTGGCATGAGAGTTCCCGGCTTAATCTATGCTAGCAACGAAATGCTGGAATCCATACGCGAGGAACAAACACCAGAGCAGGTTGCTAATGTTGCCTTTCTCCCTGGCATAGTAGGCTACTCCTTGGCCATGCCCGATATCCACTGGGGTTATGGCTTCCCCATAGGTGGTGTAGCAGCAATGGATATGAAGGATGGCGTAGTTTCTCCTGGCGGAGTGGGCTATGATATTAATTGTGGTGTACGATTATTGCGCACTAATCTCAGCGAAGCCGAAGTGCGACCTAAAATTGGTCAGCTTATTAATGAACTATTCCATGATATCCCGTCGGGCCTCGGCTCCGAAGGAAAAATAAAGATAGACCAAAAAGAGATGGCTCGATTGATGGTCGAAGGAGCTCGTTGGGCAGTAAAACGTGGCTTCGGCTACGAAGAAGATTTAGATGTTACTGAAGAAGGTGGGTGTCTCAGTGGTGCTGACCCTGGTAAGGTAAGCGACAAGGCAGTGAAGAGAGGCATGCCTCAAGCTGGCACATTGGGATCAGGGAATCATTTTCTCGAAATTCAAGTAGTCAAGGAGATATTCGATCCCTATATAGCTAGTATCATGGGCATCACTGAGATAGGTCAGATATTGGTTCTAGTTCACACTGGCTCGCGTGGCTTTGGTCACCAGGTTTGTACTGACCATTTGCGCGTCATGGAGGAAGCCGTATCAAAGTACGGCATAAAGCTTCCCGACCGACAACTCGCCTGTGCTCCCGTAGAATCAAAGGAGGGCAGGGATTATCTAGCTGCTATGGCGTGTGCTGCTAACTATGCTTGGGCTAATCGGCAGTGCATCGCCCACTGGGCTCGAGAAATCTTTTCCAAAGTTTTTGGCAAAACTCCTGAACAACTCAGCATGAAACAGATTTATGATGTCGCTCATAACATAGCCAAAATAGAAGAACATACCGTAGACGGTCGTAAGCTTAAGGTCTGTGTTCACCGCAAAGGGGCTACCAGAGCTTTCCCGCCAAGGCACAAAGATGTTCCTCAACGCTATCAGAAAATAGGGCAACCCGTGCTTGTTCCCGGGGATATGGGGCGCTGCTCCTTTATCGCCGCGGGTACCGATAGAGCTATGGCTGAAAGCTTCGGCTCTACCTGCCATGGTGCTGGAAGAGTGTTAAGTCGAGGTGCCGCCAAGCGAAGTGTCAGGGGTAGAGATGTAGTTCAAGAATTAGAGAGCAAGGGCATTACTGTTAGGGCAGAAAATATTCCTTCGTTAGCTGAAGAAGCGTCTCAAGCTTACAAGGATGTTACTGAAATTATAGAAGTCGTCCATAAAGCCGGTATTTCTAAAAAGGTAGCCATGGCTGTTCCTATGGGTGTCATTAAAGGTTAAATATTAATGCTCCAAGCATAGCCAAGAATCTTGTATGAAGCAAACCATTTTTAAGCTATCCGCTCCTCAGTTGAAGGGCAAAATCTCCTTAGAGGAAACAATAGCAAAACGCAGATCGGTTCGTAGATATCGCGGAGAGTCGCTAGACCTGGCTCAATTGAGTCAAATACTCTGGTCAGCCCAAGGTATAACTGGGAGTGGAATGCTGAGGGCGGCGCCCAGCGCTGGAGCTACCTATCCTTTAGAGATTTTCGTGTTCTCGGGCCAAGAATCCGTGAAGGAGCTAGAAGCTGGTATTTACCAGTACATAGTAAATTCTCATTCGTTGAGGTTGCATAAATCAGGCGATTTCCGGCCTGATTTAGCCAGAGCCGCCCTAGATCAGGAGTTTATCGTCCAGGCTCCGGCGAATATTGTTATCTGCGCGCTTTATCACCGAACTTGTGATACATATAGCAGACGTGGAGAAAGATATGTTCACATGGAAGTGGGACATGTAGGTGAAAACATCCATCTACAAGCTGTGGCCTTGGGGTTAGCCTCAGTGGAAGTCGGCGCTTTCCACGATGAAGAAGTCAGGAAAGTACTTGGAGTAGAGGAACAAATTAAGCCCCTATATATAATGCCTCTGGGCAAAGCAGAATGAAGGAATGAATCGCGATGACCAAAAATTATGACGTTGTCATAGTTGGCGCTGGTCCCGCAGGTATATTCGCTAGCCTGGAATTGTGTGAAGCTGGTCTGGGCGTTTTACTTCTGGACAAAGGAAGAGAAATTGACGCTCGTGTTTGCCCGGTTCAAAACAGAAGTGGAAGCTGCGCCCTCTGCTCCCCATGCCACTTAGTAAGTGGCTTTGGAGGTGCTGGTGCTTTCAGCGACGGCAAATTAACGTTGTCCACTCAAGTAGGTGGCTGGCTCAAGGAATTGGTCGGTCCTGACCAAGCTCAAATACTTATAGATTATGTTGATTCTATCTACCTCAAGTTTGGCGCCCCTCCTAAAGTTTATGGGGTGGGGGGAAACATAGCTGAGCTGGAGAGGGAGGCTACCTCAGCCGGGCTTACATTAACTCCTGTTAAATTGCGTCACCTAGGAACAGAGTTTTGTCGCGAAACATTAAAAGCCATGCAGAATTATCTGTCACCTAAATTAGATATAAGGCTAAGAACAACAATTAAGAATATTGTAGTTGACGATGGTGTGTTCAAAGCTGTTGAAACCAGCGATGGTGAAAGCATAAGCTGTCGCTACTTGATCTTAGCCCCGGGGAGAGAAGGAGCAGAATGGCTATGCACCGAAGCCGAGAGGCTTGGACTAAGCCTTGATTCCAACCCTGTCGATGTAGGCTGTCGAATCGAAGTACCGATGACAACCATGGAGAAGTTAACTTCGACATTGTATGAATCAAAACTCGAATTCTATTCCAGAAGTTTCAATGACCGGGTTAGAACATTCTGCATGTGTCCTGGAGGCGAAGTGATTATGGAGTCCACAGGCGGCTCCGACCCTGTGATTACAGTCAATGGCATTGGTTATATCCAACCCAGAACAAAAAATACGAACTTCGCCATTTTAGTGAGCACCAACTTCACCGAACCTTTCCATGAACCTATTGCCTATGGTAAATATCTAGCCAGGCTAGCTAACATCCTCAGTGGCAGCGTATTGGTACAGAGATTTGGGGACTTAATGGATGGTCGCCGCTCCACACAAACTCGCCTCCAGAATAATCCTGTAGAACCAAGCTTAAAAGCGGCAACCCCCGGAGATTTGAGCTTTGCCCTCCCCTATCGCTATCTCAAAAGTATTGTGGAAATGCTCCAGGCTATTGACAAACTAGTTCCGGGCGTCGCCTCTCCATATACTTTACTTTACGGGATAGAGGTTAAATTTTATTCCAGTCGGCTAAAGTTGACCCCTTGTTTAGAGACCGAAATTGGTAATATATTTGCTGCTGGCGACGGTGCCGGTGTCAGCCGAGGCTTAGTCCAAGCTTCAGCCTCAGGTATAGTGGCCGCCAGAGAGATATTAAAACGGTTAGGAAAGAAGTCTTCTCCAACATTGTGAAGTATCCCACTTTTTTCGGCATCGATTTAACCTCCGCAGAAGCCAAACCTAGTGCTTGCTTAGGATTGGATAGTGAATCACAACTTGTCTACCTGGGCTTTTTAACTAAGGATAAAGATATCATCGCTCTGTTAGATTTCTATTCACCTCAAGTAATAGCCATCGATGCCCCCTTAAGCTTGCCTCTGGGCTTGTGCTGTCTGGAGGAAACTTGTCTTTGCCAGCCCAAGTTTCCCAGGAAAAATAGGCAATGTGACCAAGAATTGAGGCAACATGGAATTCCTTGTTACCCCACTAGCAAGAAAACTTTTGTCAAGGACTTAATCTACCGTGGCATCGAGCTGAAAACAAGGATTAAACGTGAGGTGCAGCAAGCTGGTCAAGTCATTGAGGTCTATCCCTTCGCCAGCAAAGTCCGCCTCTTTGGCAAAACCCTGCCCCGGAAAACCACCAAACAAGGAATGTGCTTCCTCAGAGAGAAGTTAGGAGAAATTCTCCCTAGTCTTAAACCCTATTCTGACATTTTAGACCACGACCTCTGTGATGCCGCGGTGGCAGCTTACACCGCTTTACTCTATCACCAAAATAGAGTGGAGGCTTTAGGTAACAGTAAAGAGGGACTAATCTTCATCCCAGATTGACGTTCACCTGTTTCCATTGTTAAACTACAACAAAGGGGGGTGAAATGGAACTAACTTTAAGCGTTATCAAAGCAGACATCGGCGGCTACGTCGGACATTCTTCCAGCCACCCCGATGTAATACAAAAAGCTAAAGAAAAACTGGAACATGCCAAAAACCAGAAGCTGCTCATAGACTATCACGTTACAGCTTGTGGCGATGACCTCCAGTTGATAATGACCCACCAACAGGGTGAGGACGGTGAAAAAATCCACAAGCTAGCCTGGGATACATTTGTGGAATGCACCAATGTCGCCAAGAGCTTGAAGCTACATGGTGCCGGGCAGGATCTTCTCAGCGATGCTTTCTCCGGCACTGTCAAGGGATTGGGACCTGGAACAGCGGAGATGCAATTCTCTGAGCGCCGGGCTGAAACCATAGTCATATTTATGGCAGATAAGACGGCGTCTGGTGCTTGGAATCTGCCACTATATAAAATATTTGCTGACCCCTTTAACACTATTGGGCTGGTTATCGCCTCCAATATGCACTCTGGCTTCATCTTTGAAGTCCATGACGTCAAAGAGCACAAAAAAATCACTTTCAACGCTCCCGAGGAAATTTACGATATGCTGGTTTTTCTAGGCGCGCCAGGTCGCTATGCTGTTAAAGCGGTATATCATAAAGAGGGTGGGGAAATCGCTGCTGTCTCCTCTACTCAAAGATTATCTCTCATGGCTGGCAGATACATAGGCAAGGACGACCCCGTCTGCATCATTCGCTCCCAGGGAAAATTTCCCGCCGTGGGTGAAATATTGGAACCGTTTGCGTCTCCACATATAGTAGAAGGCTGGATGAGAGGCTCGCATCACGGCCCGTTAATGCCAGTAGCTGTTCGGGAAAGCAATCCTTGCCGCTTTGATGGTCCGCCCAGGGTGATAGCTCTTGGTTTCCAACTTGCCAATGGCAAGCTCGTCGGGCCTCGTGACCTCTTTGATGACCCGGCTTTCGATGAGGCTCGTCATCAAGCAAATATTATGGCGGATTTCTTGCGCCGAATGGGTCCGTTTGAACCACATCGCCTGCCGCTTGAGGAAATGGAATACACCACCATGCCCGAAGTGGCCAAGAAGCTGGCATCAAGATTTCAGAACATCTAACGACGGAATGCCTAAGCTTCTCTTAGCTACCTCCAACCCAGGAAAAATCAGGGAATATCGCTTTCTCCTGGATGGTCTTGGCTACCAAATAACCACCCTGGCCGAAGAAGGAATACCAAAAACCGGCACTGAGTCGGGGGACACCTATGAACAAAATGCTCAGTTGAAAGCGATTACTTATGCCAAATTAAGCCAAATTATCACTCTTGCCGACGACTCGGGACTGGAGGTGGACGCCCTTAATGGTGAGCCCGGTGTTAAGTCGGCTCGGTTTGCTGGTGAAACTGCTACTGATACCGAGAAGGTAAATCTTCTCTTAGCTAAACTTAAGGGTGTTCCCTGGGAGCAAAGGACAGCCCATTTTAAGTGCGTCATTGCTATAGCCACTCCTGAAGGGCAATGCGAGGTATGCTATGGGGAGTGTCACGGCCTGATTGCCTTTGAGCCTAAGGGAGAAAATGGTTTCGGCTACGATCCTACTTTTTTCCTTCCAGAGATAGGCAAGACCATGGCCGAGCTTCCATTGGACATAAAGAATCAAATCAGCCACCGCGCTCGAGCCAGTGAGAAAGCACGTCAGGTACTGCAGCAACTCTGTGCCTAACTTGCCTGGCAAATCGTTTAGTCACCTATTCGCAGGTTTTGGTCGCAAGTTTTTGAATCAGTATCCCTCATCTGCCCAACCCTCTATCTGAATTGGAACTACAGACAATGCACATGGAGATTTTCTGCAGTATTGAAGAAAATTTAACCAAAACCTATTGACATTCGAGTGGTGATGGCTTATCCTTTTACAAAAAGGGAGGTGAACAAATGCAAGCATACTGCATGAAGTGCCGCGCTAAAAGAGAAATGAAGAATCCCAGAAGCATAATCATGAAGAATCGCAGGCCGGCTACCCAAGGCGTATGTCCCGTATGTGGGACCAAGATGTTCAGAATAGGGAAATAGCAGGAGTTACGGCTAATATTTCGGGTGTCAGAGTCACTGAAAGGCTGGGTATCTTATACAAGGGTATCCAGCCTTTCATCGTTGACTACGCCTAAGATTGTTGTGTTCACTCGCGGGAAAAAGTCATTTCTGAACTGCTTATTAAGATTTAATCTTAGTTATCTCTGAAAACTCCGTTTTCACAGGGCGCTGGTTACCCTCAAAGTTATTAAGAGCACTACGATACCAGCCACAATTACACCCAGCCCAACGGCGGGAAAGGCTTTCCTCCAATCCATGCCCAGTAGCCAGGCCAAAATAGTCCCCGTATATGCCCCGGTGAGAGGCAAGGGCACAGCCACAAACAAAGCTAATCCCCAGAAGCCATATTTATCGACTATCGGCTTACCTCTTTTCCTCAAGTTGTCTAGATACCTGTCAAATAATGGAATTCGATACAAGACTTTGTCGTAAAAAAGGCGCAAAGCAAAAAAGACGGGGAAAAATATCAGGGCGTTAGC
>JACAEN010000022.1 GCA_013388845.1 Chloroflexota bacterium | reverse complement strand
GCTCTGAACACCAGCGGCCACAGATGTTGCGGCACGGGTTAATTCCAGTTCCTCAGCTATCGGTTTGAATAGGACGGAAAACCCTTGAGACGCAAAACCGACTCCCAAGAAGCCTATAACGCCGCAGGCCAGAACAGTCCACCAGCCAAAAAATATCTTCTGTGTCTTAATCACGGGCCTTTTACCTAATGTTAACCAGAGACGCACCGAGTGCAGGTCATCATCACACAGGTCATCGGTCTTGTAAATTTGAGGGGGGAATTTCTCCGTAAACCTATTTGAGCGTTTCCAATGATTGTAACGCTTACGGCATCAAATTTCAAGTTAAACTTGCTCCCTTTACAGCCATCAATTTTTGGGCTAAAATAGCTATGATTTCGGCGGGTGTAACTCAGCGGAAGAGTGCTTGCTTCCCAAGCAAGACGTCGAGGGTTCGAATCCCTTCACCCGCTCCACCGCAGATATAAATCTTAGAAGTTAGTATAATTTATGGGAGCAGGCCCTCCCTACAAACTAGCTGGGCTCATTCCTGATATCCCGATCAGTGCAGCCCAGCGGCTTTTCTAGGCGGTGCCTCAATTTAAACTCAGCGGCATTCCGCCATACCTCCATAGGGATGTCCCACTCCGCCATACAGCGAATCCTTCTCACCGTATCTTCATCCAGGCCAATTTTATCGGCAATTTCTATATCGGTTAGCTGATTTACCCGGTGCAGAATAACACTATCATCCCCCGCAGCCACCCATTCCTGGTAGTTAAGGGAGAGGCGGAGGATTTCATCCTTATACTTGTTATATACATCTACGGGGACGCAATACAGGTCATAGGTATTTTGCCGGAACTTCTCTGCAGGAAGGCGACTGTCTTTGCGACTGCGCTCTACTATCTCCTCGGTATATGATTTTTGACTCATGCTGCTCCCTCCTTACACAACCTGGTGCTGCAACTTGATAGCATTTCGATTGACCGGACAAACCCGCATACACTCAATACACCGACCCCAAATTCCCCTCCCCGGTGGGTCTTCGATATAGCGTCGGGCCTGACCAATGGCAAGATACTTTCTCCTCTCCGGGTCGGTTTCATCCATGATATCTGCCAGCAGCCTAATATATGCCCCATTCATCGTAGTCAGGGCACGAGTGGCACAAAGTTGCCGGAACCACCGCACCTCCTTAAGCCGACCATTCTCTATCCTGCCCCCTATGGCACTACACGCCTCCATGCAAGGCGTGGTCTTTCTTCTCTCCCACATGCTGATACAAGCAGGGTGGGGGCAGACCGGCTCAGCCAGCGGGCGATCAGGCACCAGCTCCATGGTAGTGATGGCCGCCACAAATCCCAGCAGGCCGTGCTCCCTGCTCAGGATGATACCGCCAGCCATACATCTGGTGCCCAGCCCCGCCATCTCAGCAAGGACCTTGAGACTTATTACCGGGTTAATACCACTATCAAACATTGCCGGAACGATTGAGATTGAAGCATAGCCATATTCCTCCTCGATGAAACGAGCCACGGCTAAGGCTACAGCATCGCGTCCCCCCATAGCTGCCCTCTGCCTATGGATGACATCAATATTGGAGGTAAACCAGGTGCCAGACGTGTAACGCCGGTTACCGGAAACAATCACGCTCTTGGCCCCCTTAAGTAAATCATCAGGACTGTAACCCTGGGGTACCAACCTCTTAATCTCGGCCACTGAGGCAATGCCCACGGCATCTGCCCCCTTGTCCAAAGCAAATTGCTTAATCCGCTCGGTAGCTTCCTTCATTTAAGACCTCCGCGTTCCATTTGATTTGACTTTTAGTCTATCATACAAGGATTTGCCGCCAGGTTGCAATCTGGCAGAATTTAATTAATAATGAGAGGGTTTAAGCTCAGGTGCACTCAATTGACCTTGTTTATAAGAAAGGAGAACTAAATTTATGACAGCCAGGAGTCTATGCCGAATAGCTGGCACCATCTTGGTTCTGGTAACACTTCTTTCAGCGTCATGTGCTGGGGCAGCACCAAAGCACAAAACTTACTCAGCTCCACCGCCGATGACCATTGATACCAGCAAGCAATACACTGCTATAATTGAAACAGGAAAGGGGAAACTGGTGCTGGAGCTATTCGCCAGTGATGCTCCATTAATGGTCAACAACTTTATATTCCTCGCCCGTGAGGGATTCTATGATGGTACTACATTCCACCGCGTTATCCCCGGCTTTGTGGCTCAGGGAGGAGACCCTACTGGAACCGGAACCGGCACCCCTGGTTATGCCTTTGCTGATGAATTCACCGAACATACCCATGTTGCCGGTGCTCTATCAATGGCTAATTCCGGTCCCAATACCAATGGCTGCCAGTTTTTCATTACCTATACCCCGCAGCACCACCTTGATAGTAAGCACTCGGTATTTGGTCAGCTAATAGAGGGAATGGATGTCCTCGAAAAAATTGAGCAGGGTGATACCATAATACGAATAACTATAGAGGAAAGATAACTGACCTTGCAAACTCCGTGACTCAATCGGGGAGGGTGGCCGTGTCGGAAGGCAATTATAACGGGGTCTGGGTCCTGGCCGAGCAGAGGCTGGGCGAGCTACAAGAGGTTTCGCTGGAGTTAGTCTGCTGGGGGAGGAAGCTCGCCGATAGGCTCAATGAGGAACTTAGTGCCCTGCTTTTTGGGGATAACGCTGCTGGATTGGCATCTGAACTTTCACGCTATGGGGCAGATAAGGTCTATATTATCAATGACCGGCCACTAATGGGCTATCCCCCTGAAACATACACTGAGGCACTGTCAACCCTTGCCACTGAACAAACCCCCGGAGTGATATTGTTCGGCGGCACAGCGTTCGGCAGAGACCTTGCCTCCAGGCTGGCAGCTCGACTAAAGACCGGACTGGCTTCAGATTGCACCGCTTTAGAGGTAAGCGATGATGGCTTGCTATCGGCGGTAAGGCCTGTTTACGGTGGCCAGTTAGATGCTACCATTATCAACCCTGTGACCAGACCCCAAATTGCCACAGTGAGACCTGGCATTATTGATGCCAAACCTGCCAAGGGCGAGCGCAAGGCAGAGATTATCACCGTCGAGCCTCAACCGGCGGCAACGCGCAGCCGGACAACAGGCTTTATAAAAGCTGACCCGAAAACTCTTCGCCTTGATGAGGCTGAGGTTATCGTAGCCGGCGGCGGAGGAATAGATAGCCAGGAGAGATTTCAGCTTCTAGAGGAATTGGCAAAGCTTTTAGGCGGATGTGTTGGGGCATCACGTGTGCCTGTAGATAAAGGATGGGTTCCATTAGAGAAGCAGATTGGGCAAACAGGAAACACGGCTGCTCCAAAGCTATACCTCGCCTTTGGCATCTCGGGCTCAATTTACCACACTATGGGTATGAAAGACTCTAAGGTTATTGTGGTTATTAATAACGACCGAAATGCACCGTTCTTCAAATTGGCTGATATGGGCATTGTGGGCGATTGCCACGAGATACTTGCTGCTCTAATCCAACGCTTACGGGAGATATCGGCGGAGCAATAGAATGGCGGAGAAGTTTGATGCAGTAGTGGTCGGTGCTGGGCCAGCCGGTGCCACAGCCGCTTTGGTATTGGCACAAGCTGGGTTAAAAGTCGCTCTCGTTGAGCGGGGCGAGACCCCAGGGGCAAAGAACATGTTTGGTGGCGCGTTATATTATAGCGAGGTGTTGCATAAACTCGTCCCCGACTTTTGGCACGAAGCCCCGGTGGAGAGGTATATAACGAGGCGCATCATCACCTTCCTCACCCCGACTGCCTCCTTAGCATTCGACTTTAAGGATACTGACTTCGGCCATCCCCCTTATAATGGCTTCACCCTGCTGAGAGCCAAATTTGACCGCTGGTATGCACAAAAAGCGCAACAGGCTGGAGCCCTGCTTATACCTGAGACGGTGGTTGATGACCTGCTCTGGGCTGATGGTAAGGTGGTTGGCATCAAGACGAGAAGGGATGAAGGTGAGCTGTATGCTGACGTGGTTATTGTTGCTGATGGGGCCAACTCCCTCCTTGCGGAAAAGGCGGGGCTGAGGAACAAAATGTCACCCGTTGATTTCGCCATCGCTGCCAAGGAACTATTAGCCTTGCCCCGCAGAACCATCGAGGAAAGGTTTAATCTCTCCGCCGATGAAGGAGTTGCCAATGAATTTGTGGGCTCGTGCACTCAGGGCATCCAAGGAGGGGCATTCTTATATACCAATAAGGCCAGCATCTCCATCGGGATAGTAGCCAATTTGAACCGCCTCCAGAAAAGCAAAATATCCATCGCCGAGCTATTAGACAGTTTCAAGGAGCACCCTGTGCTCAAGGAACTACTAAAGGGTGCTACCATTAAGGAATATTCCGGTCATCTGCTCCCCGAGGGTGGGCTGAAAGCCATGCCCAAACTTTATGGCGATGGCATCCTGTTGGCAGGCGACGCTGCCGGTTTAGTATACTCCACCGGGTTAGTGTTGGAGGGGATGAACTTTGCCATCGCCTCTGGCTTCGCCGCCGCTGAGGCGGTGAAGAAGGCAAAGCAAGGAGGGGATTTCTCCAAGAAGAGCTTAGCTTACTATGGAACCTTGCTCAATCGCAGCTTCGTCCTTCAAGATCTCAAAAACTTCAGACGCACTCCGAGTTTTCTGGCAAAATCCCGGCTTTATGAATTATATCCTGCCCTTGCTTGTGGAGTAGCACGTAGGCTTTTTCGCGTCGACGGTCAACCGCGGAAAAGGTTATTAGCTTTAGTCAAAGATGAAATGAGGGGCAAGGTTTCACTATCGCAGGCGGTTAAAGATGGC
>JACAEN010000003.1 GCA_013388845.1 Chloroflexota bacterium | reverse complement strand
CCTTTTAGTTTCGGTTTGTGTGCCATGGCATTATAAAATCCCCTTGAATTTCTCGGCCTGAGCAAGGTCGAGATTCTGAATTAGTCTCAGCAACTCTGCGATATGCTCCTTTTCTTCTTCAACAATGTGCTCCAGTGTATTCACAGCCTCTTCATTCTCCAAGTTGAATATGTGGCTTTCATACTGGTTAATAGCTTGCAACTCGCTTATTAAATCCTCGCGAAGCATCACGAGATCATCCTGCATGGCTAGCTGTTCTTCATAATCTTGTTCAAAAGAATGGCTCATCTCCTTCTCCTTCTGATGCTTATTCCCATTCTATAGTGGCCGGTGGCTTGCTGGTGACATCATAAACTACCCGATTGACATTAGGAATCTCATTAACGATGCGGTCAGATATTCGTGCCAAGAGGTCATGGGGCAAGCGCGCCCAATCAGCGGTCATAGCGTCCTCACTGGTTACTGCCCTAACCGCAATCAAGTAGCCATAGGTTCTGTAGTCGCCCATGACGCCAACGCTCTTAACATCGGTAAGCACAGCGAAGCTTTGCCAGAGCTGGCGATAAAGTTTGGCTTTTTTGATTTCATTCATGACAATCCAATCAGCGGCCCGCAGTATCTCCAGCTTCTCCCTGGTCACTTCACCGATGATGCGAATGGCTAACCCCGGCCCAGGAAATGGTTGTCGCCAGACCATATCCTCAGGCAGACCCAGAGCTAACCCTACTTGTCGAACTTCGTCTTTAAACAAATACCTCAGAGGTTCGATAAGAGTGAACTTCATCTTAGCGGGCAACCCACCGACATTATGATGGCTCTTTATCTTAGCCGCAGCTTTGGTTTCCACAGAGGTACTTTCGATGACATCGGGATAAAGAGTGCCCTGGGCCAGAAAATCAATCTTACCTAATTTGGCCGCTTCCTCTTCAAAAATCTCGATAAACTCATTCCCTACTATCTGTCGCTTCTGTTCAGGGTCGGTAACCCCTTTGAGGCGCTCCAAGAATCTATCGGTAGCGTCTATGTAAACTATATCCATTTTCAGATTACGTTTGAAGGTATTAAGCACCCGTTCCGGTTCATCACGACGCAATAAGCCATTGTTGATAAAGATGCAAGTTAACTTATTGCCAATAGCACGGTCAATAAGGGTAGCAGTTACCGCCGAATCAACGCCCCCCGAAAGAGCACAGACCACTCTTCCGTCACCCACTTGCTTTCTAATCTTATCTACGCTCTCAGCTATGAAACTGGCCGGTGTCCAGTTGCCCTGGCAGCCGCATATCTTGAGCACAAAATTCTGGAATATCGTTTTTCCCTGAGGTGTATGAACCACTTCAGGATGAAACTGTAGTCCATAGATGCTGTTATCATTACCAATAACGGCGAATGGCGAATTTTCCGTATAGGCCAAAGCCCTAAAGCCAGGGGGCAGTTCTATCACTTGGTCACCATGGCTCATCCACACAGGCAGAGATGAGGGAAGACCAGCAAAAAGAGGACAATCCTCAGCACTTACGTGCAGAATTGCGTGCCCGTATTCGCGCTTCGTTCCCCGAGATACCTGGCCACCTAACTGATAAGCGATAGCGAACATACCATAGCAAATGCCCATTATCGGGAGACGGCTTTCATAGATATAGGGTAAAGGTAAGGGAGCTCCCGGGTCATAAACGCTGGCCGGACCTCCCGAGAGAATAAATCCTCTGGGGTTAAGAGGAGCTATTTTCTCCCAAGGCGTATCATAAGGCACGAGCTCACAATAGACATGGCATTCCCGCACTCGTCGGGCAATGAGCATGCTATACTGAGAGCCGAAATCAAGCACTATTACAGTTTCACGTTCACTAGGTGGCAGCTTAGGCTCAACTACAGGCTGCTCGCCACGTAGCTCTTTGGCCAGCCCAAGATAGGTAGAGACTTCAATATCATCGCTGGCAGCAATTCTGTGGCTTTCTACCTTTTTTTTCATTGCAGATTTACGAGGTTGCATAAATTCAACCATTCCCCAAAAAATTTTTCCGCTTTTCGTAAGACCCCTTGATTTAAGCTCAAATTCTTTCGGGGTCCCCAAGAAAATCACAAGATTTTCTTGGGTGGTTTAGCTTATCACTGTCCTGAACTATTATCAACCCGAGATGGGCTAAGCTTTTTCTTACCTGGCCAAGCTTCCTAGTCGTGGTCAAAGCCTTTCCCAGCTTTTGAATGTTGAAAGGACAAATTCCTACTACGGATGCCATCATGCTATACTAACGCCGAAAACATGGTTGTTTTGCAACGAGAAATTGAGAAGGGGATTGAAATCCTCCAGAAGGGCGGAGTGATTGCTTTTCCCACCGACACGGTCTATGGCTTGGGGGCTGACGCCTTCAATTCCACAGCCGTGGAAAGGATTTATGAGATAAAAAACCGACCAAGGCATCAGGGACTCCCTTTGCTTATTACTGATGTAGAGCAACTGACGGCTCTGGCCAAGTCAATACCAGAAATTGCCTGGTTTTTGGCAAAGCGGTTTTGGCCCGGCGGGTTAACTCTGGTTTTACCAAAAACAGATTCATTGCCCACCTATCTAGCCCCGGGACCTACCATCGCAGTACGTATCCCTAACCATCCCATTTGTCTAGCTCTCATAAAAGGTCTGGGAAAACCCGTAACCGGAACCAGCGCCAATATTAGCGGTCAACCACCCGCCCTAACTGCCGAGGAAGTTAGACAACAATTGGGAAGGAAAATCGACTTTATTATCAACGGAGGCAAATGTCCGGGCGGCAAGGAATCCACAATAGTGGATGTTACCCGTGAATCGCCGACAATTCTGCGTCAGGGCATCATACCTGCGCATGAGATTGACAATGCTTATAAAGAATATCTGGAGATAAACAGTGAAACGCATTGCTATAGGCTGTGACCACCGTGGTCTGACTTTGAAAAAACTAATTATGCCCTTCCTGCAAAATGCCGGTCACAGCTATCAAGATTTTGGTTGCTACAGCACCGACCCTGTAGATTATCCTGACATCGCCCAGAAAGTCAGCCAGGCAGTAGCGTCAGGCAACTTTGACCAAGGCATCCTAATATGCAACACAGGTATAGGCATGAGCATAGCTGCCAACAAGTTAAGAGGCATAAGAGCAGCTTTATGTTGCGACGCATTTGCAGCGCAGTGTGCTCGCCAGCATAATGATGCCAATGTCTTGTGCCTCAAGGGAGAGGACATAGACACCGAGTCAGCTTTGGAAATCGTCAAAACTTTTCTGGCTACGGATTTCGCAGGTGGCAGACACGCACGAAGGGTGAATAAAATAAAGGCTTTGGAAATTGAGGATAATTAAAAGCGTAGTTGCCCAATTTATTGGGTTGGGCGATTTTGCCTGATGAATCGGGCAACTACAAAGACCTGGGGTCACATCACATATCGACTTCTTAGGTGGCGAGATAACTTAGCCGTTAGTTCCAGAGCCAGGGACGCCACTCCAGGCGACAAGCTTGCCAGACCACAAGAGGGAGTTACCAGACCTTGAGCTATAAGTTGCTTGAACTTAACACCATTTCTGGTGAACGGAGCCATAGCTTCTTCCAGACGGTCACGAAGAGTGGGCAAGGATTCTTTAGCTAGAGCCTCTTCCTCATTGGGAACTATCCCCCAGGCAATGCTGCCACCACGCTTAAGAAAAGATTTCACCTTACCAGAGTGAGCGCTCAGAGAAGAGGCATAGTTATAGGCATCAAAGCTGAGAACGTCGATTTGGGTGTCCAGCAAGATTGACCAGTTAGTATTCCCGCAGCAATGTAACCCCTTTATCCCTTTAATTCCCTTTAACACCTCTTCTAGCAGAACAGGCACTTTTTCTTCAGGAATAGGAGTAAATACCGAGCCCAAAGAAACCAGATAGGGCTCGTCAACAAAGATAATGGTATCAGGCGATATTTCCCTCAAGATATTTTCCTGCCACAAGGCTTTTAGACGCAGGAACTTAGCTGAAGTTTCCGCTAAGGTGCCATCATAAAGGATACCCAGACCATCCTGACGGGTAACCGTGAGACCCCAGGTGACGGGACCTGTTACCTGCCCCTTGATTATTTTACTGCCTGCTACTTTGGAGAGGAAAGCGTGAAGCCCGGCAGCGTATTCAGTCGAAATGCCATATTTGTGGGCACTATCTTGTTCACAATCGATATGGATTTGCTCCAGCTCACTCTCAAAATTAGCTGATGGCTCGATATGGATTTTGTCCCCCTTTACGACTATCCCCGGAAAACCCTCGCTGAACTGGATAACCATGTTTTCCTTAGCAGAGCGCCTCGGTAATTGTGGCCAAGCAGGAATATCAGGGAGGTATTTCATAATAATGGCACAAGCCTCGGCAGGATTCGTATGAGGCACGCTGCCAATAGCCGTGGGCAAACAGCCAAATTCAAACTTAGCTGACATCTTCTCCCTCGCTTAAATACCTGCCAATCAGCAGCCTCAGCTCTTTTTTCTTTCCCTTCGGTATATATTTCGGGTTAGTGGCTATGGCATGTCTGAGAGCGCTAGCACAGGCACAATCCCGCATCTGCGGTATTGAAGCCAGTATTACCTTAAGGATTCTCTTGATAGTATCGATGCCCGTCCGCAAATTGGTTAAAATCATCTCCGCAGTCGCCGATTCATAAGTTGGATGCCAGCAATCATAATCGGTGACAATAGCCAGCGTGACATAGCATATTTCTGCCTCTCTAGCTAATTTGGCTTCAGGCAAAGCTGTCATCCCAATAACATCAGCACCCCAAGAGCGATAGAGCTGTGACTCAGCTTTGGTGGAGAGCTGTGGACCTTCCACAACTAGATAAGTACCACCTTTATGCACTTTAGCCCCAACCTTAGTGCTTGCCTCAAATGCCAGTTGCCTCAAAACAGGACAGAAGGGTTCCGCGAGAGAGACATGCCCTACTATCCCATTCGTGAAAAAAGTACTGGCCCTTCCTTTGGTATAGTCAATGAGCTGGTCAGGAATGACGATATCCAGGGGTGCTATCTCTTCCTTAAGACTGCCCACAGCGCTTATAGAGATAATCCTTTCTACCCCTAGAGATTTCAAAGCATAGATATTAGCTTTGGCTGGTAGCTCACTAGGGCTTACTCGATGTCCTTTGCCATGTCTGGGGAGAAAAGCCGCTCTTACTTCTTCTAGATTGCCCAAGATAATAGCGTCGCTGGGCTCACCAAATTGCGTGCTTACCTTCACTTCCTTCACTCCTGTCATCCCCTCCATCTTATAAAGCCCACTCCCACCAATAATGCCAATCCGTGCTTCAGACATTTGATACCTCCGTGAAAAACACTATCCCTTGCTCTTATACCTCTCTTCCCACCCCCCTCAAAGTATTCCAGGTAAGCTATAGCCTCTCCGTAGTACTAGGTTAAGTCAAACCTAGCATATTTCCCTAGAATTGTCCATCAATCGAGCCTCTTTTTTGCGGGGTATTGCATTTTACTACATCTAGTGGTAAAATGCTTCTATACCACAATTTTTAGGAGGGATTTGTGAACTGTCCTTACTGTGGGAGTCAAGAATCGAGGGTAATAGATTCTCGGAGTCTAGACGAAGGGGTGAGACGCCGAAGGAAATGTCTCGCCTGCAATGCTCGTTTCACTACTTACGAGCGCATACAGCCACATGCTATTTTCGTTATAAAGAAGGATGGGCGGCGTGAGGAATTCAGTCGGGATAAGCTCTTTACAGGTATTCGCAAAGCTTGCGAGAAACGCCCCCTTCCCACAGGCGCCATTGATAAGTTTGTGGACACCATCGAGGCCGAGCTTTACAGGGTGGGCAAAAGCGAGGTTCCCAGTTCCTATATTGGTGATTTGGTCATGGCAGGATTGAAAAAACTGGACCACATTGCCTACATTCGCTTTGCCAGTGTTTATCGGGAATTTGCTGATATCGGTGCTTTAAAACAAGAGGTGGATAGCTTGGCAGTACGAAGAGAGCTACCGTCAGCAAACCAGCTGCCGCTGCCCTCTTCTGAGGCAGCGAATTCCCTGGTTGGTCGCAAGAGGAGGTAAGATGCCTAAAACCCGTCGGAAAGAGAACCAAAAAACTATTGGGCGAGATAAAGTGGCTCGCGCTGTTTTTGCTGCTGCCGAGTCCATGGGTATAAGTGATAGGAAATTGTTGGAAAAGTTTGTAGAGCAAGTGAGCCAGCGATTAGAGGTAGCTCACCCATTCCCGGGCATGGAGGAATTGGTTCCTCGACAAACCAAACAACCTATGTCTCCCTCTCAAATTCGGGCAATGGTCAAAGAGATTCTAACTGCCGACGAATTTTCTCCTCAAGCCAGAAGCCAAGTCATTTCTGGAATCAAACTCAGCGACAATGCTTTAAGGGTTCTAGAAAGGAGATATTTGAAAAGGGATGAGAAGGGGAAAGCTATTGAAACTCCACAAGAGCTATTTCGCCGCGTCGCCAAGCATATTGCCTCAGCCGAGCTCGTCTACAATCCCAAAGCAGATGTCTCCTTTTATGAAGAGACTTTCTATCGACTAATGGAAAACCTGGAGTTCCTACCTAACTCACCGACCTTAATGAACGCCGGCCGCGAACTAGGGCAATTATCAGCTTGCTTTGTTATACCTATTGAGGACTCTATGGAGTCTATTTTTGATGCCGTTAAATATACTGCTTTGATCCATAAAAGTGGTGGCGGTACCGGCTTTTCCTTTTCCCGACTTAGACCAGAAAAGGATAGAGTGGGGTCTACAGGTGGCATTGCGAGCGGCCCTGTTTCTTTCATGCGAGTCTTTGATGCCACCACCGATGTCATAAAACAGGGTGGCATGCGGCGCGGAGCTAACATGGCCATACTCAATGTTAACCATCCCGACATCCTGGAATTCATCACCGCCAAGGAGAATCCTGAGGCTCTGACTAATTTTAACCTTTCCGTAGCTGTGACCGACGAGTTTATGAAAGCAGTGGAAAAGGGTACCAATTACAACTTAGTGAACCCTCGAACTGGAGAGGTGACGGGTAAGCTTAATGCCAAAGAGGTATTTGACAAAATAGTGGGCATGGCTTGGCGCACTGGCGACCCCGGTGTCGTGTTCATTGACGAGATAAACAGGCATAACCCCACGCCTAAATTGGGCAGAATAGAAAGCACTAACCCCTGTGGTGAACAACCCCTGCTACCCTTCGAATCCTGTAACTTAGGCTCCATAAATATGTCCAAGATGGTGGCGCATAAAAATGGCCAGCCATACATCGACTTCGACAAGCTGTCTCAAACAGTCAAGCTGGCAGTCCGCTTCCTTGATAATGTTATCGAAATCAACCAATTTCCCTTACCCGAGATTGAGAAAATGACAAAAGCTACCAGAAAAATAGGCCTGGGGGTGATGGGTTTTGCCGACATGCTGATTCAGCTTGGTGTCCCTTATGATAGTGAACAAGGGCTGGCTACGGCTGAGGAAATTGCCCATTTCATATCTGGAGAGGCAGACAAAGCCTCGATAGAACTAGCCCAAGAAAGGGGAGTTTTTCCAGCTTTCCAAGGAAGCGTTTATGACACGCCCGATGGTCTTCATTTTCGAAATGCCTCCCGGACCACCATTGCTCCTACAGGCAGCTTGAGCATAATCGCCAACTGCTCCAGTGGCATTGAACCGCTGTTTGCTTTAAGCTACATACGTCATATCCTGGAAGGCGAAGAATTTGTTGAGGTGAATCCCTATTTTGAGGAGGCCGCTAAAAAGGGCGGGTTTTACTCTCCGGAGCTAATGAAGCAGCTGGCTGAAGGCAAGAGGTTAAAAGACATAAAAGAAGTTCCTGAAGAGATAAAAAGGCTCTTTGTCACCGCTTATGATATATCTCCTGAGTGGCACGTTAAGATGCAGGCGGCGTTCCAAAAATTTACTGACAGTGCTGTATCCAAGACAGTCAATTTCCCTCACGAGGCAACGCCCGAGGATGTAGCCAAAGTATATATGCTGGCTTACAAAGAGCGCCTGAAGGGGATAACTATTTATCGAGACAGAAGCCGAGAAAGTCAGGTCCTCACTGTGGGGGCGGAGGCAAAGAAGGCTGAAGGCAAGCTAGTGCCCAGGAAAAGGCCTAAGGTTACCAGAGGTGTAACTGAGAGAGTGAACACTGGGTGTGGCTACATCTATGTAACCGTAAATTTCGACCAGCAAGGAATATCCGAAGTTTTCTCCACACTGGGGAAGGCCGGAGGTTGCGCCGCAGCACAACTTGAAGCTATTAGCCGGCTAACATCTTTGGCTCTCAGGTCTGGAATAGATGTAGATTCTATTGTAAAGCACCTACGCGGCATAAGATGCCCCTCCATCGCTTGGGAGCAGGGACATGCTATTCTGTCCTGCGCTGATGCCATTGCTAGTGTACTGGAGAAATACATTAGGGAAAAGACTCCCACTAACCCAGATACGCCTTCCCAAAATCCTGAGGCGGTTAAGAGTTGGGCCGGGCAATGCCCCGATTGCGGCGGTCCTTTGATTTACCAAGAAGGCTGCAATATTTGCCTTGCCTGTGGCTTTACTAAATGCGGATAGACTGGAAGTAAACCATGTCCTGAGTGGAGTCGAAGGATGGGTAGTTCGAGAGGCACTTATTATTCAGCTCTTAAGCGGATAGCCAGAGTTGCCAATTCGCCTCTTAGCTTAAGGAGGACTTGTAACTCCATAGCTAAAAGCACTGCTAGGGCGATGCAAGCAAATGGCTGCCGCATTTTGTCCCTCGATTCCCAGAAGGAATATCTGATCACGGTGGGCACATATGGTTTGAGCGACCTTTACTTGAAAAAAGGCCCCCTTGATGCCCGCAAAAGCCTTCCAGATATCCTTGAAGGCAAGGTGGTATTTATTGCCGATGCCACTAAAAACGAAAGGGTTCAATATCCTCAAATCGCGCTGACGCAAGGAATATCTTCTATACTTGGAGTCCCTGTGCTTGGGAAAGGAGAAGCTATCGGGGAGATTAGAATTTACACTCGCGAGCCTCGTCAATTCTCCGAAGCTGACAAAAGCTTCCTCCTCAGTGTTGCTGACATATGCGCCGTCATCTTTGAGAGAGCAGAGCTTCATCACTTGTTAGAGCAAGACTATAAGACAAATGAAAAACGCAGGAAATTGTCTCAAGCATCTCCATTACCCACTACACTGAAGCCAGTTAGTTTTGCTCATCCCAGTGAGGAGGATTTTGCCAAACTTCTAGACTTCTACTGCATTGAATGGCTTTATGAGCCTCGTTCTTTTCCCCTTAAGTGGGAAGGCGGCAAGATAGCAGAGATGTTCACTCCCGATTTTTATTTGCCTGAGTTGGATCTTTATGTTGAACTCACCACACTAAAACAAAATCTGCTGACCGAGAAGAATCGCAAGCTGCGCCAGCTCAGACAACTTTACCCTGAAGTCAATATCAAGCTTCTGAACAAGAATGACTTCCTCAAGCTACTAGCCAAATATGGTTATGGCCCTCTCGGCGAAGCTAAAGTAGAGGGAATCGACCGAGTCTTATACACCCATGCTCAAATTCAACGGAGGGTGAGGACTCTTGCCAGACGTATTTCCCGCGATTATGCTGGTCAGCGATTAGTGCTAATAGGCATCCTAAAGGGCGTTGTCTGCTTTATGTCTGACTTGATGCAGCACCTTTCCATTCCAGTTACCCTAGATTTTATGGCTATCTCCTACTATGGTGGTGACGGTCAGGTAGTCAAGATAACGAGAGACCTCGACAGTAGCATAACAGGGCAACATGTATTGATGGTTGAAGACATTGTCGATACAGGCATGACACTGAATTATATCCTCAGCCATCTCTCTGCCCACAATCCTGCTAGTCTTCGCGTTTGTACCTTGCTTGATAAGAGAGCACGGCGCCTGATAAATGTCCCTCTTGATTATGTAGGCTTTGAAGTTCCGGACGAGTTCGTAGTGGGTTATGGACTGGATTATAAGGGAGAATACCGCAATTTGCCCTTTATCGGCATCCTGCACCCTGAGCTAATCAAAGGCCACAACCTGTGATAACCAACCCAACTTAGTTCCCCCTCCTATGACACAGCCCAGATTCAATTGCAAAAGCAAAAAGGGAATAAAAATTGCCCCAAGTAACCTCCCTTTTCTTGGCTCACCACCCACTGCCTTTCGGCTTCCGCCTACCTTGCGCCGGGCCTTTCAGCTCCCAGCGCCTTTCAACTTCCACCTACTCAGCGGTCGGCTCCACACTCGCCAAGTTCCTGTTCGATTACTTGGAGCAATACTATGTTAGCACACCACCAAGACTTTGTCAAGAGGGGGTACTGGATTCGCGTGGTCTTTTTGGACACAAATGCCAAAAGTAACTGCCGCATCGTGCTCCATAATTGGATATCCTGCAAAACACGAAGGTATTAGATTGGCCTGTTAGAGCAACAGTGATCAGGCAAATACTCCGCCATCTATGGTTATGACTTGCCCCGTGATATAGCCAGCTCTTTCGCTGGCTAAAAAGGCTACCAGTTCAGCCACATCCTCAGGTTGGCCAAAGCGTCGCAAGGGAATCATAGCTAGTATAGCCTCTTTTCTTTCTGCAGGCAGTTTATCTGTCATCCCGGTAATAATGAACCCCGGAGCTACAGCATTCACAGTTATATTGCGGGAACCCATCTCTCTGGCTATGCTTTTGGTAAAAGCAATAAGTCCTCCTTTGGAAGCAGCATAATTGCTTTGCCCCACATTCCCTACCAGCCCAGTCACCGAAGATATGTTAATGATACGTCCCCAATCTTGTCTCATCATAGACCTCAGGGCAAATTTAGTGCACAGGTAAGCTCCACGCAGATTGGTGTTGATTACATCGTCCCAGGCCTCGTCCGACATTCTTAACAAAAGGGTGTCCCTATTGATTCCGGCATTGTTCACCAGAATATCAATCTTGCCCCATTTATCAGTCACCTGCTCTACCATGGCTCTCACTGCTTCGCTATCTCGAACATCAGCTTCAACCACCATGGCTTCCTTACCCAGCCGGATTATGCTCTCCACCACATTATCAGCATCAACCTTATTATTGGCTTCAATTGCCACGTAATTTACTGCCACTTTAGCACCAAGGCCGGCAAGCTTCAAAGCGACGGCTTTACCTATGCCCCGAGAAGCGCCAGTTACTAGAGCTACCCTCCCTGCCAGTTCCATCACTTGGTCTTCACTCATTGACGCGTTTAAGCACCAAACAGCAGTTTTCACCACCTAAACCAAAGCTATTCTTGAGACATACATTAACTTGAGCCGGCCGAGCTACATTGGGGACATAATCCAGATCACAGTCCGGGTCAGAGGTCTCATAATTTATGGTTGGGTGAATAATCCCTTTGTTCATGACTAATATAGCGGCGATGGCTTCAACGGCGCCGGCAGCAGTAATGCTATGTCCAATCATGGACTTAGTAGAGCTTATGGGGATTTTGTAAGCGTGCTCTCCAAACACCATCTTAATAGCTCTGGTTTCACAGGCATCGTTCAGCTTGGTGCTGGTGCCGTGAGCATTAATATAATCAACCTCTTCAACCCTCACCTTGGCATTTTGCAAGGCAGTACGCATGGCATAAGCCTCGGACTCAGGGGCCGGAGCAGTTGCATCATAGGCATCAAAAGACCAACCAACACCAGCAACTTCTGCCAGGATGGACACACCCCGCTTCCTGGCATGTTCATAGCTTTCCAAAACAACTACCCCAGCACCCTCCGCATAGACAAAACCACTGCGGTTGAGGTCGAATGGGCGACAAGCCTTGGACGGGTCAGATTCACGGGAAAGGGCTCCCAGAATCTCCAGCCCAGCTATGCTAACCGGCTCCAGGCTAGCATCAGAGCCCCCGGCTATCATTACATCAGCATATCCTAAGCGAATGAAGTTCGTCGCTGTGCCTATGGCGTCAACGCCACTGGCACAAAGGCTGTTGACAGCATTGTTAGGACCCTTGGCTCCCAGCATCATGCCCACTTGCATGGATGCTGCGCTGGCACTTTGCTTGGTGGTGAAGAGCACATCGACTCCCCTGGGACCCAATCTTTGAAATGCTTCCCATCCTCTGACGACGTAGCCCTGTTCTGTCATAGTGGAAATGATAACACCCACTCGCTCAGGATTTTCTTGAGTCATATCCAGGCTGGCTGATTGTATTGCTTCTCTAGCAGCGGCGATAGCAAACTGAATGGTTCTTGAAGTCCGGTCCACTACCTTCAAGTCCATATACTTTGTAGGATCAAAGTCATGCACCTCAGCATCCACTTTCACCCGGAACTTGCTGGCATCAAAGCGGGTAATAGGACCAATGGCCGACCTGCCTACAACTAATCCTTCCCAGAAGTCGTTTACATTTAGACCCAGGGGGTTAACAGTGCCCATACCGGTAACTACAACCCTTGGTATGTCTAGCGTGCCCCACAACCCTCCCGAGTTCTTAGAAACTCTAACCATGCTTCTCAGTCGTTCTTTTTGAAAGAAAACAAAGGGCTGCATATAGAGGAACCCCCATCGATAATAATGGTTTGCCCTCTTATCATGAAGGCCTCTTCGCTGCACAAGAAAGCCACTACATTAGCCACATCTTCGGGGGTCACTCTTCTTCCCGCTGGAGTCGTTGGAATATTATCCTGATTTAACCCTTCAGTAAAATAGAACTTGAGGGCCTCTGTCTCCACAAAGGAAGCAGCTACAGCATTAACGCAAATACCCCGAGGTGCCAGCTCTATTGCCAGATAACGAGTTAAAGTTTCCAGAGCACCCTTGGAGACCCCCACAATGGCATAAGTGGGCCAGACAAGAAACGAACCTAAGCTGGAGAGGCTGACTATCTTACCGCCCCTACCCTCCATTAGTCTAGCGGCTCTCTGAGCGCAGAGTAAACAGGCCCGGGCATTGATATCCATAGTCCAGTCCCAGGCCTTAACATCTATATCCATCACCGAGCGACCGACGCCTGAAGCAGCATTGTTAATCAAAATATCCAGCCGTCCGAATTTATTACCAATAGTATCAAACATTTCATCTACCTTTGCCGGGTCCCCGACATTAGCTCGGATAACTTCAGCCTTCACTCCTAGAGCCCGGATATCCTCGGCTGTTTGTTCTGCAGCCTCGCGGCGGCGGAAAAAATTGACAACAATATCAGCACCCTGTGAAGCAAGTTTTAATGCGATCGCGCGACCAATACCCCGCCCACCGCCTGTGACTAAAGCCAGCTTCCCCTCAAAGGACACGGCTAAACCCTCTCCTTTTGCACCACCCGACCCTCTACATAAGACACAAAATCACCGAAGTTCTGAAACTTCTGGGCTTCCTCGTCAGGGATTTCAATTCCAAAAGCCTCCTCCACTGCCACTAATGTCTGCACTATATCCAGAGAATCCGCCTTAATATCTTTAAATGTGGCTTCCCTGGTAATCAGACTCTTATCAACATGGGTAATCCGAGCTATGATTTCTCTTATCTGTTCTTCGACAGTCATAGTTGACCCCCTTGGTTAAATTTTGCTAATTCTGACTTCAAGCATTCAACAATATCGGCTTCTACCGCTTCCTTGGCACTTTCTATAGCATTAACTATCTGAGGTGCACGGCTAGCTCCATGCGCTATCCTGACCACCCCATCAACACCCCACAAAATACCACCACCCCGCTTCTCACTTTCGCCGGATATTTTGGTGGCCGGGAACAATGTATCAAACAATAACTTAACCAAGGTATCTAGAGGTGGGTACTTCCTCAGTTTCCGCGCTGTCCAATCCTTGGCATGACCTGCGATGCTTTCATAAAACTTTAAAAGAACATTGCCCACAAAGCCGCCACAGACGATAACATTGGCCTTGCCGTTTAAGATATCATTGCCTTCTATGTTGCCAATAAAGTTCAATCCGCTATTTTTGAGCAGGGCATAAGCTTCACGCCCTATTTCACTCCCCTTATTTTCTTCACTTCCCGTGTTTAGCAAACCTATCTTAGGGTTAGGCATGTTAAGAAACTTCTTAGCATAGACCGAGCCAACGATGGCAAAGGTCAGAAAGTGCTGCGGCTTGCAATCTGCATTAGCTCCGAGGTCTACCATCACAGTGTTCGGTGCAAAGCTGCCCAAGGAGCCAACAATTGCCGGACGACACACCCCATCCAACATGCCTATAAACTGAATGGCACTTATTGCCGCTGCGGCACTGGATCCAGCACTAACTAATGCATCTGCCCCGCCTGATTTCACCATCTTGGCCGCTACGGCTACGGAGCAATTAGACTTTTGACGAATTACCTCAATAGGTGGCTCATCTTCCCTGATGACTTCGCTGGCTTCGACAACACGGATGGATGAACCGTTGGTGAATTTATACTTGGCTAATTCCCTTTCTAGAATACCTGGTGACCCGACCAAGAGGATTTCTAAATCGTCTTTTTGAGCTGCCAGCACTGCCCCTTTGACTATCTCCTCAGGAGCATAATCACCACCCATGGCATCCACAGCTACTCTTATTCTGCCATTTTGAGCCGTGTTTTTATTTCCTATCATATTTTTCATCCTTTGAGAACTTGACTATTGTCTCTCCTGTAACTATCATTTCGCCCTTTTGATTACGGCACTCAAAACTGCAGTTTGCGTATGATACATCATCTTTTTGTTCCACGCAATCAATTTTACCACTGATGGTCAGAGTATCCCCAGGACGTGCTGGCTCCTTGAACCTGGCTCGAAGCTTACCCCCCGACAGCCAACTTCGACCAAAAGCCGAAGCCATCATCTCCGACACATAAGCCAGATTAAGCATACCATGAGCAATAGTGCCACCCAAGGGAGTCTTAGCAGCGAAAGATTCATCCACGTGGATGGGATTAAAATCACCCGATGCCTCAGCATAAAGATTAATCTTCTCTTGGGTGATATGTTTTATCACTGGACTAAGAGCCTTGCCTTCTTGAATGTCTGTGAGCATTCTCTTCCTAGGCGGGCAATGCAATGGTTGCCCTTCCTGATTGCACTTTCTCTTTACCCTCGTCGAAAACCTCGTGTTCCAAGATTAGCATGCTCATTTTGCTCCGAGTTATCTTTTGAGCCACTCTAGTGTGACACTCTATCGTGGCACCAATGGGCACCAGTTTGAAAAACTCTAACTCTTGCGAAGCATGTATAACGACAGCTCCCGACGGTGGGGCAAAAGACTTTGTCATAGCCGCTATGGCACAGGCCGTAATGGCCAATGGGGGAACAAATCCATCACCGGCACTATCCACAGCTTTCAGATATTTGGAGACGAGGGAAGCACTCAGTTCATAGGTTGCAGGCGGGAACTTGTAGCCAGGTATTAGTTCATCACAGCTTATAGTTTTGACCGACATTTAACCAGTCCGATACATCGGTATACTATGTATTACATTATACACAGCCTCTGATTCTTGTCAATACCTTCTTATCATTACCACCGATTCACAATCGGCTTTGGCATCGATAGAATCAACCTAAAACCAACCTGTCACACTAAGATTCCTTGAATTGATGGCAGATATAAGAAAGAAAAGGCTATCGAGCAAAGTTCACGAGCCACACTGGATTTTCGCCTGGCTTTCTGTGAAATGGGCTCGGTAGGATTCGAACCTACGACCAACCGGTTATGAGCCGGCCGCTCTGCCCCTGAGCTACGAGCCCGCTTTCCCACACAAGGGAAGTGTCACCCTTCCTAGCAATCAAATTTGCGTGGAGCGGGAGACGGGACTCGAACCCGCGACACCCTGCTTGGAAGGCAGGCACTCTACCACTGAGTTACTCCCGCGAACCTGAATCTATTTTACCTCAAATCTTATAGTTGGTAAACCAGACGCTATATCTCTAAAATCATTGACGGATGGAGGCTTTTGTATTAGACTTACGTCCCTGATATGCATATTAGCCAACAAAAGCGAGGGCACCTGGACTTGGCTTGAGTGCCCTAATTTTGTGTAAAAAAGAGGAGGACTTATGGACCTAGTCTGGATATGCGTCATATCCGCAATCATCGGGGGATGTACTGTGGGCTACTTTGCCCGCTACATCCTAAGACAATCTGCGGGCACGGAAAAAATAAGAGAACTATCCGGGGCTATCCAGGAAGGAGCGATGGCTTTTATCCACCGGGAATATCGCACGGAGATCATTGTTGTAATTATCGTCGCCGTAATCTTAGGTCTTCTTGGCTTGGCTACCCCCGATTTGGGCTGGAAAGCATCGGTGTGTTTCATCTTTGGTGCCATCTGCTCTCTAGGTGCCGGCTATATTGGCATGAACATGTCA
The DNA here is from genome assembly GCA_013388845.1 of Chloroflexota bacterium. Taxonomy (GTDB): domain Bacteria; phylum Chloroflexota; class Dehalococcoidia; order GIF9; family AB-539-J10; genus RBG-13-51-36. Next base: position 8,250 of record JACAEN010000003.1, on the reverse strand, counting down.
ATCAGGTCTAATGGGAGAACCACAACCGCAGTGCAAAAAAGCTTAAACCAAGGGCTGCGTGTCGCTTTCCGTAGTGGCGCCGTCATGGGGCTGACCGTAGTCAGCATTGGTCTAATCGGTTTGTCCATCGTTTACCTTGTTTTTCACAATGACCCCTATTTTCTAGCTACAATTCCGGCTTACGCCACTGGAGCTTCGCTGGTCGCGCTTTTTGCTAGGCTCGGTGGTGGTATTTTCACCAAGGGGGCTGATGCTGGCTCTGACCTAGTAGGTAAAGTCGAGGCCGGAATTCCTGAAGATGACCCGAGAAATGCTGGCGTTATCGCTGACTTTGTTGGCGATAACGTTGGTGATGTGTGCGGTGTCGGTGCTGACCTTTTCGAGACCTACGTTGAAGCGATCATCGCTGTCATCACTTTGTCCGCTCTGGCGGTTGGGGTTGGCATAGTTACCAACGCCCAGACTGCCTGGTATCTTCCCATGTTGATCTCGGCTGGTGGCATAGTTGCTGCCGTAATCGGCAGTTTTATGGTCAGAGTTAGCGAGAAGGCAGAGGTAGGAGTTCTCTCTAGGGCACTCCGAAACGCCTCCTGGGTTGCCACTGCATTATCTGCCGTGTTTTCGTTTCTCATTATATACTTCCTGCACGCTGACTTAGGGATATTCTGGGCGCTTCTGGCCGGCCTGATAGTCGCTGTGATAATCGGGGAGGCCACCAATTATTATACTTCGGCTGACTTCAAACCAACCCGGGAGATCTCACAAGCATCAGTTATTGGTGGTGGAGCGACTATGGTCCGTGGCTTTGCTGTGGGTCTGATGAGCAATTGGCCAGTGGTTCTGGCAACAGCCGTAGCCATTGTCATTGCCTTTAAGTTCGCCAGCTTCTATGGGGTAGCCGTAACCGCTGTTGGTATGCTCTCCACGCTGGGTATAACGTTAGCCTGTGATTCCTATGGACCCGTAGCTGACAATGCCGGTGGGATTGCTACTATGGCAGGATTGCCGGCTGAGTTACGAGAAAAGACCGATGCGTTAGACTCCGTAGGTAACACCACCAAAGCTACAGCCAAAGGTTTTGCCATTACTTCGGCTGTGACGAACGCTTTGGGCTTAATCCTTTCTTACGGGGTAGCCGCCGGACTGGTAACAATCTCCGGGGGAAAAATAGCGGCGGCGCCCGAGCTAAACTTATTAAGCGCACCGGTTATCGTTGGTGTCATTATAGGTGCTCTCATACCTGCTGCCTTTGTTGCCATGGCAATGAAATCAGTGGGGGTAACCACAGGGCTTATTGTGGAAGAAGTGCGGCGGCAATGGCGTGAGATACCAGGCTTGAGAGAGGGCAAGGCAAGAGCTCAATATGGTAAGTGTGTAGACATCTGTACCGCTGCGGCACTGAAACAAATGCTGGCTCCGTCAATCATGACCATACTCGCGCCTGTCCTTGTCGGAATAATACTGGGCAAATTTGCTCTTGGCGGCTTCCTTCTCGGCTCCCTTGCCATTGGCTTTATCTTCGCCAACACTTTAAATAACGCCGGGGGGGCCTGGGATAATGCCAAGAAATATATTGAAGCCGGTAACTTTGGTGGCAAAGGCTCAGATGCCCACAAAGCAGCAGTGGTAGGCGATACCACCGGTGACCCCATGAAGGACGCCGCCGGCCCGTCACTTAATATTATGCTCAAGTTGATGGCGGTAATCTCGCTATTGCTGGCGCCAGTATTGACGCATTTCGGTGGTCTGATTTATTAACAGCAGCAATTTGTCATCGAGTCAAAGGCTCCGGCTAGCTTTCTTTTTGAGAGGCATCTGGCGTTGATGCTACAATTAAGGCATCATGCCCGATGCCATATTTATCAAGGGTGCCCGAGAGCACAACCTCAAGAATATAGACGTCGTCATCCCCAGGAACAAGCTGGTGGTTATCACCGGTGTTTCTGGCTCGGGTAAGAGCTCATTGGCTTTCGACACCATATACGCCGAGGGGCAGCGCCGCTATGTCGAGTCCCTCTCAGCCTATGCCCGCCAGTTCCTGGGGCAGATGGAAAAACCGGACGTTGATTATATTGAGGGACTCAGCCCGGCTATATCCATTGACCAGAAGGGGCCGCCTCACAATCCTAGGTCTATTGTGGGCACGGTGACGGAAATCTATGACTATCTGCGCCTTCTTTTCGCCCGTATTGGGCACCCGCATTGTCCTAAGTGTGGCAGGGAAATCTCACGCCAGACAGTGCAGCAAATTGTGGATGCCGTTCGGGAAATACCCCAGGGTAGCCGCATCATGATTCTGGCGCCGCTGGTCAGAGACCGCAAAGGCGAGCATCAGGCAATATTCAAGGATTTGCAAAAGGCCGGGTTTGTCAGGGTTCGAGTTGATGGACGGATTTACGACCTCTCCGAGGAGTTTCAGCTAGATAAGAATAAGAAGCATACCATAGAGGTAGTAGTTGATAGGCTTCAGATAGAGCAAAACGAAAATGCCACTCGCCTGGCTGATTCCATTGAGACAGCCTTGAAACTGGGGTCAGGTGTGGTGCTGGTCAAAGTCCTGGACGGCGAGGAGTTGCTCTTCTCCGAGCATTTTGCCTGTGTTTATTGCGGCATCAGCCTGGGAGAAATTGCCCCCAGAACATTCAGCTTTAACAGTCCCTACGGCGCTTGCCCGGCTTGCACAGGACTGGGCTGCAACTTGGAAATTGACCCTAATTTGGTTATCCCTGACAAGGAACTGAGCTTAGCTGAAGGAGCTATCCAGCCCTGGACCAGAAACGGGCAAATGAGCACCTGGTACAGCAGCATATTGGAGTCTCTAGCCCACCGCTATGGGTTTTCTCTATCCACGCCAGTGAAGGAGCTCAGCGAGGAAATTGTGCATTTGCTCCTTTACGGCAACGGCGGTGACACGGTTTCCGCTATATATGAAGACCGCTACGGCAGAATGCGTCAGTATTACACAACTTTCGAAGGAGTCATACCATACATGGAGCGCCGCTATCGAGAGACAAGTTCTGATAGCATCAGAGCGGACATCGAACGCTATATGGCATCCAACCCCTGCCCGGCTTGCCAAGGGAAGAGGCTGAAACCGGAGTCTTTAGCTGTCACCATCTTGGAAAAAAACATTATGGATATTACCGCTCTGCCTGTTACGGAGGCTTTACATTGGGTGGAGCAACTACCCACCAAGATCAGTCCTCGGGAATTTACCATAGCTAAGCAAATTATCAAAGAGATTCAAGCGCGGCTGGGCTTTCTCAGGGATATAGGTCTGAGCTATCTAACCCTCGACCGTCCTTCTTCAACATTGAGTGGCGGCGAAGCTCAGAGAATTCGTTTGGCTACCCAGATTGGCAGCGGGCTCAGCGGTGTCCTTTACATTTGCGATGAGCCCACAGTCGGTTTGCATCCTGCCGATGGTTCCCGACTTATAGCTACCCTGAAGCGCCTCAGAGACCTGGACAATACCATAATCATCGTAGAGCACGACGAAGCTATGATGAGAGCCGCTGACCACATTATTGATATGGGGCCGGGAGCTGGTAAACAGGGCGGAGAGGTCGTGGCCACGGGGACACTTCAGGACATAATGGATTGCCCTCAATCAATAACGGGACAATACCTCAGTAAAACTAAACAAATTCCCCTGCCGACAAAGCGTCGCCCCGGCTCAGGAAAAGGGCTAATAATCAAAGGCGCCAAGGAGAATAACTTGAAAAACATCGATGTCCATATCCCCCTAGGCAAGTTTGTTTGCATCACTGGTGTTTCCGGCAGCGGCAAAAGCTCCCTCATTAACGAAGTCCTGTATAAAAGGCTGGCTCGCCTCTTCTACCGAGCTAAAGAGAAGCCTGGTGAATGTGATGGCATTCTGGGCACTGAGCATATTGATAAGGTGGTCAACATTGACCAATCACCGATTGGTCGCACCCCAAGAAGCAATCCTGCCACTTATACCGGGACATTCACCCCTATTCGAGAACTTTTTGCCACTGTTCCTGAAGCTAGAATGCGTGGTTATCCACCAGGGCGCTTCTCTTTCAACGTAAAAGGAGGAAGATGTGAAGCCTGTCAGGGAGCAGGCTATGTTCAGATTGAGATGCAATTCTTGCCCAATGTCACCGTCGCTTGCGAGGTATGCAAAGGTAAAAGATATAATCGCGAAGCGCTGGAAATCTACTTTAAAGGAAAAAACATCGCCGAAATTCTGGATATGACAGTGGACGAAGCTCTGGTTTTCTTTGACCACTTCCCCAAAGTCAAAAACAAACTGGAAACTCTCCGAGATGTAGGCTTGGGGTATATCTGCCTGGGGCAACCTGCACCGACCCTTTCTGGCGGTGAGGCTCAGCGAGTAAAACTAGCCACTGAGCTATCCCGCCGCTCCACAGGCAAAACGCTTTATATACTGGACGAGCCCACCACCGGCCTTTCCTTCTCAGACATTGCTTGCCTTCTGAAGGTGCTACAGCGTCTGGTGGACCACGGGAACACAGTAATTGTCATTGAGCACCACTTAGATGTGGTCAAAAACGCCGATTGGGTCATTGACCTCGGTCCGGGAGCTGGCGACAATGGTGGTTACCTTGTGGGCACCGGCACCCCTGAGGAATTGGCCCAAAACGATGCCTCTTTCACTGGGCAATATCTACATGGTATATTATTAACGCAGCGGGAAAAGGTACCTCTATCTTGTCACCCTAAAAGATAGTGAAGAAATCGGATTCTTCGCCATTACTCAGAATGATGAGATGAGTTGCTAAACGACGGGGCAAAAGGTATTGACATGACATCAAAGCTCAACAGGAATGAGATTCTTGATTCCATCCATGACAATGTCCAGGATAAGAATATGATCAGACATATGTTAGCCACCGAGGCTATTATGCGGGCTTTGGCCAGGAAGTTAGGTGAGAACGAAGAAGAGTGGGGTATCACAGGGCTCCTCCACGATATAGATGTGGAATTGGTTGAGGACGATATGAGTAGCCATAGCAAACTGGGAGCTGATATCGCCCAGGAACTGGGAGCCAATGAAACTATGGCCCATGCTATTTTGTGCCATAACGAAGCTCATGGCACCCCCCGAGAAACGAAATTGGATAAGGCGCTTTTTTGTGCCGACCCCTTGAGCGGACTCATCACTGCGGCGGCTCTGGTTCGCCCTGACAAGCTAAGCGGATTAACCACCAAATCGGTAATGAAACGCTTTCGCGAAAAAAGCTTTGCTGCTGGTGTCAATCGGGAACAATTGGCTCAGTGCCGGGAAATCGGACTGGAGCTGGAAGAGTTCATCAGCCTGGGCATTGAAGCCATGAAGGGAATCGCCTCAGAGCTGGGATTGTAGCACTTTTGAATTCAGGGATATTCCGTGGTGAGACCTAAAGGGTCGCACCACATTTTTAGATATCCCTGACCAAATCCCTATTGCAAACGGATTGATGTGTTTGATATAGTTGACTATATTTGGTTATGATTGGAGCCTGAATTTTTTAGCCGGGTAGGGAAGGAAGTAGGTATGGCCATAACAAGAAAAATCGCTGATGGAAGAAATAGAACCGCCGCACAACGAGTCAGAAGCACTACCTAGAACTGGAGAAATATACAAAGCCCTGGCAGCATCCTCCCGGGATGCCATTCTGGGTGTGAATCGCAAAGGTACAATAATATTCTGGAATAAAGGTGCCGAGCACCTTTTTGGCTACTCCAGCGAAGAGATACTGGGCCAGCCAGTAACCAAGTTGATGCCGGAGAAACACAGAGAGAAGCAAACAGAAGTACTGATGGCTCTCTTGAACGAAAATTGCGGGAGAACCGGGCTCATCGAAGGCGAAGCATTGAGGAAAGATGGCTCTACATTCCCCATCGAATTGTCTTTATCTATTTGGCAGCAAAACGGCAAATTTGTGGGACTTGTTATTGGAAGGGACATCACCGAGCACAGACTAATGGAGCAGGCACTAATAGAAAGCGCAGAACGCTATTGCAATCTTTTTGCCAATTCCCTGGAAGCTGTTTTTTCTGTGGATATCGCAGACGATATTGTCGTGGGTAACAAGGCGCTTGAGAAACTGTGCGGCTACTGTCTGAAAGAGCTAACCGAGATGAAACCCACAAACATTCTTCCTCCCGAAGGTAGGGAATATGTTTCTCAACAAGTAGAGCAGATGCTGAGCGCAGATGAACCTGTATCCAGCATAGTGCATGAAATCCTCAGGAAAGATGGCAAAAGGATACTGATAGAGCAGTATTTAAATTTCGTCAAGAGAAAAGATGCAATTGCAGGACTTCAAGAGTTTTACAGGAACATCACCGAGCGCAATAAGACAGCAGAACAATTGAAGAGTTCTCTTATCAATCTGGCCAAAATCGTTTCTCGTGTAATTGAATCCTGTGACCCTTATACGGCGGGGCATCAGCAAAGGGTAGCTGAACTGGCTCGTCTTGTCGGTAAGCATATGGGTCTGGCTGAGGATACGATTGAAAGGCTCTATTTCAATGGATTGCTCCACGACATCGGCAAGATTTCCGTCCCCACGAGCATTCTTACCAAGCCGGGTGAACTAGTTGAGGAAGAATGGGCTCTTATCCGTGCTCACACCAAACAAGGCTATAGAATATTGAAGGATGCCAATCTTCCCTGGCCGGTAGCCGACATAGCTCTACAACACCACGAACGGCTAGATGGCTCAGGTTATCCTAACGGCGTGACCGGGGATAAGCTGAGTCTGGAGGTCAGCATTCTGGCTGTCTGCGATGTGGTGGAAGCCATGAGTTCCCATCGCCCTTATCGGCCAGCCAGAACCACAACGGACATTCTAACAGAGCTCACAGACGGCAGGGGAACAAAATACAATGCCAGTGTCGTGGATGTGATGCTGCCCATGATTGAAAGCGGGGAATTTAAGTCCATGTGGAATTGTGGAAATTCAATAAGCATGGCTACATAAGATTCAATTCCCTGACCACGTCGAGGAAGTTTTCAAAAGGCTTACAATTAAGGTTGTTCTCTCTGCAATACGCCAGCAGGTCGCCCGTGGCAAAAACATGGTGAGCATATTTTGCGGCAGCAATATCAGAATCACCGTTCCCGATATATATTACCCTGTACCCTAGTTTTCGAAATGATTTGGTATATGCCTCCTTAACACCATCATCTAATCTTGTGCCATCCGGCCCCACATATTGCACTTCCATCCCTTCCGGATGGTAGGAAGCTTGCGCAGCATGTACCTCGATGTTCTTCAGTCCCAAGCCTTTCAGCACAGCCTGTATATAGAAATCCAGACCGTTGCTCACAATCACCAATCTAAAGCCTTTTTTCAAGCAGTAATTCACCAGTTCCTGAAATCCGGACCGCACCTTGACGTTGCCCTCTAGAGCCTTGAGCAGCGTAGCTTTATCGGCTTTAACCATGGCAAAAGCCTTAGTATTGAACTCTCCGACAGATATCCTGTGTGCCTTATACTCTCGCAGTAATGCTCGCCAATCCCCCTGAGCGAACGTGTCCAGAAGAAAGAAGCTGGTATCTTCTTCGGTAACCGTGCCGTCGAAATCACATTGAACTACGGTCTTCATAGTTTCAACTCAATCCCATGGGCAGTAGCAAAGCTTATCATACGCATTCTTTCTTACTGTGCAGCAAACAACAGATTATACCATATCACTTCCCGCCAATTGCTGACGGATCCGATTGCCCCGATATCCTTCCGACGATACTTCGCTTACCCAAATATAACTCGACCTCTGCGAGATAGCTGCTCTTATGGCCTGTGCCTACACTTTAATATATATTCGAACACAGAAATCTTTGTAGTTCTCCCTCCCCTGGCGGGAGGGAGTTAGAGGGAGGGGGAATCCACCCTCACCTTTCCCGATTTAATCGGGACTCCCGTCGAGGGAGAAGGACTTTGTTTCTATTGTTTATGCAAAGCGCCATGAGTTGTCAGTGTGAGTGAAAACTGCTAGATTTATGCCGATGCCTTACCGTCGCATAGTAGCTAAATTCGGCACAAGTCTCCTGACCTCGGGCACTGACCATCTCGACTTGCAAGTTATGTCAAGTTTGGTGGAGCAGATAGCCCGACTCCACCGCCAGGGCAAGGAGCTAGTCATAATCTCTTCCGGAGCTATTGCCTCGGGGAGACAGAAGCTTGAGAAAATTCCCGAACGCAAGAACACTCCTTTCAAACAGGTCCTGGCTTCGGTGGGACAAAGCCACCTCATGCACACCTATGAACAACT
>JACAEN010000018.1 GCA_013388845.1 Chloroflexota bacterium | reverse complement strand
TTCATTAAGCCTGATACATGAATCCCACCCTTATGAGTGAAGGCATCGTCACCTACATAAGGAAGCCGGTGATAATGAGGCATATTAGCCAACTCCGATACATATCGCGAGACGTCGCTGAGCTTGCTTAGCTGCTTATCAGTAATGCAGTCAATGCCCATCTTGAGTTTTAAAGTTGGTATGATGGAACACAGATTGGCGTTGCCGCAGCGCTCGCCATAGCCATTAATGGTTCCTTGAACCTGCATAACCCCCGCTTCCACGGCGGCCAGGGAGTTAGCCACAGCAAGCTCGCCATCATTATGCGTGTGAATGCCTAAAGGAACCACTGTCATTGCGAACGAAGCGAAGCAATCTCGAACAGCTTTAATGGCAGCCACTATTTGTTGCGGCAAGCTACCGCCATTGGTATCGCAAAGAACCACGCATTCCGCGCCAGCCTTAGCTGCAGCCACCACCACCCCCAACGCATATTCAGAGTTACCTTTATAGCCATCAAAGAAGTGCTCGGCATCGAAGAAAACCCGGAGTCCCTTTGACCTGAGGTAAGTTATGGAATCTGTAATCATGCTGATGTTTTCTTCCAGCGTTGTTTCCAGAACCAGAGTTACCTGTTTATCCCAGGCTTTCCCCACGATAGTCACCACACTGGTTTCGGCCTCGAGTAGTGCCTGTAGATTAGGGTCATCTTCCACCCGGGAACCTGCATGTCTAGTGCTGCCAAAAGCCACCAGAGTAGAGTGGGTCAAACGCAAATTCCGGGCTCGGGCAAAGAATTCAGTATCCTTGGGATTCGAACCAGGCCAGCCACCTTCTATGAAGTCAATGCCCAGCTCATCCAGCTTCTGGCAAATCTTGAGCTTATCCTCAACAGAAAAAGAAATCCCTTCCTGCTGAGCCCCATCCCTCAGAGTAGTATCATAAAGCTGCACTTTTTTCATTACATTGATTTATATCAAAGGCAAATGATTCCTAACTTCAGCAATTACTTCTAGTAGCTCTTCATAAGTCCCGTTACCACCTATTTTATCCCAAAGCTCCCTTCCCATTAAAACTTCCTTATCCATGTCCATAACTTGGCGAGTGAAATTATGAGAGTAACGTTCTCTGGTAAGAAAGGGATTATAAGGGAATGCCAAATAGCCCATGGCCCCTGAAACTCCTTGAGATTTCATCATAGCCAAGAAGTATAGAATCTTCTTTTTAGACTCTGCGCAAATGTCTAAGTTAGGCCTAGGTGTCTTAATCTCAGCAAAGAAAGGGCCTCCATTGAAATCCTCAATGTAAAGGTCGCAGATAACACTAGTGGGCCTTTTATCTCCTCCAATAGAACCTTGTATTTCCAATACTTCTCCATCGTGATCAGGCTGGCGCCTTCTATTTCTTAAATCAGTCACAATTTGTTCTATCTTGTTGCAAGTGTTAGCGTCCAGATACCCGCTTATAGGGTGATCAAGATACACCTTGTGATAGGTATCTGAAGCTAGCATTTGAGCTATGGTGGGATAGAACTTCTTGCCCATAGCAGTGACGATGCTCCTTTGAAGAGTAAACGCCACAATGGCATCACCTCTGAAGAAAAGTTCATGGAAGGGATAGGCTTTTCGTAGCTCGCTAAGTGAGACGTCTTGTGCCTTGGAAAGCATCTTCTTAGCAAAATCCTCAATGAAAGCTTTCAATTGTTGTTTTGTCTCTAATTTCATGTTTACTTTCTTAGTAACACAATATATTCGTATCTGAGACGAGCATACCCACCAAGAATCGGGCGCCGAATGAGCTCGGCCTCTATAAAGCCTAGGTCTTTTGCCCAAGTCACGATTTCTTTAGCAAAATTTGTTCTGTGACTTCCAACAACAACATCTCCTAGAAGTATAGCAGCATAACTTGCCGGTTTTAACACTCGTGCCATCTCCTGCAAGCTCTTTCTCAGGTCTACCCGGTAAAGTTGTATTTTTTCCTCATTTCGGCCTTTCAGGCCCACCATCTGCTCTCTCAATTCTGAAGTATCTATGCCCAGGTAATCTAAGAGGTGCTGGTCATTCCTTATGTAATCTAAAGCGATGCTGTAAGGAGGAGATGTTACAATGCCGTCAACAGACTCCGGTGGTAGTTGCAATTCCAGCGCTGTGCCGAACAAAACTTTGGGAGCTTGAACTTGAATATGCCGATCCTGAAGCACCCTATAAGTACCACTTACGGTATCTAAGTACTCGTTCAGGTCTCTTATGAAAAATTCCTCAAGTGCCATAGCTTTACTTGTAGATTTAAGATACGTATAGTCTGAGAGAGCATGCAGGTAACAGAGAAATAGCAGATTGCGCCATGTCTCTGGTAACGTCTTTACAAATCCGTCAGGGAATTGCTGCTGCCATGATTCAGCTAACAAAAGCTTGGCATCTTTATTCATTTCCTTGAAGCCTAAGCGCCATTTTTTGCCCTCCACAGGTTTTTTACGAAAGTATTCGAAGATGCTTGACGGCTTTATTTTTGCTAATTCCCGCCGGAACTCTGGATAAACAATAGAAAGACTGTCTGCTTTAATCTGGGAAACCATGCATAGCGCAGGATTAATCTCTATACCAATGCTAGAAACACCTAAGGTAGCACATTCTACCAAGGTAGTTCCTGACCCTACGAACGGGTCAAGAACCAAGCTGTCCTTCCCCACACCCATAAAGTTTATTAGGGCTTTAACCATCTGACCATGGAATTTACCCTTGTAAGGGTAAAACCAGTGGGTCAAATACTGATTGCTATGTCCGATCTGCCCTTTCCCTTGTATTGCCGAAAGAAAAAAATGATCGGTTTTCTCATGTTCAACTTCCTCGAAGTAAGCTGCTCTCCTGCGCAATAAAGATAAGTCGTCCCCCAATGTGAGAAACTCCATTCGGCACAGCAAGAGCTCGTAGAGTTGGCTGACATCGTCGAAAAGCTTAAGTATCTTTCTATCATACTTGCCCTCAGTTATCCATGTGATGATGTCAGTGGTTGATGATAAGGAACGAAATACTTCTCTAGGAACACGCACCTTCTTAGTTGTCGCTTCTATTTGGCTCTCGATCTCGGTTGGGAAAAGCTTCACTTGGACGGGATTTGTTTGATATCCAAGTCTTGGCTCTTTAATCTCAGACATTTAACTCACCGCTTTCACTTTTTGAGCAATCAAGTCTCCCATTTCTTTCGTGCCTACTTTGGTTTTGCCTTCCGATATTATATCGTAAGTTCGATAACCTTGCTCTAGCACAGTAAGAACAGCACTTTCTACAGTCTGGGCCTCGGTTTCCAGCGCAAAGGAATAGCGAAACATCATGGCCACGCTCAAGATAGTGGCAATGGGGTTAGCCAGGTTCTGCCCGGCTCGGCTGGGAGCGCTGCCATGAATTGGCTCATACATGCCGAAGGTTTTGCCCTTGGGAATTCCTGCTAAACTAGCTGAAGGGAGCATGCCCATGGAGCCAGCCAGCATGGAAGCCTCGTCGGTGAGGATGTCGCCAAACATATTTTCCGTGACCAGAACATCAAATTCACTAGGTCGCTGAATAAACCTCATAGCACAGGCATCAACCAACATGTGCTGAAGCTCAACATCAGGATAATCAGCCGAGATTTCTGTGGCGATTTGTCGCCATAGCCGCGATGACTGGAGAACATTGGCTTTGTCCACAGAAGTTAGCTTCCTGCGGCGGCTGCGAGCTAATTCAAAGCCTACCCTCAATATGCGCTCAATTTCCATCTCGGAATAAGCCAGGGTATCAACAGCCCGCCTTCCTTCCCGAGTTCGCCACTGCTTCTTAGGCTGACCAAAGTAAAGTCCCCCGGTGAGCTCTCTGACCACCACCAAGTCAACCCCCTTAACTACCTCCGGCTTGAGGTTAGTGGAATTCACGAGCATAGGGAAAACTTTCACGGGACGCAAGTTAGCAAACAATGCCAGACCTTTGCGCAAAGCCAGAAGTCCATCTTCAGGATGGATTTTGGCTTGAGGATCATCCCACTTAGAACCGCCAACTGCACCAAGCAGCACCGCATCACATTGTTTACACATCTTCAAGGTCTCATCGCTGAGGGCTGTACCCAGAGTGTCCATAGCCACGCCACCTATGAGACCATCATGAAGACGGAAGCTATGCCCAAATCTCTCACCCACGGCTTGCAAAACCTTCAGCGCCTCAGCTACAACCTCCGGTCCAATGCCATCACCGGGCAAAACTGCTATATCAAATTCCATATCTACCTCTCATTCTTCGTTGCTTATCATGGAAACCATTCTACGGTGAGTGCTGAGTTCATCGCAATCTGTTATACCGGAACTGACAAACAGTCGCCATTGTACAAGATTGGCAGATTTTTCAAGAAAACATTCCTTGAACCTCAACATAGTCAATAGCACCCCTTCTGATATCTTCTTCTAAAGCATCCTTGACTTCTCCTTTCGCAGAGAAGTACATAACTTGCCACCCTAATTCACAAATTTTCTTTAGCACCCCAATCTGCCTTTTAAGTCTATCTGGATCAGCTTTCACGAACGGGTCATCCATAATGAAAAACCCGTTCGCGCCTTTCAGCAGCTTCTCTCCAAGGGCAAGTCGAATCGAAAGATATAGCTGGTCATAGGCGCCCCCAGACAGTTTGTCCGCTGGCAGTATTTTCCCATCCCTCCTCCTGACCTGTATTTTGGTTGTTTCCTGATCGAAGAGGACTTCCCCATAAAGCCCATCCGTTATCTCACTAAAATACTTTGAAACGGGGTTCTCAGCACCGAAAAGCTCAGACACTTTTGCTTTTTCTTCCGTTTCCATTTCTTCAAAGATTTCTATAGCCTTTAATGCATTATCCCTGTTACTCTCGTTTTCGTCCACGAAACTTTGAAGTTTGTCTTTGACCACTTTCAAATCTACTGAGGTCTCGCAATATAATGGCTCTCCCAGTTTCAGAATGTCATTCGCCTCACGTTCTATCTCCTTCATTCTACTTCGAAGAAACTCAATCTTGGCGTTTGCTTTCGTCAGTTCCTCCTCGCACTCTGTCCTTGCCTTATCCAGCTTTGAGGCAGTCGTTACACTGTACTTTACGCCCCTGGCTTTGTCCTTATATTCCTCAAGCTTCCCAATCTCTTCCCTCCAGTGAGAAACGTTTTCTTCTAGCTGCTTTCCCTTTTCCCCAAAATGACTTTTCAAAACGCTTGCTTGCTGTCCAATTGACCTCTCAAGTTTCTCTTTTAATGCGAGCTTTTCAGCATATTTTTCCGCAGACTCTTCTCTTGACTTTGCTTTTATCTGCTGTATCTTCTTTTCAGCATCCTCAATCTTACTTTCTATACCTGGGATTTTTTTGTCTCGCAGTTCCTTAATCTCATCTTCTAACTTCTCCTTGTTCCTCTTAACATCCTGCAATTCTTCATGTTTTCTGCGGTGTTCCTCCTCAAACTTCTGAATATTTGCATACAATTTCTCTGGACTTTCCGCATCAAGTTCAAATTTGGCAAGGTCTAACCTAATTCTCTCAAATACCGCGGCGAGGTGAGCCCTCTTTTGCGTGAACAAAAACCTCACCACTGCAAAGGCAATGGTTGACGCTAGAAAGAATGCAAGTAGCCCATAAAATATGGGCAAGCGACTTACTATGACCGCCAATATCGATATTGAGCACAATACTGCCGAGGCTATGGCTGCTCTTCCGTAAAACCTGCTCTTTGTTTCCTCACTTTTCACTTTTCCCAGCTCCATCTCGTAGTTCTTCAGCTCTGGCTTGACTTCATCGTCCAATTTCCTCTTTCTGTCCTCGAAAATCCTAAATTCTCCTTCCACCTCCCTCAATTTATAGCTTATCTCCTGCAGTTGTTCTGTCTTTTCCTGCAGATCTCTAAGATAATCTTGCTTCTGCTTGGCGCAATGCTGGGCCTCTTTCTCACAATCTCCCCATAATTGCTTATCGTTCTCACTGTAAATCTCCAAGCCTTTGATTTCTTCTAAAGCAATGGTGAGTTTGTCTAGTGCCTCTTTTCCTTTCTCGTATTGTTCTCTCTTCCCCGCATCTTCGAGATTCCTTATCTCTTCCCTAATTCCTTCTATCTCTTCTTTTAGCCTCACAGATTCCGCCTCAAACTCCTCAAGACTTTCCTCTTCAATCTTTTTAGCTAGACTCTCAATTTCCTCCTCAATTAGCTTCTTTGCGTTTCCTATTCTCGTTCTTAGTTTTTCGTCTTTGACGTCCTTAAACGCACCGCTCTCTGTTATCTTGCCTATTTCCCTTAGAATCTCCCTCACTCTTAGGAGCTCTTTGGTCCTCAAGCCAGTAAGTCTATCTGTTACATCTGTGTAAAACTCACCTTCAGTAGCAATGGAGAGGTCGCTATTCCTTATTACGAAAATGTTTCGGCATTCTGATGAGCTTAAATCTGCGACTTTTGTTAGCTCCCCTTTCTCTGGCAGTTTGATTTCCTTACCTTTCTCATCTTCCAAAATTACATAGCCTTCTGGTTTTTCCTCCACCCGGTCTATGCTGCGGTCAAAATCCTTGATGTTTCGCCCCAATAGCAGCTTCACAAGTGCATCTATCGTAAGGGTTTTTCCATCTTCGTTCTTGCCCCAAAACAGATTGAAATTACCTAGCGGAATTTTGCCCGTATTTGGCAAAGGGCCATAGCGCATTATCCAGAATTCCTTCAGCCTCATGCTCTTGCCTTCATCATTGCTCTGATCGCTAAATCGCGCAAGTGCTTCCTCTTTTCTTCAGGATAATCACTTCGCTCGAGTTTGCTCATGAAACTTTTGAATAGGCCGTCTTCCAATATTGCTCGTATGTCCCTGAACTCGAAACTCGGCTCTTTTGCACATCTCCCTCTAGTGGTCTCCCTTATTTTTTCTACCAGTTCTTCTTCCCTCATTCCGGTCCTCTCACTGTTAACGTACCCCTTAATAGTCAAGATGATGCTTGCTTCAGGGCGGACTCCTTGCACATGTTGCTTCACTACATCCACAGGGTTCTCGTCAGAAAAAGGGTCGAATTCTACGACTACTTCCTCAAAGTGAGGCGTATTAAG
Source organism: Chloroflexota bacterium (assembly GCA_013388845.1). GTDB lineage: Bacteria > Chloroflexota > Dehalococcoidia > GIF9 > AB-539-J10 > RBG-13-51-36. Next base: position 5,501 of record JACAEN010000018.1, on the reverse strand, counting down.
CATATATTCTTTGGGCGCATCACCGACCTTGAAAATATTTACTTTTCTCTGCCCGATCTCCCTTTTTGTTATCGAGATAGGCGATCCAGGGTAAACAAAGTACCCTCTATCTTCTAGCTTCCACATGTCAAATCTTGAATGAAAATGTCCTGCCAGCACATAACTGATATTTAGACCCTTGAAGTAGGATAGCTTCACCGGCATATACCTACCTTCACCTTCGTCACCAAAATCTTTTCTGGAAAAGAATGCGTCAAGTAATTCCCCGTGATAGAGCAAGATATTTGTCTTGTCCGCAGCCAAATTACTTGCTAACAAGCGAAGCTTACCGAGAATCTCTTCTCCTCCTATTGGTTCAAAAGGTAGTCCCCAAATCCTGACCTCTCCATATTCATGAGGTTCATTAAGATTTGTTAGGATACGCACACCTTTCCCAAAATACATGCCACCCTTGTACGACTCGCTATCGTGGTTTCCGGGGAGCAAGATGATTTCAAAGCTTGTGCCGGAGAAAATCTCCCGTATCTTGGGTCTTAAGATTTCGGCATCAATACCTTTATCAAAGAGGTCTCCGCTTATCGCAAAAATTTCAACTTCTTCCTGCTTACCAATTTCAATTAGGTTCTGCAGTGCTTTCCATCTTTCATCGCCATATTCTCTTAGATGGATGTCTGCAGTATGAAGTATCTTCATTTTTGCCTCTCCAGATTTCCCAGACCCGAGAACTTCGCCCCGAGGTGAATATCAGCAGTGTGCAATATCTTGAGCATGATAGATAGATGTCCCCCGCCAGGGCTTCGCTAACATTCTTAAGCTGGCGTTCTCATTGTGATTGCTTCGCCTTATTTGCAATGACTTTCTTAGCCACGCACCTTAGGAAGAAACAAAACACCCACCGTGACCGCAGCTGCTATAACGGAGATAGAATACATTCCAGCCCCGGCAGCTAGCCCTACGGCAGCAGTTATCCAGATGCTGGCTGCGGTGGTCAGCCCTGCTACCTCTTTTTCACGCTGGCCGCGGAGAATAACACCAGCGCCGATAAAACCAATTCCCACCACCACCCCGGCAGCAACTCGAGAGATGTCCACCACGTCACCGCTAAACCCATATATTGATGCCAAGGTGAACAGAGCTGCGCCGGCGCTGACTAATATATGCGTGCGCAGCCCCGCTGCCTTGCCTGCCCGTTCCCTCTGAAACCCAATGCCAGCTCCCAAGGCAGCAGCCAATAAAAACCTCAATATCATTTCTAGCCAAGGACTCAACTAAGATTCTCCTTTCTTGCCTGCTTTACTAGCCAAAAGCCGGTTCAAGGCATTCATGTAGGCCTTGGCACTAGCCACAATGATGTCAGTGGAGGCGCCGCGCCCGGTGTAGGTCACACCCTCGCTTTCTATCCGTATCAAAACTTCCCCGATGGCATCAATCCCCTCGGTGACCGACTTAACGGTGAATTCCGTGAGCTTGTTAGGTATCCCGACTATGCGATTGATGGCTTTGTATACGGCATCCACAGGACCTGTGCCCAGAGCAGCATCGGCTAAACTTTGCCCATTCGGGCCAATAAGCCTCACCGTGGCTGTAGGGAGGCTATGGTCACCACAAGAGACCTCAACATGGTCCAGATGGTACACCTCGGTAATAGTGCGTAATTCCTCAGCTATCAGAGATTCAATGTCCCGGTCGGTGATTTCCTTTTTCTTATCCGCCAGCTTCTTAAAGCCTTGAAAGGCGCGGTTTAAAGCTTCTTCGCTTAAAGTGTAGCCAAGTTCAGATAGCCTCTCTTTGAAGGCATGTCTACCACTCAGCTTGCTGAGCACCAGAGCACTCGAAGGAATACCCACCGATTTGGGGTCTATAATTTCGTAGGTGATGGCCTTTTTGAGCACGCCATCTTGATGGATACCCGATTGGTGGCGGAAAGCATTTGCCCCGACGATAGCTTTATTAGGCTGGATGGGAAAACCGGTCAGCTCACTTACCAGACGGCTTGTCCGGTAAATTTGAGTCGTATCAATGCTGGTGGTGAGGTTGAAGATATCCTGACGAGTTTTTAGAGCCATGACAATCTCTTCTAGAGAAGCGTTGCCCGCTCTCTCACCAATGCCGTTAATCGTACATTCAATCTGCCGAGCGCCTACCCTGACTGCCTCAAGACTATTAGCCACAGCTAATCCTAGGTCATCGTGACAATGCACGCTGACTACAGCCTTGTCAATGTTAGGCACATTGTCCAGTATGCCCTGGATTAGGGCGCCAAATTCCTGAGGAGTAGCATAGCCTACAGTATCGGGAATGTTAACCGTGGTTGCCCCAGCTTTGATGACTGCCTCCAAAATCTGGTAGATGTAAGCAGGGTCAGCACGACTGGCATCCATCGGTGAGAACTCAACGTCGTCTAAATAGTTCTTGGCTCGAGCTACCATTTCCTGAGCCATCTTCAGAATCTCATCCCGACTCTTCTTGAGCTGGTGCGCAAGGTGAATATCTGAAGCTGAGATGAAAACATGAATCCGAGGATGCTCAGCTTCTTTAACCGCCTCCCAGGCTTTGTCTATGGCTTCAACATTGGCAGAGGCTAGAGCGCAAATCGTGGGACGCCTAAGCTCCCGGGCAATAAGGCAGACAGCCTCAAAATCGCCAGGTGAGCTCATGGGAAAGCCGGCTTCAATGACATCAACGCCAAGTTTATCCAATTGCTTGGCTATTTCCAGTTTCTCCTGGAAGTTCAAGCTCGCTCCCGCAGCTTGCTCACCGTCCCGTAGGGTAGTGTCGAAAACGATGACTTTTTCCACGGCCTATTCTCCCTCGCCAATAAGCTTAAACAGCTTAGCTAATGTGGCTCTAATGTCGTCGGCACACATAACTACATCCTCCATCAGCAATCCCGTCTCGTAAAAATTGCTGTGTAAAGATTGAGCATGTAAAAAAGTATTTCTAATGCTCACATCCCGAAGTACTTTCGTCAACTCCATCGCGTAATTCCTAAGGTCTTTATGACTTTTAAGTTGTATCCCTTTGCTTGCCGCAACCGCCTTTAGTGCCTCTGCTATGCTACCCCATAAAAGCTCACTAGCTTTCTCAGCATCACCGACTTCAATGAAGTGGAATGCATTTTTTAAATAGTGCATACTCTGGGCTTTGTATCTCTCAACACTTTCTTCGACTCTCATCTGCAACCTGCTCAGCTAGGAATTGTGTACTCTAGAATGTCCCCCGATTTAGCATCCACTTTTATCTTCGCTATTACAGTAGATATCGGCCCTACATCTAGTTCTACTAGCCAAGCATCGTCTTCCCTAACAGCCTTCAAGGGCCGCGTGTACCAACGATATTTCTTGACAAAAGTCTGAGCTATCTCTGTCGCTTCTGCAGCAGATTTTACCTTGATTTCCATTCCTTCTTCTCCCTTCTTAAATCCTGACAACGCACAAAGAATCACATAGTCTTGCGAGCCCTAGCCAAGGGTTCTCTTTTCAGCTATGATACAGCAAATAACATCTGCGAATAGGATAAACGTCAAAGGCAAATTTGTCAATGACGGTTAGAAGGGGACATAATTTAGTGCTAAGAAATTAACCACAATGGGAGGAGCAGGGCTATTCCATCCTGGCAAGAAGCTAAAAAATGGTGCTGATAATAGATAACTATGATTCATTTGTTTACAACCTGGCTCAATACCTGGGAGAACTAGGCTGGGAACCGTTGGTCTATCGCAATGACCAGATAACTTTAGCTCAAATCGAAGAGCTAGCTCCCAGCCATATTATTATCTCGCCAGGGCCCTGCACGCCCTTAGAAGCCGGCATCTCTAATGAGGTGGTGCGACATTTCGGTGGGAAAATCCCCATACTGGGGGTGTGTTTGGGGCATCAATGCATTGGCTACGTCTACGGAGGCAAAATTGGGCGGACATTGCCAGTCCACGGCAAGACCTCCCTTATCCACCACGATGGCAAAACTATCTATCAGGGCTTGCCCAACCCCTTTCCCGCAACACGCTATCATTCCTTAATTATCGAGGCTCAGGGCTTCCCATCCTGTCTCGAAGTCACTGCCAAAACTCCTGAAGGGATAATAATGGGAGTGAGACACCGAGATTACATAGTGGAAGGGGTTCAGTTCCATCCCGAATCTATCCTCACCGAAGTAGGACACGATATTCTGGCTAACTTTCTCCGCTTTACCCAGCCAGTCTGGAGCGAAAACCAAATACCAAATCCCAAAGGAGCAAAAGGCAAAAATTGACAAATCCTAAGCACGAAATCCCAAATCCTAAACAAAGTCAAAGCCCAAAATCCAAATGACCAAAACGATTTTGAATTTAGAACATTGAAAATTTAGTATTGTTTAGGATTTAGAGCTTAGAATTAAGGATTTTTGTAATCGTGGCAGAAATTGTTTACCTAAACGGCCAACTTGTCCCCCGCTCCAAGGCTAAGCTATCTCCCTTCGACCATGGCTTCCTCTACGGATACGGGCTGTTCGAGACCATGCGAGCTTATAACGGGCATATCTTTCGCCTTGACCGTCACCTGGCTCGCCTTCGCCACTCTGCCCAGAGCCTAGGTTTGGCAAACAAGCTGGCCGTTTTTGACCTAGAAGCCGCGTGCCTAGAAACTTTAAAGGCTAACAAGCTCAAGGACGCTCGCCTGAGGCTCACCGTTTCAGCAGGGGAAGGCGACATGGCGCCTGACTCCAGCACATGCTCCAACCCCACCGTCTTAGTCACTGCCCGAAACCTTGTTCCCTTGCCTCCCGAAAAATATGAGTCTGGTTTCAAAGCGGCGCTATCTCCCCTGCGCCATAACAGCCAGTCGCCCTTATCCCGATTAAAATCCACCTGCTACATGGAAAATATCCTCGCCCGGATGGCAGCCAGAGCCGCTGGATGCGATGAGGCTATCTTGCTCAATGAACAAGGCTACCTGGCCGAAGGCAGCACAACCAACATCTTTCTGGTGAGCAAGGGTGAGCTCATCACTCCCTCCCTGAAAAGTGGTGTACTGCCAGGAATCACCAGAGAGACAGTTCTGGAAATAGCCCGGTCCCTAAATATTAAAACCCAGGAAAGACAGGTGGAGCTAAAGGAACTGGATGAAGCTGAAGAAGCCTTTGTTACCAATTCCATACTGGAGCTTATGCCCCTGACCTGGTTTGAAAATAAGCCTATCGGCACAGGTAAACCCGGTCAGCTAACCAGAGAATTGTTGACTGCCTATAGAAAACTTGTAGAGGAAGCATTACAATAAGCTAAAAGGAAAGCTATGAATCTAAACGAAATAGGCGGACTTCTCTTCGGAACAGCTGGTGTTCCGGTCAGCGCTAAATCTCGTTCCACAGAGGCTGGCATTGAGCGCATTGTTGAGCTTGGCCTCAGCTGCATGGAGGTGGAATTTGTTCAGGGGGTAAAGATGAGCCCTCAAGCTGCTGCCTCGGTGGGAGAACTAGCAGCAAGAAAGAAGGTGGTGCTCACCGCTCACGGACCCTACTTTATA
>JACAEN010000025.1 GCA_013388845.1 Chloroflexota bacterium | reverse complement strand
GGATCTGCCGAAGTGACAGTAGACACGACCGCTGATAAGGTTAAAGTCGATGAATTTGATGCCATAATTGTCCCCGGCGGCTACGCTCCGGACAAGATGCGCCTGCACCAGCCCATGGTTGACCTGATACGAGAGGCGCACAATGAGGGCAAGATAATAGCCGCGGTTTGCCACGGGCCTCAGCTCCTCATCTCGGCGGATATCGTCAGGGGGCGTCGGATGACTTCCTGGCCCTCGGTAGCGGTAGACCTGAAGAATGCCGGGGCTACTTGGATTGATGAGCCAGTAGTCAGAGATGGCAATATTATCACCTCGCGCAAACCCGCCGACCTGCCAAAATTTAACAAGGTAATAATCAAGGCTTTAATCTGAATCAGGAGGGGACAAAATGGTTAGGTTTAATGGAGTAAATCACTTGGCTATGGCTACCGGTGATATGGACAAGACCATCCGTTTCTGGAGAGACTTGCTAGGCATGCGCCTAGTTGCCGGACTGGGGCAGCCAGGATACCGGCACTACTTCTTCCAGATTTCTGAGACTGACCTTATCGCCTTTTTTGAGTGGCCGGGCGTTAAACCTGTGGCCAAGAAGGAGCACGGCCGCCCGGTAAGCGGGCCCTACATCTTTGACCACGTGTCCTTTGGGGTTGAGACAGAGGATGACCTGTGGACACTGAAGGACAAGCTTGAGGCGGCAGGCTTTCACGTATCAGATGTTATCGACCATGGATTCATTCACTCAATCTATGCTTATGACCCGAATGGCATACCTATTGAATTCTCGCACAATGTGGAGGGAGTTGACGTCCGAGGAAAACCGCAGATGAGAGATAAAGCACCATCGAAAGTGACCCTTGAGGGAGCGGAGCCTCAGAGCGGAATATGGCCGAAAGTCACAACGCCCACTCCACAATCGGAGCGTGTGGTATATCCCGGTGCTGGAAGTGAGCTATTCCATGGCAAAAAGAGTATTTAGAAATGGGAGCTTGGTCATGGGGAAATTACGCATCCTGTCGCACAGCGGTGAGCCGTTTAAGGACCGGCGGGAAGCCGGAAGGCTCCTAGCTAACGAATTGAAAGATTATCGCAGTAAAAGGTCGGTGGTGCTGGGCATTCCGCGTGGCGGAATAATCGTGGCACAGGAGCTAGCTCGTGTATTGGAGGCTGACCTTGATATTGTATTGGCACACAAGCTGCGTACGCCCGGTCATACCGAGCTGGCTATGGGCTCGATAGCTGAGGATGGCAAGCTCTTCCTCAATGAAGAGGTTATTCGAGAATTTGAGGTAGATGATACCTATATTAGCCAGGAAAAAGCACGGCAGATGGCTGAAATCAGGCGTCGCACCGAGCTATTTCGCCATGCCCACCCTAAAGTGCCCCTTGCCGGTAAGACAGTCATCGTTACCGACGACGGCGTAGCTACCGGCGCTACCACGCAGGCAGCCCTGTGGGCAGTGCGACTCGAAAAGCCTAAGAAGCTAATCGCAGCTTTACCCGTAGGTCCAGAGGACACGATAATGAGACTTGCCGAAGACGTCGATGAAATGATATGTCTGCGTACACCACCGCTTTTCGCTGCTGTTGGGCAATTCTACATACGATTTGAACCCATAGAAGATAAGGAGGTTCTGGAAATCCTGAAAGAAGAGCAACAAAGAGGAGGTTCTTATGTTTGTCATTGCCAACAATATCACAACCAGGAACAGTGTGGTAAACCAAATCTTCCGCCAGGCTAAGGCTGGCGGTTGGGTCAAGAACCAGCAGGCAATCATTATGTTACAGGACTTAACGGAACAGTGCATCACGACTGGTGCGGATGCACTTGAGATAAACATTCAGCAATATCATGATCTGCCTGAAGCGATGAAGTTTGCTGTCAACGCTGTCCAGGAGACCACCAACCTCCAGCTCTGCTTGAGCACAAACAGTGCCGAGGCATTAGAGGCCGGGCTGAGAGCCTGTAAACGTCCGCCTCTGATCAATTACATTTCCATAGACGAAGCTAAGCTGAGACAAATGCTGCCATTGATAGCTAATCACGGTGCCAGCGTTGTCCTGCTTGTCAGCACTCCGACTGCACCCACCGATGCCCATGAAATGCTACGGAAGACAGCTATTCTGGTAGGGGCAGCCAACGAAGTGGGTATTCCCAATGATAGCATTTTCGTTGATCCGGGGCTCATTCATATTACAAGCGATATGGGGCAACGTCATCTTACTGAGGTCATGGAGTTTCTTCGCGTCTTACCCGACGCTACCGAACCACCAGTGAAAAGCACATGCTGGCTGGCCAATTGCTCGGCTGGTGCACCGAAGCGACTACGCCCAGCGATAGAAACTACTCTTCTGCCTATGCTTGCCGGTACCGGGCTATCCTCAGTGTTTCTGGATGTCTTACAGCGGGAGAACAGGCGAGCTCTGCGCATGATAAAAATATTTAACAACGAGGTCATCTATTCAAATAGCGAGGCGGAGCTGTAAGGCTGTTGACAAGTTAGTTTGAGCTGCAATAATCAATAATATATGAGGGCATCAGCTACTGGGGGAAGAAGAAAAGGGCACATCGTCAAAGGCAGAATATTGGCAGTAATTGGCTGTTTTTGGAGGAGGTGAGTATGAGCAAATCAACAATTGCCCAGATCCGCAAACGTGACGGGTTCGTAGTTCCCTTCAACCCAGATAAGATTGAATTAGCCATCTATAAAGCGCTGCAGGCCACCAAGTCTGGTAGCAGGAAACTTGCTGCTGACTTGAGCAGGCGTGTGGTGGAGATCGTAGAGGAAAGGCTTAAACAGACCACGCCTACGGTGGAACAGGTGCAGGATATTGTGGAAGAGGTATTGATGACTCAGGGTTATCCTGACGTAGCGAAAGCGTACATTCTTTACCGCCAACAAAGGGCGGATGTGCGCCGATTAAAGGGAATCATCGGTGTACTTGATGACCTTAAACTCGGCATCAATGCTATAAAGGTGCTAGAACGTCGCTATTTGCTCAAAGATGAAGATGGCAACACAATTGAAACACCGACCGGGCTGTTCCGGCGGGTGGCTCATACTATCGCTGCGGTGGAAACAAGCTTCGATCCGGCGGCTGATTCTAAAGGGCTAGAGCAGGTGTTCTACGAATTGATGAGTAACCTTGAGTTTCTCCCCAATACTCCAACGCTAATGAACGCTGGCGCACCTTTGGGACAACTGTCAGCCTGCTTCGTTTTACCTGTCGAGGACTCGATTATTGGTATTTTTGAAACACTGAAGAATATGGCCATCATCCATCAGTCCGGAGGAGGCACCGGGTTTTCCTTTAGCCACCTTAGACCTAAAGGAGATATGGTTCGCTCCACCAAGGGCGTCGCTTCAGGACCGGTATCCTTCATGAAAATATATGATGCAGCCACTGCTGTTATGAAGAACGGAGGCAAACGCCGTGGTGCCAATATGGGCATCCTTAATGCCGACCATCCG
>JACAEN010000017.1 GCA_013388845.1 Chloroflexota bacterium | reverse complement strand
TCATTGTAAACTGTACCGAGCTTTAAGTCAAAAGCAGCATCCCAGTTTCTGCCCCGAGATTTTTGCAGTTGCCCCAACTTCTCAAGACGCGGTAATCCCCTGCCCTCACGAGATTGCTTCGTCCCGATAGTTCGGGACTCACAATGACGGGGTAGAGATGTCATTGCAAGCGAGCTGAGATGCCACCTAAAACCGGCATAACTTCAGAGTAGTTAAGAGCTCCCTGAGATTCACCGTGGCTACCCCAACTACTTTGTCGCCACCCCCATAATACACGTAGAGCGTGTCCCCTAAAATCACATTACCACAGGGAAAAACGACCTTGGGAACCTGACCTTCCTGCTCATACCACGCTTCCGGTTCCAAGATTGGATAAACAAGGCGAGCGAGGACTTTGACCGGGTTTTTCAAGTCAAGAAGCACCGCTCCAACACGGTAGACTTTATCCTCAGAGACACCATGATAAAGCATGATCCAGCCTTCTTTGGTCTTGACCGGTGGCCCGACTGCTCCCACCTTTTCGCTATCCCACCACCCCCTTCTCCTCTCTATCCAGCGGTGCTCATCAAGCCAGACACTGCCTTTAAAATCGAGGCTGGAGCAGAAATCATAGTCAATACCGTTACCAAACCGATGAACGCAGATGTACTTTCCGTTTACTTCCTGCGGAAACAAAAAGGCATCCTTATTGTCAACTTCGGGAGGAGTGATGACGACCGGCTTGGACCAGTCCCATTTTTGAGTTAGGAAGTCTGAAACCGAGATAGAGGTCACGGCAACGCGCGGGTGTTCTCGGCCATTATACGCAGTGTAAAACATGTAGAGCCTAGTGCCAATCATGGTCAGCCGCGGGTCTTCACAGCCTGAATTTCCACCGGGCACGAGCTTTTGCTCAAACTCTTCACGCGGGACGTAAATGGGCTCTGGCGAACGGTAGTCAATATGGACTCCATCCTGGCTTGTGGCATAGCCGAAGACTGAGGTGTTGTCTTCAGACATCGCCCGATAGATGACATGAACCTTGCCGCCGAGGTATATAGCAGCAGGATTGAAAGTTGCCTTACTCTCCCAAGTGTGCTCCTTAATTGGCTGGATAATGGGATTTTCCTGTGCGCGCTGCAATTCCAGCAGTTTGGGCCTTTTCAGCAATAGCCCCATTATGAGGGGAAGTCTAACCGAGGCAGTGCAGCAAGTGGTGTCACTGGCACCGTAATAAATATAAAGGCGGTTGCGCCTGACCAGCGCTCCGGAGGGGAAAACCACATTTGGCACTAAGCCAATCCTTTCATAATATTCCTCCGGGGTCAAAATAGGCACTTCGATTCTTCCAATGATCTTAAATGGGTCTTCCAAATCGAGAAGAAAAGCTTCCACCCCCAAAAGCCGCTCCCTGAACTGCGAAAAGTAGTCCCTAATGTAAGAGTAAAGCAAAAGCCAGCCGCGCTCTGTTTTTACAGGTGGGGCACCAACTTCGAGGTGGTCTTCAGGCCGGCACTGCAAAGGTAATGCATATTCCTCAAAGTTCTTATACCATGCTTGCCAGTAACTTTCAGACCAGATATCTTCTTCCTCGTCAAAACTTGCCAGACATATTCGGGCTGGCGGCTGGTCGGTGTGAACAGTCAAGATAGCATATATCTTTCCGCCTATCCTCTGCGGGAAAAGCGCCATGGCTTTAGCGTTAAATGGCGTCACAGGGTGTTTTTCCTGAACCTTTTTCAGGTCCTTGCTTATCGCCAGGCCAACCCTAATCCCCTCAGCTCTCGGGGGCCAGGCGGAGAGAGCAGTATAAAAGATGAAATACTTGCCGTTAAATTTCGTTATCCGAGGGTCTTCACAGCCAAACCGCTCCCAAGAGTACTCAGGAAAGATAAACCGTCTTCGACCAGCAAAATGGACCCCGTCCTTACTCTGGGCAATGCCAATGCTGGAAACAGAAAGCCTGGCTCCGGTCAGACTACTATAATAGGGCAAAGATAATGCTCTATAGACAAGAGAAACGCCCTCCAAGGTCCTAACCGGGCACCCATTGAAAACTGCCTGGGCTTCCCAGAAGTGGTTCCTCTTGGGCTTTAATATCGGGTTTTCTTCCAGCCTTGTAACTAGCATGTTGTCTCGTTGTTGGTCATTCTAGGAAATTTCCCAAAGTCAACGACTTTCTTATGGGAAGATCTCCGGGGAGCGATACGATGTTTAACCTTCAAGCTTTCACTATCCGGAACATCTTAGTCCCGCATCTGGGGCATGTCCCTTGGATTGCTGGCCGGCCATTTTTCAAAGTTAACGCTGTAGGGTTTTTCATCTCCCTTTTTGCCCGGCACTTTAAGCAGTATGCTATTATTCGTTTTATTTTTACCGGCTTAACCGGGGTGACACCAGCCTCAACTGGCAGTAAACCGATAAAACTGGGCACCGCTTCCCGTGTGCCAACAAGATGGTCAAGGAGTGCGTCTAATTTTGCCGAGGCAACACAAGCCACTCTATCAGCACCACCGTAGTAAACCAGCAAACGGTCGCCAATTACCACAGCTCCACAGGGATAGATGACGCCGGATTTCCATCCCTCATTTTCATACCATACTTCTGGCTCCAAGATTGGCTCTTTGGAACGGGTTAAGACTCGGGTCGGGTCCTTCAGTTCAAGCAGCATTGCCCCTATCTTATAACGACCGGGGTCACGTTCTCCTATACCATGGTAGATTAATAACCATCCATCCTTTGTCTTAATAGGAGGAGCACCAGCGCCAACCTTCCGACTATCCCAGTAAGACGGCCTTGGGCGTATCCTGAATTCTCCTTTCAAGAACCTGGTTTTGCCATCAAAATCCAGGTCATCAACAAAATCAATCAAGATATTAGGGAAGATTCGGTGGAATATAACGTACTTGGAGTTTATTTTCTCAGGAAGAATGCAGGCGTTCTTATCGACAACCCCAGGAGGAGAGATAAGCACAGGCGTCTGCCATTGCCAACTCTTGGCCAAAAAATCATTAACATGTATTGAGGTCAGTGCCACCCGAGGTGGGCTGTATCCATCAAAGGCAACATAGGTCATAAATACTCTGTCGTCAATCCTGGTTAGCCTGGGGTCCTCACACCCTCCCCATCCACCCCCGCCCGACACATAACTCACCTCTTCTTCCACCTCATCCTCGGCTGAGAAATAGACGACTTCAGGATGGGTGGCGGCAGGATATTCCAAGCCAGCGCCCTCAAATGGCTCTCTGGGGACGTATATCGGTTTATCCAGCCGTTCATCAATATGGAACCCATCAACACTTGAAGCATACCCCAGAACCGAGACATCTGAGTCTCCTATTGCCCGGTACACAAGATGAACCTTGCCAGCTTCATAGAGAGCGCCAGGATTGAAGGTTGCCTTGGACTCCCACCAGTACTTAGGCTGTGGCTCAAGGATAGGATTTCCGTGAAACCGCTCCAGCTTCATCGCCACTAACACCCCCCTACAGATTATCATACATTATAGCATTAATAAAGACTTTTCTCCAAAGGATGCGTTGAGTCCGTCGCTTTCGGGCAAATCGGCTATAGTTGCAGCGATAATCTAGCTTACAACTGTAACATAGACTGTTTGACTCACCGAGAAGGAGACATGTATAAAGCGTAGCGACAAAAATGGAGATAGGGGGATTCGAACCCCCGACCTCTGCGATGCGAGCGCAGCGCTCTCCCACCTGAGCTATATCCCCAAATTCAATTCTAGCAATGCCCTAGGTATGGGTCAAGTCAACCGTTCCTTGCCCTTGCCTGGTAACACTGCTATACTAACCTAAAGCTATGACTTATGAAATCGTCATCGGTCTGGAGGTTCACACTCAGCTATTAACCAAGAGCAAGATGTTCTGTAGCTGCAGCGCCGATTATGCCAGCGCTCCGCCCAACACTCACGTCTGCCCCATCTGCCTAGGCATGCCCGGTGTCCTTCCTGTCATCAATGAAAAGGCAATAGAATATACAGTGATGACTGCCCTGGCTTTAAATTGCACCATCCCCGAATATACCAAATTCGACCGTAAGAACTACTTCTACCCTGACCTGATGAAAGGCTACCAGATTTCCCAGTATGATGCTCCCATTGGAAAAGGAGGCTGGCTAACTATTGATAGCAACGGGCCCAGGAAAAGAATCAATATCACCAGGGTGCATCTCGAAGAAGATGTCGCCAAATTGTGGCACAGAGGGGATTACAGTCTGATAGACGTCAATCGCTCCGGCGTGCCCTTGATGGAGATTGTTAGCGAGCCCGAGATAAGCTCCCCCGAGGAGGCTCGGGACTATCTTGTCAAGTTGCACAATATCTTGCGTTATCTGGGAGTGTCCACCGGCAACATGGAGGAGGGGAGCTTTAGATGCGATGCCAACATAAGCATCCGCCCATCGGGTAGTAAAGAGTTTCTGCCCAAGGTAGAAGTTAAAAACATGAATAGCTTCAAAGCAGTTTATCAAGCACTGGAATACGAAGCGAGGCGACAAATGAAGGTGCTCGAGGGAGGTGGTGAACTGGTGCAGGAGACCAGAGGTTGGGTGGAGGAACAGGGCATAACAGTGCTCCAGAGAACTAAGGAGTATGCTGATGATTACCGCTATTTTCCAGAGCCTGATTTGCCTCCCCTGGTTCTGGACCGAGCCTGGATTGAGGAAATCAGAGCCAGACTGCCCGAATTACCTGAAGCCCGCAGAGACCGATTTATGACCCAATATGGCTTGCCCCTGTACGATGCTAATATCCTAACTGGCTCCAAGGCCATGGCAGATTATTTTGAAAACTGTGTTAAGCTAATGGGCTCTACCAAAGCCAAAACAGTTAGTAACTGGCTTTTAGGGGATTTCAGCCGACTGCTTAACGCTACCAACACTGATATTGAAAATGCTAAAATAAGCCCGAAACAGCTTGCAGAAATGCTGAGCTTGGTAGATAATGGTACAATAAGCGGACCGGTCGCCAAGGCAGTGCTTGAGGAGATGTTTCGCACTGGCAAAGAAGCCAGCGAGATTATCACAGAAAAGAAACTCAGCCAGATTAGCGATGCCGATGAAATAAGGGAAGTGGTAAAACAAGTGATGGCTAATAATGCCGGAGCAATAGCAGATTATGCCTCTGGCAAACAGCAAGCTTTGACGTTTATTATCGGGCAGGTAATGAAAGCTACCAGAGGGAGAGCTAATCCTGGCGTGGTAAGAGAGATTATTATACAGGAACTAGGAGGTAAATAGATTGCCTACTTATTTTCTTATCGCCCAGATACTAATATCAGCAGCCTTAATTGCCACTGTCCTATTTCAGTTACGCGGTGGGGGTATAGGAGGAATCTTTGGGCAAGCTGACTCAGTGTATCGAACTCGGCGAGGGATAGAAAGCACCCTCTTCAAGCTGAGCATAATCTTAGCCGTCTTGCTTGTCGTTTTTGCCGTTTTAATCGCTAGAAATGCTTAGTATCTGCGGATGAGTTCTATAATAACCCTGACTACCGACTTTGGCTATGATGACCCTTATGTTGCTGCTGTCAAAGGCGCCATCTTAAGCGTTAACCCTGAAGCTACCATCATAGACATCAGCCACTCCATCGAGCCGCAGAACATCCTTCAGGGCGCCTTCATACTTAGTATCGCTTACCGCTACTTCCCCAAGCAAACAATCCATATGGCTATCGTTGACCCCGGCGTGGGCAGTCAGCGCCAGGGGATAATAGTGAAAACACCTTCGGCTTTCTTTGTTGCTCCTGACAATGGCATCCTTAGCTACATAATTGATGATTTAATCCCCGTTGAAAGCCGCCCATTAATCGAACAAACTCACGACCTCCAGGAGATAGTATTCAAGAAAGGCCTTGAAGCTGCCGCCATTACCGACCCTCGCTTCTGGCGACATCCAGTCAGCTCGACCTTCCACGGGAGAGATGTTTTCGGACCTGTGGCTGCCGGCCTCTCTCTTGGTATCTCTATTTATGAATTTGGGGAGAAAATCAACTCTCTGCATATCCTCCCCATACCCAAGCCATCCCTTGACCCACAGGGCAACTTAGCCGGCCAAGTGTTACACATCGACCGCTTTGGCAACTTGATTACAAATATCAAAAACGCTGATTTGCCAGGGAAGGACGTCGTGGTTGATGTGGCTGGGCACCGTATTCAAGGTATCAGCGACTACTATGCGCAAAATAAGGGAATAATGGCTATCATAGGCAGTAGCGGTTATCTTGAAATATCGCTGAGAGACGGAAGCGCTTGTGACTTTCTGGGCCTAGCGGTGGGAGACGAAGTAAAGGTAATCTTACCTCCGTAGAGAGAAACTGTTGGGAATGCCGACCCAAATCACCACGCTGAGCGAAAATACTGCCAGTGCCACACACCTTCTTGCCGAATGGGGGCTCAGTATTCTCATCAAGGCCGACGGCCACAAAATCCTCCTAGACACAGGACAAACCTTTTCAGCAGCTTATAACGCCATTGCACTGGGAATAGACTTGGCACAAATTGACAAAATCGTCTTCAGCCATGGCCATTTTGACCACACAGGCGGGTTGCTACACATCCTCAAAATGGTGAAGGGCAAGGCCGAAATAATCGCCCACCCCGATATCTGGGCAGCTAAGTATCGCAAGCTTCCTGAAGAAAAGGAGAGATACATCGGGGTGCCCTTCCTTAAGGAGGCAGCAGAAACTCTGGGAGCCACCTTCAATTTAACCAGGCAACCAGTTTGGATCAGCGAAAATATCGTTACCAGTGGTGAAATACCCATGATTACTCAATACGAGAAGATTGACCCCGAGCTTTATGTTAAGGAGAAAGGCGAACTTAAACCCGACCCGTTGCGGGATGACCAAGCAATTTTCATCAAATCCCCAAAAGGCTTGGCCATCATCTCAGGCTGTGCCCATCGGGGGATAATTAACACCATAAAGCATGCTCAGAAGGTAACCGGGGTAGAGCAAGTCTATGCGATTATCGGCGGCACCCACCTCATTCGGGCCTCACCACAACAATTAGACTCAATTATTGCTAAATTATTGAGTTGTGGCGTCCGGAGGCTAGGAGTGTCTCATTGCACAGGCTTACCAGCATCGGCCATCCTAGCACAGACATTCGGCGAAGCTTTCTTTTTCAATAACGCCGGCACAAGCATCAGTCTCTAGAGGCTGCACTTACCCTTCTTATTGAGTATCTTCCTATCGTCATTCCAGGCCCTGACTTGTCGGGGCGTGGCAATCTCTGTTGCTACATTCTGAATCTCAAAGGCACTCCGCTCCAAATCCTAAATTCTAAGCACTAACTCCTAAACAACATCAAAGCACAAAATATGAAATGACTAAAACAGTTTAGAGATTCTAGTTTTGATATTTGGAGTTGTTTAGAGTTTAGAAATTAGGATTTAGAATTTAGCCGCAGAGATTGCTTCGTCCCGATGAATCGGGACTCCTCAGAATGACATGACTAAACGCTCTCTTGTTAATCGCCTTGACAAGCAAGATCTGTATGCCTAAAATATATGCGAATATGCGAATATAACGGCAAACCGCCGTTCCAGAATGAGAGATTTTGTAAACCTGTTCAAGGCCCTATCTGACGAGACCAGGATTAGAATCCTGAAAGTCCTCCTAGAACGGGAGTGCTGTGTTTGCGAGGTTATGCAAGCACTGAACATCTCCCAGTCCCGTGCCTCACGCAATCTCGGCATACTCGAGAATGCCGGCTTTGTTAAGTCCAGGAGAGACGGGCTTTGGATAATTTACTCTATTGATGAGCAAAAGATGAACAGCTATGCTGCCCTACTAGTCGAACTGCTCCGCGACTCCCTCGTCGATAATGAGACTATATTACAAGACAGACAGAGACTGAGACACGCTAGGCGTGTTGGGCCAAAAGCGATACGGAGCTAAATTTTTTGTCAGTTGTATTCGCAGATGTGCATATCCACAAACCCTGCTCTGGAAGATTTCACACCAGTAAAATCAACTGTCCGCCTAACATCGCAGGCCACAAGCAACTATCCAGGAGAATCAGAAGCAGGGCAATGTTGAAGCCAAAGACTTACAAGGGCTGCTGGCACAGCTGGTGATAGCTCCTTTCTGATTGAACTTGCACTCATTGAAAGGAGCAAAAAGAGTAATATGACTAAGTGGCTAAAAACAATTTTACCGTGGCTCATAATCGGGGTGGGGCTGGCAACCATTGTCTATCCCCGTGTTACGGGGACGCCTCTGTTTCCGGTATTCAACTACGATAACCCGGCGACCACTGATTACAACGAGCTGATGGATTACGCCTTCTGGCAGGCGCCTTTCGTCTATATCTTCAGCTACATCACCCGGGCATGGGGACCGCCTGCTTTTGCTTTTGTGCTGGGTGGTGTCCTATCAGCTTTTGTACTCAAGGAAACAATGAAGAAATACTTGAGCAGCAGGCACTTCCATTCATTTGTTCTGGCTGGAGTCTTGGCACCAGTGCTGACCGTGTGTTCCTGCGCCATGATACCAATTTTCGGTGGACTTTTACTGTCGGGTGCAGGAATCGGGCCGGCACTCACCTTTCTGCCGATGGCTCCGGCAGCCAATATTATGGCGCTCATCTTTACGGCAACGATTATATCCGAGAGGATAATGCTGTTCAGGTTGGCGTTCAGTCTGGTGGGTGCTATAGCTATCGGTTACCTGACCAGCCGTACCAGACGGGGTAAGGAACAGGAGAAAAAATATGCAAGCATAACTGCCGTATCCGTTGAAGAGGTGAAGTTTGATTTCAATGAAAAGAGCTGGAACGCCATGAAGGAAGCCGGTATCTTGGCGAAACTGGTGTTGCCCTATCTGGGTGCTGGGCTTTTCATAATCAGTTTCATTGAGAGATACCTTCCTACCCAGTTAGTCGTCAATTACCTTTCAGGCACTAGCGGAGTGGCACTCGGGGCTGCGATTGGCGTTCCGACATATACACCCACACTGGTTGAGGTTTTTCTGGTCAAAGGCTTAATTAACAAAGGTATGTCACCGGCAGCAGCTCTCGCCTTCCTGATAGGTGCTCCTATGGCTTCAATACCTTCAATGCTAGCTGTTTCCCGTATTATTGGTTGGAAGGTAGTCGTCAACTACGCGCTGCTGGCGATAGTAGTGGCATTTATTGCTGGTGTACCAGACTTTCATCGTCACACTTTGAGGAAATAATACAAGGAGGTGCAGAATGATTAAACTAGAGGTTTTTGGCATCGGGTGCCCCAAGTGCCAGGCGACGGAAAAGAACGCCGCTGAGGCATTGCGCCAATTGGGCCTAGAAGGAGAGGTCAAGCTAGTAAAAGACCAGTTGCAAATAATAAAGAAAGGCATTATTTCGACTCCGGCACTGGCCATTAACGGCGATGTGAAGGCTATGGGAAGAATCCCCCAAGTCAAAGAAATTGTGAACTGGCTATCAGAAAAAAGATGATAAATGATACTTGGGAAAGACGAAGCAGCATTACCACTATCTATGAAAGAAAGTGGGAGATAAAGGCAAAAGACATACTCGACTTCCTGCCCAAGACCAACTGTAGCGAGTGTGGGCTTCTCACGTGCTTTGCCTTCGCTATGGCTCTAGTGAAAGGGCAAAAACACTTGACAGACTGCTCTGCTCTAAGTAAACCGGAATTTGTCCAAGACCAGGAGGCACTGGCTAGGCTACTCCAGACTGGCGCTTAGAAGGAAGGAAAATGCCTGAAAAGGAACGAAAACTCGGTATCTGGGGAAAGTATCTCACTTTGTGGGTGGCTTTGTGTATTGGGGCCGGGATTGGGCTGGGACGGCTGTTCCCAGAACTTTCCGATATGCTGGCTAAGCTTGAAGTCGCCCATATATCCATACCAATAGCTATCCTGCTCTTCGCTATGATTTATCCCATCATGGTTCAGATAAGCTGGGAGGAAATAAGGAAGGCGCTTCGCTCGCCAAAACCAATAGGGCTTACTCTATTTGCTAACTGGGCGATAAAGCCATTTACGATGGCCTTTTTCGCCTGGGTTTTTCTCTCCCTGGTATTCGGCAAGTCTTTGACTCCAGAGCAAATTGGTCAGTACCGAGCCGGGATGATACTTCTGGGTGTAGCACCATGTACGGCTATGGTTCTGGTCTGGAGCTATCTGGCGCGCGGCAACATGGGGCATATCCTGGTAATGACCGCGATCAATTCACTCAGCATGGTCGTGCTGTACGCTCCACTGGCCGTTTTATTGCTCGGCATTTCTGGTATAACAGTGCCCTGGGAAACCATCGCCCTTTCGGTGACCATCTATATCGTGACGCCCCTGATAGCCGGTTATTTTACGCGCAGGGAAACTATAAGAAGGAAGGGGCTAGAATGGTTTGAGACCAAGCTAGAGCCTTCCCTGGGAAAAGTGTCAATTGTAGCTTTATTGATAACCTTGGTAGTGCTATTTATGTATCAGGGTCACGTCATTGTGGAATTGCCAGCTATAGGTATGATAACGCTGGGCATTCTGGTCAATATCCTGGTGGTCTTTGGTATCACTTATCTGGCCGCCCGTATCATGAAACTCAGATATGGTGATGCTATACCAGCTGCCATCATCGCCGGCAGCAATCATTTTGAAGTCGCCATAGCTGTCGCCACAACCCTGTTTGGAGTTACGTCAGGCGCAGCTCTGGCTACCGTAGTGGGTGTATTAACTGAAGTTCCCATAATGCTGTTCCTGGTACGGATTTCACTTTTAACCAGGAAAACCTTTCCTGAGCATTTACAATAGCATGTGTTGCGGCGATAAGATGTGAGACAATGAACAAATGCGGTATACGCTTCCCTTTATCCCCAGACAAGTGGTAATATACTGTACGATGCTTGAGATGCAGGCTTTAACGAAAGAAGTTTCGTCGGAGGGAAACATATGAACAAGAAGAGTGGGATAATCGTGGGAGTGGTGGTGGCGGCGGTGCTACTTGCAATCCTGTTCCGTACGATGATGGGTAACCACCCGCCGGTTATCGCCAATCTAGAAGCTGACCCCGGGAGAGTTCTGCGTGGTGCGACTTCCCAGATTGTGTGCAATGCTACAGACCGCGATGGGGACGAGCTAATCTACGGATGGTCGGCTAGCGGAGGAACAATGAGTATGAGTGGGGCAGGCAATACAGTCACATGGACAGCTCCGCGCGCCGACGGCTCCTATAACATCACCGCAATTGTGACCGATGGCCGGGGCGGCGTAGCCACAAAGTACGTAATCGTCGAAGTAAGGAGTAACAAGGCGCCGGTTATTAGCAGCCTGACAGCCGATAAAGACTGGACACTTCCTTCGGGCAGTATCCAGATAACGTGTAATGCTTCGGACCCCAATGGCGATGAACTGAGCTATGAATGGTCGGCCAGCGGAGGTAGTATTACTGGCGCGGGGTCTGAAATCGCCTGGAACGCCCCTGCCGAAACTGGCATATACTACATCACAGTTGTGGTTACCGATGCCTATGGTGGCTCAGATACACGAACACTGCCTCTTAGCGTAGCGACCGAGCAACCCCCGATTATTGAGCAATTAAGTATTAGCAAGGAGCGTTATGGGCACTGCTACCTGAAACCATACTCCGAGGGATATTACGTTGGGAAAGAACAAATGTATGATATTGAGTGCATAATTGCAGACACGAGCGGCGAGGTGTCTTATGACTGGACATGCGATGGTGGAGAGATTAGTGGAGAGGGCTCATTGATTACCTGGATCGCTCCGAACACATCTACTAAAGTCACAGTCATGGTGATAGTGTCTGATATTGCTGGTAACATGGCCAGCAAGAACTTAGTCCTAAATGTGGTGCCTTGCTCGACGTGTACTTTTGGGTATTGCGGGGGATAAGTGGCGATTCTGGCTAAAGGCGTAGTCTTGAGACAGCGACGTGCACACCAGGTGCCACGGATATAAAACAGAGTGAGCAGGGTAAGCTGTTTTCGGGTCGTAGAAATAAGGGTATAATACATTGCGGAAGGCCTCGTCCAGAGGCTGAAACGAAAAAGGCTCCAGGGGAGTAATTAATGAACGAAAGAAGCTGTGTGGCACTTATGATGGCTATGGTGATGGCACTGCTGCTCCTAGCCCCATCTTGCCAACCGCCAGATAACTATGCGCCGGTCATTAACAGCTTGGAAGCTGAGGCGGAGTGGACGCCTCCTTCAAGTAGTCTCAATGTGACATGTAATGCTACAGACCGCGATGGCGATGAACTAAGCTACAACTGGTCGGCTACTGGAGGTAATATTACTGGCATAGGCGCGGCTGTAAACTGGACTGCTCCTGAAGAAGTTGGTGTATACCACATTACAGTTGTGGTTAGTGACGGTCAGGGTGGTAACGACACAGGATCGATACTCATCATTGCTGCAACCGGCACGCTCCCCATGATTGAAAACATGATTGTTACTGCCAAAGAACCGAAATATTTGAAAGAGGTCTCGCCTGGGTACTATAAGGTAGGTATGGGAAAGGAATATTACATCGAGTGCGTTGTTTCTTCAAACATCAGCGACGAGCTTGTTTACGAATGGTTATGCACAGGTGGGGAAATCTCTGGAGAAGGCTCTACTATTACCTGGACTGCCCCGAATACGTCTGGTCACGTTACAGTTACGGTAGTAGTGTTTGACATCGCAGATAATATGGATAAGGACAGCGTCTTGTTCAAAGTGGTATCTTGTACGCATTGTGAGTTCGGGTGATATTAGCGAGGTAAATGACAGCCCTAGCTAAGGGCATGAGCCTTTCTGTGTGAGAGCCTGCTTGCCTGCATTTCGCGTGGAAAATACTGAATAGGAGAGGCTATTTTGAGCTGGCATGTGGCAATGTACAACCGGGTCACCAGTTTCCTGAAGAACACTTTCCAGGACCCGTTCAAAAGGTACTTGATTATATCCCTGATAATTCTGGGGACAATTGTCGGGTTCACGAGTCAGGGAACGACGAAGCCCACTGAAGGTTTTGATGTCCATTTCTTTTATCTGCCCGGCTGCGAGCACTGTGAGGAACAAGAGCCATTTAATAAGAAACTAGAAGCCACTTACTCAATCAACATCACCCGTCACGACTCCACCCAACCTGCTGAATACGCGCTGTTGTCTCAGATGCTTAAAGAGCGAGATATAGAATACGAGCCGGACTTTCCCATAACAATCTTCGGGAATCAGGTATTTGGCGGTTGGGAATCCGAAGATACCACAGGTCGCGAGATTGAAATGGCTTTGCAACAATGTCTGGCAGGTAACTGCCCGCCGCCGACGGATGGGGGGGACGGAGGGGATGGAGGCAAAATCACGGTGCCTCTCCTGGGGGAAATTGACCCCGCGGACTATTCGCTCGGGGCTCTAGCAGTAATCTTGGGTCTGGTAGACGGCTTCAATCCCTGTGCTATGTGGGTACTTGTCTACCTCATAGCCATAGTGGCAACCTTGAGAGATAAGAAAAGAATATGTCTGCTTTGCGGCTCCTTCGTTCTGGCTTCAGGAATCCTATACTTCTTGTTCATGACGGTGTGGCTCAACGCCTACCTGTTTATTGGCTACGTCAAGCCGGTGACAGTTGTGGTTGCCTTGGTGGCTCTGGGCGGGGGAATATTGCTAATGAGAGAGTTCGCTGAGACAAAAGGGGCTATTGTCTGCAAAGTTACCGACGAAGAATCTCGGAAAAAGACGATGACCCGAATACAGAACATTGTAGCGTCTCCGCTAACGCTGGGGACAATAGCAGGGATTGTAGTTCTAGCCTTTGCCGTAAACTCTATCGAGTTCGTCTGCTCAGCAGCGATTCCAACCGTTTTCACTCAAGTTCTTGCCTTACGCGCTCTCCCCACTTTCCAGTATTACGCCTACATACTGCTATACGACTTATTCTTTATGCTTGATGACATTGTTGTTTTCAGCTCGGCTGCATTCGCTATGACATCAAGCCTGGGCGACCGATATGCAAAGTATACGAGACCGGTAGGCGGAACAATACTGATAATTCTCGGTGGACTGCTCCTCGCCTGCCTTTACTCCAGTCGGTTCGCAGCCTTGAGACCTGTCTGTGGCGTACTTTGGTAGAGCACTACACCAAGTGCAACGATGTCACTGATTTGAGCTGGCTTCTGAGCTCAAAGCCCTATTCCCGGCTAGAATACACCAATCATCTTTAAGCCCACATAGACCATAAACGCAATAAAGATATATCTTAGCTGTTTGGCTGGTAGAGCATGTGCTGCCCGGGCTCCAAGCTGAGCAAAGATTGTGCTGGTAACTGCCAAGCATAGCCATATCGGCAAATTGATATAGCCAAGGGAATAAGGGAGGAGGCCAGACACGCCAAGCCC
>JACAEN010000005.1 GCA_013388845.1 Chloroflexota bacterium | reverse complement strand
TGGCTATGGTTGTGCTGCCTGTCGGCGTAGCAGCGCAATGTGACTATGACGGCGTGCAGCCGCCAACGTATGCCAAAATCCCCTTTGCCATCATTCAGACTGGTGTCATGCTTTTGTCGAACATTGTCGGGGCTCTACCGCCAGATATGGGCATACCCGGGTGGATAGTGGATGTGCTGGACGAAATTGCTCCATGGACCGGCGGTCCCCTTGCTTGGACAGTCGATATGCTGGCGTGGGGTTTGGTCTTAATGGGCGATGTGGTAGGGCAGCTTGGACCAATCCTGGATGCGGCGGGCATTGAGTTGCCGATTGATCTGGCGGACATAGCCGAGATCTTCGACACCATAGCTTGCGACCTCTTCGCACCGTTCGTCTGCAACGTAACTGGTGCCAACATCACTCCGTGCGACTAAAGGGTGTAATAACCTTAACAACGGTATAATGTTCTTGCTCGGTTGCCGGTGTTTCCCGGGGCTGGCAATAAGAGTGGGATAGCGAAGAAAGGGGGCAGCTTCACGCTGCTCCCTTTCTTTTTTCGTAAAAGAGATTGCTTCGTCCCGATAAATCGGTACTCGCAACGACAACCCAGTGCGGCACTTGCTCACAAGTGTAGTGCGACCTCTTAAGGTCGTGCCGTTTGGGCCGGCACGAGGCTGAAGCCTCGCACTATATCTCTGCCTTAAAGTGAGGGGAATACAAAGGGGATTATTCCCACGGGCACTATGTCATGCTTGCCTCCTCAGCTCCCATTACATTGATGGCGAGAAGGCGTCGTTTCATAACTCCTCTAGCCCTCTTACCTTAAGAGGGGAAATTTCGCATCGCTCCTTTCTTATTCAATCTTCCCCTTATAGTAAGGGGGCTAAGCGACTTACATCGACAGTGTTCATAACTCCCCTATCCCTTCTTATGTTGAGACGGGGATTCTGGGCGGCGCCTCTCCTATTCAACCTCCCCCTTAAAGTAAGGGGGATACAAAGGGGGTTACCCCCAGAGTTTCATAACTCCCCTAGCCCCTCTTATGTTAAGAGGGGGATTTGTGAAACTTCTGAATCTGGTACCGGGTTTGTGAACTGAGATTTCCTCCCGACCCCTGCTATCTGTTATCATAAGGGGGAAATGGGCAGATAAGCTAAAGTGTCGGGAGGAGCCGAAGGAATTCTCAGTCATCGAAATCTTCGATCCTGTGGGGTAAAGTGAATTGAGCAACTACATTTTTCAAATGGCTTCAAATTGTGTGGGCTGCTAGAATAGCATTGTGTCCATAAGGTTAATAGCTAAGAAAGGCTCGACCTTCCATGATTTCCCTTACTCACATCCCGAACGGAAGTGCTTCCATTGCTGGATTATCAATGTCACGCCTCCCGGTCCCAACCAATGCCTGCATGATTGTGTTTACTGCTATGCCCGGGAAGCTATTTACTCCAACTACTCCGAAGATACCCTGATTTATAACAACCTGCCTGAGTTAGTGGAGAAGGACCTCAAAAGGCTGACTTTATGCCCGCCGATTTCCTTGTCCAATGTCTCCGACCCCTGTCAGGACATACCGGAATTGAAACGAGAGGTTAAAAGACTGATACAGCTTCTCATGGACTATGGCGTCTCCTTCTTCGTCACCACCAAAGGCGACCCGTCATTCTTTCTGGAATTGCCCGGCTTTATCGAATACAAGCCTAAATTTATAGCTATAACCATTGAAGGGACTCCTGAGGTGCTCCAGCTTCTGTCACCAAGGGCGCCTTCATTCCATGACCGAGTGGCTACTGCCAGCAAGCTGTCTAACCTGGGGATAGATATTGTCATTCGCCTCGACCCAGTTTTCATTCATTTATTCCAGGCTCTTTACGGCGATTCCTGGTTTGAAAGAATCGCCGGGTTGCTTGATGTCTTCGCTGCAACGGGAGCCAGGCACATCACCGCCAGCACTGGCCGGCTGTCTAAGAAGCGCTCTCCCTCAGCCAGTCATCCCGATGTATCGGGATGGCAACGACTCTACAAAGTTATCTATAGCCAGTCGCCACTTGCCGCTGAGAAATTCGAACACGAATACATTTACGAGCCACACTGGTCGGGCGGAGGCTATCGTCTGCGCCATGACTTGAGGCTGGGCTTCCACCGTAAAGTAAGGGAATTGGTCGAAGCCAAAGGAATGACCTATGCCACTTGCCAGGAACTCCCCGCCAAGGAGAGCGACTCTGCGGGCATCCCACACTGCGAGGGATTACCACTGCCCTTTGCCCAAAAGCAAGCGGATGGAAGTTTCAAGCCTGTTCCGGGTTGCACTGCTAACTGTCATGTGTCTTGCCGGGGGTTATCCCGCCCACCCTGCGGGCGAGCCGACCTCGTAAGCTTCGAGCCCCTGCGCCTTAGGAACCTACGCTTTGGGTCAAGCCGAAACTTTCAGGCAGACCAGAGCAAATAGCCTACAGTTTAAACCGCTTCTGACTTCCCGGAGGTATGTAGAATTCGAAGAGCAAATCTATAGTCCTTTTGCTGAGATCTATTTCACGCTCTTCCAGCAATCTTTTTGTGGAATGAATCCGCTGGCTGACAATCCCCCACTCTTCTTTATCTAGCTCAGCTTTTTCCGCAAGCTCTAACATATGCTCCAAATCCTGAACCCGCTGAGAAAGGATTTCTTGTTCCTCTTTTATTATTTCGGCTCGGGCATTACTCGATTTTTCATATCGCTTAATCTGCATTATTGCTTCGTGAATAGTTTTCTTGTGCCTCTCCAGGCTAGCTATCTGCTCTTTAATAACCGAGCGCCTCTCTCTAGTCCTTTCCAGTTGCTTCGCCAGGCTTTTAAGCTCCCATTGTTGTCTTTCTACGCCACTAAGCTGGATAAAGAGGCTCTCTAATCTACTGCGGTACTTTTCTTTGAGAAGTGATTGTAACTTCACCAGCCGTTCAAGCCGCCGGCATAAGAACGCTATCTCGCTCCGCGCTTCCCTGATTCCGGTTGCTAATTCCTCTTGCTCTAGCGTCTCACGAATTGTTTCCATGCTCTACTTCCCAGAAGTCAGGAGGCTCATTATAGAATTTCCAACCACAGATAAGCAATGGCTAAGCCATACGATGTTTCTAATTCTGGAGACAAATTCTAATGGTTTGCCAGCTCCACGATGGTGACGCCATAGTCTCCTTCGCCATAATCGCCAAGGCGATAGGACTTAACCAGAGGATGCTTGGCTAGCGAGTCATGTACGGCGCGGCGTAATTTCCCTGTCCCCTTGCCATGAACAATGCGCACAGAAGACAAGCCAGCTATAAAGGCATCGTTAAGATATTGGTCGAGCTGAAATAAGGCTTCGTCAACGGTGAGACGGCGTAAACGTAATTCTCTGTCTACTGCTTTCATTGTGACCTGATAAACTCCAGACGAAGAATTTCTTTACCCCGACGTGTCGGGGTAACTTTAACCCTATCATCAATGCGCCAACCTACCACCCAGATGATTTGTCGAGGGGAACAGACAATCGGAATATGACCTCGCCAAGAACGAGGAATCTTGGCATCAACCATAAACTCGTAGAGCTTCTTGGGCATATTCATGCCCAGAGGTTGAAATCTGTCTCCGGGGCGACGCTGACGGACAAAGAGTTCAATTCCCGTTTTGC
Source organism: Chloroflexota bacterium (assembly GCA_013388845.1). Classification (GTDB taxonomy): domain Bacteria; phylum Chloroflexota; class Dehalococcoidia; order GIF9; family AB-539-J10; genus RBG-13-51-36. Next base: position 56,258 of record JACAEN010000005.1, on the reverse strand, counting down.
GCAAATCAAAATGGGCAATGAGATTGCTTTGGCCCAGAGTGTCTGACAAGGGCGAAGAGGCTGCGCCTATTTTGGCTATCACCTTCCATCCTGGCAAAGCTGTCTCTCCAGGCACTTTAATGGGAAATTCGCCCAGCAGCGGAGGAAAAGGACATGACGGAAGCTGGGACTGCCTCGACCCCGATTCATCGGGGGGGCTCGCGATCACTAATTCATCATATCCTCCATGACAGATAAGTCCATGGGGCAGAGAGATCTTTTTGCTAGCCGGCTTATTTAGCAGGCTCCTCGCCGCTTCAATATGACTGGCTTCGATATCTCGAACATCCCCAGCCAGCTTGGTCACAGCGGCTCTTAGTAATTGCCTCTGCAAGGCTACTGGCAAGCTAGCAAGCTGCTTCTTATCCAAGTAGATGGCATTATTTTCCTGCCTGGCTACCTCATCCCACAACTGAGAAACCTGCTGTTCTATGAAAGCATTATCTTCCTTGGCAATATCAGCCAAACGAAGCAGGGCTTGGTCAACGCCCGGATTATATTGTCTGAGCAGGGGCAACAGTTCGAGGCGAAGGCGATTTCGGAAGAAGGAAAGCGAAAGATTGGAGGAGTCAATACGCGGGTTAAGCTGGTGTTCCTGGCAATAGCTCGTTGTTTCTTCTCTGGTAATATCCAGAAGTGGTCTTATTACTAAGAGATTGCCCCGACCCCGATTCATCGGGGAGGCTCGCAACGACAGTGGCGAAGCTGGCCATGATATTCCTTGCCCATCATCCCGACATGTCGGGATAGGCGAGCAAGGGGCTAAACCACACAATCCGGTAATTCCTGTCCCCCGCAATATATGCATCAAAATGGTCTCGACCTGGTCATCCCTGGTATGCCCAATAGCTATTCGATTAGCTCCGACTTCTCTGGCTACCCTGGCCAGAAAAGCATAGCGCAGTTCCCGAGCAGCTTCCTCAATAGAGCAATTCCTTTCCGTCCTGTAAGCCGCCACATCTTGTTTATCTATAGTGATGGGAATGTCCAGTGAGCGAGCCAAATCAGACACATATTGGGCATCAACTTCGGACTCAACCCCCCGAAGCTGGTGATTCAAATGAGCCACATGAAGTCTTATTCTCAGCCTTTTCTGCCATTTTGCCAGAATATGGAGTAAACATACCGAATCAGCACCACCTGAGACGCCGACAACCACCATCCCCTCAGGTGAAATCAAGCTATACCGCTGGATAAAATCTATAACCTTTGACTCTAGCTTTGTCTTGTTCATAGGAATTACTTCTTTGCTTTGCCCCTCGCAGCTAACCCTGATAGGAGGTATCGTTAAACGTCACTAAGCGGGCTCCATAATTACGGAACTCCAGAATGCTTACCCCGCCAGGGTCCACTTTAAATTTGGTAAAGCAGTCCAGAGGCAAATTTAAAGCTTTGAGAATGATGGCTAAGATGACGAAGTAATGGCTAACTACTACCACTGTAGTCCCTTCGTTGTGCTCAGGATTAACCCCGACAAGTCGGGACCTTTCTAGCAGACGTTCGACCGCCTTCCAGGCTCTCTCTTGCAATTCAACAAGGCTTTCTCCGTTGGGCAGTTTCGTTGCCCCCCTGTCTTGCCACCATCGCATCAAAAACTGGCTGAACGTGGTACCTAAATCAGAAACAGATATGCCTTCCAGTTCACCAACTCTAAGCTCTCTAAACCCTTGGTCAACCTCTACGGGCAACCGGTGACGGCTAGCTATGACTTCGGCTGTAGCTGTAGCTCGCCGCAAAGGACTGGAGAGTATAGCAATAATCGGCTCATTCTGGAGGAAAGCTGCTAGTCTCCTGGCTTGCTCCAACCCGGTATCATTCAGTTCAATATCACTATCGCCTCCCTGGATACGCCTCTCCTCATTCCAGTGAGTTTCGCCATGCCTAACTAAAATAAGCTTCAAAAGACCTCCTTAGATTACCTCGTCCCGATAAGTTAGAACCCTTTCCCTCATAACTCCCCTGCCCCCTCTTATCTTAAGAGGGGAGTGTGGAAAAACTTACTTCTCGCCACTACAGGCGGGATGGAACAAACTTACGAGGCAGCGACGCTCTTCTCCCTGGTTACTATCACCCTCTCTATCTTCATTCCACGCATTTCTGTGATAACAAACTTCAAGTTCTGGTACTTGAACTGCTCTCCCTGCTTTGGTATCCGACCAAGATGACTGAGGATAAAGCCAGCTACAGTCTCATATTCGCCGCTGGGCAAATTCAGCCCCAATTCCTCATTAGCCTCCTCAACTCTGAATCCGCCATCCAGTTGAAAGGTGCTATCACCGGTTACGATGAAATCTTTTTCTTTGCCCGCTAGCTCGTCATGGATATCGCCGACAATTTCCTCGGTTAGTTGCCCTAAGGTGACCATCCCTGCAACACCCCCGAACTCGTCGACAACGATTACTGCATGGTATCCACCGTCTCTCATCTCAGCCAGCAGCTCCCCCAAGCGTTTGTTTTCAGGCACGAAATGCGCTGGACGCACCAAATCGTCAATGACTCCCTCTCTGCTATCAGCTTCATCGGTTAGTTTCAATAGCACATCCTTGGCATGCAACATACCCACCACGTTGTCGGTGTTGTCCTTGTAGACCGGGAAACGACTGTAGCGTCCTTTGGCATAAAGCTCCAGAAAATCCTTTAACTTCGTGCCCTGCTCAACCCAAGCAATTTCTGTTCTGGGAACCATTATCTTGCTCACGGGGCAGTCGGTAAATTCAAACACCTTGCGTAACATCTCTGCCTCATCACCCTCCATCACCCCTTCAGCCTCACCTATACTGATAGCTGTATGAAATTCCTCCTCGCTGATAGTCGGCTTGGGAATTTCGCCCTCCTCGACTAACTTGGTAAACCTAATCCCGATGTGGTTCAGGACGTAAACCAGTGGATAGAGGATGGCTGAGATGATTTCTAGAGGCTTAACATATTTCAGAGCCAGTCTCTCTCCGTAACGAACTGCCAAGCTCTTAGGAACAAGCTCAGCAAAAACTAAGGTCACTACAGTGATCACGATGGTAGCAATGGCTACCGCCCAGTTCTCATCTTGGATTAGTGATACCGTTATGATTGTGCCCAGAGTGGCTACTGCCGTCTCAAAGAAGTTGATGCCCAAAAGAACTGTAGCGAGAAATTTCTCCGGCTGTTCCACGATCCTGGCCACCCTTTTAGCGGAAGGGTGTCCACTCTGGAGTAGATGTTGCAGACGTAGCTTCTGTATACCAATGAAAGCAGTCTCAGCACTGCAGAAAAAAGCAGCACACCCCAGACAGAGGAAAAACAATATCACAAAGAGGCTATTAATGTTCACCTTTAATGCTCACCTGAGTAAAAGACATTTACAACCAGATTACTACCAGCTTTAGGCAAAGCGATAAAAGCTGACTTCGCACTGGGAAAGAAAGCGGAAAGAGCCAGGCAAACCAGAAAAGCTAATAAAAGCCAGCTATTGGCGTCATCCACCTATTACCACCCCCTAAATCCCCTCCCCAACCAAATTGCCCATTTGCTCTCATCAACTTGGGCTGCAATCTACTTTAGATAAATTATAGTAGCATTAGCTGGCAAACCTGTCAAAAATCCGTATTTCTCAACAGGCCTGACGAATGATAAGCTCCAAGTTTTCTTGTATACTTACGAGGATGGACAAAATGTTCCTGGTGGACAAGCCTAAAGGGCTTACCTCCTCCCGAGTGGTAGAGCAGATAAAAAAGAAATTCAACGTGAAAGCTGGTCATACGGGGACCTTAGATCCCTTGGCTACGGGGCTTTTGGTTGTTCTCACCGGCAAGTATACAAAAAACGCCTCTGCGTTTCTTAAGCTGGACAAGGCCTACGAAGTTAAGGCTGTTCTCGGTATCGAGACAGACACCTTTGACTGTGACGGCAAGGTCCTGCGACAAACTGATAAGGAAATAACCAGAGAGGAATTGGAAAAGGTCTTGAAGGAATTTCACGGTGATGTCTGGCAGACCCCTCCCCCATTTTCAGCTAAAAAAATGGCGGGACGAAAAGCCTACCAATTAGCCAGAAAGGGCGTCACCGTAGATATTCCACCTAAAAAGGTAAGCATTTATTCCCTGGAGCTCAAGGAGTTCCAGTTCCCCTATTTTGCTTTTTCTTGCGAGGTGTCCTCAGGATTTTACGTTAGAAGCCTTGTTCACGACATCGGGGAGAAACTTGGGGTGGGCGCTACTGTAGTGGAAGTTCGCCGCACTAGAGTGGGCCCTTATCATGTGGAACAGGCTAAAGGCTTGGAGGAGATTCTGGGCCATAAGTAGAAAAACTTTGCCTTCCAGCGACAGCGGTATAAACTTTCACGCATTTTTCTTTGATTGGGTTACAGTCGGCGTGATATAATGTTTAAACAGTGACTACTGAGAAAGAGAAAGCAGTCGAACTGGCCATTGAGCAAATCGAGAGGCAACATGGCAAAGGTTCGATTATGAAGTTAGGCGAAGTTCCACCCAGAGTAGCTGGAGATGCCATTTCCACCGGCGCATTAGCTCTTGATTTAGCTTTAGGAATAGGTGGCATACCAAGAGGGCGAGTTACCGAGATATTTGGTTCTGAGGCTTCAGGTAAAACTACACTCGCCCAGCATATAATCGCTGAAGCCCAAAAAGCTGGCGGTATTGCCGCATATATTGATGCTGAGCATGCCTTTGACCCTCGATACGCTGCTAACTGCGGTGTTAACCTGCGCGATTTACTCGTCTCCCAACCTGATACCGGCGAGCAAGCTCTGGAAATTACGGAAACCCTGGTGAGAAGCGGTGGTGTAGATGTAATAGTCATAGACAGTGTCGCGGCCCTGGCGCCCAGAGCTGAAATAGAAGGTGAGATGGGTGATGCCCACGTTGGTTTGCAGGCACGATTGATGTCCCAGGCACTGAGAAAATTGAGTGCTGCTATCAGTAAGTCTAAAACAGCGGTTGTTTTTATTAACCAGTTGCGAGAAAAGGTGGGCATTGTTTTCGGTAATCCGGAGGTAACCCCTGGAGGCAGGGCCCTTAAGTTCTACAGTTCGGTGAGGATAGACTTGCGGCGTGGCGATGCCATCAAGCAGGGCACAGAGATAGTAGGCACGAGAGTAAAGGCCAGGGTGGTGAAGAATAAGGTCGCTCCCCCTTTTCGCAGCGCTGAATTTGATATTATGTTTAATCACGGGATAAGTAGAGAGGGAAATCTGATTGACCTTGGATTGGCTGCAGGGTTGATTAAGAAAGCTGGTGCCTTCTTTACATATGGGGATAAAAAGTTGGGGCAGGGCAGAGAAAATGCCAAAGACTACTTAAGGCAACATCCCGAGATTGCTTCCGAACTGGAGAGCAAGATAAGAGCCTCAGCAGACATTCCCAGCATTTCTCTGAGAGAAGTTCTGGAAACATCCACGCAAGAAGACTGATATAACCCGGGCAGGTTCAGTTGGCGGATAACAAGTCCTTGCAAGATTGCCTTGATGCAGCTTACTACTATCTTAGTTACCGCCCTCGCAGCGAGGGGGAAATCAAGCAGTGGCTTCACAAACGCGGTTTTGCTAATGAAGTTGCAGAGAAGGCGATTACCAGACTCAGGGAGCAAAACTTGAGCGATGATCTTGCCTTTGCCCGTTTCTGGAAGGATAACCGCTTATCCTTCAGGCCCAAGAGCAAAAGATTAATAGAAAAGGAATTGAGGGATAAAAAAGTGGCCCCAGAAATCATTGAGCAGGTGACAGAGGATATAGATGACGAAGAGATTGCTTATAAGCTAGGCTCTAGCCGGATGCCAGCCCTCGCCCATTTAGATTATCCCGACTTTTACCGACGCCTATCAAGTTACCTTGCTTACCGCGGTTTTGGTTACGAAGTCATAAAGCGTACTGCGGCTCTTCTCTGGCAGGGAAAAAAAGAACGCTAAGATAATAGGCCGGGAGAGGGTTAGGCCGAGGCGAATTCCCCATTACACTGAGGTAGTTCAGATAGATGGGTGGCACCGTATACGCTTGTAGCGTTGGATAGTAACCTTCCGTGTCATTGCGAGCCCCGACTCGTCGGGGTGTGGCAATCTCATTGCGAACCTGGAGCCTGCTATAGTTGGACTGAGGAATGTCGCTTAGATTGCGGAGCCTGTTCCGAAGCATAAGCGAGGAATCTCGCTCCTCGCAATGACAAAAAGTGTCACTAATCATATGAACGAGCACATTACCTTGACAGTCGCTACCGCAAAAGCTATATTTTACCCGCCAAGGGCCATTAGCTCAGTTGGTTAGAGCACGGTCCTGATAAGACCGGGGGCTGTGGTTCGAGTCCACAATGGCCCACTGCTTGCAAAAGTTAGCATGAAAGGTCGCAGAATATCATGAGAATAAAGTTAAAGATTATTCCCAAACCTTCTGAGGGAACTCGGACGGTAATAGAGTCTAAAGTTAGCCCTATTTTTAGAGGTGATGGAGAATCTGACTACATATGTGGTCACTGCAAAGCTGTCCTAGCAGAGAAGATACGCCGAGGGCAGATTAAGAACATTGTAGTGCACTGCCCAAAGTGCGGGCAATATAGCGAATTTCCGTAGGAGGAGAGTATGAAGTTCCAGACTCTTCAAGCTGAGTCTTTTACCATATTAGATCAGCCATTTTGGTTAGCGCGCACCGTTAATTTAGCTGGCCGTGGCATTACTAAGCTTCTGGTGACACTTGAGGAAGACGAAGACGGTTTCATTGTAGCCAGCTGTCCGACTTTGCCCGGGTGCCACTCGCAGGGAAGAACCAAAAAAGAGGCTATCGCCAATATCAGGGAGGCTATCCAGGGGTATATAGCCAGCATGCGCAAGCACGGGGAGCCAATTCCTTGTATCACAGAAGTAGAAGAGGTGGAGGTAGTAGTCTAAGTGGCTCGCCTCCCTGTCATGTCAGGAGACGATTTTGTCAAAGCTATGCTCAAGATTGGATATGTCTGGGACCACACTGAAGGAAGTCACATGATTTTGCTGCACCCATCAAAGGGCAGGCTCTCCGTGCCAAGGCACAAAGAATTAGGCCGGGGACTATTGAGGGCTTTGATTAGAGATGCTGGGCTATCGAGAGAAGAATTTATGGCGTTAATGCGAGACTAGGTTGAAAGCCAACTTAAAAATTCTTTGTTCCGTCCACTGAGCTCCATTTTTTACTTGCCAAATTTAGCAAATTAGGCCCTACTTAAATCACGCTATTGACAAACCAGAGGACAGGGTTTATATTTGAAATAATTAAATATGGGAAAAGGCTGAGAACAGGACTAGTACAGCCTAAGGCGGAGTTCAGAGAGTCGGAGAAGGTGTGAGCCGATACTTGCGCGAAGCTGGAATGGACCTGGGAGCCGCAAACCGAAATCCCGACGTGTCAGGATAGTAGGCTTTGTCGCAGGGGCAGCGTTATCACAGTCCAGGGTATTGCCAAATTGGGCTGTACCTGAAAAGAGATGGCCGAAAAGGCCGAACAAGGGTGGCACCGCGAAGGTTAAACCTCTCGCCCCTTGAGCGAGAGGTTTTTTTATTGTGAGGCGATATGTATTATCCAACACTGGAAGAGGTTCGCCAACTGAAGAAGCGTGGCAATCTGGTACCGGTTTGTCGTGATATTCAGGCTGACCTGGAGACACCGGTATCCGCTTACCTCAAGATAGCCCGCGGCAATTACTCCTTCCTTTTAGAAAGTGTCGAGGGCGGTGAGCGACTGGCTCGCTATAGCTTCATTGGCACTGAGCCTTCTCTAGTTTTAAGGACGGGAAATGAGAAGCCCGTGGATCCCTTGAATCTGGTGGAAAAGGAGTTCGCCCGATTTCGTCCCGTGTCCATTGCTGACCTTCCCAGATTCCACGGTGGCATGGTTGGCTACCTCAGCTACGAGGTTGCCCGCCACTTCGAGAGACTGCCCTGTCCCAAGCCAGACCCTCAAGGACTCCCTGAGTCTGTATTGATGCTGGCAGATACCTTGCTTGTTTTCGACCATATTAGCCATAAAATCAAGGTTGTCTCACACGCTCACTTAGATGGGGATGTGGACACAGCGTATCGGGAGGCAACTTGTAAAATTGACGACCTGGTAAAAAGGTTGGAGCAGTCGATTCCTTCTAGGGTTTCTAAGAAGACGCCATCAACTAAGTCTAAAGTGTCATCAAATTTTTCTCCGGCAGAGTTCGAGGCTATGGTATGTAAAGCTAAAGAATATGTCTATGCCGGCGATATAATTCAGGCTGTCTTATCACAGCGGTTGGCCAGACGGACTTATGCCGAGCCCTTCGCCATATATCGGGCGTTGCGCTCCATTAACCCCTCTCCTTACATGTACTATCTCCACTTAGGTGATTTCTATATTGCTGGAGCTTCCCCTGAACTTCTGGTGCGAGTCGAGGATGGCATAGTATCCACTCACCCTATTGCTGGCACTCGTCGTCGGAGTAAGAATGCCACCGAAGACCTAGCTTTAGAAGAGGAGCTCAAGAACAATGAGAAGGAGTGCGCTGAGCATATCATGCTCGTTGACCTGGGGCGTAACGACATCGGCAGAATCAGCGAGCCAGGCACAGTCGAGGTAACTCAGTTCATGGATGTGGAACGCTATTCGCATGTTATGCATCTGGTTTCACATGTTCAGGGTAAGCTCCGGGCTGGGCTTTCCCAGTTTGATGCTCTGCGCTCTTGCTTCCCTGCCGGAACTGTTTCTGGCGCACCTAAGATTCGAGCTATGGAAATCATTGCGGAACTAGAAAAGGAAAAACGGGGACCCTATGCTGGCGCCGTAGGCTATTTCGACTTTTCAGGCAACCTGGATACCGCTATTGCTATACGCACCATTATTATCAAGAATAACATCGCCTACATCCAGGCGGGCGCGGGCATCGTTGCCGATAGCATCCCTGAGCAGGAATACCAAGAAAGCTTGAACAAAGCTCAGGCGTTACTGGCTGCCATTGACCAGGCTGAGGTTGACCAACATGCTTTTGCTAATAGATAACTATGATAGCTTTACCTATAACCTCTTCCAGTATCTAAGCGAGCTAGGAGAAGAGGTATGGGTAGCTCGTAATGATAAAGTGAGCCTGCATGAAATTGAGAGGAGGTCTCCCCAGCGTATCGTCATTTCCCCTGGTCCAGGAACGCCGGAGCAAGCTGGTATTTCCAACGATGTTATCCGCAAATTTGGGAACAGCATCCCTATTCTAGGAGTTTGTCTGGGACACCAATGCATCGGATACAGCTACAGAGCCAAGGTTAAGCGCGCCGGCGAAATCAAGCATGGCAAATCGTCGCTTATCTATCATGACGGCAAAGGGCTCTTCCAGGGATTGCCCAATCCCTTTCCAGCCATTCGCTATCACTCCCTGGCAGTGATGCCCGATGACCTGCCCGATTGTCTCGAGGTTACTGCCTGGACTGCCAACGGTATCATCATGGGGCTGCATCATCGCCAATTTCCTGTGGAGGGTGTTCAATTTCACCCCGAATCAATTATGACTGAGGTGGGGAAAGATTTGCTCAAGAATTTTCTAAAGCAAGGGGGAAAATTTGATTAAAGACGCCATAGCCAGCCTGGTTTCCGGTCGCCATCTTACCTTTGAAGAGACGGCGGCTGTTATGGAGGAGATTATGAGCGGCGAGGCCACGCCAGCCCAGGTTGCCGCTTTTGTCACCGCCCTGCGCATGAAAGGAGAGACGGTGGACGAGATTGCTGGCTTAGCCAGCGTCATGCAAGCCAAAGCAACTCCCGTCCAAGTCACCCAACCGGTGGTGGATACCTGCGGCACGGGCGGCGATGGCTTTGGCAGCTTCAATATCTCCACAACCGCTGCGTTTGTTGTCGCTGGCGCAGGACTCAAGGTAGCCAAACATGGCAACCGGGCAATGTCCAGCCACTGCGGCAGCGCCGATGTTCTGGAGGCGTTGGGGGTGAGGATTGAACTTGGGGCTGAGGCTGTCGCTCAATGTCTGAAAAGGGTGGGCATCGGTTTTATGTTCGCTCCCATCTTCCATCCGGCGATGAAATACGCCGCTGCTCCCCGACGCGAAATCGGAATCCGAACTGTGTTTAATATTCTCGGCCCCCTTACCAACCCTGCCAAAGCTAAGTTCCAAGTCATCGGTGTTCCCTCTAAGGAACTGGGAGAGAAGGTTGCCTTCGTCCTCCACCGCCTGGGCACAGAGCATTCCCTGGTGGTACATGGCACAGATGGCATGGATGAAATCTCCATTAGCAGGAAATCCCTGGTGTGGGATGTCACTCCACATAGAGTATCGCCGCCTTATGAAGTTTCCCCTGATGATTTTGGGTTTATGAAGGCAAGCATGACTCAAATTAAGGGAGGAACAGCCAGACAGAATGCTAAGATACTGCGCGGCATATTAAGTGGAGAGGTGGGGGCCAGGCGGAACATAGTTATCATGAATGCTGCTGCCGCACTGGTGGCTGGCAACCAAGCATCAGACCTCAAAGAAGGCGCCGCCATTGCCGAGAAGACAATTGATAGCGGAAAGGCTCTGGCTAAACTCGATGAGTTAATTAAGGTCAGCCAGAGTCTAAATAAGGGGTAGTCAGAATTCAGAGTTTAGCGACTGGTTGCTGGAAGCTGAGAAAGGAAATGCTGGATAAAATCATCGCCCAAAAAAGGGAAGAGGTTGAGCAAAGGAAGAAGATAGCTAGTGTGGCTTATTTGCAGCAATGTATCGCCCGGCAGGAGCCACCGCTCGATCTCGCTCTGGCTCTCAAGAGCGACCACATTCAACTGATTGCCGAGGTGAAGCAAGCTTCTCCGTCACGGGGGATGCTAAGTCCTAACTTCAACCCTGTCCGCTTAGCCCGAACCTATGTCAAAGGTGGGGCTGCGGCTATCTCAGTGCTCACTGAGGCAAATTATTTTATGGGCAACATTGAGCACCTAGCAGCAATTAGAAAAGTGGTTAGCCTTCCACTGCTGAGAAAGGATTTCATTTTCGACCCTTACCAAATATATGAGTCCCGCGCCTACGGAGCTGACGCCCTGCTATTGATAGTAGCTATTTTAAGTCGAGAACAGCTTACAGAACTTATCTTGCTGAGTCACAGCCTTGGTTTAAGATGCCTGGTCGAAGTGCACAATGAAGGCGATGTGGAAAGAGCAATTCTCAGCGAAGCGGAAATCATCGGAATTAATAATCGAGACCTCAATTCTTTTGCTTCTAATATCAATACCACCCGCCGTTTACGACCGCTCATCCCCAAAGAGAAAATCGTAGTTAGCGAGAGCGGCATCAAAAGTCGGAAGGATATGGAGAAGCTGAGAAAATGGGGAGTTGATGCTGCGCTTGTCGGCGAGGCTTTGGTTACTGCCAGCGATGTCCTGGCTAAGATGAAGGAGTTACTAGGAGAATGAGTTAGAATTTCTGATTTAAGTTAGGTAATGAGGGAAAATCCTAAGCACTAAATATGAAATGACAAACAATGTAGAAAATTGAAAATCAAAGGTCAAAAATCAAAATGACAATTCAAAATGTAAAACTTTTTAACTTTTGCACTTTTATTTTTGCTTTTTGCATTTCAAAAGAATTTGTTTAGAGTTTAGATATCAGAATTTGGAGTTTAGTTTGTTATGACTCGGGTCAAGATTTGCGGGATTAGAGATGAGATTCAGGCTCTGGCAGCAGTTGAGGCTGGTGCCGATTTTATCGGGATGGTCTTCGCTCCCAGCCAACGGCAAGTAAGTCCTGCTAAGGCACGTGAGATAGCTAGTGCGGTTAAGGAAAGTGGCCATCCCGATTATATCGGGACAGAAGTCGTCGGGGTCTTTGTCAATATGCCTGCCTCGGAGGTAAACGAGATCGCCGATTATTGTGCTTTAGACTGGGTCCAGCTAAGTGGCGATGAGTCCTGGGAATATTGCCGCGGGGTTGACAAACCAATCATCAAAGCAGTCAGAGTGGGTCAACAATCCCCCCGAGAGCTCCATAATGTTCTATCCGCGGGAACCAAATTACTTGGCAAACAAAACTTTATCACCCTTCTTGACACCCATGTTGAAGGCAAATATGGAGGCACAGGAGAAGGCTTCGATTGGAACTTGGCCCAGCAGCTAGCCAAGAAGTTCCCTATCATTGTCGCCGGTGGACTCAGCCCGGAGAATGTAGCTCAGCTAATCGAGAAGGTGAAACCCTGGGGGGTGGATGTTTCCTCCGGGGTGGAGACGGGAGGGGTCAAGGACCCGGCTAAGATAAGAGCGTTCATCGCAGCGGTAAGGAAAGCCGATGAAAAAAGACAGGCAATTACCTGATTCCCAGGGCTACTTCGGGCAGTTTGGCGGCAGATTTGTCCCCGAAACACTGATGCCCGCCCTGAATGAACTGGAGGCAGCTTACCAAAAAGCCAAGCACGATCCTTCCTTCTGGGCTGAATTTGATTCCTTATCCCGTGACTATTCAGGAAGACCAACACCACTTTATTTTGCTGAAAGGCTCACCAAGCATTGCCGTGGTGCGCAAATCTTCCTTAAGAGGGAAGACTTGCTTCATACTGGAGCTCATAAGATAAACAATGCCTTAGGACAAGGCCTTCTGGCCAAGAGAATGGGAAAACGAAGAATCATCGCTGAGACAGGCGCGGGACAGCACGGAGTAGCCGCCGCCACTATATGCGCCAAGTTGGGGCTCGACTGCGTGGTCTACATGGGCGAAGAAGATATTCAGCGCCAAGCCCTTAACGTCTTCCGGATGAAACTTCTGGGGGCAGAGCTGCGCCCCGTCTCATCGGGCACTAAAACGCTGAAAGATGCCATCAACGAAGCGATAAGAGATTGGGTAACCAATGTCAGAGATACTTACTACCTTCTGGGTTCGGTGGTCGGTCCTCACCCTTACCCAGTAATGGTGCGGGACTTTCAATCAATCATAGGCAAAGAAACCAGGGAACAGATTTTGGCCAGGTGCCATCGTTTGCCCGACTATATCATCGCCTGTGTGGGCGGGGGCAGCAATGCTATCGGCATTTTCCATGCTTTTGTCAATGACACAGAGGTCAAGCTCATTGGGGTAGAGGCGGCAGGCAAAGGAATCAGCACTGGGAAGCACGCTGCCTCTTTAGCTGCTGGCACAGTAGGAGTCTTGCACGGAGCAAAATCCTATGTCCTTCAAGACGAGTCCGGGCAGATTCTGGGAACTCATAGCATTGCTGCCGGACTGGATTACCCTGGCGTGGGCCCTGAACATAGTTATCTTAAGAGCATCGGACGTGCTACTTATGTAGCAGTAAATGATAAGGAGGCGCTGGCAGCTTTCCAACTTCTCTGCCAGACCGAGGGAATCGTGCCAGCGCTTGAGCCAGCCCACGCCGTTTCCTATGCCACCAAAATAGCAGGCACGCTTCCCCGAGACCAGATTATTGTAGTCAACCTGAGTGGGCATGGTGATAAGGATATGGATATTGTAAGCAAAGCATTGGGGGTGACGCGAGGTTAATCAAAATGAGCCGTATCGCTTCTGTTTTCGCCCAAGCAAGTCATATTGCTCTCATTCCCTACATCACAGTGGGTTATCCCAGCGTGGAAACGACCTTGAAGGTAGTGCCTCTTTTCGCCAGTAGTGGATGTGACATCATCGAGCTGGGCATCCCCTTCTCCGACCCCCTGGCTGATGGCGCCACTATCCAACGAGCCAGCTACCACGCTCTGAAACAAGGCGTTACCCCGAAGGTCTGCTTTGAAGTGGCTCAGGAGCTGAGACGGCAAATGAAAATCCCCCTGGTGTTCATGACTTACTACAACCCTGTGCTCAAGTTCGGCTTGGAGCAATTCTGCTCGAAGTGCGCCGAGGTGGGGATTGATGGGTTGATTATACCTGACCTCCCACCCGAGGAAGGACAAGAACTGGAAAAATCAACCAAAAAGCATGGGCTCGACCTCATTTACCTTCTGGCTCCGACTAGCACTGAGGAACGTATCGAGCTTGTAGCTGCAAGGTCAAGTGGCTTTGTCTACCTGGTTTCGCTGACCGGTGTCACAGGCGCCAGGGACGAACTCCCCAGGGAATTAGAAAGCTTCGTGGCTAACGTAAGAAGGAGAACTGAAAAGCCTCTTTGTGTTGGCTTTGGTGTCTCCACTGCGGAGCAAGCCCGGAGGATAGCCAAGGTAGCCGATGGCGTCATTGTCGGTAGCCGCATTATACAGTTGCTCGACGAGGACAAATCCCTTGGAAATGCCTGCTCTTTTATTAAATGCCTGAGAGAGGCCTTATTGTAAAAGGAGGTTAATATGTAGGGTACTCAATTTGAAGCAGATGAATAAAAAATTGAAAGGAGGGAAAATGGCAAAGTTAGACAGAGGGATATATTTTCTTGACCAAAAGGATATGCCCACTCATTGGTACAACATTATGGCTGATATGCCCGGGGATATGCCACACGTGCTGCACCCGGGAACGGGAAAGCCGGCAACTGTAGATGATGCAGCCGGGTTATTCCCCAGAGCATGCGCCGAGCAGGAGCTTAACAGAAAAGATCGCTGGATTGAAATCCCTGAGGAGCTGCAGGCGATTTACCGCACCTGGAGACCCACCAATTTGTATCGGGCGCATCGGCTGGAAAAAGCACTTGATACACCAGCCAAGATTTTCTTTAAATATGAAGGGACAAACCAAGCCGGTAGCCACAAGCCCAATACGGCGACAGCTCAGGCATACTACGCCAAGAAGCAAGGACTCAAGGGCTTAAGCACTGAGACCGGTGCCGGTCAGTGGGGGAGTGCCCTGAGTTTGGCGGGGGCATTCTTCGGGCTAGAGATCAAGGTGTTTATGGTCAGGATTAGCTACAACCAGAAGCCCTATCGCCGCATCGCCATGGAGACCTGGGGGGCTAATTGTGTCCCCAGCCCCAGCCGCGAGACCAAGTCAGGGCGAGCTATGCTGGAAAAATGGCCTGATTGTCCTGGTAGCTTAGGCCTGGCTATTAGCGAGGCAATAGAGTATATGGCAAGCCGCCCAGACTATAGATATTCGATTGGTAGCGTGCTTAACCATGTCCTGCTTCATCAGACCATCGTCGGCGAGGAATGCCGGAAGCAAATGGAGATGGCAGACGCTTACCCTGATATTATCGTCGGTAACGTTGGCGGTGGCTCAAACTTCGCCGGGCAATTCTTCCCCTGGATTCGGGATAAGATTAGCGGGAAAAAGAAGGACATGCGCATCATCTGTTGTGAGCCAGAAAGCTGTCCCAGCATGACCAAAGGAGTTTATGCCTATGATTTTGGTGACATGGTCGGGCTGACACCCCTCATTAAAATGCACACCCTGGGGCATGGCTTTGTGCCGCCACCAATTCATGCCGGTGGACTACGCTACCATGGGATGGCGCCTACCATATGTCACCTCTATAAACTGGGGTTGGTTGAAGCCGTAGCTGTGCCTCAAACTGCCGCTTTTGCAGCAGGGGTACAGTTTGCGCGCACCGAGGGCATTATCAGCGGTCCCGAGCCATGCCATAATATCAAGGTAGGTATTGATGAAGCTCTTAAGTGTAAGAAGGAAGGTAAATCAAAGACCATCTTGATATGCCATAGCGGACATGGGCATTTTGACCTGGGTGCATATGAGAAATACCTGTCGGGGCAGCTTGAGGATTATGCCTATCCTGAAGAAGAAGTAAGGAAGGCCCAGCTTGAACTGCCCAAGGTAGCCTGAAGAAAATGGCTGGCGCCATGGCGACCCCTCTTGCTATGGCGCCAGTCTTGAGGCACAAGCCATAAATACCTACCAGTAGAAAGAAGAGCAGTGACTCCGTGGATGGAGATTACAAGGTAATTTTCATGTCTTCATAGCCCAGGCTTATATCTGCTTCTAGTTCCTGAGCTACTTGAGCTACCTCTTCCTTAATCTCTTGCTCAAAAAGATTCCCAATATGGATGACAATTACACGAGGTAAATACCCTTTAAGCTGGCAAAATTGCATGAGCTCCTCTTTTAAAAGCTCTGCACACATGTGGCCAGCTTTCCTAAGCCAATCTCCATACTTATTAGGTCCGATAACCTCAACAATAAGCAACTGGGGGAAAATATGCTGCCAGCAATCAGATATTCCCACTGTGGTATCGCTGGTATAAAACAAGCTCTTACCATCCGGAGAAACGATTTGATAGCCCGCAGTAGGCACGGAATGTTTTACCGGCACTGCTAAAACGTTATAACCAGCAATGGTTTTCCTGCTATAAGGTTCAATAGCCTCAAGCAGGAGAGTCGGTTTCTCTTTACTGGGATATTCCAGAAAATTGGTATATATCTTGCCATCAAGAAGGTAGTTAGTAACAATATCAAGCGTGTAGGGGAGAGCATACACTGCCAGTTGCCCTTGCCAATAGTAAGCAGCGTTAGCCGCCAGAGTAACTAGATCCCGGGTATGGTCGAAGTGGTGATGGGTAAGCAAAACGGCTTTTATCTTTTTCTGTTCAGGCAGAGAAAGAGCGGAGGTAACCCCGCCAGCATCTATAGCCAGGATGCCATCAATCAATAGAGAAGTTAACCGTGTTCCTTTTAACTCAAGCTGATGGGCTCCTAAGATTCGAATTTCCACTTCACTGGCTGTCTATGACTCTCTCGGTAGCACCGAGAAACTTCTCCCATTGAGCTAATTCTTCAGCCAGAATTCGACGTCCCTTCTCGGTCAACTCATAATATCGGCGCTTTTGTCTGGCAACTAACTGCCAGGAACTTGATACGAGTCCCCTGCTCTCCAAACGGCGTAATGCAGAGTAAAGGGTGCTTGCTGTAAAATGAAAGTAGCCTGCGCTCCTCCGTTCCAACTCTTTAGCAATCTCATAGCCATGTACGGGAAATTCGCCTATAATAAAGAGCAACAAAATCTCCACGACACCCCGCAGCAATAGTCCAATAAGAGACCGAGACATAGCTCTCTTAGTATACCATTTTTGAAACACCCTGTCGATTTAAATCATGTAAACTCTAATCGGCTGGCAATGATACATTCGCTTCATCAGTGCCAGTCTCGATTTATCGGGACGAAGTAATCCCGGAACACGTAGAGTTATGTGGGGATTTATGTGGTTGGGAAACCCCGATGGAATCGGGGCAGGCTGGAGATATATTCAGGACTTACGTTTCAGGCGCAGCGCACTCGCCTGCCTGGCCTTTGAGCGTTTCCACAGCATGAGGCAGCGCCGGGAGTATCACTTCCAGACATTCGCGTACTGCCTTGGGGCTTCCTGGCAGGTTGATAATCAGGCATTTCCCGCGAGTGCCCACAACCGCTCGACTGAGCATGGCCATGGGAGTCTTCTTCAGGCTTTCCGCCCTCATTGCCTCGGCAAAACCGGGGACAATTCTATCCACCACGGCCAGAGTCGCCTCCGGGGTCACATCCCTCGGAGTGAGTCCTGTTCCGCCCGTGGTGATGATGACATCCACTTTATCTTCGTCAGCCCATTCAACTAGTTTCTTGGAAATAAGTTCCTTCTCATCAGGGACGATGTCGTAATTCAAAATGCGAACATCCATGGTGGAAAGGATTTCATGAATAGCCTCTCCACTCTTATCCTGACGCTCCCCTCTTGAGCCTTTGTCACTGACGGTCAATATCCCTGCCGTAAACATTTTCTTCACCTAACTCTTTACCCTTCATGGGGTATCGCCTTAGTTTTTCAACACAAAATTCTTTTCTATAAAATCAGCCACTGCCACTGTATCACCCCAGGGAAACTGGGGTATATCAATATCCAGTGACTCATCAGTAACAATAGCCGAAAGTTCCTCGGGAGAACACAATAGGTCATCTCCCAGTTCTTTCCGGTGCACTTCGATTTTAGGAATTTTGCTTTTCCTGAATCCTTCGACAAGGACGAGGTCGAATTCAGGGCCAATGACGGGCATAATTTCCTCAATATTAAGCTCATGGTCCAAATTCTTAATAAAGGCAAGCTTATCAAGCGAACTAAGAAGTACAGCATCGCTGCCCGCTTGAGCAAACCTCCAGCTATCTTTCCCAGGCTGGTCTATTTCTATCCCACTGCGACTATGCTTTAGGGCAGCGACTTTGTATCCTCTTCTTTTAAACTCGGCAATAAGTTGCTCCACAAGCATTGTTTTGCCGGATTGCGATTTGCCAACAATGGAAACGACTGGCACTTTTTTCGCCTGTCCTTGTTCTTCTACCCAATCCAACATCTGTACCTCGACTACATCTCCGGCCTTTACTCCCTTGCTACCTTCGGGGATAACAGCCAGACCGTTAGCCTTAGTCATAGATGTCAGGATTCCCGAGCCCTGAGGGCCAGTGACGGAGGCATGATATTGACCACGGTGTCTGGTTACACTCACCCTGACGAAGAGACGGCGCCCATCACTATTCTCAACATCGTCCTCAATAATCGCTCGGATAGTTGGCTTTGCCAGATTTTTCTTCCCCATCATCTTTAATATGGCAGGGCGGGCGAACTGTTCAAAGGTAACCATGGAACTCACGGGATTGCCCGGCAATCCCAAATGAGGCACCTTTCTCTTTTTTCTTCCTTCCACTTTCTTAATAACCCCAAAGGCCAGGGGTTTTCCGGGCTTCATGCAAACCGTCCAGAAGCCAATTTCTCCGTGTTCCGCCAGGACATCCTTTACTATATCGTAGTCTCCCTTAGACACACCGCCGGAGGTAATGAGCATATCTGCATCCAAACCTTCATTTATTTTCTCGGATAGAGACTGAACCGAATCGCGCCCGATGCCCAGGATTTTGGGAATCCCTCCATAGCGAGAGACTTCGGCGGCAATGGTATAGGTATTGCTGTCATAAATCTTGCCGGGAGCTAATGGCTGGTCAACACCGATAAGCTCATCTCCTGTAGCCAGAATAGCCACGACTGGCCGACGGATAACCAGCGCAGTGGAACGTCCCAAAGAGGCTAGCGCTCCTATCTCTTGAGGGCGAAGCACCGTCCCTTTTTTAAGAATTAAATCTCCCTTGGCAATATCCTCGCCCCTACACCGGACATTCAATCCCTTCTTCGCCTGGCACAATATACCGATTTGCGAAAGGTCACCACCAGACTGTTTGCGGTTAACTTCGTCAGTATCCTCAAAGCGAACCACGGCATCAGCCCCCTCAGGCAATGGCGCCCCTGTCATAATGCGAATAGCCGTCCCCGGCCTGACCTTTATTGTGGGCAAGGTGCCAGCAGCAACTTCTCCGATTACAAACAAATGTCTCGGTGACGATTCGCCAGCCCCACGAGTGTCTTCAGCCCGCAGGGCATAACCATCCATAGCAGAATTATCCAATGGAGGAATATCTATAGTAGAATAGATATCCTCAGCTAGAACCTGTCCCAAACATTCCAGAATAGGTTTCCGCTCAGGCTCGAGAACCTTCACATAGCTCAAAACCTTCTCCAGAGCTTCTTCTACAGATATCATGTGCTAAACTCCCAAAACACTGTATTATAGATTATCTTTGCCCTCCATACCAACTCCCCTTGTCCGAGAGCAGAACAGTGTCGCAAGCCCGGCTTAATTTGACAATTGGCGGTTTTAGCTCTACTATTTAACAAACTAAGGAGGCAAAAATGCGAGAAAAGGTAGAAGCAGCCCTAAAACAAGTGAGACCAGCATTGTTAGCTGATGGTGGGGACGTCCAACTGATAGATGTTAAAAACGGAGTGGTGACATTAAGGTTGACCGGTGCCTGTGGTGGCTGCCCCATGGCCACTATGACCTTGAGGAACGGGATTGAACGGGTGCTCAAGGAACAGGTGCCTGAAATTAAGGAGGTGGTAGCCATTTAATGAATGGCTGGCTTCCAAAAAGAGGACGGAGGCGAATCGGGCTGGAGATCTAAATGCGACGAAAATATTTTATCTGCCATACTTGTGGTGAAAAGGTAGCATGCACTGAAGAGGAGCGACCCTGCGAGGTGCTCGATGGTTGGCTGATGGTTTCACATTGGAAGGGCCCAGAAGCAGTTGAGCATTATAATTTTTGCTCCTTGATTTGCCTCAAAACATGGCTCGATGCCCAGATTCCTCAAGTTCCTGACGTATTCCTGAAAGCTTTTGAGAAAGGAAAAGATTAAAAATGCCCATCTATGAATATCTTTGCCCTGAGTGTAACCTTAAATTTGAATTACTTCGCCCTCAAAGCCAGGCAAACGAAAACGCCTCTTGCCCCCGCTGTCATAATGGTGCTAAACGAATATTCTCCTCATTCGCTTCCTTCACCAAAAGCAGTGAAGGCACATCCACCCCGATTGGCGGAAGTTCTCCTTGCAGCACATGCTCAGCCACAAGTTGTGCTACCTGCCAAATGTAACTCCTCCGGCGGAAAACTGCAAAAATTTCAACGAATCTCTAAATATACAACCAAATTGGTAAGCGGAGATGATTGAGATAAGAAGAGAAGATTTCTCCGTTGATAGGACAACCAAGAAAATGAAGAACCCCCAAATAGGGGCGATAGCAATTTATGTGGGGACGGTACGCGAGTTCCCCGAAGGCGCGGGGTTGGAATTTGAAGACGATAGCCGCGCTGCCCGGAAGCTAAAAGAGATAGAAGAAAGAGCACTCAACAGATTTGATATCGAGGATGTCGCCATAATACACCGAGTGGGGTTCTTGAGCATATCAGAGAATATTTTGCTAATAGCCGTTTCCGCCTCCCACAGAGGGCCGGCCTTCGATGCCTGCCAAAGCATAATAGATGATATAAAGGATTTCCACAAATCATGGGGGGAAGAAGTAAAGAAATAGAGATTCTGGGAATTTCCAAAGATGGCAAGTGGATGAAGACAGACGAGCTTGTCCATGAGGAAGAGATTGTCGTTAAGCTCAACGGAGAAATCCACAAATTCTACTGCATTCCCGTTCACCTGGAAGAGATGATAATTGGCAACTTGCAGTCACAAGGCATAGACCCTTCTTCGTCCCATATCAAAAAACTCGGCAGCAATGAGTTTGAGGTAAATGTTCCTGAAGAGCTAGTAAAGACTCTCCAGAAGTGCGATTCCCAGAAGAAGTTAACCAGGAAGGAAGTTTTTGATTCAGTAGAATCGCTGAACGAAAACAGTTTCCTGTATCGAAAGACTGGCTGCACCCATGTTATCGGGATTCGCGGGGATAAGGAGATTTTTGTCGAAGACATAAGCAGACACTGCGCTATAGATAAGGCCATTGGCCTGGCGATCAGAGACGGAATCAACCTGGCAGACAGCTCTCTAGTTAGCTCCTGCCGACAAACGGCTTCCACAATCAGAAAGGCGATTTTTTGCCAGATACCAATAGTTATAAGCATCGCTGCTCCCACAGACCTGGCCATAAAAGAAGCCACTGAATATGGGATAACACTCATAGGATTTGCCAGTTCGGAGAGGTTTAACATATACTCCCACGATTGGAGAATCGAACTCTAAGCTCGGCCTAGTCGAAGTGGGCACATTTCATCGCGTCGGTAGCGCCACCAGTTCAACAACTCAGGCTATAGTTAATTGCATGAATTAGCATAATTCTTCCTCCCTTGGCTGGAGGGAGTTAGAGGAAGTGGGAAAGCTTGCAATGTTGACCCTACCCCCTCCCATCGAGGGAGAGAGGTAGCATGGGAGACTGTGTTGAAAACTACTCCAGACTAGCCTCTAAGGCGCCAGTGTCTATGTAATTGAGCCACGGATGCTCCCAGTTTAGTGGTTGACTATCAGCTTGATTGTTGGCTTTAAAATGTAAAAAGAATCCGCTGCTACCACAGCTGTAGGAATATCAAAGTCCGCGGTAACCTCCACGGTCCCATTCACAGGCACTTCGAATTGGCCTATCCCTTTATAGCCTGTCTCTCCACCGCTTGGCACGAAGAGAGGCTTGGTGGAGTTATCAGCAAATTTGATATAACAGCCCGGATTTAGTGGGGGCGGGCCTATTTTTGGAATATCCAGCATAAAGCGAATTTGAGTGTAATTCCCAGCCGGTAATTTGAACTCACCTAATAAACTGAAATTTCCCCCGGTTAATTCCAGTAAGTTATATGTTCGAGGGCCTACAAATTCTTTGCATGTTATCCATTCGCCATTTAGATGATATTGAATTTCCTCAATAGTGATGTAAACACCTGTAATATTTTCAGCTTCTATCGGTGCATCAGAGAGATAGAGTTTTAAGGTTCCTGTTTTTAGTGCTTGTTCTGGAGTCATACAAATTGCTCCCGATGCAGCCAGCACCGCCAGAATAATCCCCACTAATAAGAATTCCTTCATGTTCGTGTTCCCTTTTCAAATTTAAAACTGTTTAGTCCCATGGATTTTGGTCATTGGATATTATTTGGAATCTAGATAAAATATCTTGCAATTTCCCTCCAATTTTTTATTGTGGAGTAGTCTTCTTTGTCCTGTCAATCTGCTATTAGTACCATATATTAAGTATTATATCAGGTCCGTCAAGCCCAGGCCAGTAAAAATGCTGACCTTCGACATACGACCCGTCGACAGAGGCTAGCAAATGCTAGCCTTTCTTGGTGCCTCAATCGTATCGAGGAGCTCACGGAACTGTTATTGAGTCGCTTGTTTCGTCATTCGCTGCCGAGTCGTAGATCCAACCGTTCAGCGTCACATTGTCCACAGTGAAGGTAAAGGTCGTGCCAGACTGCGCTTTCCTCACCCTGTTGGACTGCACCGTTACCTGCCCGTTGCTATTGGTTGTACCGGTATCGCTGTCATTGGTGGCGCCGCTCCAATGTCCCGATACTTTAGCTCCCGCCACTGGGTAGCCACCGGCATCAACAATGGTTATGGTGGCAAGAGCATAGGTGGATATTCCTGCCTTTTTAAGAGCCATGGTTATGCTCTGGATGTGCATCTTACTGGCTTCACTGGTTGTGCCCGAAGCCTCTTCTGACTTCAACCCCTCGTTTCCGGATGTGTCTACAGCTGAAACAACATAGTAGTAGGTAGTAGCCGCGGCTAACCCGGTGTCTGAGTAGGAATTAACTGCTGGCGAACCGATAAGAGTGTAATTGCTACCGGACGTGGTACTCCGGTAAACCCTGTAGTTTTTCAGGTCAGGCTCAGTGTTTGCATTCCAGCTGAGATTGAGCTGGCTGCTGCTCACTGCTGTAACCGTCAGGCCAGTCACCTGAGCCGGGGGCATAGTGTCCACTGGGGCAACCGCTTTGTACGCGTTGATCCTGCCATATTGCCAATATGTACCCGCGCCGGTAACGGGATCGGCTGTGGTCTCGATACGGCTGCGAACATTGGTATTACTCGTGCCGTACGGGGTTGCCCAGACAAGCGCGGCCAATCCAGCGACGTGCGGTGTCGCCATCGACGTACCGCTAAGGGAACCATAATTTAGCATGCCAATCTTATTTGTATGGTTCGGCAAGGTTGAGAAGATGCCTACACCTGGGGCAGCTACGTCCACCCAACTGCCATAGGTTGAAAAGCTTGCCTTCGCATCGTTACTGTCAGTCGCCGCTACAGCGATGCAATTGGCATAATAGGCAGGATATACAGGACTAGCGTTGCCATTGTTCCCCGCTGCCGCTACTAGTACCACGCCTTTGCTCCAGGCATAGTTAACTGCGCTTTCTAATGTTAACGATGGTGAGCTCCCGCCAAGGCTCATGCTAATTACCTTTGCCCCGTTGTCAGCCGCCCAGATGATGCCGTTGGCAATCCAGCTGTAGTAGCCACTTCCAGTATCGCCAAGCACCTTGACGTTCATAAATTGTGCAGTCATAACCAACACCGGCAATACCGACGCCATTATCGGTAGCGGCGGCAGCAATGCCAGCTACGTGTGTACCATGGCCATAACGGTCGTCCACTGTGCCGCTGGTAGTAAAATTCCTGTTGGCAACGATCTTACCGACAAGGTCTTCATGGTCTTGGTCAACACCGGTATCCAGGATAGCAATCCTTATACTCGGGTCACCCGTGGTTATGTCCCAGGCTTGTGGCGCCTGGATCTTGGTCACACCCCACTGGTTAGTAAAGTAAGGGTCATTGGGTGCCCCTATAGCCTCGGCAACGAAGTCAGGCTCGGCAAATTCAATAGCCTTTTCACCCCTGTAGCCAGTCGCCTTTTCCAACACCTTCCCGGCTGGTATCCTGACCACCTGAATACCAAGCTGGGGGATCTCACCAATCACCGAGCCCCCGTGCCTACTGTGAATCGCATGCCTAGTGGCTTCGTCTGTCCCGGTCTTGAATTTGACCAATACTCGGTCTGAAGCGAAGTTCTGCACATCTCCCTTGCCAGCGGCGAGAGTTGGCGCAGCAAGTAAGAGCAAGCTGGCAATCAGCCCGAGAATAAGAATAATTCTGAGTGACTTCATCGGACCCCTCCTTACCTTGTTGCGGACTGATTAATCGTCTGATAAAACACTACTCGTCGACAGTTATCTGTGTGGTATTCGAAATCTGTAATCCCATCGGACAACACCAGGCGGTAACCTGGAGTGACTACCTGAGCATATGCTCTTTTCTTTTGAGGGCAACCCAGACCGGCATCAGGCCAAGTTACAGTTTCGGCGCGTTTCAAGAGTATTTTCTGGCTAGATATGCCTCTTCGCCTGGCAAGGTCCTTCTTCGCCCGTGCTATAATCTCACCATTAGCATCCACGCCTATTATTAAGAAACCCGACTGATCTTTCAGCTTAATCCTATAGGCAAGTATAACATTGACTTTTGGTAATTGTCAAACCTAGGTAGGCACATCTTCTCTAATTTGCTCAGTTCTTCATAAGGATAAGGACAAAGATACAAATAAGAAGGACAAGGGAAAACGACAAAGGTGAGGAAAAGATAAGCACAGTAAGTAAGGACAAAACAGGGACAATAATTGCCGAAGAGGATAACGAGTTACATTCTTGTCTTCGTGGTTTCAAAACAAGGACAAGCATTATCATTGTATTTCCTTGCCTCTTTCCGTTACTCGACTTTTCCTGTATTGCCCTTGTTTTCTTATTGCTTGCAAGATTGGCAGCTCGTGACGAAGCAATACCTAGGCTACGGAGAACATAGTAGTTCATGTGCTTTTCTCGAATGTACCCCACAAGAATAGAAAGAAGATGAGGAAGAAAAATGCCAGCATTACCGAGTGAAGAAAAGGAAACTATCATCGCCTTCGACGAAATTCCCGCCCACGCTACGATTTTCACTTTATAACCGATGACGGCAAGCATACCTGAAAAAACTTGGACTGAAACCCATTATGAGTCATTGTTGGACAGGAGCGGTTGCACAAAACCGAGAATTGTTACCTACAACTAGCTGCCATATCCCAGCAGCACTGTGAATTGTCCGTTAGCGACGCCTACCGTGAAGCGCACAGATAAAGACGACAGGTGCAATTCCCGCCGATGTGGTATAATCGCAGTGGCAGAAGGACAAAGTGGGCGTAGGGACAAGCCTCGGTCGAATTAATAACATTTTTGGGGCAGTGCCCCAAACGTCGAATACTTTGAAAGGAGGCGTATACAATGGCGGAGATTGTTCGGCGTGTTGAGTATTACTACACAGAGGTCCCTGATCGTGCGGGAGAGGGTGCCAAGGTTCTCACTGCACTTAAGGCGAAGGGTGTCAACCTGATTGCCCTCAATGGTTTCCCAACGAGCACGCGGCGTGCTCAGCTCAGCTTCGTGCCCTCCAACGCACGAGCCTTTCTTGCGGCAGCGCGCAAAGCAGGCATAAAGCTCACAGGGCCCAAAACCGCCTTCTTGATCCAAGGCGACGACCGGGTAGGTGCTGTTGCCGACATAGTGAGCAAGCTGGGGAAGGCCGGGCTAAACGTTGTGGCCATGAACGCTGTTGCCGCCGGACGAAGGCGTTATGGAGCCATACTCTGGGTCAAGCCACGCAACGTTGGCAAGGCTGCTCAAGTACTGGGCGCCGCTTAAAGTATAAACGACATTAACCTCAGAACCCCTCCATTTGGGGTTTAGGGCAGCAAGATTTGCCGTGGGGTGGGAGCAATTTGGTGTCCCCCACAGCCGGTTTCATATAAGTTCTTGCAAAACCTGCCCGAGAGTCAAGCGTACGTTGTTATGAGTATCGTCACCGAGTTGCTTTGCGATGCTAACTGCCATGCCAAGTAACCGCTTCCGTTCCTCTGGCTCCAAATAGTTCAGCATCGAATCGGCAGCATCCTCAAGAGGCATTAGCCCTGCCAGTTCAAGAGGCCACCCCATTAATAGTGTCTTTAGCTGACTAGTGAAAAAGAGCAACTTGCCTTGTGGATGGTGTCTAGCCAATAGCCAAGCAAGCTTATCCTCATGACTAGCTGAGAACTGAGCTGCACCAAATGCAGCTTGACACTCCCGATAGCCCAGACTCAGGAGAAGCCTTGTTACCTCGAAGTCTTTCACTGCGGTAGCACAATAATAAAGCACCTGCTGAAGCATGATCGAATCCATGTCTTTAGCTTTGGCTAATTCAAGGCAGTCTCGTGGTATTCGAAAAACATAGTAAGCCAAACCCCCATGAAGCACTGTATGGGCTGCCTCGTGCCTGAGAGTACCCAATCGTGCTATGGCACATAGAGCAAAGAGCCTTGCCACGCAGACTAGCACTCGTGGAAACCCGCGCCACGCATCATGACTGCAAATGAAAGACTCATCGCCGACGGTTTGAATCCCAAGCTCGCCCTTTTCAGCCTGCAAAAAGTCAGCCAGTTGAGACGGCGTCTGACAGAGCCGGACTTCTACTTTCTCGGGGAGTGGTTGAACACTGAGTCGCCTGTAGCACTCCTCCAGGGTATCGCGAATCTCCTGCTCCTTGTCCTGGCTAACACAGCCGTGACGATAAAAATCCAATAATGGTACCCGCGTCATTGCGTGCTCACCGGCTGGAAGCATCCCTCTTTGACAGGGCATTCAACACATTTTTGTCTCTTGCAAAAATCGAGGTGGACTCTTACCAGTGCAGACTCAACACCCGGAAGTTGAAGATCCGAGGCTGCTATTCCCAATTTCTGAGCTACTGCCAATGAAAGGGACGATGGTCTAGGACTAGCCTTGGGCCACACTGACCTGAGCTCCCGCAGGAAGATATTCACCGCTACAGGCCCAACCCCTTTGAGTTGCTGGAGCTTATTCTCGAGATCGCTGCTGTCTGTAGCCCGGGCATACAATTCTTCTAGCGAGCCATATGCGTTTAGTAACTTGTCCATTGCCTCTAGCAAGGCCGAGGCCGTAGAGAAGTCGTAGCGAACATAACCACCGGCATCCAGAACCTCGACCAACCTGTCCCAGCCAGCAGCCAATATAGCTTCGGGGCTAGTCAGCTCGGCGTTCTCAAACTTTTTAAATGTTGCCATGGCTATCTTGGCTGAGATGCGCTTGGCAAACAAGATTGAAGCTAGGAACCATTTGAATCTATCCTCGGCCTGCCGAATATCCAATCCCAACTCTTGAGGGTAGGTGGTCAGGCTTAGAAGCTTTTCCTTCAGACTAGTTTGCAACATAGTTCAGGCCCACCCACGCTTGCGTATGGTTGAGGAGCCAGTATGCTTTTGCCACAATAACTTGCTCTCCAGTGCTATTTTACACCATGTTCTCAGGGAAGCTTCAACGAGATTATGGAGAAGACTATCAAGGTCGTCTGATGAGACCGTATCCCCGCTTCGTCACCCCATCAAGCTGACCGTGGGACCCTTAAGGTTAGCCAAAGCGACTGAAAAATTGTAACTCGAGAAAGCCCCGAGGGCTTGGAGAGAAAATATGTCCGTATACCTAATCCCCCACACTTTGGCTTATTGTTGGTAATCTCCACCGTGATAAAATTACTCCGGAGGTGAAGCCGTAGGACGGGAACAGCGGATCATAACGCCCGAGATACGCCGCGAAGCGCTACAAATTCTGAGCTCGGGAAAACCGAATGCGTATACAGAGGTTGAAAAGCTGCGTGGATGCGAGTTCCAGGCTAGCATACGCGGGAAGGAAATGGCCTGCCTGCTCGGTGTCTCTTATTATCGCCTACAGTATCTCTTGGAGCGCAACTATCTCCGTGAAAAACAAAGGCGGCTGATAATTGCAAGAAAAGAGGCGATGTCAATGCCAGGGAGGATCGTCACCAGCCGAAAGCTGAGGTTCTCTTGCTGGCTGCCTGACGGTTGGCGTGTGGACAGTGAGGACGATAGCGTCACAGACTTGAGCGGGGAGACACAGAGTCAATACGAAGAGTGGCTTTCCTCATTAGAACAGCGCGATCTTAGGAAGGAATATCTCTCTGCAAAAAGAGCTACAGGGTGCCACTGTTCCCTTTGGCCAGTTTGCGCAAAATGTGAATTTGGAGATAGAGTCTGGGAAGCAAAGAAGGCAAGGCAAGTTATCCGCGAAGATGAGCCAAGACTTTCGGGTGGGATACTGGTTCTGCAAGTTCGAGTGAAGGGGAGAGCTCGTCTGTAGTTGAAGTCTCTAAGTTCCGCTTGCGAGAACCAATGACTGTTGTTGAACTTTACAAGGCTGAAAAACCGGAGGTAGATAACCTCTTGTCTGGTATACGTCCTAAACAGACTTTTACAGTGGACGGGATGGAAGCAGTCAGATTCTATTGCCTATGGAGAGATATAGAGAGTGCCCAGTTTGCTACCTATGCGGTAGACGGGCTTGCCGGCTGGGTAATTGACTGCCGGAGTAACGCGAATGACGACTTCAGGCTCAGGCCGCTGTTTCAAAGGATAATATCGAGCTTCCATCGGCTATGGTTTTAGCGTTCGCGTAATGCTGGGAACCTTCCATATCCAAATCTTCTGACGTTTTGTTAGCTAACTGAGCAATGGCCCAAAAATGTCGGATAAGAATTCAGGCTTGTGTGAGGTTGTTTGCGCTATGAGTGGTGCACACCGCTGTGCCAAAGCTGGAGCGCTTTGCTAGATTGAAATCGAAGTGGGGAGTGGCTACAATATGATGGCTTGTTTTGCTTTAGCAAATGCACGAGCTTGGAGTAACTGAAAACATAGTTAATATTGCTCTAGCCAAAGCTGGTGAGGCACAAGCTAGCAAGGTCATCCGAATTAATCTAGTGATTGGCGAGTTATCAGGATTTGTGCCTGAGTGTATTCAGTTTTATTTCGATTCTCTGAGCAAAGATACCATAGCTCAAGGAGCTGTGCTCCACTTTGAATCGGTGCCAGCTCAGTTGTGTTGCCGGGACTGTTCCGCGATTTTCCACCCCGAAGATACCCTGTGGTCTTGCCCTCAGTGCGGGGGGCAGAGCGTGGAGATATTGAAGGGACGAGAGCTCTATATCGAGAGCCTGGAAGTGGAATGAAGAAAATAGAAGTTATCCAGAATGTTCTGGAGGCTAACGAGAGCATAGCTAAGCGAAATCAACAACTCCTGGATAAGCACAAGGTTTTCGCTATCAACATTATGTCAGCTCCGGGTGCTGGCAAAACGAGCCTTATTCTGCACACCATGAGCAGGCTCAGAGCCAAGCTAAACATAGCCGTTATTGAAGGCGATGTTGCTTCCACAGTAGATGCCGAAAAGGTGCAGAACGTGGCAAAGGCGGTGATTCAAATAAATACCCAAAATATGCCAGAGAGCTGTTCATTAATGGCGGCCATGATTGAGCCAGCTCTTAAGGAACTGCCCTTGGATGACATAGAGTTGCTCTTAATCGAGAATGTGGGCAATCTCATCTGCCCCTCTGAATTTACCCTCGGAGAACACAAGCGGGTGGTGATTTCCAGCCTGCCCGAAGGGGACGATAAGCCCATTAAATATCCCCTGATATTCATCGATGCCCATGCTGTGATAATAAATAAGATGGACCTTCTTCCCTATGTTGATTTCGATATTGCCACCTTTCGCCATTCCATCGCAGGACTGAATCCTAAAGCCGAGATTTTCCAGCTTTCCTGCAAGACCGGCGAGGGAATAGAAAAGTGGTGCTCCTGGGTACTAAAACAGCTAGAAACCAATGCTAAAACGATAGAGGCCTCACACACCTCATAAGCCTCATCGCCCTGAGAAACTTAAGCGATACCAAGGTGAAAAAGGAGCTACCATACCCATCCTGAACTGAGCCTTTACAATGTTGCTGCCACAAACTATAATGCTTTGTCATGTCCTTCATAAAGAGCGGCAATTTATTTGCCAACCTGGCTAAGATAGCCCACCTGTTAGCTATCCAGAAAAAGCAAGGCTATATCGTTGGTGGCTTTATTCGTGATTTGCTTCTGGGGAAAAAGACCAACGATATAGATATTGCTGTAAGCGGTGACGCCATAGCTATAGCCCGGAAAGTAGCCAAAGAAATAGGAGGTAAATTTGTGCTCCTTGATGGTGTCAACAACATAGCTAGAGTGGTAGTGATTGAAGGTGAGCAGCCAGGAAGAACTTCAAGGAACCAAGAATTGCGTGGGGTAGAGTGGCATTTCGATTTCTCTTCTTTTACCGGCGATATTAAATCAGACCTTGCTCGCCGCGATTTCACCATAAATGCCATGGCTCTGGAACTCAGCCAATTTATCACTGCCCGCAAAGCCACCACTACGAGTCCCCGAAAATCGGCAAGTTCGTCAGCTGAAAAACGCCGCCCCTTGAAGCTTATCGACCCCTTTTCCGGCAGAGAGGATTTGAGGGATAAACTAGTGCGGGCGGTAAGCGAGCAAATATTTGAAGCTGATGCTGCCAGACTCTTGCGAGCAGTGAGACTGGCTGCCGAGCTTGGCTTCACTATAGATCCCAACACAGAATCCTTAATTCGCCGCTACTCCCAAGCCATCACTGAAGTCCCGGGGGAGAGAGTCAGAGAAGAGTTAGTCCGTTTGCTGGCTCTGCCCCGAGCTGCTTACTATCTGAGATACTTAGATAAACTCGGCTTACTGCTCGCTCTGATCCCCGAGCTAGCTGAGAGCAAGGGGGTAGAACAACCAACAGTGCACTTCTGGGATGTCTTCGAACATTCTATACAGACCGTAGCTGCCATAGAATTCCTCGTTAGAGAAAGCGATTGGGAGTACAGCAACGAAGATATGCTGTCTACTGTCCCCTGGTCTGATGCGATAGACAGACACTTATCCCAGGAAGTTTCCAGCGGAAGCGACCATAGGGTTCTACTTAAGTTAGGTGGGCTATTCCACGATATTGCTAAACCGATGACAAAGTCTATTGATGATATCGGTAGAGCCCGATTTTTAGGGCATACCAAACAGGGAGCATCTATGGCTGCAAACATTTTGGAACGCTTGCGATTTAGCAATCGAGAGATAAGACTGGTGGAAAGCCTTGTTTATCATCACCTCCGCCCAGTTCAGATGGCAAATGAAGAGTTGCCTACCCCACGAGCAATTTATCGCTACTTTCGAGATACTGGCGAGGCCGGCATTGACATTCTATTCCTGGCTTTAGCCGACTATCTGGCCAGCCGTGGGCCACTAGCATCTATGGAGGAATGGAGAAAACATTGCCAATTGATAAACTACATACTGACAGAGCATGAGAAGCAGCAAGCCAAAATCCTGCCAGTGAAACTCATCGATGGCGATGATATAATGAACGAGTTCAATTTAGCGCCAGGACCGTTAATTGGCAAACTCCTGGCTATAGTCAACGAGGCTTATGCCAGCGGTGAGTTGAGTACCAGAGAGGAAGCGTTAGCCCTGGTCCAAGGGGAGCTGACAACTGTGAGCAAGCAGAAAACAAAAACTTCCCCAAAATCCCAGATTTCTGACGCAGAGGCAGACTAACTTGAGAAGTAGAAACATTTATCTGTTGATTTTCATCCTCGCCTTGTTCGGCTTCACTTTATGGTCCATAGTCCCGCTGGATAGGAATGTTTTTGGTAGGGAAAACCTAAGGTATGGCCTTGACCTCAAGGGTGGCAGCTACCTGGTTTATCAGGCTGACCTGACCCAAATTGAGCCTGGCACAGAGAAGGAGATTATGGATGGAGTGAAGGGGGTTATAGAAAGGCGTATCAATGCCCTGGGCATAACCGAGTCCACCGTCCAAATACAGAAACACGGGGAGGGATATAACATTGTCATCCAGATACCAGGAATTGCTGACATTGAGAAAGCCAAAGAAATGGTAGGACTGTTCGCCGTGCTCGAATTCCGTGAACAGGATGCGGAGGGGAATTGGATTCCGGCTACCGGGACAGTCAACGGGCAGGAGCTAATTCTCAGCAGCCAATATTTTAAGGAAAACACTAGTGTTGGCTTCGACCCTTGGACTTCAGAACCACTACTGCTGTTTGAGTGGGACGAAACGGGAGCGCAGCTTTCCAAACAGATAACAACCCGCCTCCTCGGAAAACAACTAGCTATCTTCCTCGGTGACAACCTAATTACAGCCCCGAGAGTCGATAGTGTGATAGAAGATAGGGGGCAAATTGAAGGACTAAGCCTTGTTGAGGCCCAAGAGCTGTCCCGTTTGCTAAACGCTGGACGGATCAAAGTCCCACTGGGCAAGTGGGTAGATGGGGAATTTCAACCTAATGTTCCGCTCTACGAAAGAACTGTAGATGCCACCCTGGGGCAGGATTCTATCCAGAAGAGCCGATTGGCGGCAGAGATTGGGATAGCGCTATTGGTGATATTTATGCTTGCTTATTATCGCTTGCCCGGTCTGGTGGCGTGCCTGGCTTTAGGAATTTATGGCGTCATACTACTGGCTATTTTCAAGCTTATTCCTATAACGCTGACTTTGCCTGGTGTGGCTGGCTTCGTTGTCTCCTTTGGCATGGCCGTAGATGCCAATGTTCTTATCTTTGAGCGAATGAAGGAGGAATTACGAGCGGGACGCAGCCTAGCAGCTGCCGTTGAGGCGGGATTCACCCGTGCCTGGACTGCTATCAGAGATAGCAACATCACCACCTTTATCGCCTGCTTCATCCTTATCTGGCTTGGCGGCGAGCTTGGTGCTCTTATGGTTAGAGGCTTTGCCATAACGCTGCTTTTGGGAGTGGCGTTGTCCATGTTCACAGCCATCACCGTGACTAGAACCTTCCTCCGCCTGATTGTAGGCAGTCAGGTGGTCACCAATCCGGCAGCTTACGGAGTGCCGCTCTCAACGGTGAGGAACACGCACAATGATAGACTTTGTTGGTAAGAAACAGTGGTTTTTCCTAATTTCAGGGATACTTGTGATTATAGGAATAGCTGCCTTGGTTGTCTCCCAGATACAGCTCGGAGCTGCGTTACGGTTGGGAATCGATTTTACTGGCGGCACATCTATGATGCTCCGATTTGATCCAGCGGTGGAACAAAGCCAGCTACGGGAAGAGATGGCTAAACTGGACTACAACGAGGCACGCATTCAAGACGCTGGCGAGGGCGATTTCATCGTCTACACCAGGGAAATAACCTCGGAGGAGGCAAGAGACTTGGCTGAGGAACTCGGGACAGAATTGGATTCCCAGGTTGAAATAACCGATTACTATCTAGTCTCAGGCACAGTAGGGGAGGAAACAACACGCAACGCCATCATCGCCGTGATAATAGCGGCTGTGGCTATGATGTTCTACATTATGTGGGCATTTCGCAGCATGCCTAGGCCTTTCCGCTGGGGTGTGTGCGCCGTCGCTGCTCTCATCCACGATGTATTCATAACAGCAGGCATATTCGCCATTCTCGGCTTGCTTGCCGATGTGGCCATCGACGCCCTGTTTATCACTGGCATGCTTGCCGTTGTGGGCTACAGCATCAACGACACTGTGGTTATCTTTGACCGCATTCGGGAAAATGTATCAAGGCACATTAGACCCGACTTCGCTGAGACAGTAAACGATAGCATTGTAGAAACGCTGGGAAGGTGTTTAAACACTTCTCTGACCACTCTTTTCGTCATCCTGGCTCTGTTCCTCTTTGGCGGAGCTACCATACACTATTTTGTCCTGGTGCTGCTCATCGGTATTACTATTGGCACCTACAGCTCCATCTGCATCTCAAGCCAGCTTCTCGTGGTCTGGGAACAGGGAGATTGGAGGGCGCTCTTACCTTTTCCCAAGAACCCTGCCTTAGCCAAGTAAATGATGTATTTCCTTTATGCTCTCGATATGCTCGTCAAATCCTCCAGGCTTTCTGGCTGCTGATGCCTTCCTTATCGGGTCATCTATCTCTGTATTGCCCAGAAGCACATCAAAGACAGCTTTTAGGGAACAAGCCACAACTCGAAGGTTATAGCCGCCTTCCAGGGTGAAAACCAGACGCCCTCGGCATAGTTCAGCAGCCAGTTCCTTCAATATCTTCGTAATTTGAGCGAAACCAGTAATGCTTACCTGCATCATAGCTAGCTGGTCAGCCCAGTGAGCATCAAAGCCAGCAGAAACCAGGATGAGCTGGGGCTGAAATCTCCGGGCTACTGGAACCAGGACTTCGTGGAAGGCTCTCAAGTATTCCTCATCGCCCCAGCCCGCAACCATAGGAAAATTAACAGTGGTCCCTTTTCCTTCCCCCGCTCCAGTTTCACTCATCCCTCCTGTCCCAGGATAAAAGGGATACTGGTGGGTGGAGAAGTAAAGAACGTGGGGGTCAGCATAAAAAGCATCTTGAGTCCCATTGCCATGATGGACATCAAAATCAACAATGAGAACACGGTTGAGATTGAACTTGCTCAGGGCAAACTTAGCAGCGATGGCCACATTATTGAAAATGCAGAAGCCCATAGCCCGATCGTGAACGGCATGGTGCCCCGGTGGTCTAACTAAAGCGAAGGCACTATCTACCTTCCCTTTCATTACCGCTTCTACAGCCGCCAGGACTCCGCCGGCCGCATACAAGGCTACTTCGTAAGACCTCGGAGACATTACGGTATCAGGGTCAAGCCAACCACCACCCTGTTCTGCCTTACTCTTAACATAGGAGATATACTCTGGTGCATGTATCATCTCCAGCTCCTCCAGCGAGGCAGTGCGTGGAGGCAGACCAATAAGTTCCCTCCTAACTCCAGTTTCCTCCAAATAAGACATGGCAGTTACCAGCCTGCGAGAATTCTCCACGTGGTCACCAGTATCGTGTTCCAAATAGATTGGGTCATAGACCAAACCGACTTTCATACTTTCATCATATCAAAAGTCCACAGGTAAAAACACTTATAGGCGGGGCTTTCCAGAGCTCCAACCGAGTCGGAGTTGCTTTTTGTCAGGAAAAACATCTATGCTGTGGGATGCACAGTTTCAAGAAGGAAAGTTTCGTCCCGTGACCAGAGAAGAGATAAAAGAGTTGCTCAACAAGGCGGAGAAAATGTTTGCTTCGGAAGCCAAGTTGATACAGTTGGAGTCCGACAGAGTCATTTTCGTGGGCGATACTCATGGTGACCTAGAAGCCACAGAGAAGATTATCCACAAGTATCTCAAACCGGAGGATAAGCTAGTTTTTCTGGGGGATTATGTAGACCGGGGACCAGCTTCCCTGGAGAACATTAACTTTTTGCTTGAGCAAAAACTGGAGCACCCGTATTCTCTTTATCTGCTTATGGGAAATCATGAAGGGCATGCTGTAGTCAGCTTCCACCCCGCCGACTTCTGGGAAGGACTGGATGCGGAACTTCGTCAGCGTTACAGCGAAGTCCTTGTCAAATTGCCACTGGCAGTGTCCATGCCAAACGGCGTCATTGCTCTACATGGAGCACTCCCCGATGTGTCAGATTTAGAAGAGATAAATAGGATAGAGCCCGGTAGCGCCCAATGGCAGCAAATAACCTGGGGGGACTGGCAGGAAAGGAAGGGAAAGTTCCTGGGAATCGACCCCTATACTGGCAGACCTCAATTCGGGCAAGGCTGGTTCGAGGAAATCATGTCCCGCCTGGACAAAAATGTCTTGATAAGATCTCACCAGCCAGATGCCCCACCTGCAATGTATGACAGAAGGTGCCTGACCATATTCACCTCTTCAGCTTATAGACATTATATTTCCGAGCGCACCGTAGCTGTGGTTGATTTGAAAAAAGTAGTAAAGAGCATGGACGATATAGAGATAGAGATTGTGTAAAGTCTCTGAAGATTTCAGGCTGCTATCTGAAGCTCATACAACAACCTTGACATGACTGCTTCGAGCATCTACACTATTGAAACTACCTGACGAGGTCTGAAAGTGATGATATGCCCTGTTTGTAAATACGCTATGATGGTCGTGGAGTACCACAATATTGAGCTTGATTATTGTAATAGCTGCAAGGGGGTGTGGTTTGACTCTGGAGAGCTTGAGCTTTTGCTTAAGTCGCAGGGTCTTGAAGAGCCAAAGACATTCTTTGCTGGTATCTCCAACTCTCAGGAAGCCGCTTCCTCAGAAAAGAAACGGAAGTGCCCCATCTGTGGCCGTAAGATGAAAAAAACACCGATAGGCGGACAGCCTGAAATACTCGTCGATGTATGCCGTGATAAACATGGACTGTGGTTTGACGGGGGTGAGGTTACGCGACTGATAAGACGTCTGGCTGAGAAGCATCCGCCAAAACATGATTCCAAGGAACAGGTTATCAGTTTCCTAGAAGAAGTATTCGAAGCTTCGGGGTAAACCGCACATGATTAGGCAAACCCTTTATACTGAACAATAAGCACCTTTGTAACGCACGGCCAAGCTAGCAATTCAAGAACAGAACTGGTGAGGGTAAAGAAAGGATTGGAAAAACGACCTCAGCATAGTAATATTGTTTATCTGGGGTGTGGGTGACCACCTAACTGGGGAATCGAAAGAAGGAGGGACTATGTTTGGCAAAGGGAAAATTGATATCGCAATTCAAAAGTTCAACTATGCTCCGGGAGATACTATTTCTGGCAATGTTGCCTTGACATTAAAGAAGCCAGTGAATGCGAGGGAAGTGAGCATATCCTTAATCGGAGAGCAGTTGATAACCTCGCGGGAGAAGGAAAGCGGGCTGGGGATAACCGGTGGAGGCATAGGGTGGAGCAGCAGCTAGATAGCGAAAGGGAATACAGCGAGGGGCGAGAATATCACTTCGAGATAAAGATACCAGCAGATATTATGGTCGGAACACCACAGACGCCAGAAGTGCAAGGCAAGCTGGGCCAAGTACGGAAGGTCGTACAAACGGCAAAGGTGATAACGGGCGCAGCTCTGTCTTCCCCAATCAAGTGGTATCTGTTGGCCAAACTCGATATTCCCCGCGGACTGGACATCAGGAAAAAAGTTGATATAACGATCGGATAAGCCGAGCTTTCTCATCTTCGTGGTACAGGGAGCCTACCAGAGACATGGCTTGTGTAGGCGGTGTTCTCTGAGTTAGAATATAGCAGTAATAGAGTTAAAGGAGGTTTAATATGCCAATAGCAGTTTATGTCATCATCGGTGTTGTTGTGGTTCTTGCCATCGTATTCTGGGTTCTCTACAACGGCCTGGTCAGGCTGCGTAATCAAGTAAAGAACGCCTGGGCGCAGATTGACGTTCAGCTAAAACGACGCCATGACCTGATTCCCAACCTGGTGGAAACTGTCAAGGGCTATATGAAATTCGAGCGGGAAACCCTGGAAGCAGTAACCAAAGCCCGTAATATTGCCCTGCAAGCGTCGTCTGCGGGAGCCGGTGAGCGAGCCAAGGTTGAAGGGGAACTGAGCTCGGCCCTAGCCCGTTTGCTGGCTGTAGTGGAACGCTACCCCGACCTGAAAGCTAATCAGAACTTTCTGGCACTTCAGGAGGAGCTTACCTCAACCGAGAATAAGATAAGCTTTTCTCGCCAGTTTTACAATGATTCAGTCCTGAGATACAACAACCAGACGCAGATGGTTCCCTCTAACATTGTAGCCAGCATGACCGGGTTTAAGCCTGGTGAATTCTTCGAGGTTACTGTAGCCGCCGAAAGAGAACCGGTCAAGGTTAGTTTCACTCAGTAAGAAGACACCTCAGCTGTGTGGGAACAGATTAGGTCTAATCAAATAAGGTCGGTAGTGCTGACAATAGGTATGGGAGTACTACTGATCCTCATTGGTTATTTTCTGGGCCTGGCCTTCGATAGTGTTGTCGCCGGCTTAGTTATCGCCATACTAGTATGGGCGATTCTAAGTTTAATCGGTTATTTCCAGGGCGATAGTATCCTGCTCAGCATGCATGGGGCCAAGAAAATTGGGCCCGATGACCACCCCCGCTTGTACAATGTGGTTGAGGAAATGAAAATTGCCTCTGGTCTGGAGAAAATGCCCGATATATACATCATTGATGACCCGGCATTAAATGCCTTCGCCACCGGCCGTGACCCCAATCGGGCGTCCGTAGCTATCACCTCGGGACTGCTACAAAAACTGAACCGCGATGAATTGCAGGGTGTCATCGCCCATGAGATATCTCATATCAAAAATCGGGACGTGCTGCTTATGGCCATGTGTAGTGTCCTGCTCGGCACTATTGTTATCCTGGCCTATTATGGGTCACGTTTCTTGTTTTTTAGCGGCGCCGGGTCAAGAAGAAGTTCCTCAAGAGGAGGTGGCGGGGGCAATATAATAATTCTAGTCGTGGCACTCGTATTCATGATACTGGCACCGATTTTTGCACAGCTTATTTACTTCGCCATCTCCCGGAGGAGAGAATACCTGGCAGACGCTTCAGGGGCCCTCTACACCAGATATCCAGAAGGACTGGCTTCAGCCCTGGAAAAGATAGGCCTCTCGACCGGGCAGCTAAAAGCAGCCAATAAGGCTACGGCACCTATGTATATTGTCAATCCCTTCCGTGGCAAAAGCCTGCAAGCCAGTGACCTCACCAGCACCCATCCACCTCTATCAGAGAGGATACGCATCCTGCGTGCCATGGCTGGTGCCTCGTTTAACGAATATGACCAAGCTTACCGCCAGGTCCACGGGGGAGGTCAGGGGGTTATACCCGCTGCCAGCCTTACTGCCGAAACAGTCCCAGTAAGAACTTTAAGGCTAGAGGGTGAAACGGGGGAACTAAACGAGATACAGCGGGCCCGTGAGACCTCAGATGTGATGTGGCGGTTGAGTAACTATAAAACCATTGCTTGTAACTGCGGTGCCAGGTTGCGAGTCCCACCTCAGTTCAAACAGCCACAAATCAAGTGCCCGCATTGTGGCAGAACACACCAAGTCTGAGAAAAACCGATTAGCACTGCCCAACTTTCGTAATGCGTTCCCCAGCACAGGATGCAAGCTATGGACGAATTTTTGACACTCGGTCCCAGCACATGCATTTCTCTCGCCCCGAGGCCGATATAACAGTGATCACCGGTTTCAAGGACGCAGAACTCAGCTGACGAAGGTAGCCTAGACCCTCGACTTTCGACATTTGGACTTCAGCATTCCGGACTCCAGACAACAAGGCGACAAGCTGTCGCTCCGTCTTAACGGGATTTTAACATTTGACTGTTATACTTCACACAAGAAAAGGAAACCGCCGGCCTTGGCCAGGTTCGTGGCGGGCTTGGGCATGACAGGGATCACACGATGCGCCGTCGCTGGGTAAATAGAATCGTTGCTCGAGCAGGCAATTGCGAAGGGAGGTGAAATGTGAATAAGAAGGTGATAACTGCGGCGCTGGTAGCCATTCTTTGTCTGCTAACGACAGCCACTCCCGTCCTTGCCGACGGAGGATTCTTTCCAAGCTCCACCGAATATGACTTATACGAATCGGCTCAGAGAGCTGTCATACTATGCTGGAATGTTACAGGGAATGCTACCGGGAATCGCACCGAGCATCTGATTCTATCGGTCAGCTTTGAGGGTGACGCTGAGGACTTCGCCTGGGTTATCCCCGTGCCCAACAAGCCTGAGATAACAGTTTGCGACCCCGAGTTGTTTGTGGAGTTGGCCGACTTCACCAAGACAGAGGCGCCCGCCCCTCCTGAGGGTGGGTTCGGGTGTTTTGGTGGTGCGGCGGGCGGAGGTGGAGTGGATGTCATTGAAGAAAAGGTGGTCGGTCCTTATTCTACTGCCATATTATCAGCCACGAATGCAACAGCACTCATAGACTGGTTATTAACAAATGGGTACTTTTTCCCGCCATGGGGTGAAGAAGTCATCAGCGAGTATATCGAGAAGGAATGGTACTTTGTAGCCACCAGGATCAACGCAGTTGACGAAGAAACCGATCAATCCTTAGCAGAGGGCGCCATTGAGCCCATAGTACTGAGCTTTGCCTCCGACAAGATAGTCTATCCATTGCGAATCTCCTCGCTCAGTGCGACGGAACCTCAAGTGCTTTTGTATGTGTTTGCTGACCATATAATGATGCCCGAACAATACCCGTTATATTTTGGATATGGTAACTGGACAGAAAACGCGTTTACCTTGGAATTCGGGAGCAACGTGTCTATCGCTGAGGACCTGTCTGAGTATGAGATACTACCCGAGCTGGTTTCCACTTATTTGCCTGGTGACGAATTCTACCTGACCAAATTGAGAGGTTGGATCGATGCTGAGCAAATGGTAGATATCGAGCTAATTACGTATGCGGAAGCGGATTCTTTGGATTCACTTACCGAGACTCACGCACAGGGCGACGATATTATTGTGCTGGCAACAATGATCGGGCCTGTGTTCGGGCTTTACCTCTGGCGAAGACGTCGAAGGACTATTATTTCACAGGCGTCAGGGTAACGGCTATGCGCTGATAGTAGATGCCGGTGAGCCCCTCAAACCCGGAGTCTGTACCGACCAGCAACCAGAGCCCGCCGTCGGGGTTGGCAGTGACGGTGTGTTCGTGCTGTCGCTTCAGAGAAACGTAAGGCGGGTTTTGTAAATCAACCTCTTCGGCAGAAAGACCATTGGCAATGTCTCCAACTACTGAGGCTACTCCCCCGGCCTCGTCGTTGCCTAATCCCTTGTCCACATTCATGAGGTAATAGTTAGCATCAGGGTCAAGGTATACCTCGGGCTCCACCGTGGAGGCGCCGGCTTTCAGGAACACAGACTCGCCCGGGGAGCCACCAATGCCATAGGCACCGCTGGGTGCATTGGAAGCAAAGACAATAGTGAACTTTACTCGGTACTTCTGACCAAGCACCACACCATCTTCAGACCCCAACCGACGCTTGAGAAACATGAAGAGGTCATCCGAGTGGTTCATGCCCTGAATGTAATAGCCAGTGCCATTTATGCCAAGTTCGGATGGCAGTGGCCTTATCCCTGCCTCAAGCTGCATATCCTCCATCTCCGGAGCATATTCCGCGAAGCCGGCTTGCCAGCCTTGCGCACCGTCACGGAAATCGAATTCAAGGCGAACCGAAGAGGATATCACTGCAAGGACTGCGTAGGTAATCAAGCCAACCGCCACCACCCCCAACACAATAAGTAACCTCTTTCTCATTTCTTACCTCCTCTTGATATATTGAATCTGTTTAACGTGGATTTTCCGTTCCATTTTGGCCATTCATGAAATGAGTTCAATCCATCCAGAATCTTAGCTCACAATATATATGCCCACACTGCCAAAGGTTGCGATTTTCCAAGGAGGTCATTTGATTAGGGGGTCACCATTCTGAGCCCTTCCCTTGCCCCCCATTCTGAGCGGGGCGAAGAATCTGAGAGATTCTTCGCCCCGATGTATCGGGACCCCTCAGAATGACAGCCTTCGGGAAGTTATTGGCGGGGTGCCCACTAGGCAATATACCCATCTCTGATAAGGAGCTCGGCGACAAGAACTGCGCCCTTGGCGGCGCCCATCTTGGTGTTGTGGGATACCAGAAGGTACTTGATGCCATTTTTCAGGACGTTGTCCTTCCTGATTCTGCCCACCACGGTGGCCATGCCATCCTCAGCATCACGGTCAAGCCTTGGCTGAGGCCTAAAGGGGTCTTCGTGGACTATTATCATGCGCTTGGGCGCTGAAGGCAGCTCAGCTTCGTTGGCTGAGCCTCTGTATTCCCTCATGACCCTGGCAACATCATTCACCTCACAGGCTTTCTGTGTCGAGACGAAGACCGATTCCGTATGCCCTTCCCGGACATTGACACGGGTACAGGTGCAGCTTACATTGAACTTAGCGGGGCTAATAGAGCTACTCACAATTTTGCCCAGGATTTTCTGCGTTTCACGCTGTACCTTTTCTTCTTCCCCGACTATGTAGGGAATAATGTTATCCAAGATGTCCAGTCCTATTACTCCTGGGCTTCGGCCTGCCCCTGACAGTGCTTGCATAGAGGTCATGATGACGGCATTTATGCCGAACGATTCGTAAATTGGTTTTAAGGTTATGGCCAGCCCGGTAGTCGTGCAGTTGGGAATGGGAGTAATGAAGCCTTTCCATCCCCGGCCTTTTCTTTGCACATCAATTAGTTTGGCATGCTCGGAGTTGATGCCCGGAATTAGGATGGGCACATCCTCATCATAGCGGAAGGCTGAGGCCGTGCTGATAACTGGTTTGTCAGCGGCAAATTTCGGTTCTAGAATCTTGGCCTGGTCTGACTCTATGGCGGAAAAGACGATATCCAGGGCGGAGATATCCATTTCGGTGGCATTCTGGACAGGCATGGCCATAACCTCTTCCACAGGAGGCTCCTGGCAGAACCAGCGCAAGGCTCCAGTCTGGGCATCAGTTATGGCTTCTTTATAGCTGCGCCCTGCCGACCTCTCGGAGGCAGCCAGGGCAGCAATTTCAATCCAGGGATGACCCTTCAGAGCAACAATAAATTGCTGACCAACTATGCCAGTGGCTCCGACAATTCCAGCTTTTATCATAGTTTCCCTCCGCTCTGTTTTTATCTTCGGATTGGGCATAAACAGCTTACACTTCTTTTTATCGAGCAAATCGGGGCGAGAGGATTTGAACCTCCGACCTCAGCGTCCCGAACGCTGCGCGCTAGCCACTGCGCTACGCCCCGCCGTCTGTGCTATTATATGATGTTTAACCATAGAGGACAAGAATGAAGTAGTAACAGCTCAGCCTGTTGTCATTCTGAGGAGCCCCGATACATCGGGACGACCGAAGAATCTTTGAGACCCTTCGCTCCGCTCAGGGTGACATCTGGGCAACCGGATTTTGGAATGAAGTATTGCGTTTTAATAATTGACGGTGCAGCAGGTTGGCCACTGCCCAAGTATGGCGGGAAGACTTGCCTGGAATTGGCACACTCTCCCAACATGGATGCTATGGCCAAGGCAGGCGTTGTCGGGCTGGTTCGCACCGTGCCCCCGGGGATGGAACCCAGCAGCGCCTGCGCCTGCATGTCTGTCTTAGGTTATGACCCTCAGGTATATTATCGGGGGCGGAGTGCGATTGAGGCTCGTGGCATGGGCATTCCTATTAACGAAGGCGAGGTCGTTTTTCGCTGCAATTTGGTAGCCGTTCGCAAGGGCAGGATGTGGAGCTATAGTTGCGGGCATATCAGTACTCCCGAAGCTCAAGATCTCATTGCTGCTTTGAACGAAAAGCTGGGCAGCGATGAAGTGCATTTTTATCCTGGTGTGAGCTATAGACATATATGCAAGATAAAAGGAAGAGAGGATACCCTTCTGGCTAGTTGCACTCCACCGCATGATATCCCGGATAAGCCTATTGGTGAATTTCTCCCCAAGGGGCCTGGGAGCGACCTACTAAGAGAGCTTATGGCGCGCTCTGAGCTTGTCCTTCGTGACCACTCGGTAAATTTGCAACGAAGAGCACGCGGCGATATTCCCGCTACCATGATTTGGCTTTTCTGGGGCAGTGGTAAAATACCCGACATGCCAGCTTTCAGAGCGGTCTATGGGCTTGATGCTGCCATGACCTCGGGAGTGGATATCATGAGAGGCTTGGCCCGCACGACAGGCATTGAGATACTGGACACCCCCGGCGTCACTGGCGACCTCAACAATGATTACGTTGCCCAGGCCAAAGGTGCTCTGGAAGCGCTCAAGAAACACGATATGGTGCTTATTCATGTAGAGGCAACGGATGAGGCAGCTCATGCCGGCTTAGTTAAAGATAAAATAGAGGCTATTCAGAAGGTAGATAAAGAGATTGTGAGTCGGCTTCGCTCTTGGAATAAGGACGCCCTGCGGATGCTTGTTCTGCCCGACCATCCAACGCCGATCGAGGTTCAGACCCATGTTGCCGAGCCTGTTCCATTTGTATTCTGGGGACCGGGATTTAGCCCCAATGGGGCAAACAGATTCACGGAGAGAGAAGCCAAGAGCACAGGCTTTTTTATTAAGGAAGGGTATAATATTATGGGCAAGCTAATAGAGGTGAAACGATGGCACTGATAGTTCAGAAGTATGGTGGTAGCTCGGTAGCCGATGCCGAGAAAATCAAGAATGTCGCCCGGCGTGTTGCTAAAGCCAAAGACGAAGGAAATCAGGTGGTGGTT
This sequence comes from Chloroflexota bacterium, assembly GCA_013388845.1. GTDB lineage: Bacteria > Chloroflexota > Dehalococcoidia > GIF9 > AB-539-J10 > RBG-13-51-36. Next base: position 12,065 of record JACAEN010000005.1, on the reverse strand, counting down.
GTTGTTTCCGCCATGGGAGACACCACCGATGACCTGATTAAATTAGCTTACCAGATCAGCGAACAGCCGAGTGACAGGGAGCTGGATGTCCTGTTGTCCACCGGGGAGATAGTGTCCAGCACTCTTCTGGCCATGGCTCTAGGGAGTTTGGGTTACAAGGCAATCAGCCTTACCGGCGCTCAGGCAGGCATCCAGACTGATTCCAGTTACAGTCGAGCTCGGATTCTCCGGGTTGACGCGAAAAGAGTGGTCAGCGAATTGAGAAAGGGAAATATCGTCATTGTAGCTGGATTTCAAGGAGTGACCGGGAAAAAAGACATTACCACTCTAGGTCGCGGCGGTTCTGATACTACGGCGGTTGCCCTGGCTGTTAGCCTGGGTGCTGAGATTTGCCAAATATATACCGACGTTGAAGGCGTTTATACTGCTGACCCCCGTCTTATTCCTCAAGCACGAAAGTTAAAGGAAATTGGCTATGAGGAGATGTTAGAACTGGCTACTTATGGAGCCAAGGTAATGCATAATCGAGCAGTAGAACTAGGCTGGTTGTACAATATGCCCATACTAGTGGCTTCTAGTTTTAGCGACAGCCCGGGTACTATTATTTGTAAGGAGGCCTCTATGGAAGTTAAAAACAAAGTCAGGGGTATCGCTCATGATACCAATGTAGCTAAAATTACCGTAGTCGGGGTTCCCGACCATCCTGGCATTGCGGCGGCAATTTTCGAGCCCCTAGCGAGAGCCAACATAAGTGTAGATACCATTGTTCAAAATGCCAGCATTAATAATATTACCGATCTCACGTTTACGGTGGCTCGAAATGATTTACTTAAGGCCATGTCCATTGTGGAGCCAGTGGCTAAATCAGTGGGAGGCAAGCAATGCGTTACCGATTCTACACTGGCCAAAGTCAGCATCGTAGGTACGGGCATGCAAAATACACCAGGCTATGCTGCCAAGATGTTTCGCGCTCTTTACGAGAAGGGCATTAACATTCAGCTAATTACCACTTCCGAGATAAGAATAACTTGTATTATTTCTGAGGATAAGGTTAAAGACGCTGTTCAGGCGCTGCACCAAGCTTTTGAGCTCGAGAAACAAACTTGACATTCCCAGCTTAACATCGTAATTATAAGCTTTTATGGAAATGTATATGCCCTCTTACCAACAAGAAGATGAAGAGAAGGCTCGATTAAGGCAGCGACTGAGCAAGGAAGCCATAGATTTAGCCCTTCAGGGTAGGTGGGAGGAGGCTGAAGCAGTAAACAGGAACATAATTGAGAAATTTCCCGGCGATGTCGAGGCCTATAATCGTCTTGGCCGCGCTCTGACAGAGTTAGGGAATTTTGACGGAGCTAAGGAAGCCTATCTTAAGGCTCTAGAGCTTAGCCCTGAGAATGCTATTGCCAAGAAAAACCTGGCCCGTTTAACTAGCTTATCGGAGTCCATGGCGAATTTGAAGAGGGCCTCCCGGAAAGCCTCGAGATCGCCCGCAATGAAATCGGGGCGAGCTCGAAGAGTTGCTCTGGACCTCTTCATTACTGAGATTGGCAAGGCCGGGGTGGTGAACATTCACAATGTGGCTCCAGCCAATGTTCTAGCTAAGATGGGATTTGGTGACCACGTGCACTTGGAAGCAAAAGGGCAGCACCTGATTGTGTCGAGTGAGAGCGGTGAATATCTGGGAGAGGTAGAGCCGAGACAAGGACTGCGCCTCATCAAACTAATGCGGGGTGGCAATAGATACGATGCCGCAATTCTCAATGTAGAAGAAGGTAAAGTGCAGGTGATTATCAAAGAAGTGTACCAACATCCCAGCCAGCTGGGACGTCCCTCCTTCCCCGTTAAAGCTACCGAGCATATGCGCACGCGTATTAAAGAAAGCCTTCTCAGGCGCGGAATCATTGCCGACGAAAGTGAGATCCCTCCTGAGTTTGAATATTCTGAGGAAGAAGAATACCCTGGCCCCGAAGAGGAATCTTTGCCTGAAGGTTTCACCGTCGTCGGTGAAGATGGTGAGAGAGGAACCGAGATTTGATGGAAGCTGCAATAGTAAAGCCTGTCGATATCGAAGAGGAACTGAAAAGCTCCTATCTGGACTATGCTATGAGCGTCATCGTCGCCCGAGCCCTGCCTGATGTACGTGATGGCTTGAAGCCGGTGCAGCGACGTGTTTTATACGCTATAGATGGCTTAGGGTTGCGACACAACAGCCCATACAAAAAGAGCGCCCGCATTGTTGGCGAAGTCTTGGGAAAGTATCACCCCCATGGAGACGCCCCTGTATATGAAGCCATGGTACGCATGGCTCAGGATTTCTCTCTAAGATATCCCTTAGTTGATGGGCAGGGTAATTTTGGCAGCGTTGATAATGATCCACCAGCGGCAATGAGGTATACCGAAGCTCGCCTTTCCGAAATTGCCGAGGAAATGCTAGTTGATATCGAAAAAAATACCGTCGACTTCGTGCCCAACTTCGATGGCTCTCTCCAGGAACCCTCTGTTCTACCGGCTAGATTGCCAAACCTGCTAGTCAGTGGTTCTTCAGGCATAGCTGTAGGAATGGCCACTAACATCCCTCCTCATAACTTGGGCGAGATATGTGATGCCATTGTGTATCTCATTGATAATCCCCAAGCTACTGTAGATGAGCTTCTAGATTTGGTCAAAGGCCCCGACTTTCCTACTGGCGGCATAATCTGGGGGAAAGGAGGCATAGAGAATGCTTACACTACAGGGCAGGGAAAACTTATACTCCGGGCTAAAGCCAACGAACTGACTACCAAGGCCGGCAAGAGGCAAATAGTCATTACTGAACTTCCCTATCAGGTAAACAAGGCAGCTCTGGTGGAGAGGATAGCTGAGCTGGCTAAAGTGAAGAAAATTTCAGGAATAGCCGAGGTGCGTGATGAATCAGATAGGGAAGGTATGCGGATTGTTATTGAACTCAAAAAAGAGGCACAACCTCAACAGATACTCAATAACCTCTACAAGTATACCGCGATGCAATCTGCCTTTTACATCAATATGGTGGCCCTGGTCGACGGACAACCTAAAGTAATTAATCTTAAAGAGGCGCTAACCTATTATATTGACTTTCGTTTTCAGGTCATCACTAGGAGGTCTCAGTTTGAACTTGATAAAGCCAAGGACAGGGCTCATATCCTCGAAGGCTTCAGAATCGCCCTAAACAATCTGGAGCAAGTGATCAAAATTATTCGGCAGTCCCAAACCGTAGAGTCTGCTCGCGCCAATCTAATGACGTCTTTCGCTCTGTCGCAGATTCAAGCGCAAGCTATCCTGGATATGCCGCTTCGTAGATTGGCTAAGCTAGAGCAAGACAAAATAACTGAGGAATATGCCGCTGTGATTAAAAATATTTCCTATCTGGAGGATTTGTTAGCTAATCCTCGGAAAGTATTCTCACTCGTTGCCCAGGATGCTAAGGAACTTAAATCAAAGTATGGTGATTCCCGACGAACCGTAGTGAAAGCAGAGGAAATTGAAGAGTTTCGTACAGAGGACCTCGTTCCGCATGAGGCAATGGTAGTTACCTTAACTAGCAACGGATTTATTAAGAGGATTCCCGCCAGCACTTATCGGCTGCAACATCGTGGCGGAAAAGGCATCACGGGAATGATAACACGGGGTGGTGATACAGTGAATCATATCCTGGTAGCTGACACCCACGATAATCTCCTGTTCTTTACCAGCGCTGGTAAAGTTTACTGTCTTAAGTGTCACGAAGTTCCTGAGGATTCCTCCCGCACTGCCAAAGGGATAGCCTTAGTCAATTTATTACCTATTGACTTGAAAGACGAAGTAACTGTGTTATTAGCCATGGCAAGCTTTCCCCAAGATAAGTTCTTATTAATGGCTACTAGGGGTGGCGTGATAAAAAAGACCGCCCTGGGAGAGTTTGCTTCGATAAGAAGGAATGGCATTATTGCCATGAGGCTCAAAAAGGAAGATAGACTGACTTCAGCCGGTGTAGTTGCTGATGAAGACGAGGCTATCCTGGTGACTCGGAATGGAAAGGCGATTAGATTCAAGGTCAAAAACTTGAGGAATGCCTCTCGAACTAGTGGTGGCGTTCGCGGTATTTCTCTTGTTGACGATTATGTTGTGGGCATGGGTATTGTCTTCCCCGATGCTCACGTTCTCACAGTGACCGAAAAGGGGTTTGGCAAGCTGACCTCGATAAACAAATATCCAATTCACAATAGGGGAAGCAAAGGAGTGAGGACTTATAGAGTTAGCCCCAAAACAGGCAATCTAGCTGTGTCCAAACTTGTCTACCCACAAGGCTCTCTGGTGATATTGTCAGCTAAGGGCAATGTAGTGAACATTCCTATGGCACAGGTCCCGATTCAGAGCAGGGCTGGCCGGGGAGCCAGGCTAATGAATTTAGCCGAAGATGATAGCGTGGCTTCGGCTACCTGGGTTTTCCGGCAGGATGAAAATCTGCGAAATCAGCGTTAACCCTTTTAGGAAATACAAAATCCAAATCCCAACCGAATTTGAGTTTAGAATTGAGAAAGTAGGATGTCAAGTGAGATGGTAGAGGTTCTTCAAGAATTAGCTCTGACCTTTGTTCCGCTTTTTTTCGCCATGGACTCCGTGGGGAATTTGCCTATCTTCCTCGCTTTGACGCAAGGCATAGAGCTTAAACATCGTAGGCATGCCGCCAATCTGGCCACACTCACAGCCCTCGGTGTCGGTCTGGGATTTGTGGCTGTTGGCAAAGCTATCTTTTTGCTCTTAGGCATTGAGGTGGCTGATTTCTTAGTGGCTGGTGGCATCATTTTGCTGATTTTGGCCATAAAGGATCTAATCACCGGTAAGATTGTAGAAGCTGAGGATTCATTAGCCTCCGACATGGTAGGTGTGGTACCCCTAGGCACTCCTCTGGTTGTCGGGCCAGCGGTGCTTGCTAGTTTGTTACTGCTTATTGGCCAATATCGTATTCCGATTGTGTTAGCTTCCTTTGTACTTAATCTAGCAATACAGTGGGTGGTTTTCCGACAAGCTGACCGAATTGTAAATTTGTTAGGACGCACCGGCGTGAACGCTGCATCCAAAATAGTTATGCTACTTTTAGCGGCTATTGCTGTCAAGATGATTCGTGAAGGCGTTTTGACCATTTTAGGCTGAGCCTAGAGTCTGAGGCTATTGACATATCCCTGATACGTAATATAGATTTAATGCAAGGAGGTGAATATGTTTTGCTCTAAATGTGGCGCAGAAAATCCTGATGGGGCTAAGTTTTGCTCCAAGTGCGGCGCTGAGCTTGGTGCCGCCCGCAAGCCATCCGAAGCTGCAGCTAAGCCCGAAGCAGAGAGCAGCACAGGTATGTCAGCCAATGTCGCCGGGCTCCTTTGCTACGTGGCTGGGTGGATAACGGGAATAGTTTTTGTGGTTCTGGAGAAGAAGAGCAAGTTTGTTAAATTCCATGCCTGGCAATCCATAATGACCTTTGGAGTACTCACCGTGGTTCAGATTATCTTATCTATAATTGGTATCGCAACATTCTTCCTTTCGCCCGGATGGTGGTTTGCACATATCCTGGGCATTATTGTCTGGGTGATAACTGTGGGGTTGTGGATTGTCCTTATGCTCATGGCTTACCAAGGTAAAATGTGGAAGGTGCCCTTAGCAGGCAATTGGGCTGAGAAGCAAGCCAGCAAATAACACTTCTCAGAATGCGCTGCCTTAAGCCTGATAGATTAGGTAACTACGGCTAGGTCTTCGGCATTGCCGATGCAGAGAGGCGTAAGGAAGTGCCTATCCCATTTTGATAAGGAGCTGCGGAAGTGAAAAGGACGACTGGTATTGTAGTAGTCCTTTTATTGGCGACAGCTTTGTTGCCAGCTTGTCACGGTACTCCGTCTGGTTACACTGGGTTTATGGCACCAGCCGAAGGGCAGTGGGCTGAGTATGTCCTTTCTAATAATGGTGAAGAGTACCACCAGAGGATGGAATGTATAGGGCAGGACACAGTTGACGGAAAGACTTGCACTGGTTTTGAAATTACCATGTCGGAGCAGGAAGAGATGATTATGCAAATATGGAGCGACACTGCCACTGGCGAGGTGGTGAAGTACGTGGTGAAGATGGGAGACCAGGTGATGTGTATGAACGTCGGTCAAAGCCCTGAGCCCCCTGAGACTGAGACCCCTAGTGAGTATGACCCGAATCTCCCCGATATATCATATGGAACATATACCACTCCCACGGTAAAGACAGTAAACGTGGCCAAATTTACGACACAGAGTGAGGTATGGGTGAGCAGTCAAGTCCCATTTGGCATGGTAAAAGTCATTGATGACAATGGAGAGACTACCATGTATCTTTATGATTTCGGCCTAACTGGGGCTCACAGGGATATATCAAAGACGGAAATGGAAAACTGCATACCGATGGGCGGCTGACCCTCAACAGACTTTCCTGTAGAAGCAAGCCCCAAAACGCAATTGACTTGTCTTTAACACACAATATAGATTTGAGGTGAGGAGGTAGAACACGTTTTGCTCAAGATGTGGGGTGGAAAATCCCGGGGGAGCTAACTTTTGCTACAAGTGCGGCGCTGGACTTGTCGTCAACATTACAGCTAAGCCAGAAGCGGAAAGTAGCACAGGCCTATCCGCCACTGTAGCGGGCCTCCTTTGCTACTTGGCTGGGTGGATAACTGGAATAATCTTTGTGGTTCTGGAGAAGAAGAGCACCTTCATCAAATTCCATGCCTGGCAATCCATCATAACTTTCGGGGCACTGGACGTGCTCCTGTTAATTTTGCTTCCACTCAGCTTCGGTCCCATTCCCTATATAGGCCTGGAGCCTCTTCCTCTATATATAGGTTTAAGCCTAGGGCCTCTAGTGCTCATTGTTTCGATTGCTAGATTTGTGTTATGGATTATCCTTATGGTCCAGGCTGGAAGTGGCAAGATGTGGAAGGTGCCTGGGGCAGGCGACTGGGCCGAGAAGCAAGCTAACAAGTAGATTTTTGGAGACCCGACTGCCACAAGCCTGATAAATAGGCAACTAGGACTAGCTCTTTGGTTATCACCCGTGTCGGTTTCCACCGCGGAAGTCTACTACTTTTACGGCCTTCTACTATAGGCGGCCGCTGCGTGTGCTGCAAAAAATTGATATCTTACCCGTGCTCTAGCACAGGAATCTCCTTTGGGGATTGTGGGGAGGGGTGTATAATAAGAGCATATGGGCTCTGAGGTTTTTTACCGCAAGTGGCGACCACAGACCTTAAGTGATGTGGTGGGGCAGGAGCCTGTAACTCAGACTCTGCGTAACGCTGTGGAGAGTGGGAAGATAGCTCATGCCTATCTTTTTTGCGGTCCCCGGGGTACAGGCAAGACCAGCACAGCACGCATCTTAGCCAAAGCAGTCAACTGCCTCAATCAAGCCGGCGGCGAGCCCTGCAATGCTTGCGACATGTGCCGTTCCATCACTGAAGGCAGAGCTCTGGATGTAATAGAGATAGATGCCGCCAGCAATCGGGGCATCGATGAAATCCGTAGCCTGAGGGAAAAGGCGAATTACGCCCCCAGCCTGGCTCGCTACAAGGTCTACATTATAGATGAAGTCCACATGCTTACCGAGGCGGCTTGCAATGCCCTATTGAAGACATTGGAGGAGCCACCGCCTCATGTAATTTTTGTTTTAGCCACCACAGAAGCCCACAAGGTCATAGCCACCATAGTATCAAGATGTCAGCGCTTCAACTTCCATCGCCTGCGGCAAACCGAGATAGTGAATAAGCTCAAGCTAATATGCGAGAAAGAGGGGATTCACATCGAGCTTGGTGCCTTAGAACTTATTGCCCGTGCTGCCACCGGGAGCCTTCGAGATGCTGAGAATATCTTGCAGCAGATGATTGCTTACTATGGCAATACAATTGAGCTTGCTCAGGTTCAAGCCGAGCTGGGCATCGGCTGGGATGCGCAGATTAGACAACTAGCACGTTGTATAGTCACTAGGGATGTGGCAGGCGGTCTAAGAGTCATAAATAGCCTCAATAGCGATGGTATTGACCTCCGTCAGTTCAGTCTGGGATTAGTAGAATACCTGCGAGGATTGTTGCTGGCCAAATCACGATGCCAAGAGGCTCTTAATGTTACAAGTGAAGACTTAGCTGAGATGGGAGGCCTGGCCGCCAATGCTACTCTGGATTATCTACTCAAGGCCGTAAAGGCTTTCTCAGGCATAGATTTTCGCAGTGCTGATTACTCCGCTTTGCCCCTAGAATTGGCTTTCCTGAGCTGCGCCTTGTCTCCATCCCCAGGACCAGAGCAGCTAACTACAGCTAAATCTTCGGAGGTAGTGGATCCCAACAGAGTCGGGACTGAGATAACTGAGCCCCCCGAGAAAATCTGGGGCGAGGCTCATGCGACACTGGATAACAAGACAGTCGCCACTGAGGTTCCAAGTGAGGTTCCTGTAGCAGTGGGGCTCGAGAGAACCGGGACTGAGGTCCCCAGCGAGGGGATTCCTCAGAACATTGATTACCTCCGTAGTCACTGGAAGGAGTTCATCAAATCTTTGCGAGGGGAAGGCTCCAGTGGCAATTTGGATGCTTTTTTGCGTAGTGCCTGTGACCCTGTAGCTCTGGAGGATGATACACTGGTGCTGGGTTTCTATTATTCCTTCCATAAGGAGAAAATCGAAGACGCCAAATATCGACATTTAGTGGAAAAAAAGCTCAAGGAGGTCTTTGGTCGGCCCTACAAGATACGGTGTATTTTAGTTGATCCCAAAAAGGAAGTCCCGTCCCGGGCGAGGACGCAAAACCCGGTAGTTAAAGCTGCCCTGGAAATGGGAGCCAAGATTAAGGAGGAGTTGTAGTCCTGAGCGAAACCCAAGGAAGGAGATAAATGGATAAATCAATATTACGTCAAGCCCAGCAACTTCAGGCCAAGTTGGCCAAAGCCCAAGAAGAATTGGGCAAAATGACCGTGGAAGCTACCAGTGGCGGTGGGGCTGTCAAAGTGGTGCTTGACGGACACCAGAAGGTTCATTCTGTAGAGATATCTCCCGAAGTGGTGGAGAGCGGAGACGTTGAGTTACTGCAAGATTTGGTCATGACTGCCGTCAATGAGGCTATTACCAAGTCGCAGGAGCTTGTTAATAAGCACCTCAGCAGTTTGACCGGTGGTCTCAATATACCGGGGTTACTTTAGAAAAAGTTCGAAGATTCTTCGCCCCGACTTGCCGGGGCTCGAAATGACAATAAGGTAAAGGGTTAGAAAAATGTCGGTTATCGCTGAGCCTATAGCTAGATTAATTGCGGAATTAAACAAGCTGCCGGGAATCGGACCAAAAAGTGCCAAGAGGCTGGCTTATCATATCTTACGCAGCCCTGATGAAGAAGCTAAGGCTTTAGCCGAGGCCATTTTAACACTGAAGGAAAAGATAAAGCTTTGCTCTATCTGCTTTAACAACACCGACTGTGACCCTTGCCGCATTTGTCAAGATGCAGAGCGTGACCACTCTAAGATTTGTGTTGTGGAGAAACCTTCAGATATCCTCCCTTTAGAGCAGACCGGGAAGTATAACGGTGTTTATCATGTGCTTCATGGGACCATCAGCCCGACTGAGGGTATCGGGCCTGAAGATTTGAAGGTAAAGGAGCTTTTGGCTCGTCTTAAGGATGGCTCAGTAACCGAAGTGATTATAGCAACCAATCCTAACGTAGAGAGCGAAACTATGGCTATGTATCTGCAACGGATTATCGCGCCTCTGGGCATCCGTGTCACTCGCCTGGCTCGTGGCCTGCCCTTTGGTGCTGAGTTAGAATATGCTGATGACCTAACCCTGGGGCAGGCACTGGAAAACAGGCGAGAATTCTAACAAGGTATCGATAGCTGTTCCCCAAAGATAAAGCCTCACGGAATCAAGGCAATAGGTAGGTCTTTCCTAGAACTGAATGACTTCCCCGCTCATCAACTTGGCGATAAGGGCTCATATGAGAGTTAAGACCATTGACGGTGTCGAGAATGTGATATAATAAAGCTGGAAGTTTGGCAAACTTAAGCTGTTACTTATTCCCATGTGCTGACCGGGGGTTAAGGGGCAAAGGTGATGGAATGGTGGAGAAGAGAAATTACGCGGAGTGATGAGGCGGCGCCCTTAGCTGGTCACCTGACCGCGAGTAGCTAGCGATGAAACCGAACTTCAAAAGGTCGGTTTTGTGTTTTTAGGGAGGGTGATGCCTATGAAAGTGAAAGTTGCGCGATAGACGAGTTGCCAGGCCTCTGGTGGAGGGGGCGATAAGACAACAAAAACAATAAAAGGAGCGGAAAAGTGAAAAAAATGCTTGGTATCCTGTTTGCTCTGGTGTTGGTGGTGAGCCTAGGGCTGGTAACGGCAGCCCCGGTTTTGACAGGCACGATTAGATATGTGCCCAGTCAATACCCCACTATTCAAGCAGCCATTGATGCTGCCTCGGATGGCGACACCATCATAGTGGCAGCGGGGTTGTATAAGGAGGATGTTGTCATTAACAAGTCGTTGATCTTAAAGGGGGCGCAAGCCGGGGTTGACGCACGGACCCGCACTGGAGCTGAAACGATAATTCAACCCAACGATCCGGAGGAAGGAACTGGGATCGAAATTGTCAGCGCCGCCGGCCGCGTCGTCATGATTGATGGCCTGACGGTGCAGAACAACCGCCACGGAATCACAGCTCCAGAGCCTGTCATGGCAGCCTCTATTACCGTCAAGAATGTGCGCGCCTTGAACTCAGTCAAATTCGCTATCTCTATGGCCTTCACAACAGAGGCGACGGTTGAATATTGCTATGTGGAAGGTGCAGAATACGGCATCAACGTGGGTGCTCTCGACCCGTTTCCTCCCACTGTGGCAACCTTCAGGAACAACGAAGTCGTTAACGTGCAGTTTGGCATCACCGGGTACCTCAAAGATTCGCTTATTGAAGGCAACCTAGTGAGAGACTTCGCTACGGGGGGCGTAGGCATCACTGGGCAGTTCCTTAACACCGAAATCAAGAATAACACGGTAACCGGTTACACAAAGGGCGCAAGTATAACTTTCGAGTCGCACTACGCCCGGTCCCTTTCTAAGAATGTCAAAGTGGAAGGCAATACTTTCACCAAGAATTCCCTCGGTATCTATGTGTTTGATACGCAGACAAAACTGACCGGGATCACCGTTAATTTCAACAACATCGCCGGCAATTCCTGGTATGGTGTCTGGAACGAGGGAGGCGAGGCGCTGGACGCCACCAAGAACTGGTGGGGCGATGCCAGCGGGCCCAGTAAAGTAGGACCCGGCAATGGCGATGACATCTCCACAAAAGTACTTTACTCGCCGTGGCTGGGCGCCGAGATTGGCACTGAGCCCATGATTTGGGCCGTGGACTTCACGGGTTCTATCCAGGACGCCATTGATGCGGCAAACCCTGGTGACACCATTATAGTGACCCAGGGAGAATACGAGGAGGACTTGAATATTGACAAGTCTCTGACCCTCCAGTCAGCAAACGGGTATGAGCTGACCACTATTATCGGCTCCGTCAGCATAGAACTGGATGCTGAGAGAGTTTCCTTTGGTGGAGAGGACGTTGGGTTCACAATCGATGCTAATGGCGCCAACTTCGCCATATGGCTTTCCATCGACAACAGAAGTGAGGTCACCATCAGTCAGAATATCCTCACTCGTGCTACAGAGGGCATAACCAACCGGAATGGCCGGCTGGACAACAGCACCCTCTCCATCGAGGACAACAGAATCTCCAGAAATGACTATGGAATCTACCTGGAATACATCGCCGGCGGCAGCACCGTGCTTATAAAGTTCAACAGCCTCGCTGGAAACGATGAGTACGGGCTCTACGTCCAAGCTAGCGCCGTCCCCGTTGACGCCACGTCGAACTGGTGGGGCCATGCCAGCGGGCCCAGTGGCGGCGTAGCAGATCCTGTTACTGGAAGGACCGCAGATGGCAGTGGAAGCGCGGTTTCCGAAAATGTCCGCTTCGACCCCTGGCTGACAGCTTATCTATGCACTCTGGAAATCTCCAGCACCGGCGGGGG
>JACAEN010000049.1 GCA_013388845.1 Chloroflexota bacterium | reverse complement strand
GCTCAACACAGCTCGCTTCAAAAACCAATATCTCCGATTCTGAATCCGGCTTCCGAGCCCTTTCCCCAAAGGCAATAAACGAACTCGATTTGAAGGAAAATGGGTTTGCCATTGAATCAGAGATGATAACCCGCGCCGCCGCTAAAAACCTCAAGATAACCGAGGTACCAATCTCAAATATATATACCATGGATTGCTCGACCCTCAATCCCATAAGACATGGCATACAGGTTCTCAGTCGGATAATAGTCATGATTTCGCACAGGAGACCCCTGTTTTTCTTCGGACTGGCCGGTGGCATCTTGCTGGCGGCTGGTCTCATGACTGGCATGAAGGTGCTTTATATAGCTAAAACAACAGGCGAGGTGGCTATAGGCAGCACCATATTGACCACTCTGCTCATTATCGCTGGTATATTGAGCGTCTTCACCGGCATAATCCTGAACGCTTTAACCGGGCGAAAATAACCAGGCATAAGTTAGCCCATTAAGAACAAATAATAACCTCTGACTCAAAAACTCGCAGGTGTCCTCTGGCAAAGTTAGCTGCAAGATTATTCATATTCTGTCCTTAGCCAGATGGAGGCAGAAGGAAGAGGCGACCTACCCACCTTAGCCATGCCTGAAGAAGGGATGTGACCCACGAAGTTTCGCCGAAGACCATAACAATTGTGGTATATTATTGATATGGAAGAACAAAGGTGGCTGAGACAAGCTGAGAAAGACCTGGAGAGCGCCCAAGATAGTAGCAAAGCTGGGCACTATGAGTGGGCTTGTTTTCAATCGCAGCAAGCCGCAGAAAAAGCCCTGAAGGCTTTCCTTTACTCTAAAGGCTTGCGAGCTATATTAACCCACTCTACAAGAGACCTGGTCTTAGATTGTTCCAAATATGAGAAGGATTTCAGCAATCTGCTTAGCCAGGGGAAAGCTCTTGATGCTTATTACATCTCTACGAGATACCCCAACGGCTTGGTAGGCAACGAAATTCCCGCTCGATATTACTCAGAGGAGGATGCTAGCCAGTGTATAAGTTATGCCGAATTAATATTGAGGACAGTGAAAAAATTTATGAGCAAATGAGGGAATTTGCCCATCTCCTCAAGACCAAACACGGGGTGAAGAAGGTCTATCTCTACGGTTCCTTCGCCAGGGGGGATTTCCACGAAGGTAGCGATATAGACCTTATCATAGTAGGCGAATTTGAGGGCAAAATGCCCCAGCGTATAAACAAGATTCTTGACTTGACTTCCTTACCGATAGAGCCGTTAGTTTATACTGAAGCAGAATTCGAGCAGATGAAGGAAAGGGCTTTCCTCACATGGGTTCTAGCTACAGCAAAAGAACTATGAGTCCAGGCTAAACTGGCTTTCGAGAGCGCCTAATGCTGAAATTAAGGGTTTGTAAAATTGGAGACAATATCTGGCGCCAGGATAAGGGGGCGCTTTATTCGCCTCGGAATATTAGCGACGGCATATTGGGGGACGGAAATCGCATCTAGAACCTGTGCGCAGGATTAGCCACCAGGAAGTGTTGCCACACTGATAACCAATATGCGTTCTGTCTGAAGGAAGCTATGGCAAAGAAAGTGTCGGTGATTTTAGTAAACTATAATGGGATGTCACATCTTGATGCTTGCATTTCATCAGTTTTGAAACAAAGCTATACGAATTTCGAGGTTATTTTCGTTGACAACAATTCCAGTGATGGAAGTTTGGACTACGCTCGAAGCAAGTTCTCCAACTTAATATTTGTTGTTAATGATAAAAATTTGGGTTATGCTGGTGGCATTAATGCCGGCTTAGCCTATGCTACGGGGGAGTATATTGCGCCACTCAACATAGACACTGAAGTTGCTCCCAACTGGCTAGATGCCATGGTGGCTTTTTTAGATGAGAACCCGCAGGTAGGAGCCGTAATGCCTAAGGTTTTGCTTTTTGACGACCGGACTAAAATCAATGCCCTGGGTTTGAATATTCATATCACTGGCTTGGGCTTTTGCCGCAGCCTGGGCAAGGGGGACACTAATTCAGTCATTCCTGAGAGAGTGCCTGGAGTCAGCGGTTGCTCCTATCTAATCAGACGTCAGTTACTCGAGCAGATGGGTGGCGCGCCCGGCTGGTGTTTTATGGGGAACGACGATGTAATCGTCTCCTGGCTCCTGCGGTTGATGGGTTATGAAATATATTGCCTGCCCGAATCAATAGTCTTTCATAAATACAGCCTGAAGATGGACCCGGAGAAACTATTCCGTCTCGAGAAAAATCGGCAAACTCTGCTATTGAGCACGCTAAAGCCTCTAACCTTACTAGCTTGCCTGCCCATTCTCCTGGCAATAGAGTTCTTGACAGTAGTCTACAGTCTGGCCAAGGGTCGGTCATATATCAGGGCCAAATTTGATGCCCTGGCTTCCCTGTGGCGAGAGCGGAGCGATATAAAGCAGAGGCGAGACCAGTATCAATCACTAAGAAAGGTCTCCGACCTCACTTTGTTTCGGCGGTTAAACTGGAACCTAGACTGGACTCAATTATGGGGTATTCGGTGAAGATTTACCCCCTCTTTGATATGAGAAATTGGGGTTAGGGTGATAGTGAGATGAAGATGGATATAAGCATCATAATCCTGACTAAAAACGCCGGAGAAGGCTTTGCCACCTTGCTTCAACGGCTTTCCTCTCAGAAACTTGATGGCAATTACGAAATCATCGTCATAGATTCAGATTCCACAGATGGTACTCCGGAAATAGCTCAGAGTTTCCCGGTGAAAATTGTCCGCATAAAGACGGAGGAGTTTCACCACGGCCGGACAAGAAATTTAGGTGCTGAACAGGCCAGTGGCAGAATCCTAGTGTATATCACGCAAGATGCCCTGCCGCTCCACGACAGCTGGCTTCACAAATTGACCGCTGACCTTAAAAACCCGCAAGTGGCCATGGTCGTAGGCCGACAAATTCCCTGGCCAACCACCAAACCTCCTGAGAAATTCTTCTATAGCTACTATTTCCCCGAACACAAAATTGAGGTAGTTCATGACGCTTCAGACTACTACCGTGACAACATGTTCATATCCAATG
>JACAEN010000052.1 GCA_013388845.1 Chloroflexota bacterium | reverse complement strand
GTCATCGGCGGGCCGGTGAGCGACACCGGCTTTACCGGGCGCAAAGTTATCGCTGATACTTATGGCAGTGCCTGTCCACATGGTGGGGGCTGCTTTTCAGGCAAAGACCCTACTAAGGTAGACCGCTCCGCCGCTTATATGGCCAGATATGTTGCCAAGAATATAGTAGCGGCTGGGCTTGCCGATTACCTTGAGCTTCAGGTTGCCTATACTATCGGAAAGGCTCATCCCCTGTCATTATCCATTGAGACATTCAGCACGGGAAAGGTTCCCGATGAAATCATATCAAATCTCGTCAACAAGCATTTCGACTTTCGCCCTGAGGCTATCATGAGGACTCTGGACCTGCGCCGACCTATTTACCGCCAAACTGCCACTTACGGACACTTCGGTAGAGAAGACCTCGACCTGCCCTGGGAAAGAACGGACAAGGCTAAGATACTAAGAAAAGAAGCCGGCTTGAAATAATTCGCCTGGCCATTTTATTTTACTGGTTAGGCTCTAAGTGCCTTCATTGTGGTATTTTTTTCTTCTTAGTATGTCATTTCGATTGTTCCAGGTATCCCGGCATAGGCACACGTTGAATCCAGTACTCCCCGGTGGTTCGCACTGGTATCTCTCATAAATTTCAGCGAGGCCGTCTCGAACTTGCCGGTAGTAGGGCAGTCCCGGCGCTTCGGTTACCCTCAAGACCGCCTTCCCCATCGGCATCCATATCGATGGTAGGGGGACGATGCCGCGGCTGGCGAGGTATTCAGCGCCAGATAGGAAGCTTTCTACAGGTTCAAGTCCGATGACAAACGCGCTACAGGCTTTATTACGACCATGTCTTTTGGCTATGTGAACCAGAGCATTGAGTTGCCGCTCACGCCCCGCAAAACGCGCCTTGCCCGGACATATGCGTTTAAATAGCTCTTCATCCCATATCTCCATATCGCAGGCAATTCTATCTGCGCCCGCTAGAAAAACTTCGTCGAGAACCATAGGGTCCGAGGGAGGTGACGTGTATACCAGAACTTCCCCTGAGATATTATCAAGGCCCGCCAGGTCGTCAATTGCCCGCAGCATGTCAGATACGATATGGCACTCCGCACGGGGATTCATTGTCGAACCACCGGTTATCTGGACATATGATGCCAGTTTTTCCGTATTTACCGCGTAGTTAACAACCTCTGCCACATCCTGCGGTGTAGGGGAAAGAAACTCGAGTTTCCCATTACGGGCAAGCTCCTCCGTGTAAGCCCCTGTGTAACAGAACTGGCACGGAAATCCACTTTGTGCATACTCACAGGGCCATAGGTATGGAAAGGATAAGACATCCAGACCTTGCAAGACGGCAATCATACTGAAGGGAATTCCCTTTGAAGTGTATTGCTTGTAGAATTGTGTCTTCGGAGGAAAGCCCACCTCCGTTACGAAGTGACCATCATAAGCCAGATAGGCATTACCACTTTCGGCAATACCTATAGTGAATGGAGAGCAAGGGCCGGCATTCCAAATGTGGACAACAGTATTATCCGGCAGGAGGAGGCAGTTGCATGTTGCCGGGTCCCTGAACGAGGAAAGCCGATGGGTATTACCAAACCTCTCGTAGACCTCATCAGATGGGATATTTATGCCTTTAGTAATAAGCAAAATCTTCAGTTCTAGCGAGTCTATCTCTTCACCGTTGATTCTGTATGTGCGGAGCATAGTTTCACACCTGCTGTGAATTCAGACGTTTCAGCCAACCAACACGCCGATGAACTCTGGCATTTGTGATGCTCATGACAGACGAAGAGTAAGGGTTACCATTGGGCTCTTCCCGAACTTCTTCACATAGTTTAGGCGTATGTTTGCTTATCGTATTTTTGGTTTTCTCTTATGCCAAGCGGTGGCTTGCTCATAGGCGAAGGCGATGCGCAGCAGTATTTCCTCGCTGAAAGGCTTGCCCATGATTTGCATACCTATGGGTAGGTTGTCAGTGAAGCCAGCAGGTATGGAAATAGCCGGGATTCCAGCTATATTTATGGGTAAAGTGCACACATCGCTTAGATACATCTGCATCGGGTCTTCTAACTTTTCACCCAGCTTAAAGGGCACTATCGGCGAAGTCGGGGTGACCAGAGCGTCATATTTTTCAAAGGCCTGGTCAAATTCCCGTTTTATCAGTGTGCGTACCTTCTGTGCTTTCACATAGTAAGCGTCGTAATAACCTGCGGATAAAGCATAAGTGCCGAGCATTATGCGCCTTTTAACCTCAGGCCCGAAGCCAAATTGTCGCGTCTTCTCCGTTGTCTCGATTACATTACTGGCATCTCGCTCGGAAAAGCCATATTTTACGCCATCGTAGCGAGCCAAATTTGCTGAAGCCTCAGACGGCGCCAGTATGTAGTAAGCAGCCAGAGCATACTTGGTATGAGGCAAAGAGACTTCCCAATCTATTTCCGCACCCAGCTCTTGAAGTTTATTTATAGCTGCTTGCAAAGCCGCTCGTACCTCGTTTTGCACGCCCTCGCCAAAATATTCCCTGGGAATGCCAATCTTCAGCCCTTTGATGTCGGGAATTAATTGCTGGGTGTAGTCGGGAACAGGATGAGACACTGAGGTTGAGTCTCTGGGGTCATACCCGGCAATGACATTCATCACCAAGGCGCAATCAGTGACGTCCTTGGTTAGTGGCCCAATTTGGTCGAGAGAGCTAGCAAAAGCAATCAAGCCGAAGCGACTGACTAGACCGTAGGTTGGTTTAAGTCCCACCACGCTACAAAGTGCGGCTGGCTGACGGACGCTGCCACCAGTGTCAGAGCCCAAAGCATAGATAGCTTCATCGGCAGCCACAGCGGCTGCTGAGCCGCCGCTGCTACCGCCGGGGACACGACTCAAATCCCAGGGATTGCGGGTGGGGAAAAAGGCGGAGTGCTCCGTAGAAGAACCCATGGCAAATTCATCCATATTTGTCTTCCCAACTACTACCGCCCTGTGTGTTTTTAGTTTCTCTATCACCGTAGCATCATAAGGAGGGACGAAGTTTTCCAGTATCCTGGAACTACAGGTGGTTCTTATCCCCTTGGTGCATATGACATCTTTGATTAAGGTAGGGATACCGGTTAAAGGGGTAATTTCATGGGCAGCCTTGATGTAATTATCGACTTTCTCTGCCTCTTTCAAAGCGATGTCTTCAACAATAGTGACGCAGGCGCGAACCTTCCCCTCTACCTCAGCGATACGCTTCAATACAGATTTTGTTAGTTCCGCTGAGGAAATTTTCCTTTGTTTAAGAAGCTCGTGTGCTTCATGGACAGTTAGCTGGTATAGTTCGTTCGCCGGCATGTTTAAAACCTGTCCTTGAAGCTGCGACGCCTGATAACTCGGCGCCAGTCGCCACCAGCTTTGCCGTGCATTTCTTTGAGCCTGGGAATGTATTGTAGGCCCAAGAATACCCCCAAGCCTATGGAGAAGAATACCAAAGCCAAAGGCTGGCCGTAGCGGTCGCGGTAAATAAACCCGGCCACAAACGGGAAAACAATAAGTAGTAGGCTATAACTGAAGGTAGGGTTACGAGTAATAAGTAAAGCTATGGCAAAAACGATGACCAGAAACGGAACCGCTTTGGGCATAAGGAAAATCAGAATCCCGATAGCGGTAGCTCCCCCTTTCCCGCCGCGGAATCCGAGAAAGACAGGAAAGACATGCCCCAACACAGCAGCTGCGCTGGTGAGCCCGGTAAGCAAATCAAACGAGGAAACCAGAGGGATGCCGAACAACCGCCGCATCAAGAGAATGGCTACTATGCCTTTGCCCACGTCAGCCAGGGTCACCAGTATCGCCTCCATCAACCCAACCTCATAATACACGTTGACGGCGCCCATGTTCCTGCTGCCCACCTGCCGAATGTCTATCCCTTTTCTCAGACGACCGGCAAGATATGCGGAAGGAAAAGAACCAAAGAGGTAACCAATTACGATGGCAATAACTATGTTAATTGCGTTAATCATCTGCCCGATGGGCTCACTCTAATATTGCCTGAACCTTAAAACATTTTTCGGCTTGTCTGGGTGCGTTGGATAAAATCTCAGTTTGGGAATATGACTCAGCTACCTTGTCTTTCCTGAAGACATTTTTTAGTGGGATGGTATGAGTCGCCGGTGGCACATTGGTTGTGTCCACTTCCTTCAATATTTCGAAGTTTTCCAGAATGTTAGATAGCTGGAGACTAAATTTCTCCACCTCCTCCTCGCTTAAGCCCAACCGAGCAAGCCAAGCGATATGCCTCACCTGTTCATAACTCAGTTTCATCTGTATAACTGCTAAATTATAGCATCACGCTTCGTGATATAACAGCGGTTGCTTATCCTCAAGGATAAGGTTATAATGGAGGGCCGTGCAAATTCGAAACGTTGTCTTGCTATCCCATCAAGGAGCAGGAAAAACTTCCCTTGTCGAGTATCTACTCTTCACATCAGGTGCTATTCAGCGGTTAGGTAACGTTAGAGACGGTACCACAACTTCGGATTATGACCCGCTTGAGATAGAACGTCATATGGGCATCAACCTGTCCCTGCTGCCGATTCAATGGAAAGGGATGAAGCTTAATCTCATTGATACCCCGGGATATGCTGATTTCATTGGTGAGGTAAAGTCGGGATTGAGGGTAACTGAGGGAGCAATAATCGTGATATGCGCTGCTTCGGGTGTGGAGGTGGGCACGGAACAGACGTGGAACGATGCCGAAAAAGCAAAGCTACCTCGGTTAATATTTGTTAATAAGATGGATCGTGAAAATGCCGATTTTTTCTCTGCTTTGGAAGGAATGCAGGCTAAGCTGTCACCAAAATGTTTGCCTCTCCAATTACCCATAGGCTCACAAAGCGATTTTCAAGGTATCGTAGATTTGGTGACTATGAAAGCCTATATTGGCACTGCTGGACAGGAATCAGAAATACCGGCAACACTCCGGGAACAAGCAGAAACCAGCCGTGAGAAGTTAGTAGAGGCTGCTGTGGAAATTGATGACGAGCTCATTAACAAGTACCTGGGGGGTGAGGCTATAAGTGACGAGGAGATTCTTGCTGCTATAAGAAAATCCACCATTGCTGGCAAGCTAGTGCCCGTTTTTGTTGGTTCCGCCTTGCAGGGCATTGGCACCCAGCAACTTCTTAATGGTATTTGCCATTACCTGCCTTCGCCGGAGGAAAAAGGCGTCATTATCGCCAGGAATGTGGCTACGGGTGAACAAGAAGAGATCAAACCCAGCCCAGAAACGCCTTTTTCCAGCCTTGTTTTCAAGACCACTGCTGACCCCTATGTAGGCAAGCTCAGCTACTTTCGGGTCTATTCGGGCGTTATATCCAGTAACTCTCAATCTTGGAACGCCAACAAGGGTAGCATGGAACGGATTGGGCAACTTTTCACCATGCTGGGGAAAAATCAACAGCCAGTGCCGCAGCTTTCTGCTGGAGATATCGGAGCGGTAGCCAGGCTAAGTTCAACCACCACCGGGGACACCCTCTGTGCTCGCGAGCATCCTGTGATATTCCCCGGCATTGAATTCCCCAAAGCAAACTTCGGCATGGCAATCCAGCCTCTGACGAAGACCGACTTAGATAAGATGAGCACTGTTCTGCCCAGGATTTGTGAGGAGGACCCTTCTCTCCAAATACGCCGCGAACCCGACACTAACGAGTTTATTATTTCCGGAATCGGTGACAGCCACTTAGAGATAGCCAAGGAAAGGATGCGTCGCAAGTTTGGAGTAGAGGTGAAATTAGACCTGCCCAAGATTCCTTACAAAGAGACTATCACTGTATCAACTAAAGCAGAGTACAAACACAAAAAGCAGACTGGAGGGCATGGTCAATATGGGCATGTCTTTCTAGAGCTGGAACCTTTGCCCAGAGGCGGGGGATTCGAGTTTGTTGAGAAGATTGTCGGGGGAGCAATACCCCAGAACTATATTCCTTCTGTGGAGAAAGGTGTCAACGAAGCCAAACAAGAAGGAGTTTTGGCCGGGTATCCTGTGGTTGATGTAAAGGTGAGCCTTTACGATGGTAGCTTCCATCCAGTAGATTCTTCAGATATCGCATTTAAAATCGCTGGTGCACAGGCGTTAAAAAGGGGATTATCCCAAGGGCAGCCAATACTGCTTGAGCCCATAATGAATCTCAAAGTAACTGTGCCTGAGGCATATACCGGGGATATTACCAGTGACCTCAACACCAAAAGGGGACGGGTGCTGGGAATAAATCCTGGCAATGGCATTAGTGTAATTGAGGCACAAGCCCCCTACGCTGAGTTGCTCCGCTACGCCACAGATTTAAGGTCGCTGACGCAGGGTCGTGGCAGCTTTGTTATGGAATTCGACCACTACGAGGAAGTGCCAGCTCATCTCAGTCAGAAAATCGTTGCTGACAGGAAGAAGTAGGACAGCTGACAGCGACTGAAAGCATTTAGCCTACTTAGCCAGCTAATAACTCCTTTAGCTTCTTAGTGAAGGCTGGCAGCACTTCTTCATATTTACCCACCACTCCAAATTCCGCTTCCCTGAATATATTGGCTTCAGGGTCCTTATTGATGGCTATGATATGCTTGGAACCTGAGCATCCCGCTATGTGCTGACTAGCGCCCGAAACGGCTACAGCGATATAAATATCGGGGGCAACAATCTTCCCAGTGAGGCCAATATGCACCGCCTCTGGCACCCAGCCATTATCAGCAGGGGGACGCGAGGCACCTACGGCGCCATGCAGCAAATCGGCTAGCTCCTTCAACGTAGTGCGGAAGGGCTCAGAACCACCCACCCCCCGACCTCCACAGACAATGACACGGGCATCCTCAAGCTTAATGCCGACCGCCTCTTCCTTAACAGTTTCTAATATCTTTGTCCTTACTTTCGACGTATCTATGTCAACCTTAGTAGGTATCACCTCCCCCTTCTTTGAACCATCACGCTCCAAAGGTGACATGGCCTTGGACCTAACAGTAACCATCTGAGGCATAAGCTTGCTGATGAATACCGCTTGAGCATTGCCCCCGTAGACAGGCTTCGTTTGCACCAGCAACTTTGTCGCCGGGTCTATGCTCAAATTGAGACAATCTGTTGTCAGGCTGGTACCCAGTCTAAAGGCAAGGCGAGGAGCCAAGTCTCTACCCAGAGATGTCTGCCCCATAAGTATTGCCCGAGGCGAAATCTCTTTGACCAATTTTTCTGCGACTTGCATGTAGGAATCTGCTTGATATTCTTTGAGCAGAGGGTGTTCAACCACATAGACTTTGCCTGCCCCGAAGGCAATTGCTTCTTTGGAAAGATTGCCAACTGCATCGCTGGCCAGCAGGCAAGATAAGCCTTCCTTTAACTCGTCGGCAAGCTTCCTACCGCACCCTAGCAACTCAGTGGTAATGGAGGCTAACTTCCCATCTGCTAGCTCGCCAAAAACCAAGATACCTTTGTATTCAGCCATTATTTCCTCCTTAACTTTAAAGTAATTTGGCTTCCTTGAGCCTCACGGCCAGATTAGCGCCGGCTTCTGCGGGCGTCTCTCCGCCGATTATTTCACATTTGCCTTTCTTAACTGGCTGGAAAAGCTTCTCTAACTTACTGCGCCTTCCCACAGCGCCAACTTGCGATGCCTCAAGCCCAATATCAGCTGGCTTCCATACGATAGGTTGTTTCTTTGCCGCAGCCATAATACCCTTTAAAGCAGCGTAACGAAGCGCTCCCAACTCGCTGGTTACCGTGATCAAAACAGGGAACGCAACCTCCACAACCTGATAGCCGTCAGGGATAACTCTCTCAACCTTCACTTTCCCATCAGTGACCTGCACCTTACGAGCTAAAGTTACCGCCGGGATTCCCAAGAGCTCAGCAATGCCGAGGCCGACTTGCCCAGCATCCCAATCAGAGGATTGCCTGCCGCAGAAAATAATGTCATATGCTCCTATTTTCCTTATTGCCATAGCTAAGGCATTAGCAATTGCCCAGCTATCCCCATCTTCAAAAGCCCCGTCCTCAAGGAGGACAAGCTCATCAGCCCCTACAGCTAGCGCTTTTTTGATTACATCTCGAACGAAGTTATTACCCAATGCAATCACAGTAATCTTGCCACCTGCCGCATCCTTTATTTTGAGAGCAGCTTCTAGGGCAAATTCCTCATATTGCCCGATTACTGGTTTTATGTCTGGCGGCAAGGTCATCTTGTTGTTTACCACCTTGAAAGCCGATGGCGGAGCCTCGGGGTCGGGTACCTGCTTGCAGCAGACGATCATATTAACTGGCATTTCTTACCTCCTTGCAGAGTTTTGCAGCCAAAAAGGATATGGGAAAATCCGTCTTCTGTCAATAACAATATGAATCATGGAGATTCAATATGAACGGTTTACCAGATTAAGCGGCAATAGCTACCTCCATTTACAAAATTGATGCTAAAATAGATGAAGTTTGTTGTTTATAGGAGTAATATGCCATCTGTGGAACAAAAAGAGGGGAATATCCGCTCAATTACGCACGGCAAGCTGACCTGGTTCTATATTGAAAAGCCCACTTCTAACGAAGTCCAATTTTTAGCTCAGCGTTTCCATTTCCATCCTCTTGACCTGGAGGATGTCCTCAGCCGCATACAGCGTCCTAAAATTGATGAGTATGAAGATTACCTGTTTATGGTGTTGCATTTCCCAGTATTTGATAAAGAGAATCGTATAACCAAACCCAGCGAATTAGATATCTTTATTGGTGAGAATTATGTCGTGACGATCCAATGCGCTGGTGACCTCAAACCATTGGCTAATTTTTTCCAGGAGTGCGAGACCAACAAGGAAAGCCGCGAACTTTACCTAGGGCGAAGCTCAGGATTCCTTCTCTATCACATCCTTGATACAATGGTTAACTCTTGCTTCCCAATACTAAATAAAGTCACCCAAAACATTGATGACATTGAGGATATTATCCTCACCAAGCCTGTTCCGGAGACCGTCCTCCAGATTTCCCTGATTCGACGAGACCTCATTGCCTTTCGCCGCGTCATTCATCCCCAGATTGCGGTAATTGAGACTCTTGAGAGGGAAGAATATACTTTCTTCAAGGAGGATCAGGAAATTTACTTTGGTGACGTCGCTGACCATATCCGCAAAATCTGGGATGGGTTGGAGGATTGCAAAGAGGTCATAGATGGGCTTGCCGACACCAGCAATTGGTTAACTTCACATCGAATTCAGGAGATAATGCGGATACTGACTATTATAATGGGAGTCCTAGCACCGCCTACCCTGATAGCTAGCATTTACGGCATGAATATCCCTCTACCTGGTGGGGTCCACGCTGGTAGTCTTTTACCTTTGGGTATCTTGTTTGCCATTATGGCAGCTTCAGCAGGGGGAATATTCTTCTACATGCGTCACCGGGGATACCTCTAAGCTGTCCAGCCCAATCAGTTAACTTTTACCCTTGTTCCGGACAAGCTATGGAAATCAAATTCATTGCGGATAATAACGTGGGCAAACTGGCTCGATGGCTAAGGCTGATGGGCTATGACACTCGGCTGCTCAAGCAAAAGGACGATAGGCAAATGATCAAAACAGCTCTTAGCGAGAACAGAGTGATTTTGACTAAGGACGCCCAATTTATGAAAAGACGTTTGGTCACAAGTGGCACACTCAAAGCTCTACACATTAAGCAAGATGACCCTAAACTCCAGGTGCAGCAAGTAGTAAAAACTTTGCAATTAGATTATCATTTCAAACCTTTTTCGCTTTGCCTGGAATGTAATCAAGCACTACTACCTCGCGGCAAAGAAGAAGTCCAAAATCTGGTTCCTCCTCACGTTCTTGAAACCCAAACCCAATACACGGAGTGTCCCGCCTGCCATCGCATCTACTGGCCAGGTACACACTGGCGGGCGATGGTCAAGAAGTTACAAGACCTGCAAAGAGGGGGTGGCAAAAAACATACTTCTGGCTGAGGTTCATCTTTTTAACCCAGCGCTGCAATAGTAGCACGGATTAGCTAGTAGTGCTATACTCAGTCCATAATGCCAAGAGGACAAAGATAAGACTAAGCACCTATGTTATTAGCAATTGATATTGGGAACACCAACATTAAGCTGGGAATATTTGACGGCGATAAGCTGAAAGCTACCTGGAGCTTGGCTACCGGCATTCACCGCACTTCAGACGAGTACGGTGGAGTATTGCTCAACCTTATGGAGCGAAAAAAAGTCTTGCCTTCAAAGGTTACCGGAGTAGCATTATGCAGTGTTGTGCCACCATTGCTGCCTACGTTTGTGGAACTGTGCAAGAAATATCTAGATACCAAACCTTTGGTGGTCGAAGCCGGTGTTAAGACAGGCATGCGTATCCGCCTGGATAACCCTCGTGAGGTAGGCCCTGACCGCGTGGTCAATGCTGTGGCAGCCCAACACCTCTACGGAAAGCCGGTGATAATTATTGACCTGGGCACTGCCACCACCTTCGACGTTGTTTCCAAAGAAGGGGATTACCTTGGCGGGGCTATTGCCCCGGGGATTGTCGTGGCTACCGAAGCTTTATACACTCGTACTGCTGCGCTCCCTCGAATTGGGCTAAGTCTCCCCAAGCAAGTCATCGGCAAAAATACTGTTTCGGCTATGCAGTCAGGTATAATATTTGGTTACATCGGGCTTATCGAGGGTATGATCCAACGGATAGAGCAAGAATTGGGAAGCAAGGCTAAGGTAGTGGCTACTGGCGGCCAGGCTGACTTTTTAGCCGAAGAAATACCGACCATAGACGTAATAAACCCTGATTTAACTTTGATCGGATTGCGTCTGATTTATGAAATGAACAAGGAACAGTAATGCTTAGCAACAAAACCATAGTTTTAGGGATAACAGGGAGCATTGCTGCCTACAAAGCAGCCGAGATTGCCAGCCAGCTAACTCAGGCTGGGGCGAAGGTGAATGTAATTATGACCAAAGAAGCTCTCCAGTTTATATCACCTGTTACCTTCCGAGCCATTACTGGTAGACCCGTAGTTACCGAAATGTTTGATTTAGCTTCTGAGTTCAGTATTGAGCATGTCTCCTTAGCCCAAGCCGCTGATATTGTAGTCATTGCCCCAGCTACCGCTAATATTATTGCCAAGCTGGCTGCTGGCATTGCTGACGATATACTGTGCTGCACGGTACTGGCTACTAAGGCACCAGTGCTTATTGCCCCGGCTATGGAAACCAATATGTATAATAACTCGGTCACCCAGGACAATTTGTCCAAGCTTAAAACTCGTGGCTTTGTGGTCATTGGGCCAGCCACAGGCTGGTTAGCCTCTGGTAAGGAAGGGCTAGGGAGACTTGCCGACATTAGTGACATCATTGGTAGCATCCGCCAGATTCTGGGGAGGGGCAGAGACCTGGCTAGTAAACATATCGTGGTTACTGCCGGTGGTACTCAAGAGCCTATTGACCCGGTTCGCTACATCGGTAACCGCTCCTCCGGGAAGATGGGCTATGCTCTGGCTGAGGCAGCGTGTGACCGGGGAGCTAAAGTAACATTGATTACCGCACCTACCTCGTTACCCAACCCCGTAGGCGTTGACGTGGTCAAAGTCAACACTGCGCAGGAGATGCTTCAAGCGGTAGAGAATATAGCTCCCAAAGCGGATGTTTTGATCATGGCCGCCGCCGTAGCTGATTATCGCCCGATAAAGGCAGCTAAAGAGAAGATTAAAAAAGGAAAGGCAGGATTAACCTTAGAACTGGAATGCACCCCGGATATCTTGAGCAGCGTCAAAGGAAATTTCATTAAAGTAGGCTTCGCTGCTGAAAGCAGCGACCTGGTGGAAAATGCCAGGGAGAAGCTACGGCAAAAGGGGCTGAACTTTATCGTGGCTAATGATATTACAGCTAGCGATAGTGGATTTGGCACCGACACTAATCAAGTAACCTTAATTGACCGAGAAGGCAAGATTGATAGCTTACCTCTCCTGTCCAAACGAGAGGTGGC
>JACAEN010000048.1 GCA_013388845.1 Chloroflexota bacterium | reverse complement strand
TTATTCCCTCCCCAGGAGCCGCAGTACAAAGACATTTCTAGCTTGACTTTGTTGCGCAAGACCAGCGAACTGCTCCGAGCTAAACGATGTGAAGTAGTTAACATTGATGTCACTATCATAGCTCAAAGCCCGAGGCTTTCACCTTTCATTCCTGAAATGAGAAAACGCCTCAGCCAGGCTTTAGGTGTGGAGTCAGCCCAGGTGACGGTCAAAGCTACCACCACCAACGGTCTGGGTTTCGTCGGCAGGGAAGAGGGGATGGCTGCCCAGGCTGTGGCTTTAGTATGGAGAAAATGGAACGCCCGAAAGTTGGTGGAGGCATGAAGGAATCCATTCCTTCATAGGGAAGCTGAGGGAGAGGACTCTCAGCCCTCAGACTCTTCGGTCACCACCATCTCGCAGCGTGGCTTGTCCCCTTGCCAGCGGATTACAAATTTGACCTTCTTTCCTTCTAATAAGTATCTTTCGCTTTGACTGCGGAGCTTTTTAAAGTCCATTGATTCCAGAAAAGCTTTGAGGAGCTTGATCCTCTCTTGAAGTCTTCTGTCCTCCTGCCCGCTTTCCATATATTGGTTTACTGAGTTCCAGAATTCCTTCTTGGCTGTGGTTTCTACGCAATGGGAGAGGCTGGGGAAAAGCTCAATGCTCTCCATATTCTATAGTCTCCTACGCAATCTAATATAAAATTCCTCTCACGCAAGGGGAGGGAATTATAAAGAATTTTGAGGTTAACAACAATTTGTGTCACCAAGGGATGACTATTGATGCTAGAATAAGAGAACTCGAGGGTAGTAAACAGGAGCATTTTCCGGCCATAGCAACTTGGGTTCTGAGGATGTGATTGGAGAGGCAAAATAGGGCACAAATGATTATTGTTGGTCTGACAGGAAGTATGGGCACCGGCAAAAGCACGGTAGCCAATTTTTTTAGAGAGTTGGGAGCTTACATCGTTGATTGGGACGAGCTAGCCCGGGAGGTAGTCAGACCCCGCTCTAAAGCTTGGAAAGAAATAGTGGAGTATTTTGGAAAGGATATCTTAAATAAAGACCTGACTATCAATCGGCAGAAGCTGGCTGATGTGGTGTTTCCCCATAAGGAAAAGGTGGCTAGGCTAAATCAGATAGTTCATCCCGAGGTATTTAAAAAAGACGAAAGAATTACCAATAAAATCAAAAGCCGTGACCCTGATGCCTTCGTTATTAAGGATATCCCGTTGCTGTTTGAGCTTACTCGTCCTCTGCCTCTAGACAAGATTATCGTTGTTTCTGCCAGTGAGGAAACTCAATTAAGGCGACTGCAAGAAAAAGGGATGAGCCGAGAAGACGCCAGGAACAGGATAAAATCTCAACTTCCTCTCGAGAAAAAAATCAAATCTGCCGATTTTGTTATTAATAACGATGGCCCGCTTGAAGAGACAAAGAAGCAGGTAGAGAAAATATATTCTTTATTAAGGAAAGGATAATCTAAACAGATTACCAATAGGAGGTGATTTAGTGAATCCAATCGAGGCAAAGTTAGAAGAAGCACTGAATAAAGTGCTTGTCCCCGGGATAATGCGCAGCTTGGTACAGATGAACTTGGTTCGCAACGCGGAAATTAAGGATGGCAAGGTGAAAATAACTTTGGCTTCTACTGCTATTTCAGCCGAATATCATGATTGGCTGAAGGATAAAGCTGTAGCAGCAGTTCGCGAGCTTTCCGGGGTGAAAGAAGTAACAGTTGACCTTGTCGAAGCTAAGCCCAAAGAGCTTAATCAGATTGAGAGAATAATAGCGGTTATGAGTGGCAAGGGGGGAGTTGGCAAATCTCTGGTAGTTAGCTTATTAGCTACTTCTTTTGCTCGGCAAGGAAAGGATGTAGGAATTCTTGACGCCGATATCACTGGCCCCAGTATCCCCAAGATGTTTGGTTTAAATGCTCGGCCCAGCGGTAGCGAGACAGGTATTCTGCCCATATTATCGAGGTCAGGAATTGAAATTATGTCCATGAACTTGCTCTTGCCCAGTGAAGATGAGGCAGTTATCTGGCGAGGTCCCCTCATGTCCAAAGCCATCACGCAATTCTGGGAAGAAGTTGTCTGGGGTAAGCTGGACTATCTCATAATAGATTTGCCACCGGGCACTGGAGATGCCCCGTTGACCGTGTTGCAGGCAATACCCATCTCAGGGGTCATCGACGTTTTTACTCCCCAGGAGTTGACTGAGATGATAGTCAAGAAGGCGGTGAGGATGGCGCAGAAGATGAATGTTCGGGTTCTAGGGGTAGTGGAGAACATGAGCTATCTCGTATTGCCTGAGACAGGTAAGAAGCTGGAAATTTTCGGCAGGAGCAAGGGCGAGGAGATGGCTAAGGCTTCTGGAGCTCCTCTTCTGGGGAGGTTGCCCCTTGACCCCGAGTTAGCCAAGCTGTGCGACGAAGGCAAGATTGAGAAATATAGTTCAGATGCTGTATCTGAGCTTTTTGCCAATGTGGTGGCAGCTCTAAACGGGAAGAGTGAAGGGTAGATACATATTGTTAGTAAGGCTTGAGGAATGACGAGAAGGCAGAGCCTGGAATTGA
>JACAEN010000051.1 GCA_013388845.1 Chloroflexota bacterium | reverse complement strand
GGTAGCTCACTATCAGCAGCCCTCAAGAAACACCCGCGTGTCTTCTCTCCAATGTACTCCAAGGCAGTATCTGCCGGCGAGCAAGGCGGTAACCTGGAGATAGTGCTGAGGCAAATGGCCGATTATCTGGAGAGGGGAGCCGTCACTCAGAAGAAGATAAAAGGTGCCTTGACCTATCCCTTTATCGTGGTTCTTGTAGCTGTTGTTGTGATAGTGATACTGCTCACCTTTGTTTTCCCCAGCTTTATCAGCTTCTATGCTGAAGTTGGAGCTGAGTTGCCTCTGACCACCAGAATGCTTATCGGCCTTACCGATTGGTTTAGCCATTATGGGCTTTATCTTCTGCTTGTGGTTTTAGCTGCTGTTGGTGCCACCTATGCCTATACCAAGACCCCAGCCGGGAAATACCGTTGGCACAAAATGATGCTTCGTTTGCCTGTAGTCGGGCGTATTGTCCAACTTAGTGAGCTTTCCCGGTGTTGCCGCACTATGTCATTGTTAATCAAAGTTGGCTTACCCCTACCAGAAGTCCTGGCGGCAACCATCCGCAGTACTAACAATAAGGCTGTAGAGGAGAGTCTGACCGAGGTTCAGCAAGCGTTAATCAGAGGTGAAGGCTTGGCCCAACCTATGACCAAGAGAGCCCTCTTCTTGCCTCTGATGACGCAGATGGTGAGAGTTGGTGAGGAAACCGGTCATCTCGAGAACGCACTAGTTACTGTAGCCGAAAGCTTTGAGGCCGAGGCTAATGATAAGACCACTGCGGCTGTGGGGCTTATTCAGCCAGGGATAACGGTGTTTCTCGGTTTACTGGTTGGTTTTGTTGTCTTAGCCATGTTGTCAGCTATGTATTCTGTCTATGGTCAACTAAATCTCTAGGTGATGGTTATCAAGGAGGCAATGACAAATGACAAAGTCCAAAACCCAAAAGGAAAAAGAGGTAGTTTTGGCATTTAAGCATTTGGATTTTGGAATTTGGATTTAAGTGAACGGATTTTGGTATTTGGAATTTGTTTGAACTTTGGATTTTGGAATTTGGATTTTAACTAGTGGGGATTGCCACTTTTTAGGAAATGCGGAAAAATGAACAGGGTAAGACTGAATAGCCAAATAAGGAAAGCCTTTCAAGGCCGCTCCCGGGGCTTCGCTCTGATTGATATCCTGATAGCTATAGCTCTCTTCGGTATAATTTCCATCGCCTTCCTGAGCACCCTATCCACCGCCTCCACGATTCTCATCATTGCTGATGACCTAGCCACCGCCGAAAGCCTGGCTCGCAGCCAGATGGAGTACGTTAAGAACCAGGACAAGAGCGCGAGCTACGAACCTACGATTCCTGACGCGTATGGGGACGCCGGCTATTCAGCCAACATTACTACTAATTTGTTAAACGAAGGCCTTCAGAAAATAACAATTAAAATTTATCGCCACGATGAAGAACTGGTTACACTGGTAGGTTACAAGGTATTCTAATGATGTTTGGCAGACTAGGGGTGATACAAAGGGACCAGAGGGGCTTAACTCTTGTTGAGCTCCTGATAGCTATTCTCCTCGCTGGTGTTGTCACCGGTGGCATTACCATGACGATTTTCCAGGTGTTTAATATGAATAGCCGCACCTCTAATCATATGGTTGCCATTCGCCAGGTGCAACACGCCGGCAAACAGGTGAGCCAGGATTTATTGCAGGCTAAGCATATTGATACTGAAAACAACCCGGCTACCCCTGAGCTTCTCACCTTGACCTGGACTGATTGGGATGATGCGCGGCACGAGATTGTCTATACTCTAGAAGACATGCCATCTGGCGAATTTAAGATACTCAGGCGAGAGCATAAAATTGATTCAGTCACTGATTCTACTATTAATGTTGCTGAATATATTGACCCGGCAGAGACTAACTGTTGTTATGATTGTAATGGTGATGGTTATTGCGATTGCTATGATGATTGTAATTGCAATGCTATCATTTTCACGGTGACCGCCAACGTGGGTGGACAAAGCGAGACCAGAATATATGAAGTTATGCCCAGATCGGGCTCACAATAGAAATCCAAAAATCAAAGGTCAAAAATCAAAATGACAAATCAAAACGCAAAAAATGTAGTGCGAGGCTTCAGCCTCGTGCAACGGCGGGATTGCACGACCTTAAAAGGTCGCACTACATTCGTGTTTGGAATTTAGCCAATTTCGAGGCGTGAATCCCGATAAATCGGGGTTCCTTCACGATTCAAATCCCAAATGCCGATTTCATCGAGCACCCCGAGATTATCGGGACAATGTCAAATGATAAAAATCCAATGGGCTAAACGGTTTTTGCCACCTGAGCATCCTGATTTCGTCAATTTTCCCGAAAACTCCCCTCTTAAGATAAGAGGGGGCAAGGCCTGCCCGCCAAGGCTTGGCAGGCGGGGGAGTTATGTAGATAACCCCCTTATTCCCCCTTACTTTAAGGGGGAGATTGAATGGAAGAGGTGGTTTTGACATTTAAGCATTTGGATTTCAATTGTCATTTGGATTTTGACATTTGGAATTTGGAATTTAGCCCCCGACAAGTCGGGGCAACTACAAAAATTTACTGTAGTTGAAGCTAAGGATACTGGAAAGGCGAATATTTCCGGGAAACCACTGGACAGACTTCCTAGGCGATGGTATATTACTGAGAAGCGGAGTAGTTTGTGAAATTAAGTAGGACAGCCTGGTCCGATTAAGCTAAGGGGGAGATAAAGATGACAAATGTTAAAGACCTAACCATTGATGAGTTGGAGTATTTAATAGAGCACAAAATCTTAGAGGTTCTCGGGGACCCCGACTCCGGGCTAGAACTGAAGGAGGAATTTAAACAGGAACTGAAAAGGCGCCTGGAAAATCCCTCAAGCAGGATTCCACATCATGAGGTAGTGAGCAGGATTGGTTAAGACTGAGTGGACTGAGGGAGCAACAAAAGACCTTGAAAGGCTTGATAAGCCGATAGCCCGAAGAATTTTGAGAAGGCTCGCTTGGTTTTCTAAGAACTTCCAAAGTATTGTCCCTGAGCCTTTAACCGGTGAATTGCAAGGAACATTTAAGTTGCGTATAGGAGATTGGAGAGCAGTTTATACTGTGGAAGGTAAGATAATCGTAATTCAATTTATAGGTCACAGGAGCGAAATTTATAAAATTAAGTAGGTGAAGCCCGGATACACCAGTCCTTGGTGTTACCGCTCTGGAATCCCCTGCTATGAGCTTGACCCCATAACCAGGAAGTCTAAACCTGTCGAATTATAGTGGTTTCCGGAAATTATGCAAAAGTCCTTATAATTCACCCTCACCTTGCCTCGCCCTGACCCTCTCCATCGAGCATCGCGGGAGCTCCCGTCGGGGGAGAGGCAATTTATGCACTTGACAGACCCGCAGCAATGATTCATACTATGGTATGAATAGGCTCAGGAGGTCGTTATTATGCGTAAGGCTGCTAAGGTCGCGATAAGCCTACCCGAGGACGTCTTAGCCGCCGTGGAAATGGAGCGTCAGGCCAAAGGAGAAAGCCGGAGCGAGTTCTTTCGCCGGGCCGTTGAGACGCGTCTGAAACAGGAACGGGAGTCTTCCGCGATAAGAGACTACGTGCGCGGCTACCAACAATACCCGGAGTCAGCTGAGGAGGTTGAAGCTGCTCACAGGGTAGGCAGCGCCCTGCTGGCTGCGGAGCCCTGGGAGTGAAACGAGGCGAGATATGGTGGGCGGAACTGGCCCCGCCTGCCGGGAGGCGTCCTGTTCTACTTCTATCCCGCAATGAGGCCTATGCTGTTCGGGAACTGGTAATGGTGGCTCCACTGACCACGCGCATCCGTGGCATCCCATCAGAGGTTTCATTAGGAGATGAGGATGGCGTGCCCCGTGCCTGTGTTGTCAATCTGGACACTATTACCACAATCGCTAAGGCGAGTGTGCGTGAGCGATTGACCACTCTGAGTGCTGAGAAGTTGAAAGCAGTAGAGGAGGCGCTGCATTTCTCTCTCGGCCTGGAACAGTAACGGGAGTGTCGTGAGTTAGCGGTGATATGTACGTTTTCGCCTCGTTAACCCGCATGTTCTGAAGGACACTATGATCCTGTGGACTATTCAAGACATGGCAGCCTGGGAACGGTTGCAGTGCAAAGGTGTGCTCTATCTCTCAATGAGCAAGAAGACGAGGCTTTCGCTCGCGAGTTGGAAAGAACAGGGGTAGAGCAGAGGTGGCCCTACTCCGAGCCATTTCATCTTCGCGTGGTCTCCAGTTGGCAATACATATTCGACCTGGAAGCTGGCGACGTAGAGTGGCGGGGTCCGCTATCCGAGCGCAGTATTCAGGCGACATTCTGGGAATTGACCATTCCCCAAATTCAACGCGTAGACATATTCAGCGCAAGATGATCGGAACGAGACAGCCGGGCCGGTGTCCGTATTTGGCCCATCCTCAGCTACCGCACTTGCGACACCGCCGCTGGCTTGCGCTTAGACTGCCTCTCCATCATCAGCGCTATAAATGTCCTCGGCAGCATGGTGCAGGAAATCGTAGCTGCCACCTTGCTCTGCCACCCGCCCGATAAGAGACAAGGGCAAGTCGTCTTCGAGAACGAGGATTTCTAATGTCCGGTGTTCAGGAATATCCACTTTCCCCAGCGGCTTGAGAACCCCGTTTTCGTAGATTACGTGAATCGTTTGCGGCATCATTATCGCCTTTATGCAAGCGTAGCAAGAACCGGGACTGAATGTCAAGGTAAAATGAGGGCGGCTCCATTTTTTATGCCCTTCGCCACACACCGGGGCGAGATTGCGGAGCCTGTTCCGAGCCCCGACAAGTCGGGGCGAGGAATCTCGCTCCTCGCAATGACACCCCCTTCTTGTCGTTGCGAGGCCAAAGCATCGCCCCTACAAAGGAAGAAATCCCGAACACCGAAGAGGAAACTCCAAACAATGTCAAATGACCAAGCTCAAATGTTAAATAAAGCCCAAAATTCAAATGACAAAAAGAAATAGTTTTGGCATTTAAGCATTTGGATTTCAATTGTCATTTGGATTTTGACATTTGGAATTTAACCAATGACGGTACTAAAGGGCTATTGACACCGAAGAGGATTACATTATACTGTTATCTAACAACGATGTTTCAAAATGTAGTTGCCGAACTTATTGGGCAATCTCGTCGTAACCCACCTGTCATTGCGAGGAGCCCCGATGAATCGGGGCAACGAAGCAATCTTGGTGGGGTTGGTGAGGGGAGATTGCCGCGCCCCGACAAGTCGGGGCTCGCAATGACAAAATGCTGAAGTGAGGAAAATTGCTGTGAGGAGACTAATAAGAGAGGAAAAGGGACAGGCGCTGGTCCTGGTTCTCATTCTACTTCTTGTCGGCGGGCTTATCATCGCTCCCCTGCTCGACCTTATGGGCACGGGGCTTAAGGTGGGTAAAGGGGTCTATGAGAATAAAATGTACGAGATATACGCCGCCGATGCCGGGGTCGAGCATGCTTTATCACTGCTAAAGTATGACGACCTGGTTGATTGTTTCCCTGACTATGACGAGTACGACTATTTCACACAATGGGATTACAACCTGGAAGATCATGACGTAGGTGTGGGCGAACTTGTAAATGAAAAAAGCGTACATGTTACTATAGAGAATGTCTGGATACCCAAGGACATCCCCACTCCCGATACTGCCCCCCCTGCTGTCACGGCGCGACAGATTGTCGAAGAGGGCAAGCTGATAATAACCGGCGGTCCCTCCGTTACCGAAGAGTCAACCTACGAAATCAAGCTAAGCTATGAGTGGACATGTGGGGATGACCTGTTGTTGGATGTAAATACGATAGGGATATGGCTGCCGCCCGGCTTCGAGTATAACGGCAACTGTAGTCTCGAGGACGAGGACTACTACCCCGAACCCCAGATTGATGCTTACAAAGGTGGTTATGCCGTGGTCTGGAACTTTGCCTCTGTTCGTCTGACCAGCTTTCCCGGTGACGACCTTGGTCCCCCCATGCTAAAGAGCTTCACATTCCAGTACACAGGACCGCCGGGGCAGAGTCCCGATAATGCCGTCTCCTGGATCGACACCAGCGGCGCCGACATTGGAGCTGCCACTTACACCTGGGATGCTGACGTCAAGATTTATAAGATTCTATCGGTAGCCGGGGGCTGCGAGGTGGAAGCCTATGCTGCCCAAATTGAGATGCGCAAGCTGGGTGCTGCCATCTCGGGGGACTACCACGCCATAGGCAATACCTTGATGACGTGTACAAGTTCCTATTGCCCATACTATCGAAACAGACTTTACAAGGAAAGCAGCGCCACCGTCACTGTAGGCGATATCCCTTCCAATGCCATAATAGAAGCAGCCTGGCTCTATTGGTCAGGATGGATAGAAGGTGGTGGTGGTGCTGGACAAGAAGTATGGTCAGATAGTTGTGGCAACTTCAATAACTGGATTCCCGGTAGCCGCTGGTCAACTTTGTATGGGGAATTTCGGTGTTATGGTGGTGGCAGTGATGCCGTTAGAACTCTTACCATGCATATCAGCGGTACCGCAAACCACTGCCTTGATTTGAGCCCGTACTCGGGTCAAGAGGTTACCGTTTCCTGGTTGCAGAGAGAAGTAGAAACTGGCGGCTATTGGGAGGACCTGGACTTGGAGTCAGGCGATTGCCTTAAATACGCCTTTTCCAAGGATGGCGGTACTACCTGGAGTGGCTGGGATACTGCCTTTTGCGATGATAATCCGTCAAGCAGTTTCAGCGACACTATTCCCGAGGAATATCTAACCGACAGATTCAAGATGCGTTTCTTACTGACCTTCGATGCAACTAACGAGTATTGCTATATCGATGACATCACCATCACTGCCTCGGTCTCCGGTGGGTCGTCCGTGGAAGACGCCAGGGTCAATAGGGTTATGTTTAACGGTAACCAGATAACCGCTGATGAGTGGCAGGTAGAGTCTACCCCGGACTCAGGTGCCCCAGACTCATGGTGCTATTCCTGCTTTTACGATGCCACTGACATTGTTACCGCCGCGCTCGACCCCGACACCAAGAGCGGCACCTTTACCCTGGGTCATTGGTTAGAAGGTAGCGGCTATAACCTGTATCCCTCCGGGACGACCGGCTATCCCCTGGCTACTCCGGCTTCATGCACTTGGGGGTGCATGCAGTATCAATGGACCTATGCCGGCTGGTCGCTGGTAATCATCTACTCCAGCTCCGAGACCCAAGGACATCAACTCTATCTCTTTGATACCCTACGTTATGTCGCCGTTCATACTTCACTGGACTTTCCCATCAGCGGCTTCCTTGTCCCCGACCCGGTTGGAGGCGAACAAAATGCCGCCCATATCACCTGCTTTGTCGGTGATGGCGATGAGCACTATCCTTATGATTTCATAGCACTACTCGATGCTGAGCCATCCGTTCCCAGCTATCAAATAGATAACGACTACAAGCTCTGGGATGGCATCACTTGCGACCATAATAGCGAAAGTAACCCCAATAATGTCTGGAATAGCCAGTCTCCCGGGCTTGCCGCCAATGGCGTAGATATTGATACCTTTCAAGTTCCCTGGAGCAGCGGGCTGCTAGAGCCTGGTAATACCTCGGCTTGGGTAGAACTCGGCAATTCCAGCTCAAATCCCTTGGATGGCGAACTTATTGTGTTGGTCTATATCATTATGTCCTTCCGCAGCTCGACAACGAGCGGCGGCAGCATAAGTTATCTGATAGAAGGATAATATTTCTGGGGACACCATGGTATTTCAACGATTGAAAGGGCAAATATTTGTAGGAAAACCCCTAGACAGGTTTTTTAGACGATGGTATATTACGAGGAAGCGGAGTAGTTTATGAAGCTGAGTAAGAAGGTTTGGCTGATTATAGGAATCGTCATTTTCGTTATCGTCCTCGCCGTCCTGTTCTCGATTTACTCCAGACTGGCTGGAGAGCGGGAGCAATTGGACAACAACCTCTCGGCGGCTCAAGTTCTCTTGCCTGCGCTCACTGCTCAAAAGGGCAACCTGGAAGACCAACTCGCTCAAGCTCAGTCATTGCTTGACAGTAGCCGGGCCAAATTCCCTGAATCAGTGGAGAGCATCAAATATGGCGAGGACTTATTTGAGATTGCTGACGATTGTGATGTGGAGATAACCAGGCTCACTGCATCACCGCCGACTGACCAAGTAGCAGGGGGTGCTACCTATTCTGTCTCTTCATTTGTGATAGGTGTCGAGGGTAACATGAGTGACATACTGGATTTTGTAGACGCGTTGAGGGCCGGTGTGGATTTTCAACTACCGTGGAGCGCTGAGCTGACGGCAGTAAGAATCAGTTACGCCGGTGAAGAAGGTGCCACAGGAACAGCTACCATCAACGTGGATATCTATGCCTATAAAGGTGAATAAAAATGGCGAAAAGAGTTACCACCTTATTTATCAGAGATACCGCCATTAACCTGCTGGTAATGAAGGGCAGACAGGTGGAAAAGTGGGCTAGTGCGCCACTGGAGCCCGGTCTGGTCAGCCAGGGGCTCATCGTTGATGAAGCGCGGGTAGCCGACGAGGTGAAACAGCTATTCAAAAAGGAAAAGGTAAGCACAGAGAAGGTTATCATCGCTT
>JACAEN010000009.1 GCA_013388845.1 Chloroflexota bacterium | reverse complement strand
CCGGCGGGGGGACTTTTACCTATGACGCAGGAACGGTGGTTGAGCTGGTAGCGATGCCAGATACTCTGTATTCCTTCAATAAGTGGACTGGAGACGTGGATACCATCGCCAATGTCAATGCCCCTGTAACCACCATCACCATAAACGGAGACTACTCCATCACCGCCGAGTTCAAGGGTTTTTGGGAGTGCTTCATCGCCACCGCAGCCTATGGTACCGATACAGCCAAGGAAATAGATATCCTTAGGGAGTTCAGAGACGAGGTTTTGCTGCCTAATAGCTTGAGCGCCAAGTTCGTGTCCCTCTATTACAAAACCAGCCCTCTCATAGCCAACTTTGTCTCCCAGCACGAGGTTCTCAGAACAGTGGTGAGGGTGGGGTTTGTTGACCCGATTGTGAAAATATTGAATTGGAGCCACGATTTATGGTCGGTGAGAGGTTCATGAGCGCGATAGCAATCTCGGGCGCCAAGTCAGCGCCAGAGGGAGTTAAAAGAGGAGGAAAATCAGAACAATGTGTCAAAAATTTGCGAGATTCTCTCAAGCCTTAACAGCATCTTAACAGATGAATGCTACCATAATTCATTGTTAACGGACGAGGATTTTGGAACAACCGAACTGCAGCGCGTCCTATGTGCTGTTCGGAGGTGAGGAGCAAAAGTGGCAGAATGGTGGGGAAGAGAGATTACAGAGAGTGATGAGGCAGCATCTCTAGCTGGTCACCTGACCGCAGGTAGCTAACGATGGAACCGACCTTTTGAGGGGCCGGCTTTGTGTTTTTAGGGAGGGTGATGCCTATGAAAGTAAGAACTGTGCGATAGACAAGGTGCTAGGCCTCTGGTCGAGAGGCGATAAGGCAACAAGAAGCAATAAAAGGAGAAAAAAGTGAAAAAGATATTTAGTATCCTGTTTGCCTTGGTGCTGGTGGTGAACCTAGGGCTAGTGACGGCGGCGCCGGTCTTGGCTGGCACCATTATATATGTGCCCAGTCAGTACCCCACTATCCAGGCCGCCATTAATGCTTCCTCAGATGGCGACACCATCATGGTAGCAGCAGGAGAATATGAAGGCTTCGTGGTGGATGGGAAGGCAAATATAAGCATAATCGGCGCTGAAGGGGCAACCGTTACTACGGGAGACTGGGTTGCGATTAACCGCGGGCCAATAGGGGACGCATGGGGCTTGGCTGCGGTGAAGGATTCACAAAATATCAACATTGAGGGCATTAACTTTGACGGAAGTGGGGTCGGCGGAAAAGAAGCATTTGTTGGCGTCACTTACATTGACAGCACAGGAAGCATTGCTGACCTAACAGTAGAAAACATTATCGGCTCTGAATTAGGTGCGGGGGTGGCTATCATAGGTGATGAAGGCACCTCTGTGGTAGACCTCGCGGGTGTCACTGTCCAGAACTCGATGGGGGGTGTCCTAGTATGGGATGCTGAGGCCACCCTTGATGCCTGTACGATTACAGGGATGAACCCAGACGGTGGCTTCGGCATCATGGAAAACGGAGTAGGTATCCTGATAGGTATACCGGGGGACGATTGGGGCCCATCCACTGCAGAGGTAAAAGCGTCCACTATCTCCAACAATGATGCTATAGGCATATATGTTTGCGATGATTCTACCCTGGAAGCTCGTTTCAACAAGATCGTCGGCAACACTGATTTTGGCGTGGTGAACGATGGAGGTGGGACGGTGGACGCCCGCTACAACTGGTGGGGTCATGCCAGCGGACCATACCCTGTTGGCACAGGCGACGCTATAAGCGACGGTGTGAATTTCACGCCCTGGCTGAATGCTGGAGTAACAGAGACGGTAACCGATGGCACCGTTGATGCCAAGGACGTGGCTGACACCGAGGTTGCGGTAGACGGCACAGCTAACGTGACTGTTTTTCGATACCCTGCTAACCCCGGCGGCGACCCCCCCTCCAATTTCGGCTCGCTAGGTAAATATATCGATGTCTACGTTCCCGATACTTCGCAAGCCATCCAGATTGAGATAAGGCTTTATTATACCGAAGATGACTTGGGAGGCGTTGACAGGAGATACGAGAAATATCTCCGGCTTCGGTGGTGGAACGGCACCGAGTGGGCACAATGCTCAGACAGTGGAGTCAATACGGCCACCATCAATGGCTACAGCGGCTATATGTGGGCGAAAATAAGA
This sequence comes from Chloroflexota bacterium, assembly GCA_013388845.1. GTDB lineage: Bacteria > Chloroflexota > Dehalococcoidia > GIF9 > AB-539-J10 > RBG-13-51-36. The sequence goes on along the minus strand of JACAEN010000009.1, from coordinate 88,500 downwards.
GCGGATACTTCACCGTCTCTGGCCGACTTGCAAGGAACAGGATTTGACGGCGGTTACGAAGGACCGACACAACCTCCGCAGGGAATATGTGCTATCGCCACCGCAGCCTATGGTACCGATACAGCAAAGGAACTGGACATCCTGAGAGAGTTTAGAGACACTGCCCTGCTGCCCAATAGCTTGGGCGCCAAGTTTGTATCTCTCTATTATAAGATTGGCCCTCCCATAGCCAACTTTATCTCCCGGCACGAGGCTATAAGAACAGTGGTGAGGGTGGGCTTTGTTGACCCGATTGTAAGAATATTGAATTGGAGCCACGATTTATGGTCGACGAGGGGCTCATGAACGTAACAGGGTAAGCCCCAAGGCAAGTGAAGTGAAATGAAGTAAGAGCCGAGGCCAGCCTCGGCTCTTACTCTATGGCGCCCAAGGACTAAAAATAGCATAGTCACTTGCCACTGCGAGCCCTTTAGTTTTCGTCATTGCAAGTCCCAATTCATCGGGACGAAGCAATCTCAAGATAATTATGCGAGATTACCACACGGTGTTTACTCCTTCGACTTCGCTCAGGACAGGCCTGAGCGAAGGTGAGATTCTTCGCCCCGATAAGTCGAGGCTCAGAATGACAAGAGGCGAGGGGCTTGCACTGACGAGTGGCGGAGAAAAATAGAGTTGACCCGTCGTCTGCCGATGATTTGGCAAAATCAAACTATCCCGACGGGGTCGACATCTATAGTCCAGCCCCGCGGCAAGGTGAGCTTAGATAACATTCGGGTTGACTCAGGGCCACGGAGGAAAAGTTGCCAGCGATACCTGCCCCTGGCTCGGAGGGCAAAGGCAGGCACAGGACCAATTACATTGAAATTAGTAGTGCCCTCTCTTGCCCCTTCCTCAAGAATCAGACGATAGGCCCTCTCTACTTCACGGCGACATAATTGTTCATTGGTATGGCTATAAACCAGACGAACTAATTGGCTAAAAGGGGGATAGCTATATCGGCGGCGATAATCTATCTCCTTATGATAAAAACCGAGGTAATCATGCTTGGCGGCTGCTTGAATAGCGTAGTTATCAGGGGAATAAGTCTGGATGATAACCTTTCCGGCTTTAACTCCACGCCCAGCCCTGCCCGCTACCTGACATAGAAGCTGAAAGGTGCGCTCAGTGCTCCGGAAATCAGGAAAGTTAAGGCCAGTATCAGCGTTTATTATCCCGGCCAGGGTCACCTGAGGCAAATCTAATCCTTTGGCTATCATCTGTGTGCCAATAAGCACATCCGCTTTATGGTCACGAAAATCCATCAGTAACTCCTCATGAGCATACCTCTTGGTAATCACGTCCCTGTCCCAGCGGAGCAATCTGGCTTCAGGGAAGAAATGCCTTACCTCTTCTTCCACCCTCTGTGTGCCAATGCCCAGAAACCTGAGATGCCGCCCAAAACACTGGGGACAACTCTGAGGTATTGCAACCGAATAACGACAGCGATGGCAAATTAGCCTTCTCTCCACCGAATGGTAGGTAAGGGCTACGGAACAACGGGGACAGCGAAAGACAAAGCCACAGTCACGACAGCGAACAAAAGTCGCTGTGCCCCGACGATTAAGAAAAAGGATTATCTGCCCGCCCTGTGTGAGAGTTTCTTTCATGGCCGCTAATAAAGAACGGCTAAACAAGCCTGTGTTTCCAGTTTTAAGTTCCTCTCTTAAATCCACTAGGCTGACTTCGGGGAGAGGGGAATAACCTCGAGGAGTAATTCTTTCTTTGAGTTCTACAAGATGATACTCGCCTTGCTGGGCTTTATGAAAACTGCCAATATCAGGGGTAGCACTGCCCAGGATAACAACAGCATCACTGAGCTGAGCCAATTTAATGGCCACGTCGCGGGCATGATAGCGAGGCGACTTATCTTCTTGCTTATAGGTCCACTCATGCTCTTCATCAATAATGATAAGACCGAGGTCAGGCAGGGGTGCAAATAAGGCACTCCTGGGTCCGATGACGACGTCGCAGTTCCCTTCCGTTATCCATTGCCATTCGTCAAACTGCTCTCCCGGGGAAAGGCCGCTATGCAGTACTGCCACACGCCCGGGGAAGCGATTAGCAAATCTCTCTACTGTTTGTTGAGTCAAAGCGATTTCCGGGATGAGGCAAATGCCTCGCTTACCGGCGGCAATCACCTGAGCCAAAGCTCGCAGGTAAATCTCAGTCTTGCCGCTGCCCGTAACACCGAAAAGGAGGAAAACCGGTGGACCGCTAGATGGCTTATCTTTCCCCACAATGACATCCCGGATCGATTCCCAAGCAGCTTGTTGAGATGAAGTGAGAACGGGAGGTGGAGAAGGCGTGAAGCTGAGGTGAGCCAAGGGGTCTCGTCTAATTCTGAGCCTTTCCACAGAGATTAAATGGTGACTCTCCAGAGCTTTGATAGTGGCCAGAGAGCAATTGAGACGTTTCTTCAATTCGCTGATTGGAATAGGTTGAGTCTGCCCGGTCAGAAATTCTAAGAGTTCCAGCTGTTTATAAGCTCTAGACTTAGCCAAGCGAGCCTTCGCCGCTTCAATTTCTGCTTTGTCGGCTATTAGCCTAATATAAGGGAGCGTTTTGGGCTTGATCCTGGCCTTTTCCCATTCCAGCGTTTTGGTAACCAGCTGACGGTCTAGCAACTGTTCAGTGACCTGTCTGGCTTTTCTTTTGCCAATTGCCTTTTCCAGCTCAGGCAAACTTATCTTCTTCTCCCTACCCACAATATGAAGGGCTTGCCTTTGCTCCGGTGTTAATGATGATAAATCTACCTGGCCCCTGATTGAATCAGGGGCTGTTAGCTGAAAGTAAGTAATAGCCCGCCTCTCAAATCCTGGAGGCAGCATTAAAGCTAGGGCATCGAAAGGGGGGGCAAAATAGTGTTCGCTTATCCACCGGGCAAGCTCCATTTGTATTGGGGAAAGCAAAGGAAAATCGGCAATAATACCAGCTATTTCCTTGGTTTCTGCAACCGCTGGCTTGTCTGATAATCGGAGCACAATCCCTTGAATGACTCGTGAGCCAAAGGGCACCCAGACTGCTTGCCCGACACTAACATTGAGCCCCGGCGGTATGGCATAGCTAAAAGTCGACAGGCTCCCCGGGGAGTTGACGGCCACCTCGGCGTAGTTCATTCAGAGGTTGGTTCTTCTTGAGTCGGCCCTTCTTGGGGTTCCTCTTGAGGCATGGCTTGCTCTATTGCCCGTTCTCGCCTTTCCTTAAGTCGAGCCTGCTTAACGCTGAGCCTGCGTAGATAATAGAGCTTGGCTCGGCGCACTTGCCCATGCCTGAGCACCTCCACATTTTCCATAAAAGGGGATTGGAACGGGAAAGTACGTTCCACTCCAACGCCATAAGACACCCTCCTCACCGTAAAGCTTCCACCATTGACGCCCTTCCGCACTTTAATCACCACTCCCTGGAAATGTTGCAGTCGCTCCTTATCCCCTTCCTTAGCCTTCAAACTAACCCTGACTGTATCCCCAGCGGAAATTTGAGGGATATTAGGATTTACTTTGGGCTTAACAAGTTCTCTGATATCCATTTCTTCTCCTCGTCGCAGAGATTAGCCTTCTTCAAAAGGTCGGGGCGCCGTGTGGCCGTCCGCAGTATAGCCTGACGGCGTCGCCATTGGGCAATCTCGCCGTGATTTCCTGAAAGCAAAACCGAGGGTACCGCCCACCCCCGATATACCTGAGGCCGGGTATATTGGGGATATTCTAAAAGCCCATTGCTATGAGAATCACTGCTGGCAGAATCCTGTGAGCCAAGCACTCCCGGTATAAGTCTAACGACAGCATCCACCACTACCAAGGCCGCCAATTCTCCCCCACTAAGTACATAATCCCCAATACTGATTTCGTCAGTAGCTAAGTATTCACACACCCTCTCATCCAAACCTTCATAGTGGCCACAAATTAACATCAGATGAGGGTGGAGCGCTAATTCCTGAGCCACAGATTGAGAAAAGAGGCGGCCTTGGGGAGTCAGCAATATAATGGGCATCTCAGTTACACCAAGTTGCTGTTTTATCATCTCGGCTGCCTCAAAGATAGGCTCGGGCTTGAGCACCATGCCAGGTCCACCGCCATAGGAATAGTCATCCACAGTATGATGTTTGTCATGCGTATAGTCGCGGATATTATGAATCACAATGTCCACCAATCCCTCCTCCCGAGCACGCTTGATGATGCTCTGGTTGAGTGGAGAATCAAACATTTCCGGGAAGAGACACAGAATATCAATACGCATGGATTCCCTCGGTAAAGATAAAAATCCCCAAAAAAATATTTTAGCATATGAATAGCGACAAAACAAAGTCCCGTGTTCCTCAGTGACTTTGGCTCTCAGGGAGCAATCTACCCACCGGGCTAGATTTAGCGCCCCTATGTTCTCAATCCCAAGACGAAAATTTGTTCAAAAAATTCGGGAAAATCGCCAAAAGGTATTGACAAAGAAAAGATAAGGTTTATAATAGGATTGTGGGGAAAAGTGGGGAATTGGGGTAGAAAGGAGCACGCCATGACAAAAGGTGTGGACGCAGAAACGTTGCCTGGGGTTTACCAGAATTACAACTATGACCTCACCAGATTGCGAGTGTTCCTTTTTTGTATGAAATATCCCAAATTGAAGTTCACCACTGAATGCCTTGCAGTGAACCAAGGGACGGATAGAGTTGTGTTGGAGAAAGAGATAGAGCGTCTAACTAGCCAAGGAATACTGGGCAAAGGAGATGACGCAGGTATTACCTATTATTATCTGAATAGGACGCAACAGGAATTGACGGAATTAACCGAGGGATTTCTGAGAGATTGGCACTTGCATGAGATTGGAAACAGGAGCTGAGAGGGCCTCATATGTTCTTTGGGGAATATTCATATAAGGTTGATGAGAAGGGAAGAGTACCTCTGCCGCCAAAATTCCGGCGAGAGCTAAAGGAGGGCGTGATATTGGCCAAGGGGATGGGAGAGAAATGCATTGCTATTTACTCAATAGCGGAATGGAAAAGGTTGTCCGACAGTCTGGCTGCCAAGGCAGTAACCCCAGCTAACTTAAGGAAGTTGAATCGCGCTATCTTCGGCTCTGCCTTCAGTGCCTCTTTTGATGGGCAAGGGAGGATAACATTGCCGTATTCCCTGCGCGAGCACGCCGGTATTGCTGATACAGCGATTGTTGTCGGTGCCAATAACCGCATCGAACTCTGGAGCGAAGACCAATGGAAGCCTGAGAAAACATCGGCCGAAGAGCAGGCATCACAGATAATTGAGAGTTTTGGAGTATAGTGAATGAGCGTTGCCATGTCCTTGCCCGTCCACGTGCCTGTTCTGCTTGACGAAGTTATAGCAGGGCTACAGCCTCGGCAAGGAGGTTACTTTGTTGATTGCACCGTTGGGCTGGGGGGACATGCGGCAGCCATACTGGAAAAAATTTCACCCTCAGGAAGACTTTTAGGCATTGATGCTGACCCTGAAGCCATCAGAATAAGTCAGGATAAACTCAGCGACTATGGCGAAGCAGTTATTTTGGTTAATGACAACTTTGCTAACCTTGAGGCTATCTGCGAAAGATACCACTTTCATCCAGTTGATGGTATTCTTTTCGACCTCGGTGTTTCTTCTCTACAACTGGATACAGCCGAACGTGGCTTCAGCTTCCACCTCGATGCTCCCCTAAATATGAGGTTCGATCGCGGGCAAGAGCTAACCGCATCGGATATCATTAACAGCTTCTCTGAGCAAGAGCTGGCTAAGCTCCTAGAAGAATACGGTGAAGAGCATCACAGCCGACGGATAGCGCGGTATATCGTTCAAAATCGCCCCATCGTTACCACCGTGGAGCTGGCCCGCTTGGTAGAGCAAGCTTTAGGCGCCTCGACACATCGGGGCAAACTTCACCCGGCCACAAGAACCTTTATGGCTCTTCGCATCGCGGTCAACAATGAACTACAGAATCTGGAGCTGGCTCTCAAACAAACTATTAACCTCCTCCGCCCCGGGGGAAGATTAACAGTCATCAGCTATCATTCCCTAGAAGACCGTACAGTTAAACAATTCATGCGCTACGCAGCCAGTAGCTGTGTATGCCCCCCGGGAACAGTAATATGTCGCTGTGGGCATGTGCCCACCTTGAAGCTCGTTTCACGGAAGGTTATTAAACCTACGTCGTTGGAGATAAAATCCAACCCACGCAGCCGTAGCGCTAAATTAAGGGTAGCCGAGCGACTCAACTAGGCGGTATTCTCAGCAAAAAAGGAGGTGAAAATGGCAAAGAAAATCATTTCAGCTATTGATGTGGGCACAACTAAAATAGCCACCCTCGTGGCTAATGTCAAAGCCGAAGATGACATTGAAGTTTTGGGAGTGGGAGTCGTTCCCTCTCATGGCCTACATAAAGGCATCGTAGTCAATATGGACGAAGCCAAACAATCCATCGCCGCATCGGTGAGGGAAGCTCAACGAATCAGCGGCATACGTATAGACTCCGCCTATGTTGGAGTTACTGGCAGACATATAAGTAGTCTAAACAATCGAGGGGTAATAGCTATCCCGCGAGAGGACCGATTGGTACGCACTCAAGATCTTAGACGGGTGCTAGCTGCGGCTCGTAATATTGCCGTCGCCGAAGGAAGGAAGGTACTTCATGCTATTCCTCGATACTACGCTCTGGATGGACAGGAAGGAGTGAAACAGCCAGTAGGCATGCACGGGGCTAGGTTAGATGTAGAAACCCACATCATCACTGCTTCCGTAACTTCCATACAGAACCTGGCCAAATGTGTCCGCAGCGTTGGCGTCGATGTTGAGGACCTTATCCTCGAGCCGTTAGCCAGTGGAGAGGCAGTATTAACTCCAGAGGAAAGAGAGTCCGGGGTTATCATGGCTGACATCGGGGGTGGGACTACAGACATAGCGGTATTTAGGAATGGCAGCATCTATCACACCGCTATCCTTCCGGTAGCCGGTTACCAGGTAACCAGCGATATCTCTATAGGTTTGGGCCTGCCTTTTAATATTGCAGAAAAAATGAAGAGGAGATATGGCAACGTCACCCCCACTTTAGAGCTTGACGCTTCGGCCCAAGTGGGTATCGAAAATGGTCATAGCGCTTCTTATAAAGACCTATGCAATATCATCCGGGCTCGCATGGAGGAGTTGCTCCAACTCATATTACTGGAGATGCCCACCAGTGATTATCGTACTTTGGCACCTTGTGGTTTAGTGCTCACAGGTGGCACAGCCAATCTGCCCGGGCTTGATGAGTTAGGGCAGGCACTTTTGCGAATTCCAGTACGCAAAGGCCGACCTTTGAACACTGGCATTTATGGCATTTCCGATATCCTTCATGACCCAGCTTACGCTACCACCTTAGGATTAGTCCTATGGCCGGTGCGAGGCAAAGAGGGCGCTTTCCAGGTAAAAAGCGCTGGTATCTGGAGCAACTTTGTACGCGCTTTTAGAAGGCTATTTCGTGCCTGATTTGTGAAAGGAGGTTAGAATGGCAAAACAAATATTTACACCAAGTCCAGCAAGAATCAAAACTATAGGCATCGGTGGCGGCGGCTGCAATGCTATCACCCGAATGGTTCGTGAAGGGATAAAGGGCGTTGACTTTATAGCCATGAATACTGATGGTCAAGCGCTGGCCCTGGCTGAGGCTCCTACCAGAATTCAACTGGGCGAGAAATTGACCAAGGGTTTGGGCGCTGGCGGTGACCATAAGGTTGGAGCTAAAGCAGCAGAAGAAAGCCGCGGCCTAATCGAGGAGATTGTACAAGGTGCTGATATGGTGTTCCTTGCCGCCGGTATGGGTGGTGGCACAGGCACGGGCGGCATTCCCATAGTGGCTGAGGTGGCTAAACAGAGTGGCGCTCTTACCATTGCCGTGGTGACCAAGCCCTTCACCTTCGAGGGAACGCATAGAGCTCAGGTAGCCGAGGAGGGGTTAATTAACCTCGCAAACAAGGTTGATACACTGATCATCATACCCAATGACCGCCTTCTTCAGCTCTGCGATGCCAAAACAAGCGTAGACAGCGCTTTCAAGCTGGCTGACGATGCTCTTCGTTTGGGCGTTCAAGCTATCTCTGAGGTAGTTACTGTTCCCGGATTGATCAACCTAGACTTCGCGGATATTAAGTCGGTGATGAAAGATGCTGGCCCAGCCTGGATGTCTGTGGGTAAAGCCAGTGGGCAGAGTCGTGCCGCTGAGGCGGCCAAGGCAGCTATGGCTAGCCCGTTGCTCGACGTATCGATAAGCGGAGCTACAGGAGTGCTATTCAATGTTACTGGTGGCCCCAGTCTCACTCTATTCGAGTGCAATGAAGCTGCCCAGATAATCGGCCAAGCAGTGCACCCCGATGCCAACATAATCTTTGGCGTGGTCTTTGACCCCAAGATGGATAGCGAAGTTCGAATCACCGTTATCGCTACCGGCTTCGCTAAGGCACCCCTCGGGGGAGTACGCAGCTCCGAAGAGCTGCGTCGCTTGATAAGAGGCGGCAGTGATGCCCTTGATATGCCCTCTTTCCTGCGCCGCGCTTCCCGTCTGCCTGCTTCCCGCCTCGAGAGCAACACCCAATCTGCTACACCAGTTACCCCGGAGCCGACCAAAATCCCTCGACAGTAAACCTAAACCTCATTAGAGAAAAGGGGTAGCTTCCGCTACCCCTTTTCTCTATGGTACTGTGACAAGTTTCCCACTTCTAATGTCTGCGAAGCTAGCAAGGCAATACTCTGAGATTCTCAGTGCTCCACAGTTGCCGCCTATTCGCCCGCATAAAACTTGCATTATTTTCGAGATTGTGCCATAGTGTTTAATGCCTTTAAATCAGTCCAGTGAGGCTGGTAAGGGGAAATATGCTTAAGCACAACACGATAGAAGCATCAACTAAGACCTCTTGCCAGTTTGAAGGCAGGGGGTTTTTTGATGCCTGAAAAGATTCTCCTGACCTCCAGAGAGATAGGGCGGGCATTATCTCGCATTGCCCACGAGATTGTCGAAAGGAATAAAGGGGCGGAGGATGTTGTGCTCGTAGGCATGCGAACGCGGGGAGTACCTTTAGCCAAGCGCATAGCCGAAATAATAGAAGGCTTCGAAGGAATCTCCATTCCCGTAGGTACTCTGGACATCGGCCTTTATCGCGATGACATTTCCCCTGCGGAATTAAAGTCTGCAAACCAGAGCCACACTAATATCCCCACCAGTATCACCGACAAGCGAGTAATTCTGGTTGATGATGTTCTTTATACCGGACGGAGCATTCGTGCTGCCATGGATGCCTTGATGGATTTAGGACGTCCCAGTTGTATCCAATTAGTCGTGCTCATCGACCGTGGCCATCGGGAACTTCCCATTCGGGCCGATTATGTCGGTAAAAATATACCAAGCTCCCGGGACGAGGAAATACAGGTCAAGCTGGAGGAGGTTGATGGTGTAGACAAGGTGGTAATCGCGAGTCTGGCCAATGAGCAGTTAGTGAGGCGAATTTGAAGGGGGAGACACCGTGACTCTAGCCAATAGAAGTCTGGTAACCATAAACGATTTATCCAACGGGGAAATCGAAGCGCTGTTTTCGCTGGCAGATGAGATGGCGAACTCGCCAAATGAGCAGTCTACACTATGTCAGGGAAAAATCATGGCCAGCTTGTTTTTTGAGCCAAGCACCAGGACACGGTTATCCTTCGAGACTGCTATGCTGAGACTGGGAGGTCATGTCATAAGCGCTGTTGACATTGGCGCCACTTCGTTAGCCAAAGGCGAAAGCATTGCTGATATGGCCAAGGTGGTCGGGAGCTATGCCGATATCATCGTTATCAGGCATCCCTGGGAAGGAGCAGCCAAGGTGGTCGCCGATTACGCCGGCGTCCCCGTGATAAATGCTGGTGACGGGAGCCATGAACATCCCACCCAAACATTGTGCGACCTCTACACTATTAGAAAAGAGAGAAAGGCCATCAAGGGTCTCAGGATTGCTTTGTGGGGAGACTTGAAACACGGGCGCACAGTGCATTCCCTGATCTACGCCTTAGCCAGGTTTGGTGCCACTATTCTTTTCTGCCCTGGCCCAGGGCTTGAGATGCCGGAGCATGTCCTCAGAAGGCTGAGCACAGAATATGAAGGTGAACTGAAAAGATGTCGGAATCTAAACCAGGAACTGGAAAGGAGGCTCTTTCCCATCGATGCCATATACTTAACTCCCAGCAGCCCCCATCAACTTGCTATGCTGCCTGACATAAGCATCCAAGTGGAACTGAAGGCGGGGGTTGACGCCCTTTATGTCACCAGGCTGCAAAAGGAACGGCAAGCGCCCACAGTGGAGGTACAGGAGTTGAAAAAAGGCTACCCCGTGGTAGATAGAAAACTCCTTAAAGGAAAGGAGTTCAGGAAAGCACTTGTTATGCATCCACTACCTCGTGTTGATGAGTTGGCCTATGAAATGGATGCTGACCCTAGGAGCATGTATTTCAAGCAGGCAGCTTACGGGTTGCCCGTCAGAATGGCGCTCTTAGCCCTGTTATTGGGCGCTAAGGAAGTTTCGATTCCTGAAGAAAAGGATTCCTTTGTCCAGAAGGTGGATTATCCCGTCTATAAGCGAGACTCCGGAGTGAAGTGTCCTAATCGAAACTGCGTCTCAAACCAGGAAACAGAGATAAGATACATAAAGCCTGAGTTTAAAATAGTAAGCCGCCAGCCTTTAATATTGCGGTGTATCTATTGCGACCATGAGCTTCGTCCCCCGTATGTCGCCAGCTCAGAGTGGCATCAAAGGAAGCTGGAAAACAAAAAGTATCACAGCGCTGATAGCCACTTTGCTCGGAAGATTAGACCGGAGAATCTGATTATCTTTGCTTCGGAAAAGGAAGCCCGGGCTCAGCAGTTCAAGCCCAGCAGCTATGTCAGACAATGAATAAAAAGGCTATGTTTCTGCTTATCCGTGGTGGCCGTATAATCAACCCCAGCCAGGGCATAGACCGGGTTGGTGACTTGCTTATTGCTGGGGGCAAGATTGTGCAGATAGGAGGCATTGTCACTCTGAGCCGAAGCCCTGAGCATAGCCAAGAGACAGCACAGAATCTCGATGCCACAGGACTGGTCATCTGCCCCGGCTTTATAGACCTTCACTGCCACCTCCGAGAGCCAGGTTTTGAGGATAAGGAAACCATCGCCACAGGCACAAAAGCCGCCGCCATAGGCGGTTTTACCACCGTCTGTTGTATGGCAAATACCGAACCTCCTTTAGATGACCCGGCTGCTGTAGATTGGTTGAAGCGAAAAGCGAGCCAAGATGGCTTGGTTGCTGTTCTTCCCATAGGCTGTATCACCAACGGTAGACGAGGTGAGGAATTAACTGATATGGCCGCACTGGCTCGAGCTGGAGTGGTTGGCTTCAGCGACGATGGTAACCCTGTAGCAAACTCGCAGCTTATGCGTCGTGCCCTAGAGTATAGCCGAGACCTGGGCTTGCCAATCATTGACCACTGTGAGGATAAGACGCTGAGCAACAATGGAGTCATAAATGAAGGTCAGGTATCTGCCAAGTTGGGGCTGAAAGGAATTCCCGCCGCTGCTGAAGAGGTCATGGTAGCCCGCGACTTGATTCTGGCCAAGTTGACCAAGGCCAGACTTCATATTGCCCATGTCAGCACCAAAGGCTCTGTAGAGCTCATTCGCCGCGCCAAGGAAGAAGGGATTTCAGTAACCGCTGAGGTCACACCCCACCACCTGACGTTAACCGAAGAGAGAATTGCAGGCGAGTCGCCCAACAAACCCTTTGATACCAATGCCAAAGTAAACCCGCCCCTGCGCACTAAAGAGGATGTCGAAGCCTTAATTAAAGGACTTAGAGACAGCGTAATCGATGCTATCGCCACCGACCACGCACCACATACCCTGATAGATAAAAACTGTCCGCTAGAGCTAGCGGCTTTTGGCATCAGCGGCTTGGAAACCGCTCTTGGCTGCCTTATGAGCTTGGTGCACCGCGGCGAAATAAGCCTTGCCCAGCTAATTTCTAAGCTAACTTATGAGCCAGCGAAGGTCATTGGTCGAAATGGTGAACTGGGCACCTTAAAGGCAGGCGCCCCAGCTAATATCACCATATTTGACCCTGACCGGGAATGGGTAGTGGATAGCCACAATTTCGCCTCCAAAGGCAAAAACACTCCCTACGATGGCTATAGGTTTAAGGGCAAGGTAATGGCCACCATAGCAAATGGCAGGATAGTTTATATGGATGACTTACTAAGAAGGCGTTTTGCCTCCATCCCTTGTCATTCTGAGCGCACTCCTTGTCATTCTGAGCGAAGCGAAGAATCTCATGGTTAAGAAGGCGATTTTAGTTCTCGAAGACGGCTCGGTTTACGAAGGCGAGGCCTTTGGCGCTCAGGCTACTACCTATGGTGAGGTAGTTTTCGATACCAGCATGGCCGGTTATCAGGAAATGCTTACCGACCCGTCCTTCGCTGGTCAAATCCTGGTCCCTACCTATCCTTTGATTGGCAACTATGGCATCAACGACTCCGATTTTGAATCCCAGCAAATTCAGGTCAGAGGTTTAGCGGTCCGAGAATATTGCCCTCGCCCTAGTCACTGGCAAAGCACTCGCACTTTGCACGAGTTCTTACTGGCTTATGGCATTCCTGGCATCAGCGGCATAGATACCCGTGCCTTAACTCGGCACCTGAGGTCAACTGGAGTGATGATGGGCATTCTCAGTTCGGAGATGACCATTGAAGAGGCGTCAGAAGAGCTAAAGGCCTTACCCAGATATGATTCTGTTAATTTTGTTCGTCAGGTTAGCACCAAGAAGGCATATGAATGGCAATGCCGTGCGCCTGCCACTGTGCCCCTGCCTTATCTGTCATTGCGAGGAGCGTCAGCGGTTGCGAAGCGAAGCCGAAGCAGCCTGGGCGAGATTCCTCGCTCACGCTCGGAACAGGCTCCGCAATCTCATATCTTGGTTATCGACTATGGCTTGAAATACAACATATTGCGCATCCTGAGTCACTTGGGCTGCCAAGCAACCGCCATCCCATGCACCGCTTCAGCAAAAGACATCCTAGCCCTGAATCCCGATGGCATTGTTCTCTCCCCGGGCCCCGGTGACCCTGCCCTTCTCGATGACATAGCGGAGACGGTAAGAAATCTTATAGGTAAAAAGCCGATAATGGGCATATGCCTGGGGCATCAGCTCATAGGTAAAGCCTTGGGGGCCCAGACTTTTAAGCTCAAATTCGGGCATCGTGGGGGCAACCATCCTGTGCGGGATTTAGCTACGGGCAGAGTCTATATCACCGCTCAAAATCATGGCTACGCCATACACGCCGATACTTTGAAAGGGGGACTGGAGGTCAGCCACATAAGCTTAAACGACGGCACGGTGGAGGGTCTCCGCCACCGAGAGTTGCCCATTCTATCCATTCAATACCACTCCGAAGCCTCCCCTGGCCCTTGGGACAACATGTATCTATTTGAAAGATTTCTGGAGATGGTGAGGGAGAAATGAAAGATAAAGTGGAACGAAATCAGCAAGAGGTCTTACTTAAGGAGTATGAGGTTTGCCAGCAACATAACGATTCCATCGGGAGTCAAGTATGGATCGCTACCAGCGTTTTCATGTCTGTCAATGTGGCATTATTGGGAGCAGTGATATATAGCATGACAGGTAGTTCGCTTCTTGAAAGGAATATTAGATGCTTAGTCTTGGTACTAGGTGCAGGGATAATCGCGATTCTTCACTTTTGGAAACGCTGGTTAAATAGAATGCAATTTCTCACTAGTATCAACTATGAAAGGATGCGTGAAATAGAGGACGAATTGGGAATGCGGAAAAATAAGATAGCCTGGAGTCTCGACCATTGGGATGGATTGACAGAGGAAGAGAAGGAGAAATACAAGAAGCTTAATGAGCAGTACCCACGCTATGGATGGTGGAAATTCTTATGGAAGAGGTTCCCTAAGTACGCGCCGCCACGGGGATTTGAAGGATCAAGATCTATAGTTTGGATACTAATAATGCTATGGATAATCTTCATCGTGCTTGTATTCACACTTTAGAGAGTTACGCGGGAGCCTAGATGTTCAAAATATCTAAGGTCTTAGTCATTGGCTCGGGGCCGATAATCATCGGGCAGGCGGCGGAGTTCGATTATTCCGGGACTCAGGCTTGCCGGGCTCTACGGGAGGAAGGCGTGACCACGGTTCTGGTGAACTCAAACCCAGCCACCATCATGACCGACGAAGGTATTGCTGATATTGTCTATATCGAGCCTCTCACTGCGGAAGTCATAGCTCGCATAATTGAGAGGGAGCGCCCTGACGGCTTATTGCCGACCCTGGGAGGGCAAACAGGGCTCAATCTGGCAGTGGAGTTAGCCGATGCCGGCATACTCGACAAGTATAATGTCCGTTCCTTAGGCACACCTATAGAAACGATAAAAAAAGCTGAAGAGAGGTCTTTGTTCAAGCAGCTTCTTCTGGATATTGGCGAGCCGGTGCCGGCCAGCAAAACCGTGAAATCGGTGAAAGAAGCTGTAGAACTGACCAGGTCAATTGGCTTGCCTCTCATTGTCCGCCCTTCTTACACCCTAGGAGGCACGGGTGGAGGCATTGCCCATACTATTGAAGAGCTTAAGCAGATTGTGACCAACGGACTCGATTCCAGCATGAGCCACGAGGTTCTGGTCGAGCAATGCGTCTTAGGTTGGAAGGAAATTGAATTTGAAGTCATGCGGGATGCTGCTGACAATTGCATCGCCGTCTGCATCATGGAGAACATTGACCCCATGGGCGTGCATACTGGGGATAGTATCGTAGTAGCCCCCAGCCAGACTCTCACTGACAAGGAATACCAGATGCTGAGGTCAGCCAGTCTGAGGATAATAAGAGCACTGAAAATCGAGGGTGGCTGCAATATACAGTTTGCTCTTACTCCACATCCCATCGTAGCCAAAAAGTGGGCTCCCGACCAAATAGGAGTTAAAGAAAGCCAATACCACGTAATTGAAGTCAACCCGCGTGTCAGCCGTAGCTCGGCTTTAGCCAGTAAGGCTACTGGCTATCCTATTGCTCGGGTGGCTGCCAAAATAGCCATAGGCAAGAGGCTCGACGAAATACCCAATAGGGTCACGGGCAAAACGCTGGCGTCTTTCGAGCCAGCCCTGGACTACTGCGTAGTCAAGATTCCCAGATGGCCCTTTGATAAATTCGCTTTGGGCGACCGAAAAGTTGGCAGCCAGATGAAAGCCACTGGTGAGGTCATGGCTATTGACAGGTGTTTTGAGGCGGCTCTACAAAAGGCAGTGCGCTCCCTGGAATTCGGCAAACGCACTCTGCTTTGGGAGGACCCCAATTGGAGTAAAGGAGAGGGACTTCATTCTTACCCACTTCACCCTAACGACTTAAGACTATGGGCGATTATGGCGGCGTTGCGCAGAGAAGCCACACCTGAAGAACTCTCCCAGCTCACCGGGATAGACCCCTGGTTTATGTATAAGTTTAAGAATATTGTGGATATGGAGAGGAGGCTGCTTTCCGAACCACTGACGCCGGAGCTTTTGTGGCAGGCGAAGAGACTGGGCTTCTCCGATGAGCAAGTAGGCACTTTAGCCGACAGGTTGCCCGAGCAGGTAAGACAGGCTCGCCATCAATGGCAGATCCGTCCAGTGTACAAGATGGTGGATACCTGCGCTGCTGAATTTGACGCTGAGACCCCTTACTTCTACAGCACTTATGAGAAGCAAAACGAAGCCGAGCCTCTGGCAGAAAAGAAAGCCGTGGTTATCGGCAGCGGCCCTATACGCATCGGGCAGGGAATCGAGTTTGACTATTGCTGCGTCCATGCCGCCTGGGCACTTCAAGAAATAGGAATGAAGAGCATCCTGGTCAATTCTAATCCTGAGACAGTTTCCACCGACTTTGACACCAGCAATCGCCTCTACTTCGAAGCTTTAGATGAGGAAAGTATCCGAGATATACTTGAGAATGAGAGTAACAACGACTCTACTCCAGCATCTATCGTCCAGCTTGGCGGACAAACACCCATTAATTTAGTGGAATCCCTAGCCCGGAACAATTTGCCGATACTGGGCTCAGGCGCCGAAGCCATAGACATAGCTGAAGACCGTCATCGCTTCGAAGATTTTCTAGCTAGATTAGGCATTCCCCAGCCGCCCGGGGCCGGGGTGAGGTCGTTGGAGGAGGCCCTAAATGTGGCTAAGACGCTGGGCTACCCAGTGCTAGTGCGCCCCAGCTATGTCCTGGGGGGTCGAGCTATGGAAATTGTCTATAATGAACCTGAATTAATCCGCTACCTGACACTCGCTCTGGAGATGGATAGCCAGCATCCTGTGCTTATTGATAAATACTTCCAGGGTAAGGAAGTCGAGGTAGATGCTATTTGCGACGGGGAAAGAGTTCTCATTCCTGGCGTGATGGAGCATATTGAAAGAGCTGGCGTACACAGCGGTGATGCCCTAGCTATCTATCCGGGAATCAATCTTACGCAAGACGAAGTAAACGCCATGGTGGAACACACCATCAGGATTGGACTGGCTCTTGGGATTAAAGGATTGATGAACGTCCAGATGGTAATCATGAGGGAAAACGGTCGCTCAACGGTATATGTTTTTGAGGTAAATCCCCGGGCCAGCCGAACTGTGCCTTTTATCTCCAAGGTAACTGGCGTGCCCATGGTAAGAATTGCCACTAAGGTCATGGCTGGGATTAGCCTCAAGGAGCAAGGTTATGAAGGCGGGTTGTGGAGGAGACAAAAGTTGGTAGGGATAAAGGCTCCCGTTTTCTCTATGTCCAAATTGACTGGAGTAGATAGCTACCTTGGTCCTGAAATGAAATCCACTGGTGAGGTTATGGGAGTGGACTACAGCTTTGAGGCAGCTTTAGTTAAAGCACTTTTAGCTGCTGGATTGATGCTGCCGCGAAGAGGTAGTCTGCTACTCAGCATCGCCGACAAGGATAAAGCTGAGTCTGAGCCTCTAATCAAAAAACTGCATTCCCTTCAGTACGGGCTCTATGCTACGGAGGGGACCGCAGAGATGATTGAATCTCTGGGGCTTCCGGTCAAAATGGTGACCAAAAAGCTGAGCGAGGGACATCCTAATGTTATTGATATCATTCAAGATAGTTCCGTGAGCGCAGTGATTAATACCATCACTGGAGGGCGCATTCCGTTGAAGGACGGATTAGCCATCAGGCGTGCTGCGGCAGAAAAGAGGATACCCTGCTTCACTTCATTGGATACGGCTCAGGTAGCTATAGAAGCATTAGCGAGTGAGAGCCAAAGCTTTAGCGTTCAACCACTCCGAGAGTACTTAAGAAAATCAAAAGGCAAAGGTTAAAATAAAAATCAATCCCGATTTAATCGGGACAAAATGGAAAAATGTTTGGCTTTTGATTTTTGCTCTGTCATTTTGACTTTTGCTTTTATTTGGATGTTGATATGAAACAAACTTTATGCACCGTAGCTTCCAATTTAGAGCTCATGCCTGGTGTTTACCTCATGTGGATTGAAGCGCCAGATATAGCAGTGACAGCTCAGCCAGGGCAATTCATAACAGTGCGGTGTGGAGACTTTACATTACGTCGCCCCTTCAGCGTTCATCAGATTTCATCGCAGGAGCTTGCCCTTCTGTTCAAGGTCGCAGGCAAAGGCACCCTCTGGCTATCACAGCAAAAGAAGGGTGACAGAATAGATATTCTGGGCCCCTTAGGCAAAGGGTTTACTATCGAACCGAAAGCAAGAAACTTGCTACTGGTAGCTGGGGGGATTGGCATCGCTCCGCTCGTCTTTTTGATGCAACATGCCTCGTCACAGCACCAGATAACTTTAATCCACGGTGCGAGCGCTGCTGCTCAGCTCTATCCCTTTTCTTCCACGAGCAGAAAGCCAAGCAAGCTCCCCCCTTTACCAAACGGAGTCCAATATATTCCCATCACCGAGGATGGCAGCATGGGCCAGAAAGGCAAAGTCACGGATATCCTGCCTGATTTCTTAAACTGGGCTGACCAGATCTATGCCTGTGGTCCAGTAGACATGTATAAAGCGATGGCCCTCTCCCTTAATCCCTCTCCCTTGAAGGGAGAGGAAAAAACCATCGTAGGGGAGGGTCTCGTACCCTCCCACAATCTCAAGCTCAAGAAATGTCAAGTTTCCCTTGAGGTGAGGATGGGATGTGGATTTGGAGCTTGTTATAGCTGCACTATAAAGACCAGGAAAGGCTTGAAACGGGTATGCCGTGATGGACCTGTGTTTGAATTGGACGATATCATTTGGCAGGAGGTAAAGATATGACCGTAATCACTAAAGACATCTCCCTTAAATCAATGGGTAATTGCGATATTATCGACATAACCCCTCAAGTGGGAAAGACTGTCGAGGAATCTGGTGTTGCTAATGGAATAGTCACTTTGTTCACAGTCGGTTCAACAGCCGGGATAACCACCATAGAGTATGAGCCAAATCTACTTTCCGATTTTAAAAATATGTGGGATAGGGTGATACCCCAGAATATTCCTTATGAGCATAATAGAACCTGGGGGGAGGGGAATGGTCATTCCCATGTGCGCGCTTCTGTCTTGGGAGCTTCACTAGTAATACCCTTTGTTAACAAGAGGTTAACTCTGGGCACCTGGCAGCAGATAGTTTTCGTGGATTTTGATAATCGCCCCAGATCCAGAAAGATTACTATTCAGATATTAGGTGAGTAGACTACGTTTTATACACCTCCGAGATAGGATAGCCGATGTCTTTAGCGACTTAGCCAGCCAGAATCTAGACTTGATTCTATAGGTTATGTTTGTATGCCCAACGTCAATGGTGAGAGCAACT
This sequence comes from Chloroflexota bacterium, assembly GCA_013388845.1. GTDB lineage: Bacteria > Chloroflexota > Dehalococcoidia > GIF9 > AB-539-J10 > RBG-13-51-36. Next base: position 69,635 of record JACAEN010000009.1, on the reverse strand, counting down.
TGAGCCATTTTCTTGTCACAATTCTTCGTAAACTCGGATTGTCTGCCTGGCGGTCGTTTCCCAAATGAATCTACTGGCGGTTTGCACGGCGTTTGCGCCAATCGTTTTTGCCAGCTCTTTATCCTGAAGGAGACGAATTATTGCCTGCGCCATAGCTTCGTCATCTCCCGGGGGATACAAGAGCGCATTGAAACCGTCTTGGAAAACTTCGGGAACTCCACCTGAGTTTGAGCATATTACTGGCACACCGGCAGCCGAAGCTTCCAGCAGTGCCAGTCCAAAGGATTCTATCTTAGAGGGTAAAGCAAAAACATCAGCTGCTGCCATGAGCTGAGCGACTTTTTCCTTTGGCAGTTCCCCCACCAGGAATACCGAACTGGCGATGTTCAAATCCTTGATCTGGCGAGACAGATTATTCTCTTCTCGACCGGAACCAGCGATAACCAGCTTGGCATCTGGAACGACTTCTAAGACCCTGGCAAAGGCCGAGATGAGCAGACCAGGGCTTTTCCTATTGATCAGACGCGATGCTGTCGCTATAAGAGGCTCGTCACCAATACCCAATTCCTTTCGCATTAGGGAACTGTCTACTTCCCTATTGAAGCACGATAGGTCAACACCGTTGTAAACAACAGTTATTCTTTTTTCGGGAAAGCCCAACGAACGGGCAAATCGCGCCGATGCCTGACTTACAGCTATTAGGCGATCAGCCTTCCTGGGTGCCAAGCCTATGAAGCGTTGCAGAAATGTCAAAAGGGGCGAGTCCATGGCTGTGTGGCAGGTTATGACGCAAGGGATTCGGTGTTTGTGTGCAAAGCTAATCGCCGCTTGCGCCATAGTGGAATAAATATCCAACCCATGGATGACGTCGAAACCCGTATCCAAGATATATTTATGGCAGCGGCGAAAAAGAAGCAGCGAGGCAGCACGGTGCGGGTGACTTAGCACGAAGCCTTGCACTCGTTTGATTCTAACCCCAGCAATTTCCTCCTCTTCAGGTTGGCCGAGATGCGCATGCGTGATCACCACGGCTTCTATACCTAGCTTAACCAACTGAAGGCTTAACTCAAAGGCATAACGGGCAGCACCGCCTTTGTCAGGATAATACTCGTCACCAACCAATGCTACGCGCATCTTGACTTAGCTGCGAACTCCAGGTTTTGCTGCCATCTTGACTCCCAGATAGGAGAAGACTCCAGCCCCTACTATGGTGCTAAGCACAAACGAGATTCCCCGCTCGATTGCTGTAGCTGCTATTGCCAAATTCAGAGGAACACCAAAAAGGGCAAAAATCGAGATTAATGACCCTTCCACAATCACTAATCCTCCTGGTAGAAATGGAATAAGGCCAACGATAGTCGGTAGTGCAGACGCAACCAAAAGCATGGATAATTTAGGATAATAACCCAAGGCTAGAAATATAATGTAAAGCCGAAAAACATCAAGCGCTCCGATTACTAGTGTGAACAGTCCTATCCAAAATATCTTCCTCCATTTATCTATCGTGGAATAAGAACTTGTATAGAAAGCCTCAATCCCTCCCATTATTTCTTCAACACTTCCCCCCTTTCCAAACCAACCGAGAACACGGTTTGTAATCTTACTTATACGTTTGACCGCAATCTTTCTTTTGAAAAACACACGGGGAATAAAGACTATTCCGAAAGCGGCAAAAATCAATGCTAGTATGAGAACTAAACCTAACCGAAGTGACGTCTTGCCAAATTGCAAAAACAAGCCTGCTATTAAGAACGAGACAATAACCAAGGGAGTAAGAGCGTGCTCACCAATCGATGAAGCCATACCTGACGAATAGCTCGTATTCTCCAGCTTATGCAGCATGTAAACTCTGCCGAACGGGTCGCCACCAACACGTGCACCAGGAGTGATATTATTAAAGAAAATGGTGGCACAAAGTATCAGATAGCGAGCACTGAAACTTGTTTCGCAGTTTATGAAAGATAACGCCTTTTGCCAGCGGATGGCCCAAATCCCCACGCTGAAGAAATATACGGCTATGGCTACTACTATGAACACGGGGTTAGCAGTTCTGACGGCTCCCAGCATCTGATAAAAGTTTTCACGAGCCAGAAGCCATCCCGCCAGTATCATGAGGCCGATAGCGAGAACCATCAAGAGGGCCGACCGACGCAGGTTTATCTTCGGCCTATATTCATTCACGCTGACATCAAATTTACCACCAGCGCCAAACTTCGGCAATAGTCGGCTGAAAAGTAGAGGAGGCAAGTTAGAGCACCTAAAATCTGACCTACCCCAAAGTGTTGCCACACAATCTCACGCCGCATTCTTACTTAAAATGGCAAGCAATTCTGCTAGGGGCAAAGTATTTAATATATGCTGCGGCTCACACCAAGCCCGCCGAGCCACACCAACCCCGAACCGCATAAAGCTCAGATGAGCAACGCTATGGGCATCGGTCCCGATAGCGAGCTTCACCCCCGATTCTCGGGCACGGAAAGCATGAGTATCTCTTAAATCAAGGCGCTCAGGCATGGCGCTAATCTCCATAATCTTACGATGCTTGGCTGCCGCCTGGAAGAGGGCTTCTAAGTCTATGGCTATGGGCTCGCGTTCCCCTATAAGGCGGCAAGTAGGGTGGGCAATCATGTCAACATCGGGGTTTTCTATGGCGTTTATTACTCTGCGGGTCATCTTTTCCTCACTTTGGTTCATGGCGGAATGCACACCAGCAATCACTATATCCAATTCAGATAGAACCTCCTGTGGCATATCTAAGTTACCATCCGCCCGAATATCAACCTCAACGCCCGTGAGCACATGAATTTCAATTAAACGCTTGTTAAGAGCTTTGATTTCAGCAACTTGCTTCCTCAGCCTCTCCACATCGAGACCATGAGCAATACCACGCCCAGCGGAATGCTCCGTGATTGCAATATATTGATAGCCCGCATCTTTAGCAGCCCGAGCCATTTCTTCAATGGAATCATGTCCATCGCTCCATTCAGTATGCACATGAAGGTCTCCTTTTATGTCAGATAACTCCACAAGCTTGGGTATAGCTCCTTGCTCAGCCTTTTCTATTTCACCCTGAGCTTCTCTGAGTTCCGGTGGGATATACTGAAGCCCCAGCCGACTATAGAACTCCTTCTCTAGAGAAAATTTTTCCAGCTTGTCTGTGGCTACAACAGTTATCCCATATTCACTTAGCTTCAACCCCTGCTTTCGCCCTCTTTCCCTCAGGGAAATGTTGTGCTGTTTGCTGCCAGTAAAGTATTGAAGCAAAGAACCGAAGGAGTCATGCTCGACCATCCTTAAGTCAACCTGCAGTCCATTGCTGACAATGGCACTGGCTTTAGTCGACCCTTGAGCTAGCACCTGAGCTATCTGGGGTAAGGCAACAAAAGCATCTATAACTTCTTTAGGGTTATCAGCAGTGCCCATGAGGTCAATATCGCCCACTGTTTCCCGAAAGCGCCGCAAGCTGCCAGCGGCAGTGAGATTTCTTACGCCAGGGACAGAGTGGAGAGCAGCTAAGATTTCCTCTACAATAGGTAAAGCTTCGCCGATGGGGATGCGCTGGTCTTTGCGGCGCAGGGCTTGAATCTGCCGAAGCATATTCTCAGCAGTCTTATCGCCAAGGCGGAAAAGTTTGGCTACTTTGCCTTCCTTAATCGCACGCTCCAGCTCATCTACCGAGCTTATCCCCAATTCGCTGGAAAGCTTATTAGCCGTCTTAGGACCAATCCCGGGAATAGCCAGGAGATTAGTTATTCCCTGAGGAAACTCAGCCTTCAGATTCTCATAATAGCCAAGCTTGCCCGTTGTTATCAATTCGGTAGCCTTCTTAGCTATTGCCTCACCCACACCGGGAATACTCCGTAAGTCCTCCCCTTCATCAATCATAACCTTTAATTCTCGGGGGTAGTGCTCGATAGCCCGGGCTGCCTTCTGATAAGCGCGAATCTTAAAGACATTCTCTCCTTTAAGTTCCAGAAGGTCAGCAATGTCCTGAAATACCTTAGCCACCTCGCTGTTTTTCATGCCTTTACCCGCCTCCTTCCTTTCTTTGTTTAATTATACCCTTGTTTTCCACGCCTGCGATAATTCCTATGAAATCTGAGCGGCCGTAGAGGGAATATGGCGCTCGAATGCCTATAACACAGGACCTTCATGAAGGTTTAAGGAAGGGCTACGTTTCAAACCACCCGCTGCCTCTCACTCATGGCTTCCTGGCATGACCTAGAGACAAACTTCGCCCTCCCCTCTTGTAACTAACCTGCTCAGCGTTACCCCGATTTATCGGGGTAGACCTTGCACAGAAAACCCCTTAAATTAGCAGACCCCATCTCCCGGTTAAATGGTGGCTTATCATTTGTCAGAATGTTAACATTGGATTCTGCCCAACCATATAGTTCAGATAGCCCTTTCTCAGGAAACCACCAACCATAATCAACGCCGACTACCCTGGGATCAATACCGGCGGTTAAAGTAGCTTTCTGTCTTATCCGACCTCTCCTGGTCTCAATGTATACCCAGTCGCCCTCCTTTATTCCCAGTTTATTTGCCGTTTCGGGGTGAATCATAATAATTGGCTCGGGGTGGCTATTTCGTAAAGAAGCTATTTGCCGACCTCCGCTGTGGCGGTAGGGTTTCCATTTCCAAGTGATAAATACTAACGGATACTCTTTAGCCAGTTCAGGGTCGCTATAAGGTGTCTCAGGCGGCTCATAGTAGACGGGTAAGGGGTCAAATCCCCACTCTTTCAGCCGGCTGGAATATAACTCCACCTTGCCTGAAGGTGTTCGAAAACCATTTTGTTCGTATTTTCGGTACTTGTTGGGCTGTTTCTCTTTACCAATAAACAGACCTATTTTCTTGAACTCCCTAAACGTCAAGCCTACTGGTTCCAAAATCGCATCCCAAAAAGCATCAATACTATCCCAAAAATACTCTGCCAGCCCCAGCCTTTTTGCCAGCTCATTTATGATCTCATGATCCGAACGGCACTCGCCAATCTGGGCAACCTTGCGCTGAACTTGAACCACCGCGCCATTTGGCGGCATCTGAACACCATCAAACTCGAGATAGCTGGCTACCGGAAACAGTATGTCAGCTAAAGCCGCTGTCGGCGTCATAAACATATCAGATACAGCTAGAAAATCTAGCCTCTGGAATGCCTGGTACGCCTCCTGAGCATTAGGCCAGCAGGACAGAGGATTGGATGCCTGAACAAAAGCGGCGCGAATACGATAAGGTTCTCCTTTCAAAATAGACTTTATGACGGAGTGAGGGAGAACATAGCGCACATCTGGTAACATATTTAAGTCGGCTCCCAGTCTATTTTGTCGTTTCTCCCTCGGTATCATATTGCGAAGTTCCATTTGAGACGACCATCGCCCTAAAACACCACTCTCTGAGGACTCAGAATCTCCAAAACGGTAGCCCGAGCCACGTGATTCTATTTCTCCGCCGGGCACGCCCAGGTTACCAGTTATGGCCATCAGGATGGAGATAGCACGGGAGGCTTGAAAGCTATTCACGTTGTGGTCAAGAGCATTACCCCACTCTATATGCCCCGGCCTGGTGGTGGCATACAATCTGGCTGCCTTTACAATTTGGTCTGCTGGAACCCAAGTTATTTCCGCCACCTTCTCGGGGCGATAGTCCTGAACATGGCCCCTAAGCTTATCAAAACCAACCGTCCACTTATCCACGAAATCTTCATCATAAAGCCCCTCGTTGACTATTACATCTATCATCGCCAGAGCCAGGGCCAAGTCTGAGCCTGGTCTGACTCGCAGCCAGAGGTCTGCCATCTTAGTAGCCTCTGTTTCCCAGGGGTCTATGGCAATCAGCTTTGCCCCTTTCTTCACTGCCTGGACAAGGCCTTTGTGTCTGGAAAAATGCGTCTCAGCGTCGTTGGCACCCCAAGATATAACACAGGCCGGCGGGTATCCATAGTCAGCACCGGGGAAGAAGCCAAAGGTCAATTCAGCAGCCACCACTCTTGGCATATGACAAACGTACTCAGCGCAGACCACATTGGGCGTGCCAAAGGCATTAGCCAACCGCACCAGATGGGTGTCCATTGAGCCCTTTGCCGACCCTTGCACCATCATTACTGCCTCTGGGCTATATTCCTGCTTCACTTTATTCAGGGCCTCAGCCGTCACATTGAGTGCTTCGTCCCACGATATTTGCTGCCACTTACCTTCGCCCCTGGCACCAACTCTTCTCAAGGGATGAGTTAACCGGTCGGGGTGATAAAGATATTCCAAAGAGGCCCGACCTATGGGACATAACGCACCTCGGTTTAATGGACTATTGGGGTCTCCTTTTATGTCAACCGCCTTGCCGTTTTCTAAAGTAACCAACACACCACAATTACCCACGCACAGCCCACACACGCTTTTTACTATCCGAGTTTTTGCCATCCTTGTATGCCTCCCTTGACATTAGTAACCGATGCTATTATATCTAACCATCAAATGAAACAGTAGAGTTTCCCAAAATCTTTAGCTTATAATATTTCCCACATCACCCCCATACTGTCAAGTGTTTTCCTCAGATTGTGGTACACTAAGGCCATTAGAAGGCACCCGAGAATCGTGGATTAATAAATAAGGTGTAACCCACTGCAATGGGAATGCCCGAGTATATCAAAAACAGGATACTATGTGGCTATGACCTAAACCTCATTGCGGTGGTCAGCATATCCACACTGGTATTAGTTCTGGAATATTACTATCCTTTAAACATCGATTTTCCCCGCGCAACGGAGCTCATTTATTATTTGCTGATCCCGCTGGCGGCGGGCTGGCTGCTTTTTCAGGATAAGCCTTGGAATTATGGCATGCGCATTGGCCGCTGGAAAGAGTCGACAATCATAATTCCAATCTGCCTGGCTGCTATGGCCGCGATTCTGTACGCAGTCAGCAAAAGCCCCGACTTTTACCGTTACTACCACATGAATTACATATACTGGCCAAAATTTCTGCTTGATGCCGCACTATACATGTTTGCTTGGGAATTTGTGTTCCGCGGATATATGCTATTTGGGCTGGAAAAATCGATAGGCAAAAGTGCTATCTTCGTGCAAACCATTCCTTTTGTTTTGCTTCATCTTGGGAAGCCTTTTCTAGAGACGCTGGCTTGCATCCCCGGCGGCTTTATTTTTGGTTACGTAGCATACAGAACAAGGTCTTTTTTGCCTTGTTTCATTATCCACTTCGGTATCTACGGCATGATGATCCTTTTTACCAATTGCTAGGGCGACGGCACAGTTATGCGCTGTGCTTAGAATGGAAGATAGGGGAGTATCTTGTCGGGGTACAGGGCAAACATGATACCGATAAGTATCGGCCAGTGCGCAATGTACATCGCCAGAGGATGTCTTCCCGGAAAGGTCAGCGCTGAGACAACAGAGTGGCTGAATTCAGGAATATGAAATCGCCTATTCCCTTGCGGATATAGCATTTTGCCGCCAAACATTCCCAGAAGAAAAACGCCAAACCAGGGCACCAGCGGCCAGTAATCCAACGTCACAAATCTGTATGGTAGTAGCCAGAGTAGCCAAGGAAGGTCAACAAAGACCCCCTGTTCCAGCAGATAAATGCCTGCCGCCAGCAGCGCAACCCCCACTATCAAGTTAACGTAGCGGAATCCTAAAAAGAAAGGCGCAACTATGAACGCAATCCCGAAGAAGTGGAGTATGCCGAATCGCACATATTCATCGGGGGCGATTAGCCATGTAAGCAAAGTAATCATCATGCCCCATCCCAATATTTTCAGACCTCGGAGCATGAAGCTCGACATCCTCTTGGATGTTCTAGCCTGGCTGATCGTAAGTGATACCCCGGCAAGGAACATAAAAACGCTGGCATTCACTCTGGCCATCCACCACCAGAACCCCTGATATGGGCCGGGTACCCCAGTGTTTTGGATACGAAGGTAGGCAAGGACATAGAGCACGTCGAAGACTATCATTATCAATACAGCGACAGTGCGTACGACGTCTATCTCCCAGAAACGTTTATGCTTACTTATATAACTGAAGGTTGTAGCTTCCACCTGTGAAGTTCCCACGATTTTATCACGTCTTGGGCAATCACCCAATATCAGACCTTACGTTGGCCTTCTCTATGGTGGCAGAATAATTACAGTAGATCGGTATTTACCTGAGCAGGGCTTTTCTGCCAATAACCTCATGCCCAACATACCACCTCTGGATAGTCTCAACTACCTCATCAGGACGATCCAAGACTCTCAATAGGTCGAAATCACCCTCAGAGATAAATTTCCTAGATAAGACGGGGTTCCGCAACCAATCCAGAAATCCCTTCCAAAATTCGCTGTCATACAGTACCACGGGAAAAGGTTTTATCTTGTGGGTCTGCATCAGGTTTAGCACCTCTGTCAGTTCGTCAAGGGTGCCTAACCCACCGGGCATTATGACAAAGGCCACAGCATATTTCACCAGCATGACTTTCCGAGTAAAGAAATGATTAAACGTTATCGACCTTGTGCTGTAGGCATTACAGGCCTGTTCCTCGGGAAGCGAGATATTCAGCCCGACCGATGTCACCCCAGCCTTGAGCGCCCCTTTATTGGCTGCCTCCATTACGCCCGGCCCCCCACCAGTTACAATTGAGAAGCCCAACTGTCCCAGCCGATAGGCTATTTCTTCCGTCTCCGCATATAGCTCGTCATCCACTGCCAATCTAGACGAACCATATATGGTCACTGCCGGCTCGATACCAGAGAGCTTATCAAAGCCTTCTACAAACTCGCCTATTATGCGAAACATCCGCCAAGATTCTTCCTTGGCCAGTTCATTTATCTCATATCCGTACGCCATATCACCTCCTTTCAAAAAAGCACACACAGCATCCAGATGAACCGAGCAGATCGGCTACTGCAGCCTTGATATGGCATTCTATCATCGTTCGCTTTCTGCGGGCAAACTGCGTACTCAGGCAGAATAATAGTTGTCTCGGTCTTGATTTCTCTTATTGAGGCAGGATATAATGGCTCGCTTGGGAATGAAAATTGCCATCAGTGGTAAAGGCGGGGTAGGCAAAACAATGCTAGCCTCCCTCCTTTCCACGATGCTTACCCAGCTTGGTTACTCGGTTCTAGCCATAGATGCCGACCCCAATACTACCTTAGCAATTGCACTCGGCTTTCCCCACCCGGAGAGGATAACCCCGATATCTGAGATGGGCGACCTGATTGAAGAACGGACAGGGGCACGTCCTGGCCAGACAGCATCTTACTTCAAACTAAATCCCAGAGTCGATGATATACCGGAAAAGTATTGGGTGGAGCACAACGGAATCAAACTAATGGTGACGGGCCGGTTAAAAAGGGGAGGCAGCGGTTGTTATTGCCCTGAAAATGCCTTTCTGGAAGCCTTACTTGCCCACATACTCCTGCGGAGGGATGAAGTAGTCATAATAGATATGGAGGCCGGGGTCGAGCATCTGGGGCGGGCGACAGCGAGAGGCGTGGATAAGATGATTATTATGGTGGAGCCAGGTAAAGGAAGCGTGGAAACAGCCTACAGGATAAGAGAGCTGGCAAAAGATATAGGGTTGGAAAACATCGCAGTGGTGGCTAACAAGATTCGCAGTGAGCAGGACAGCGATTTCCTTATTTCGGCCATGCCCGATTTTGAATTCTTGGGCTTTATTCCCTACGACCAGAGTATAATAGAAGCTGGTCTGGGCAATTTCCCTCTTATCAATGCCAGCCCCGAGGTCATCAACCAAGTGCAGGATATTGCGGCACGCCTTAGTGCTGTTAAGTCGGGGGTATCCCGACTTAGTCGGGATAAGAAAGGAGGTTTAGATGACGGCAAAGATAATTTCGGGAAATGAGGTAGCCAAGGAAATCAGAGACGAGCTAAAAGTGCGAGTGGCTAAGCTCAAGGAACGGGGCATAACGCCGGGATTGGTCATGATTCGCGTAGGAGAGGACCCGGGATCCGTTTCCTACGTCGCGGGCAAGGAAAAGGCGGCTGAGGAGATAGGTGTGTGGTCCCAAACTATCGTCTTCCCTGAGAATGCTTCGGAGCAGGAACTCCTCTCCAAAGTGGCGGAAATGAATAAAGCGGCGCATGTTGATGGCATACTAGTTCAATTGCCCCTGCCCAAGCATATCAATGCCGATAAAGTGCTAAATGCCATCGACCCGGCTAAAGATGTGGATGGCTTTCACCCTATCAATGTGGGCAAGATGCTCATCGGAAATCCCTATTTCATGCCTTGCACCCCCCATGGCGTGGTGGAGCTGTTAATTCGCAGCGGCAACCCCCCTGAAGGCAAACACGTGGTCATATGCGGTCGCAGTAACATAGTCGGCAAGCCTCTCATGGCCATGCTGGTGCAGAAAAACCCGCGGGCCAATGCCACTGTGACCGTCGTCCACACTGGGACGAAAAACATGACCAAAATTACCAAACAAGCAGATATCCTCATTGCAGCCATGGGCTCCGCCGAGTTCATAAAACCGGACATGGTGAAGAAAGGGGCAGTGGTCATCGATGTCGGTGTAAACCAGGTAGGATGGAAACCCAGCAAGACGGACCCCACTAAGCAGGTCCGCGACATCAGAGGGGATGTAGAGTTCGAGACGGTTAAAGAGAAAGCCAGCGCTATTACCCCGGTTCCTGGAGGGGTGGGCCCAATGACCGTCACCATGCTTATGGTCAACACCGTAGTGGCGGCTGAGAGAAGAGCCGAGCGTATGGGAAAGTAATAAATCAAATAAACTACGAAGGAGGTTACCATGCCTTGCGATCCAACAAAAATGCAAGATTGGCAGATTGCGGAAGCTGCCGAAGAAAACATGCCGACGCCTGATGAGTGGCGAGAAAGACTAGGCTTACAGAAGGATGAGATTATTCCTTACGGAAGGTTGTGCAAGCTCGATTTCATGAAGATTATCGAGCGCCTCAAGGACAAGCCTGATGGCAAGTACATTGAGGTGACTGCCATAACCCCGACACCACTGGGAGAAGGAAAAACAACGACTACCATGGGTATCTTGGAAGGCTTAGGTAAGCGGGGCAAGAATGTAGGCGGTTGCATACGTCAGCCTTCCGGTGGTCCGACCATGAATATCAAGGGCACTGCCGCCGGCGGTGGTAATGCGCTGCTTATTCCCATGACCGAATTCTCTTTGGGGCTTACCGGCGACATTAACGACCTGATGAATGCCCATAACCTGGCCATGGTGGCGCTTACGTCCCGAATGATGCATGAGCGTAATTACAGCGATGAGGAACTGGCCAAGCGGCGGTTGCGCCGCCTGAACGTTGACCCTACCAGACTGGAAATGGGTTGGGTCATAGACTTCTGTGCTCAGAGCCTCAGGAACATCGTCATAGGCCTGGGTGGCCGTATGGATGGCTACGCAATGCAGTCCAAGTTTGGTATCGCCGTGAGCTCCGAGCTCATGGCTATGTTGTCTATTGTCACGGACTTGGCTGACCTGCGCAAAAGGATGGATGAAATTACATTGGCTTTTGACAGGGATGGCAAGCCGGTTACCACTGCCGACCTGGAGGTAGGGGGTGCCATGACTGCCTGGATGCGCAATACTATCAACCCCACCCTATGCTGCACGGTAGAATACCAGCCTTGTATGGTGCATGCCGGCCCCTTTGCTAATATCGCTGTGGGGCAGTCCTCCATCATCGCCGACCGCATCGGGTTGAAGATGTTTGACTATCATGTTACTGAAAGTGGCTTTGGTGCCGACATTGGATTTGAGAAGTTCTGGAACGTCAAATGCCGACTCAGCGGGCTCAAGCCGCATGTATCGGTGCTTACTACCACCATCAGGGCATTGAAGATGCACGGTGGCGGACCCATGGTAACGCCTGGCCTGCCCTTGCCCGAGTCCTACAGCAAAGAAGACCTGAAACTTCTGGAGAAAGGCATCCCTAACATGCTGCATCACATCAATATCATCAGGACCGCAGGCATCAATCCCGTGGTGTGCATCAACGCCTTCCACACTGACACTAAAGAGGAAATTGCCATGGTGCGCAAGGCCGCCGAGGCAGCCGGGGCGCGTTGTGCACTTAGCCAACACTGGCTCAAGGGGGGCGACGGTGCCCTGGAGCTCGTTGACGCAATCATAGAAGCCTGTGAACAGAAGACCAAATTCAAGTTCCTTTACCCTACGGAAATGAAGCTGCGAGAGCGAGTGGAAAAGATCGCCAAAGTGGTCTATGGAGCTGACGGCGTGTCCTGGACGCCCGAGGCTGAGGCTAAGGCCAAGATGCTTGAGAGCGATCCCAAATACAGCGAATACGCTACCATGATGGTTAAGACTCATCTGAGCCTAACTCACGACCCAACCCTTAAGGGTGTCCCCAAAGGCTGGATACTGCCCATTCGCGACGTTTTGATTTACTCCGGGGCGAAATTCCTGTGCCCCTGCGCCGGGACAATCAGCCTGATGCCAGGGACCAGCTCTGACCCAGCCTTCAGAAGGGTAGATGTTGATACGAAGACTGGCAAGGTACAAGGGCTCTTCTAAAGAATATAGAGGAATCTGAGAAGATAGCTTCTGCTTTACGATATTCTCTCCCTCGAGGAGAGAATAAGGGGACAGGGTACTGGTAAAAGTTAAAAGCGTTTCTTTAACCATTGATGGTAAGAAAATAAGAGCTGCCCCGTGTGAAAAGCTCCTGTGGGCAGCTCTGGATAACAATATTTACATCCCCAACCTTTGTGCCATTCGAGAAAAGAGCGAGCCTTTTGCTTCTTGCCGCCTCTGCTTTGTGGAGATTGAAGGTAAAGAGGAGCCAGTTACAGCCTGCACAACACCTGTGGCAGAAGGAATGGTGGTCAATACCAAAGGCGCCAAGGCATTGAGGCTAGCCCGCACCGCTCTGGAATTGCTTCTGGCCAGCCACCCTGTCGATTGCGCAAATTGTCTAAAAAATGGCTCTTGTGAACTTCAGAAAATAGCCAAGCATCTCGGCGTGAAACTCAAAACAAAAAGGTTCAAGAAAATCCTGCCTGAGCTACCCATAGATTCCAGCAGTCCCCTGTTCATTTACGACCCTAATAAGTGTGTGCTCTGTGGCCGATGCGTTTGGGTATGCCAGGAAAAGTTGAGTAAGGGAATCATTGGTTTTGCCTACCGTGGCTTCCGGAGGATGGTCACCACTTTTGGGGATGAACCTCTGGGTAGGTCTCTTTGTCAAGACTGTAGCGAGTGCGTTGCCGTTTGTCCTGTTGGTGCTCTGGCATTTCGCAAAATTATGTAAAGCTTCCTCGTCAAAGGGCGCCTACTCACCTACTCCATCTCAGCCCAGTTTCGGCCCAGCTTGATATCTATTTTCAAGGGAACACAAATCTGGAAAGCCTTGGGCATCAGCTCAGTGACCATTGGTCTCATTTCCTCCACTTCGTCCGCGGGCACCTCAAAGAGCAACTCATCGTGTATCTGTAACAACATCTTGCTTTTGAGATTCCGCCTCTCCATTTCCCGATGTAGATTTATCATGGCAATTTTGATGATGTCGGCGGAGCTGCCCTGCACCGGGGCATTTATAGCCATGCGTTCGGCAGCCTCCCTGACCACCCTGTTGGAGGAATTAATTTCGGGCAGGAACCGCCTCCTCCCCAACACTGTTTGAACATAGCTCAGCTTGCGAGCTTGCTCCTTGGTGGCCTCAAGATATTCTTTCACCCTGGGATATTTCTCAAAATACAGGGCAATAAATTGGGCGGCTTCCTCCCGGCTGAGATTGGTGGCTTGCTCCAAGCCATAATCGCTCATCCCATAAATCACTCCAAAATTGACTGTTTTGGCATTACGGCGCATCTCAGGAGTCACCTCATTTCTGGGGATGCCAAAGAGTTTAGAGGCAGTCGCAGCATGGATATCCTCATCGTGGGCAAAAGCGGTAATGAGACCGGGATCTTGAGAGAGGTGAGCTAGGACTCTGAGGTCAATCTGGGAATAATCACCGCTTAGGAGATACGCCCCGGGCGGAGCAATGATGGCTTTCCGTATCTTGTTTCCCAGTTCGCCCCTGACAGGTATATTCTGGAGGTTGGGGTCGCTGGAAGAGAGCCGCCCGGTAGCTGTGCCCGTCTGGTTGAAAGTGGTATGCACCCTTCCCGTCTTGCGGTTAATAAGAGCGGGCAGAGCATCAATATATGTTGACTTGAGCTTACTAAGTTGACGATACTGCAGTATGAATTCGATTACCGGATGAACACCTCTCAATGCTTCCATGACCGAGGCTTCCGTGGAATAGCCGCTTTTCGTTTTGCGAGACTGAGGCAGCTTCAGTTCTTCAAAAAGGACCTTGCCCAATTGCTGGGGCGAGTTGATATTGAACTGGTGCCCGACGCTGCTGTAGATTTCTTTCTCCAATTTCAGCAGTCGGTGACCCAGCTCTAGAGACATCTCACGAAGCAGGCTGGTATCTAAAAGAATGCCATTTCTCTCCATAGTCACCAGAACTGGAATCAAAGCCATTTCCACTTCAGTGAAAAGCTGCCACAAGCCTTGCTGCCGCAGTTCAGCTTCCAAATGCTCCTTTAAACCCCACAGGATATTCACACTGGCACAAGCGCAGTTCGCGATCTGGCTTACCCCTAGGAAGGACACGGAGCTTTGTTTCTTCTCTGAGCTGGCCAATTCAGCAGTGGTTGTTATCTCGATGCCCAGCTTGTTAAAGGCCAGAGCCTTAAGACCGAGGTTCTTTTCACCAAGGAGATAGGCAGCAATCATGGGGTCGAAATTCAGATTCTCAAGCTTAGTCCCACTGCCAGCCAGCACCGCTATAGCATGCTTCCCATTATGGGCAATTTTGCCTATGCTGGCGTTCTCCAAAATTGGCTTGAGCTTAGCTACCACCCGATTTAGCGCCAATTGTGGTGGCTGATTCAAACCCATGTGCTCTAATGGTATATAAAAAACTTTCCCTCGAGTCGGTGATACGGCTATCCCTACTAAATCCGCCGCCATAGCATTTTCACCCGTGGTTTCAATCTCCAGGGCGATGCCCTGCGCCGCTTCCAGTTCGCCTGCAAGCCGTTCCAAATCTGTCTCGGTGTTCACTATTTGACAATTGATTGCCGAGGGCTCGGAGCTCTCAGCTTTCATTTGAGGCAATCTGGGAAGCAGATTAATAAACTCCAGCTCGTGGAAAAGTTTCACCACCTCATCACGGTCATAGTGGCTTACCTGGCAGGTTTTCAAGTCCAGCTTGACAGGAACGTCTTTGACTATAGTGGACAACTCCTTGTTCTGGAAAGCTTGGTCACGATATTGGCGTAGCGTTTCCTGCAACTTACTCGGCGTTACATCCTCGATATGGTCGTAAATGCCCTGGAGACTGCCATATTGCTGAAGCAATTTAGTGGCCGTTTTCTCACCAATTCCTGGCAGGCCGGGTATATTATCCGAGGCATCGCCAACCAGCGCCTTCAGGTCAGGAAGTTGCTCCGGTTTAATGCCATATTTCTGTTCCACTGCTTCCGCGTCGTAAAGGATGGTATCGGTAAAAGTTCGCCTGGGAGCCAGCGCTTTCACTCGAGGCAAGACTGCCTGCAGCATATCATTGTCCCCCGTAACAATAATAGTCTCAATGCCTTGCTCTTCAGCCTGCTTGCTTAAGGTGCCCAGAACATCATCCGCTTCGAAACCATCAATTTCAAAAACAGGGATATGAAAAGCTTCCACCAATTGGTGAACCCTTTTTATCTGGTTTTTTAACTCTTCGGGCGTAGCCGGACGTTGCGCTTTGTATTCCGCAAACATTTCATGCCTGAAGGTCGGTGTGGGACGGTCAAAAGCCACAGCCCAATGGGTGGGCTTAAACTCAGCAAGGACCTTGAGCAAGGTGCTGGCAAAGCCATAAACGGCGTTCACCAGCTCCCCAGTCTTGGATTGGGTTAGCGGGGGCAGAGCGTGAAAGGCACGATGAATCAAGGCATTGCCATCGAAAAGCAATAAAAGCGGTTTCCTCTCGTTTGCCATAGCCCTATTATACTCTATGGCAGCACCGAAACCCTAAAAATATCAAAACCTGAATTCCCAGTGCCCACAACGTGAGGGTTTTGAATTTTGGGCCTTTGAGATTGTTTCATCTCCGTCCATATCATACTGAGTGAACAGGCAGTTGCGGAACTATCTCAATTCTGAGCATGTCACTCAGGTCACTTGAAGGGGTCTGACCTTCACGTCATACCATTGGTCCAATGTAGAAAGCTTCGAACATGAGCTTCACAGCTTGCTTAGCCTCTTGCTCCAGTTCAGCCCGATTGGCCCATTGCTGGTCCAATGTAATCGCTGGATTCTCAGGCCTTATGTGAATGATGGCATTTCGTCTTCCACGAAGCCGCTGCAACTCAGGATTTGCTTGAACAGCATCCAGAAGCTGCTGAGTATTTCCCTTAAACCCCGGCAGCTCGGTCTCCCGAAGTTGAGCATCGACCACGGCCATCGCCAGCACGAGGACAGCGACCCATGCGCCAGCACAAAACGCTGTCTGCATTTCACCTATGAGAGCACAAGCTTGTTCACTAACATCGTAGGCTCCTTCACCAGCGAGTGACTCGGCCAGTTCGTCGAACCAGCGTCGCCTCGCTTCCCACAACTCTGTGCTTGGCTGCTCTAACCAGTCACTTCCGTTCACGCCCACTTCACACCTCCAATAGACCTGCTCCACGTTAATCGTGGCGGATAGAACAAACCTATAATAATCCACCTATCAGGGTGCGCCCTGAGTGTTCCTACATAGAAATGGGTATCGTATTTACGGATCATTTCTGTTTCAAATCGTTGTCGGAAAGGCTGTTCCCACTGATTGCCGTAATGCTTTCTCCAGGTCCGATACGCCTGAGCAACTTCCCAATCTACAACAGATAATCGGTGCCCCACGCAACTAGGTTCATTACATGTGAGTGAATAGATAAATTTATAAGGTATCTTCTCCAGTAGTTTGAACGGCTTTCTGTCAAACATCGACCCTTGTGATAGTATATTCAGTTCTTGTTCGGTCCAACTAGCCGACTCTTCTGGCTCTATGATAAGTCCCCTTATTTCCTTTGGCTTGAAAATGCCCAATGTTGAGCCTGTTTTCTCGCGATTTCTAACCAGATGGCAAAGTGACGGGGCCAGTAATGGCAGAACTATATCCTTCCGAGCCTGCCAACCATCAGAAGTGGGAAGGGGATCGCCTAGGACTTTTATCGAGTCTAAATCTACAATCCAGCTATCTGGCCTAGGGTCGGAAGCTTTCATCACAGCTACCTCAATCCACTGATATTTTTTGAATTGCTTCTCGCTTCGCAAGAACCTGAATGGCAAGGGAAAGAGTCTTATCCATTTTCTATCTTCAGTGATGCCTGCGGTGCAGGATACTTCGACACCCTTCCTCGCTGGAGTCGGATAAGTCTTTACAACTATGAGTACTTTCTTACGCTGATAGACCACCACACTACCCCAGTTAAGGAACGTCACGTGACGGACTTATATCCCAGGCCTGAAAATAGCCATATTTTTCAATTTGGCTTTCTAGCTGACTTGCTGGTAGGCTTTCTTTAAATTCGTAAACGTAAATGAAACCCAATTCATAACCAGCATCAAAGAGCAAGGTATCCTTCCGCCCTTTTTTGCCTTTGAACCAGTAAACTCTTGGTTTTCGTTCCATCGAAATACCTCCCGAGTCTTCTATCTTAGCTGGGACTGTCAGGCTCTCCAACTACTCTGACGAGTCTGAATCTAGTAATGTAAACAGATTCGTTTGGGTTCCATTCTCCGTGGAGCTTCTTCCAAACCTCTTTGAACTGGTCGAGAGTATAGCCACCTTCCCTCCTTGCATCCTCCTTATCAAAGTCTCCCAGTTTCTTTCGATAAACGTCGGTTACCTCTAGGTCAGCAAAATGGGTAACCTGTGCCCTCACGGTAACACCTGGCTGGAGCCTTGGATCTTTCGCTTTCCTAGAGGTCTGCGTTTTAATGCCCGCGAGAATAGCATCAGCATGAGGTTTGGAGAAGGGCAAAAGTATGGGGGCTTCCTCAATAACTTTCTGAAAAATTTGCTCGACAGGTTTTTGAGGCTCCCGCACGACTTGCTTGGCAACTCGAGTTACTAATCTTTGCGGGATGTGCCTTTCAGCTATATGTTCAATTACTTCAGCAGCCTTTTCAGGCTCCTTGATTTGTCTGGCAATCCGCAGGGCAGTCGAGTAGTCTACTTTACCTTCAGGAACAGCACCCCTTTTAGCCCCTGGAGCTATCCTTCGCTGTATTTTGTCCGACAAATCGGAGACACTGAGCCATTCATTTAGCGTGCGGTCACTAATCCCAAGCTTTTTTGCCAAACTAGTCTGAGTTGGATATTTGGATGGAAACTTTTCTAGGAGTTTGCGACACAGATTGCCTTTCTCGGCAGCACTCAAGTCTTCTCGATGAATGTTTTCACTTAGATTTAGCTCCATTACCTCGTCGTCGGTGTAATCTCGAATAATGACTGGCACCCTATCTAAGCCAGCTTGCTGCGCAGCCCTATAGCGACGTTCTCCCACCACAACTTGATATTCGCCTCCGTACGGTCGCACGATAATAGGCTCAAGAAGCCCTACCTGTTTAATGCTGTCTGCGAGTTCATCCAGCCCGGCCTTGGTGAACTCAAGCCTTGGATTTAGCCTGTTCGGTTGTATCTTTTTTAGTTCAATATCCGGCATTATTGTAACCTCCATATAGTTTTTCCTTCTTTTGTCTTCCACTTTGCCACAGCCTTATTATACTATGGCTCCACCGAAACCCTAAACAAAAGAAAGGAGAAACTTAATCCCTCTCAGAAAGATCAATACCCAAAATCGGGATAAGCCGCACAATGCCGAGATCAGTAATCTTTTCCCAACAAGTGAACATTGCCTAGCCTGACTCTTTTTAGCCCCTGTGCCTGTGCCTCTGCCAGACATTCTTCAGCGTGGCGCCGGGAAGTGGTGGGCAAATCACGCATCATAAACTGAGGTGCAAAGGCGAGAAGGGAATAAGGGATCTCAGGGCTGAGGGAGGAAATAAATCTAGCGAGGTTGGAAACTTCTTGCCCGTCTACATATCCGGGAACTAGCAAGGTGCTGGCTACCAACAAGGGAGGTTTAGGCCTTTTCTGAGCATATTCGGCGAGGAGTTGAAAGTTTTCCAGAGTCCTCTTATTGCTTATACCACAGAGGGCAATATGTAAGCCTTCGTCCCAGGCTTTGAGGTCAAATTTAATACACCCGCCAGAATCTAAGGCAATCTCGGCAGCCTGTTTTAACAACGCGGGATGCGTGGAGCCATTGGTCTCCCAACAGATGCGCAGAATCCGACCCCGTTTCTTTTGCAAAGCCAGTCGGGCGACGCGAAGGGAGTGGGGCAACTGCGGCGTGGGGTCGCCGCCAAAGTAGCAGATACAAGAGGTACGGTCGTCAACAGCATTAGCCAAGCTTGCAGCCGTGACTTTGCCCTCCTGTAACGCCAAGCTGCGATAATGCCAGTTCTGACAAAATAGGCAATCGAAGGAACAAGCCTGGTAGAAAACAGCCAAATTCTTATATCCATATTCAGGGCCATCAGAATAGGCAAACCGAGGGTAGCCAGCTCCCGTGCCACCGGGACAAACCCAATCTGCCACGCAATTGGTGGGCAAAGGGTCATAATACCAACTGACGTTGGCATAGTCCGCCGTGGCGCCTTTAATCTTGCCTGCCTGGCTAAAGCGCAATCCACAATAGCTTCTGCTCCCAGGGGCTAAGCGGCATTCGTTTACACAAATCTGACATCGCCACCCTGTTTCGCTTTTCGGGGGATGAACAGGGAGACTAAATAGTCTCCTAGCTTCGCTATGAGCTTGTTTTATATTAGGAAGTACGGCGGCGAAGTCCTGCCGAATACAATCGAGGCATATCCCTAAAGATTGGGAAATAAGAGAAGATTCCCTACCACAATTTTGACATCTAATGAGCAAGGAAACTCACCTGTAGCCAAATTAAGCCAAGGAAACCGCGATCAAACGCCTTTACTGTGATAACTAACGCCCCAGAACGCAACCAATAAACTCTCTCTGGCCGAGGACAAAATCTTTTATGGGCAGTTCCCGTCTTCCTTCTAACTGAACCTGGCAAAGTCCCAAAACACCCTGCCTGGTTACCACCCCAACTCCAGGTGGCTCAGCCAGAGCGACTACCTCCCCTATCTCCCCCTTTGCCACATCGCCAAAAGGAATAGCTTTATGGATTTTTAGCCTTTTCCCCTGACACCAAGTATAGGAGCTGGGCCAGGGATTGTACGCCCTGACCCTCCGCCAGACCTCAACCGCGGTAAGGTGCCAATCAATCTCGGCGTCTTTACTGGTTATGAACTTACTATAAGTGGCCTGAGATTCATCTTGAACTCGCGGCTTAAGTTCGCCTCCAAGCCATTTGGGCAAAGTCTCCAGCAAAAGCCTGGCTCCTACGTGAGACAGCTTGGAACTAAGCGAGCCAGCGGAATTCATAAAGGAAATCCCCACTTTCTCCTGAGCTAAAATCGGCCCGGTATCTAATCCCTCGTCCATTACCATTATGGTAACACCAGTGAGTTCATCCCCACAGAGAATGGCATTAGCGACTGGAGACGGACCTCGATGCCGCGGCAATAGTGAAGGATGAACATTAAGACAGGCAAATTTGGGCAAGGAAAGCACCTCTAAGGGCAAAATAAGACCGAAGGCAGCCACGATTATTAGCTCAGGCTGAAAGCTGGCCAGCTTCTCCACCGCCTCTCGTGATTTAAAAGTCTCGGGTTGAATAACCGGTATTTGTCGCTCCAGAGCTAGCTTTTTCACGGGAGAAAAAACAACCTGGTGCCCCCGGCCCGCCGGTTTATCAGGCTGAGTGTACACAGCGATCACATCAGAGGAACTCTGGAACAAAGACTCTAGTATGGGCACAGCAAATTGCGGAGTGCCCATAAAAACGGTGCGCACCTTCATGGCAAAATCATTTTTATTTAATTTTTTAATTATGTCAATCGTTGCCTAGCGAAGGTTTGAGAAAACTTGATATCCTATAAACAGTAATCCTTACATTCTTACTCTCACTTTGATACTCTTCTCAGCTATCTGCGCGGCTGAGTGTTGTCGGGTGGGGATAAATTGGAATCAGCAAAAGAAATCTGGAAGAAGGCCCTAGACAAGCTTCAAATTCAGGTTAGCAAGGCAAATTACACTACTTGGCTTGGCAATAGCGAGGGCGTAAGCTGCCAAGATGATACCTTTGTCGTCAGTGTCCCGAGCATTTTTGCCGCTGAATGGCTATCTAAACGCCTCTATCCTCTGGTGAGGAAGACCTTAGTGGATATCGCGGGTAGGGATGTCGATGTCCAATTCGTGGTCCAAAATCATGAACAGCCCGGACTTGCCGGGGCTAGCCCTTTGGCTAATCAAACTGACGGCGGGACAAGTAGCAGAGCTACACAGTATAGATTTAATCCAAGGTATACCTTTGACAACTTTGTTGTCAGCGATTCTAACCGTTTAGCTTATGCTGCCGCTTTAGAAGTAGCAGAAAACCCAGGAAGCAGTTATAACCCTCTTTTCATCCACAGCAGCACCGGACAGGGCAAGACTCATTTGCTACATGCTATCGGTCATCTAACGACAAACAACGGGCTGCAAGCGACCTATACTACCGCGGAACAGTTCGCCAATGAATTCGTATTAGCTGTGAGAGAAAACCAGGTTGACAAGTTCCGCAGCAAATTCAGAAATATCCATGCCTTCCTATTTGACGATGTTCACTTCTTGATCGATAAGAAACAAACCTTGCAATGTTTCTTCCAGACCTTCAACGAGCTGTACAATAATAACCGTCAAATCGTCATCACCGCTGACTGTGCTCCCAAAGACATGCAGCCACTTAGCAGTAAGCTAAAATCACGACTGGAGGGGGGGCTTGTCGTGGACATACAACCACCCGACTTTGAAACACGCCTGAACATCTTGCGGGCTAAAGCAGAAACAATGATGATTTCAGACTTGGACGGGGTGCTGCACATTGTCGCCGAGAAAGTGTGCGGGAACGTCCGCCAGCTTGAAGGTGCTTTGATATATCTAGCTGCCCAGGCTAAATTAAGTGGCACCAAGATTACCCCTGAAACAGTGAACAAGTTATTAACAGGCACGCCCCCTAGACAAGACATAAAGTTGCTCTTACGGGCGGTAGCAGACCACTTCAACCTGGCAACTGAAGAACTAATCGCCAAAAAGAGAGACCGGAAAACCAGCCTGGCACGGCACATAGCCATCTATCTTATGCGCGAGGGCTATAACTACTCCTTAACTGAGATCGGCAAAGAATTAGGCGGCAGAAACCATGCCACAATTCTGCACGGCTACGAAAAAATAGCTAGTGCAGTGAGCACCAATCCTAACCTTTCCGACCAAATCGAGGAAATCAAAGAGAAACTTAATTCACAAAAAGATTATAGGAAGTCATACCAAACTGTGTAGAAGTACTAATAATTTGTGGATAATTTGTTGCTTATTCCACCTACACTACCCACTGGTCTCCCTCACGATTCACTCACCTCGCAACAACATTGTTTATTATAATTAGTACTTGTCTATCAATATAATGTAATTAAGTTTATATTAGATTATTAACTTATGCTATATAAGAGAGAAATTATTGTTAGGGGAGGTTGTGGTGGGGATGGCTGTGTTAGTTTCCGCAGGGAGAAGCATGTTCCTTTTGGCGGTCCGGATGGTGGAGATGGTGGGGATGGTGGGGGCGTGGTCATTATAGCTAGTCCCGATGTGATTGATTTAACCTTCTTGGGGAGGAAGAAGGAATTTGTAGCTGGAAATGGATATCGAGGAAGTGGTGGCCGGAAGCATGGCAAGAAAGGCGAGGGCTTAGCTATTTCAGTGCCCGTAGGCACAATGGTTTTCGCTAAAGCTGGTTCAGGTGAGGAGATGCTTTTAGCAGACTTGAGGACTCCCGGGCAACAGGTTTTGGTGGTTAAAGGGGGGCGGGGAGGGCTGGGTAATGCTCGCTTTGCCACAGCGGTAAATCAAGCTCCTGAGATAGCTAGCAAGGGTGAACCGGGAGAGGAGCGGCATATTATTCTGGAGGTTAAACTCATTACCGATATGTGTATTATTGGTCAGCCAAACTCGGGCAAGTCCACTTTATTATCGGCGATATCAAGAGCCAAACCTGAAATTGCTGATTACCCCTTTACCACCCGCCAGCCAATTTTGGGAGTCATGCCAGGCGATAAAAGAGACTTTATTGTTGCTGAGATTCCTGGACTTGTTGAAGGTGCTCATCTGGGCAAAGGACTGGGAAATGAGTTCTTGCGCCATGTGGAAAGAACCAAGCTGCTGGTTTATTTATTGGATGGCAGTTCGCCGACCGTTATGGATGACCTCAGAACATTGGATAATGAGATAGCCTTATACAAAAGCCTGGCCCAGAAGCCCAAAATTGTGGCGGTAAATAAGATAGATTTGCCTGAGGTTCAAGCTCGTTTGCCTGAAGTGAAGCAGCGCTTATCCAACCTCGGAATGCCTGTGTTTTACATCTCTGCGCTTAAGGGCCAGGCTGTGTTAGAATTGACCAAGAAAGCCATGGCAATGGTGGAGCAGGCGAGCCGGGACGAGGAACTAATTTCGGAGGCCCAGATAGCGATATTCCGTCCCAAGCCGAGAAAATAAAGAAGTGGATATAGGCATTCTTGGTGGTACATTTGACCCTATCCATATAGGTCACCTTGTTGTCGCCGAGGAAGCTAGAATAAAGTTGGGGTTTAGCGAGGTTCTTTTTGTGCCTGCCGGGCAGCCCTGGCTTAAGCTAGACCGTGCTATCACGCCGGCGGTCCACAGGGTAGAGATGGTGCGACTTGCCATAGCCTCTAACCCTTGTTTTAGGCTTTGTACTCTGGAAGTAGAACGCCCCGGTCCCTCTTACACCGTGGATACTCTGATAGCGCTGCGAGAGCAACTAGGGAGCAAAGCAAATCTGTTCTTCATCCTTGGGCGCGATGCTTTAGCTGAGCTGCCCTTGTGGAAGGAACCCCAGAAATTAGTTCAATTGTGTCGGCTAGTGGTTGCCCCTAGACCTGTCCTGAGCGAAGTCGAAGGACCAGGCTCAAAAGATTTGAGGCACCTAGAGAAAGCAATCCCCGGGCTGCGAGACAAGGTTGTTCAGCTCGATATGCCGGTAATCGGGATTAGCTCCTCAGAAATTCGCCAGCGTCTAGCTCAAGGGCTGCCCATTCGTTACCTGGTGCCCCCCGAGGTAGAAAAGTATCTTACAGAGCAGAGACTATATCTAGGGAGCCCAGATGGCTAAATATCGAGGTTTCTCACACTTTGCGCGTGAGCCTGGATGAATCTTTTGCGAGGCAGAACTTCGTCGCCCATCAACATATGGAAAGCTTGGTCTGCGGCTATGGCATCCTCTACTTGCACTTTGAGCAGGGTTCTGGTGGCGGGATTCATAGTTGTCTCCCACAGTTGCTGGGGAGTCATCTCCCCTAGCCCTTTGTATCTCTGAATCTCTATTTTGTCTTCTCTTAGTCCTTTAAGTTTTTCTTCCCTTTCCTGCTCAGAGTAAAGCCAGAACTCCTGTTTACCGTGCTTAATGCGGT
This sequence comes from Chloroflexota bacterium, assembly GCA_013388845.1. Classification (GTDB taxonomy): domain Bacteria; phylum Chloroflexota; class Dehalococcoidia; order GIF9; family AB-539-J10; genus RBG-13-51-36. The sequence continues at coordinate 44,990 of JACAEN010000009.1, read as the reverse complement.
AGAGGGGTGGTTGGGCAATGTAGAGATAGCCTTGATTGATTAACTCTGTCATATGGCGGTAAAAGAAGGTGAGAAGCAAGGTGCGGATATGCGAGCCATCAACATCGGCATCGGTCATGATGATTATTTTATGGTAGCGAAGTTTAGAGCTATCAAATTGTTCGTCAGCACTTGCTCTTAACGCTGTGACGATGGCTCTTAACTCTTCATGTTCTAGAATCTTATCTTTGGCAGCCTTTTCTACATTTAGTATTTTGCCTCTGAGAGGCAGAATGGCTTGAAAACGTCGGTCTCGCCCTTGTTTAGCTGAGCCGCCGGCTGAGTCACCTTCAACCAAGTAAAGCTCGCATTTTGCGGGCTCTTTCTCGGAGCAATCGGCTAGTTTCCCGGGCAGGGTTGATATTTCGAAGCCGGCCCTCTTTAAAACGAGGTCACGAGCTTTCCGTGCCGCCTCTCTGGCTTTGGCGGCGGTGAGGCACTTCTCTATAATAGCCTTGGCCTCGTTGGGGTGTTGCTCCAGGTAAAGGGACAGGCTATTGGCGACAGCAGATTCAACCTGGCTTTTTACTTCGGGATTTCCTAACCTGGCCTTGGTTTGCCCCTCAAACTGGGGTTGGGGCAGCTTGACACTAATGATGGCCACTGCCCCTTCGCGCACATCTTCCCCGGTTAAGTTGGGGTCAGTCTCCTTCAGGAGTTTATTATTCCGGGCATAATCGTTGAAAACCCGGGTTAAGGCTGCGCGAAAGCCGGTAAGGTGGCTGCCTCCGTCCCTGGTATTGACACAGTTGGCGAAGGAGAGAGTGGATTCTGTGAAACTATCGTTGTACTGCAGAGCCGCTTCAATTACGGTGCTATCTATCGTAGTGGAGATATGAATAGGATAGGGGTGAATAACAGCTCTATTCTTATTCAGGCGGCGAATAAAACTAGCTATTCCCCCTTCGAAGTAGAACGTCTTGTCCTGATCGTTTCTCTCGTCTTTAATGGTTATCTCCACCCCTTTATTCAGATAAGCCAGTTCCTTTAGTCGCTGGCAAGCCAGGTCGAAATCGTAGTCAACATTCTCGAAGATTTCCTTATCAGCTAGGAAAGAAATCGAAGTGCCTGTGCCCTGGGCATCGCCGACAATTTCTATGTCGCCTTTGGAAACTCCTTGGTGGTATTCCTGGCGGTAGATTTTTCCCTCGCGTTTAACCTCAGCTTTAAGCCAGGAAGATAAGGCGTTTACTACGGAAGCGCCAACGCCGTGGAGACCACTGGATACACCATAGACATGATTGCTAAACTTGGCTCCGGCGTGCAGGCGAGTCAAGACTGCTTCCAGGGCTGTGATATCTTGTCCTGGGATAATGTCTGTCGGGATACCTCGTCCATTATCAATTACAGTGACGCTATTATCTTCATGGATTGTGACTTCAATTTGGTCACAGAAGCCAGCCATGGCTTCGTCTATGCTGTTATACACTATCTCGTAGAGAAGTTGGTGCAACCCGTGTTTATCGGTGCTGCCAATATACATTCCTGGTCGTAAGCGTACGGCCTCGATTTCATCTAAAATTTGGATATCCTTGGCGGTATATTCTTGGTTTACGGAGTTATGCATAGTGTTCTGAGGCATGGCGGAAAACTGCCACTCCGATTGCATCGGAGAAAACAATTTAGGTTTTCATCCCTAGTCAATAATAATGACAATACGTCTATATTATACCATATCTGAAACTATAGGTGTTAGTTTTGATCCCGATGAAATCAGGGTTTGAGTATTTTGGCTATTTCAGCCAGAGGGATGATTTTCTGTTCTCGGCTGCTCATGTCCCGCAACATGATGCTTCGCTTGCTGAGCTCTTGTTTGCCGAGGATAAGGGCGTAGGCAATGCCTAAGGAATTAGCTTGTCTGAGCTGTCCTCTCAGGCTCTTATCACCTGTAGCCATGATAACAGCGATGCCCGCTTTCCGTAGCTCCGAGGCAATCTTCAGTGCCTCGATCTTGGCTTCTTCTCCCATATAGGCGATGAAAGCATCAGGCTCAGGCAATGCCGGAATATCTGTTTTTTGTTTCTTGAGATTCAATATTATTCTTTCTAAGCCCGCGGCAAAGCCCACTGCCGGAGTCGGTTTCCCTCCTAATGACTCAATGAGGTCATCATAGCGACCACCGCCACCGAGCGTGCTTTGTCCTCCTTTTTCTCGAGGTTCCACCTCGAACACTGTCCTAGTGTAATAATCCAGGCCACGCACCAGTCTAGGATTCAAATGAAAGGGGATGTTCATGGCCCCTAAATATTTCTGAACGCTTTGGAAGTGAAGTTGGCATTCAGGGCATAGATAATCGGTAATTTTCGGCGCAGTTTTGGCTATCTCCTGACAAGAGGTTTTCTTGCAATCCAGCAGGCGAAGCGGGTTTCTGACCAGCCTGGCTTTGCAGTCAGGGCAAAGATGGTCTATGTAACCAGAATAATGCTGTCTCAGTACTTCTAAATACCCGGGTCGGCAAAGCTTACAGCCAATGCTGTTGAGGTGAATAGAAAGTCGGGAGAGCCCTAGCGAATCAAAGAATCGTCGGGCCATTTCAATTACTTCAGCGTCAAGGGCCGGGTCGGCCTCTCCCAGTGCCTCAAAGCCAAATTGGTGATGCTGGCGATATCTTCCTGCTTGAGGGCGTTCATATCTAAAGGCTGGTCCAATATAATACAACTTTACCGGTTGGGGCAGATTGAATAAGCCATGCTCTATATAAGCTCGGCAAACTGGCGCTGTTCCCTCGGCTCTTAGAGCCAATTCTTGCCCACTTTTGTCTGCGAAGACGTACATTTCCTTGTCAACGATATCTGTCCCTCCAGCCACAGTTTTAATGAAAAGCTGGGCGTCCTCAAATATCGGCGTGCTCAATGGTTGGTAACCATAGAGCTGGCATAAGGAAGTAGCCTTTCCCTCTACGTATTTCCAGTAGATATGCTCTTGGGGCAAGATATCGAATGTCCCCCGAGGTGCTTTAGGCAAAGAAATCCTCCTTGTCTGTCTGTTAGTTTACCATATTGTAACTATCCAGCCTGCTCTTGTCATCCTGAGCGAAGCGAAGGATCTCTCAGATTCTTCGGTCGCTATGCTTCCTCAGAATGACATTAGGGTGAGTAGTTACACCATATTATTTATTATTGGGGTTTGCAGAGATGCTGACACAGAAGTTGTTGTGAGTCCCGATAAATCGGGACGAGGCACGAAGTAATGAATTCATTCACGTCGCGGATCTGAGGAAATCCTAAATTCTAATATCTAAATCCTAAACAATATCAAATGACCAAAACAGTTTAGAGCTTTGTCCCGATTAAATCGGGATTGATATTTGGAATTTAACCAATAATTTGCGTTACTTTTGCTATTGCAGTATTATGAACTAGATGGACGGTAATGCGCTTATAGAACAGGCTAGCACTTACTTGCCCGAAGATAAGGTAGCTCTGGTTAAAGCAGCCTACGAATTCGCTGCCAAAGCTCACCAGGGGCAAGTACGTATGACGGGGGAGCCCTATCTAGAACATCCTTTAAATACAGCTATGATTTTAGCTGAGTTTCACCTTGACGCTGAAACCTTGGCTGCGGCCTTATTGCACGATGTCCCCGAGGATTGTGGTATATCATTAGGCGAGATCGAGTCCAAGTTTGGTTCACAAGTGGTTAAACTTGTTGATGGAGTTACGAAGCTGAACAAGCTTGCTAGTCGAGCTCGAACGGGGGAAGCAGAATCGAAGGTTCAGGCGGAGAACTTACGCAAGATGCTCATGGCTTCGGCTGAAGACCTGCGGGTGGTTCTCATCAAATTGGCAGACAGGTTACATAACATGCGTACACTAGGGGTTCTACCGGCAGAGAAACGGCGAGCTATTGCTCAAGAGACCTTGGAGATATATGCTCCCTTGGCGCACCGTTTAGGTATGAGGCAAGCGAAATGGCAATTAGAGGATCTAGCTTTTCGCTATCTGAAGCCTCGGGTGTACCATCGGATTGCTCGCTTAGTAGCTGGAAAGCGAGCCGAGAGGGAAGGGTTCATCAATGAAGTTAGTGAGATACTAGGCCAGGAATTAGACAAAGCCGGTATAAAAGCTAAGGTTTACGGCCGGCCAAAACATATTTACAGCATATATCAAAAGATGGGCAAGTATGATGCGCAAGGTAAGACTTTTGGGGATATCCATGACCTTTTTGCTTTACGCGTATTAGTGGATTCGGTTTCAGATTGTTATAAGGCACTAGGTGTAATTCATAATTTCTGGCGTCCTATACCTGAAGAGTTCGACGATTTTATTGCTAATCCCAAGGATAACGGCTATCGGGCTTTGCATACTACGGTAATGTGTCAGGGTACAACACCGCTAGAAATACAAATTCGGACTTATGACATGCATCGGGTCAACGAATATGGGGTGGCGGCTCACTGGCTCTATAAGGAAGGGAAAGCGAGTGAGCGATTTAAGGACGAAGTAGCTTGGCTGCAGCAGATTGGTGATTGGAGGGAGGAGCTTGATAGTGAGGAATTTCTGGAGTCTATTAAAACCGATGTTCTTACAGACCGCGTATTTGTGTATACTCCGAAAGGGGAAATAAAGGAGTTGCCCAAAGGCGCTACGCCTCTAGATTTCGCCTTTCGAATTCATACGGACTTGGGCTATAGGTGTATCGGAGCGAAAGTGAACGGAAGGCTGGAACCCTTGAATTACACTCTTAGGAACGGCGATGTAGTGGAAATCGTGGCCAGCAAAATAGATAAAGGCCCAAGTCTGGATTGGCTTAATCCCGAGCTCGGCTATATTAAGACGTCTCATGCACGAACCAAAATCCGACAATGGTTTGCTAAGCAAGAACGAAGTCAATGCATTGAAGCGGGCAAGCAAATTTGGGATAGGGAGCTTAAGAAGTTAGGCCTCGGTTTGCCCGGTGTTGACGAGGTAGCGCATCTACTCGGCTATGACAGCGCAGATGACCTTTTTGCTGCGCTGGGCAACGGTAGCATCCATTCTTCCCAAGTAGTGCTTAAATTAAGCGGAGAACTGGAGTCAACTGGGGAGGGGGTTGAAGTTCTGCCTCCACGAAAGCTCAGCCCTGTGAGTATTAACGTATTGGGGGTGGGGGACTTGCTTACTCGTTTGGCTAACTGCTGTCATCCCTTGCCGGGGGATGAGATTATTGGGTATATTACTCAAGGCCGGGGTATCAGTGTGCACCGGAGGGATTGCCCTAATATTATCCATGAAGAAGAGAAGGAAAGGCTGATCGAAGTAGAGTGGGGCGATGTGGCGCAGGTTTACCCTGTGACGATTCAGGTCGATGCCTGGGATAGAGTCGGCCTTGTTCGGGATATTAGTGCTATTATAGCTGAAGAGGGGGTTAACCTCAGCGAGGTAAGCATGGGTAATCACCGTGATGAGAGTGTCACGTTGTATTTTACCTTAGAGGTGAAAAGTGTAGCTCAGCTAAGCAAAATAATGTCTAGAATTTATTCAGTGTGGAACGTAGTAAGTGTAACAAGAAAGGGGGAATTAAGTGTCAGCTAGTAAGCTAAGTAACAAAGTAGCCAGGACAGCGGAGAGAAAGCGGTTAAGGAATCGCTTAATGCGCCAGAGTGTTAAAACACACATAGTTAAAGCGAAAAGTTCAGCTGATGCCGGGGAAGAATCGGCATATCAGAAAATAATGCTGGCTATAAGTAGAATAGATAAAGCAGCGAGCAAGGGGATTATTCATAGAAATAAAGGTGCCAGACTTAAGTCGCGCTTAATGAAGAAGCTCAATAAGAAGTAGTCACTGGTAACCGATGGCTATTAAGTCACTTTCGCCAAAGCAAGAACGAATTATCAACTTTGTCACCGAATTTTTGGAAGATAAGGGTTATCCTCCTACTATTAGAGATATTGCTGCGGGATGCGGGATAAGCTCCACCTCAGTGGTAGCTTATAACCTGAAAAAATTGGAGGAGGCAGGATATATTCGCCGCCACAGTGACATATCGCGGGGAATTAAGTTTTTGAACCCACAGCAAAAAGGGGGGAAACTTGTTTATATTCCCGTAGTGGGGGTCATAGCTGCTGGTGAGCCCATTCCCGTGCCTGACACAGGCCATGTTATTCCCCGTGAAGGATTGGAGGTCAGTGAGGAGTTGGTTCGTGGCAAGCAAGATATTTATGCTCTTCGAGTAAGAGGGGATTCCATGATGGATGCTTTGATAGGAGATGGGGACATAGTGTTAATGGAATATGTGAGCAGTGCTGAGAATGGCGATATGGTAGCGGTCTGGCTTAAGGCAGAACAAGAGGTGACACTTAAGAGGTTTTTCGCTGAGCCAAATCGCATCCGCCTGGAGCCAGCAAATAGGCAAATGAAACCCATTTATACTACTCCAGATAATGTTGAGATTCAGGGGAAGGTGGTGGCTGTGATACGGCGTATATCATGACTAGAAGCACTAAGCACTGATATCTAAATACTAAACAATTTGGATTTTGAAATTGTTTAGAGATTAGAGTTTGGAATTTAGGATTTAACGTAGTACGATGCTGTCCCAATTTCAAGCGGTAGGGCAAGCTCTCTTTACTCAAGGATTGGTTTCTTCTCAAGGAGGTAATCTCAGCGTCAAGCTTGGGGAGCATTTGCTTATCACCCATCGAGGCAGCGCGTTGGGCTCCATTCAGGAAGGGGATTTGGTGGAGACGGGGATAACTAAGAACAGTCGAGCTACGCCCTTAGCTTCAACGGAGCTGGAGGTTCATCGCTGTATCTATCAAAACACTTCGGCATTGGCAGTGGTTCATGCACATCCGCCTTATGCTGTTGCCTTGTCTTTCACAGAAAAGGAGATTATACCCTGTGACGTAGAAGGGCGGGCTTTGTTGGCTAAGGTGCCTGTCTTAAGTACCAATATGGCGGAAAAGCTTGGAGAGCTTGCTGAGGATATAGCTAGGTTGCTAAAAGAGCACAGAGTGGTTTTAGTGCGGGGGCATGGAAGCTTTGCCGCCAGCCAGTTGTTAGAGGAAGCCTATTACTATACTACTGTCTTGGAACAGAGTTGCCGCCTTCTCTACCTGCTCAAGGCTTTGGGGGTAGCTCCTAGATAGCTCTCCACTTTTGAAGAAGGGGTTATACCTTTACTCGTTTAGGGGAAACCAGGTAATACCACTCACCGTATTTAGGATTTCTTCCCAGCATCACTTCGGCAAAGAGCTTTTGTAAGTGGGCGGTTATTTTGCCAACCTTGCCTGTGCCTATCGGGCGATGGTCGATTTCCAATATGGGTGCTACATTGGCGGCAGTCCCGGTAAAGAAGCATTCTTCAGCCACATAAAGTTCGCTTCTGTCAACTTGCCTCTCAATAGTATCTATGCCTAGCTCATTTTTGGCTAATTTCATGACCGTGTCCCTGGTGATGCCTATGAGGATGTTATCGGAGGAAGGAGGAGTTATCAATTTCCCTCCTAAAACGACAAAGATATTCTCACCACTGCCTTCGGAGACATGTCCATCGTGGGTCAGCAATATTGCTTCATCGAAGCCGTCCTCCCAGGCTTCGGTTTTAGCCAATGCGCTGTTCACATAAATGCCACAAATCTTGCCTCGTGGGGGAATCATGGTGTCATCTATACGGCGCCACGATGAGGTGCAGCAGCGAACACCATTTTCTGTATCAAGGTAAGGAGGTAGTATGGTCACGACAATAAAGAAGTCATCCTCCAGGTTGTGAAGACGCACTCCGACAGTTTCGGAGCTTTTATAAGCCAACGGGCGGATGTATACGTCTTCCTGGTAGCCACTTCTTTCCACAAGCTCCTTGGTCAACTGGCACAGCTTATCAACGGAGTAAGGGAGGTTGATTTTTAGGATGCGACAGCCGTCGAGCATGCGCTTATAGTGGTCTTGGATTCTAAAAAGGCAGAATCTCTTCTGCTCGCTATCCCAGTTACCTCGGATGCCCTCGAAGCAGGCAGTGCCGTAGTGGAGAGCGTGGGTCAGGATTCCGATTTTAGCTTCCGATAATGGCATAAATTGCTTGTGGAAAAAGGCATAATCAGCCATCTTTCTCCTTTCTGTTGTAGTTAAAGGTAGTAAATTATAATTCGTATCGTAAGCCCAAAACAAGACCCCTCTGCCTAAAGCCCAAATCACACAAGCGCCTCCACTCCAAATCCCAAACCCTAAGCACTAAATACTAAACAAATACGAAATTCAAAGTGTTAAATGTTTTGATCATTTGGTCACTTGTGCTTTGAATTTGTTTCGGATTTAGAAATTAGTATTTAGAATTTCTTTTTATCCCGACTGTTTTCAGAAGGGATGCCGTTGCCTGTTTTTATCGCCGTTGGGCCATATTTACTGCGAATTTTGTCTATAGCTTTATCCAGGTGCTCCGGCTTTTCCATCCCGGAATCAAACATCGGGAGTTGTTTCTCCTTGCCAACCAGGCTCGATATGCGAATACCTATGAGTCTTATTGGTTTTCCTTGTTGTGCCAGAGCTTTACTCAGCAACTGCTGAGCTGTGGCAAAAATGACCTGGGTAATGTCGCTAGCTTCTTTCAATGTGACCTGGCGGGTGATTGTCTTAAAGTCGGCATACCTCAGTCTTATAGCTACGCATTTTGCCCTTTTATTCTGGCTGCGCAATTCCTGGGAAACCTCCTGGCATAGATTGTGCAGGTTAGCTTCCAGAAAATTGCGGTCTGAGGTATCGCGGGCAAAAGTAAGCTGCTGGCTAATAGATTTAGCTTCACCCGGCGCCTCTACCTCCCGGTCGTCTATTCCCCTGGCATAGCTATGAAGCACTGTGCCAAGTGCTCCGAATCGTCTTTTTATCGTATCTAAAGGAAGCGATGCTAATTCTCCTATTGTCGTTATTCCCATCTCTTTTAAGGACTGCTCCGTTTTTTTGCCCACTCCGGGTAATTTGGCGACCGGGAGTGGATTGAGGAAAGCCTGTTCCTCTCCTAGGGCTATCTCCAGCAGCCCATCGGGCTTACAGAGGTCGGAGGCAATCTTAGCTACCACCTTACAGGTAGCGATGCCCACTGAAGCTGTGAGCTTGAGTTCGTTATTTATTCTTTGCTTTATCGCCAGCGCCAGTTTCCGGGGAGAACCATAAGGTTCTTCACATCCGGTGACATCAAGGTAGGCTTCGTCAAGTCCTAAAGGTTCGATGTCAGGGGAGAAATCGGCAAGGATTTCCATAAATCTGTTCGAAGCCTCTCTGTAGCGTGAGAAGTCAGCCCGTATAAGAATTGCTTGGGGACAGAGGCGACGCGCCTTAGATAGCGGCATACCGGCATGGATGCCGAATGGTCGTGCTTCATAGGAAGCCGAGGCCACTACGCCACGGCGCTCAGGGTCTCCGCCGACGATTACCGGCTTCCCCTTCAGCTCCGGGTTAAGCGCCTGCTCCACAGAAACGAAGAAGGCATCTAAATCAATATGGAATATACAGCGAGCCATGAGACAGCATATAAACTAGCACACAGAGCTGATAAAGCCAACTCTTAGTCGGATTGTTATCCAACTTTTCATCGTATTGTTCAACAATTGAACACGACTGCCTCCGATACTATACTCATTCCAAAAACAAGGAGGGATTCGTGAAAAGAGTGGGAATCAATGAAACTGGCAATGGTCATCTGACCGACAATGACAGACGGCAACTTGAGGACGGAGTAAGGATATTGGCAAGCATAATCGCAAGAGCGATATTGAGAGAGCGGTCGCTTCTGGACATGTCGTGGTGTAAGAAGTATCGTGACACAGGAGTACATCCCTATCAAGTTGCCACAGCGGGAAAATCTGATGAACCCCTGGCTCTTAGTGTTACGGCAGCCGCCAAGCTCTTGGGATTAAGCCGGGCTTCAGCCTATGAAGCTGTACGCACTGGGCAAATACCTAGCCTAAGGTTTGGGAAGAGGATTGTTGTGCCACGTGCAGCGTTGAACAAAATGCTTTCGCAGATGGATACATACAAATCGGAGCACACATAGTATGGTGGGCCAACAATCCTGACTATTGTGTGACCCAACTTGCAGATGGTATGACGTATGATAGTCTTTTCTTCAACGCTGTGCTACAATCTGGCTGGAACTGGAGTTTTGTCATTTGGGGGCATGAGAGGCGCCCATGTGCAGCCCGGTGGTGTTCCAAAGGAGGGGGCATGGCGCAGATATTCATATCGCACAGCCAAGCAGATAGGGACATCAAGACTTTCTTTGAGGGGGTGTTCGCCATCACAAAGGTCAGGGCTGTTTTCGTGGAGTACGAGAGCTACGAGCCGCCTGCCGGGCGATACATTCAAAAGCAGATTACCGACTCAACTGCAATGTTTCTCCTGTTGGGGCCAAATGTTGAGAAACTTGCCCATACCAAGGTTTGGATTGGTAGCGAGACTGGAGTGGCTCAACAGGCTCAAAAAGCGATCTGGGTCTTTGAATCTTTCCAGCAACCGTGTAACGTCCCTGTACCCTTCGTAACGCATTACGTGCCCTATGTCCAAACCGGCCAGGCCTTCCAATACATCAGGTCAATCGTGAACTCGTATGACGACTCGGCCGCTCTTGAAGCGCTCATTCGTGGAGGGGCGTTAGGTGCTGCAGGTGGGGCGTCCTCAGCTGAGGACGCCAAGAAGAAAGACGCGGCGGTATTAGGTGCAATAGTTGGCGCACTATTCGAGAGTTGGCGAACGGACCCTGCTCGTTCTCGACCAATGGGCATCCCTATTACGTGCGGCTACCTAAATTGTAGAACTACGTACCGGCTGCATGGAATGCCAACAAGCTTCCATTGCCCTGTCTGCAGGCAACCGCTAACGGCTGATTGGGCAACAATCCTTAAACCAGCAACCGAGCCGTAAGTGGAAGGGATGACCTTTCGCTGGTTTTTCTGAAGTCCAAGCATTAAGGTAACGATTGAGGTTCTCGTCAACTCTGGGTCACCATGGTTGGGCTAGAAACCTTCGTGTAACAAGAACTCATCTTGTTCAGCTTGGCAGGTAGGCGCTATGCTCCTTGTAGATATAAGAACGGTACTGTAGAATAGGGACCGAGAGGTTGGGTTCGTATCCACGTGTGAACTTGCATTCAATGGGAAATTATAGGTGTGTAGACTCGATTGATGAACCTATCCTTTATCGTGTAAGAATCTCAGCGGTTGAAGATGTACCTGAACTGGGTAATCTTGCTGTTTGCATATGATAAGAGCAAAGTTGAAAGCGAATATAGGAGTTGCTAAGCAAAACCCAAAGCCCGTTGGATAGGAGTCACATGAAATCGCCTAAACAACGGGAGTTTATCACCCAAAAAGTAAATTTATGAACGTAGTAAGAACCACTACACTGGCTATAGGAGCATCGCTCATAGGCTCTTCACTATTCATATTTCTTGCAAAGCCGGGTGTACTGTCATCACTCATCCTAGCAATGGGATTCGTACTTCTACTTCACGGCACCGGTTTTCTTCAAGAGTACATTATTGGAAGAAGCCTCAGGTGGTATAGAACAAAAAAACCTATCATAGGCATTATTCATGATCTGCCTTACTCGAGCTACGGACATGTTTGGTCTAAAATGGAGCCAAAAGAATGGCTCTTAAGAATCAATGACACGCTCAATAAAAGTCAGGTCAAGGCCAAGGTAAAACTCATTAAAATCACAAAATCTCGGACAATATGGTTTATTGACAGATATCTCGTTGTTATAAATCCTTATGGCTCAAGACATCCAGAAGTCGATGTGGAAAACTTGAGTGTTATGAAATCCATTTTACGTTTCGTGCACAATGGTGGGACATTTGTTAATGTGGCAGATATACCTTTCTTCTTCCTTTTTGATAAGAAAAGGGGAATTTCATATTGTCCCACGAGGATGGAGTTGGTACATTACTATAAAGCGATAATGCACAAGCTACTTGACCTCACGAGGTTTGAGGAGTATCGACAGCCTGTTCCAGGTTATGACTCCCCTTTTTCAAGGTTAGTAATGGTGGATATACTTGCAACAGAAGTAAACAGACTTAACTCAAAGACAGGGGAGATAGAAAGATTTCCAAAACAAGCTACACTTAGATTGAAGGGTAAAGACCTTACTCTGGAGAACATCATAATACACAGGGGTATTATTTGCACCAATCACGTTAATAGCGTAGTTGAAGAATTAGATTGGGAGGGAGATCGAGGAGTAATTCCATTTACACCTTTTTGCTACATTCACTACGGAAAAGGGAAAATATTAGCTTCACTGATATGGTTAGACCAGCAACCGGAAGGCATAAGGGAAAGGATTACCAATTTGCAGCGTGATTTCATTATAGAGGAGGTTAGGAATGTATTGATGAGTTAGCAGGGCAGGGACTTCATATAATATCATCTGATAATAGCGGAATACGGCTACGCTTTGGTGTGCCCAAATTTGGCTATAGCGAACCTCAAAATGTTGAACAATCGTCCAGAATGTGCAGCTCGTGCAACAAAAGCCTGGAATGTTGCACATTAACTTGTTTTGTTCCCTCACTACACAAACCATTGCAGGGGGCTTCTTATTGTCGCGAAGCTGGTCAGTTAGTCACTTTTGGAGACAAATTCTTTCACCCTTCTCTCAAACACATTTCTCTCCAAAAGCACCCTTTGCTGGCATTTGAGGCATTTGCCTTGGCTTCTGAAAGTGAATCTGGTTATTTCAGAAGGTTGAGACGTTTTAAATCGTCTTCATTCCATCCAGCGTCTTGGATTATATTTTTTAAGGTTTTGGGAGGAAAGGTATCGCCAGGATGATGAAAGGGGAGTGTTACCCTTCCTTTGTCTGGATGAAGGTATTGATGGTGAGACCCCGATGTTCGGTCAAGGTGAAATCCGTCTCTGATTAAAGCGATGATTAATTTTCTGGCAGTTAAAGCGCGGAGCTTTGAGTAGTCAATCCTGCTCATACAGTTATTGCTACTCTTGGCTCAGATGAAATCTGAACCTCTGGTTCCTCTGGGATTGGCTCTCCATGTTCAATCATGCTTTCAATGGTCATCTCAATAACTTCCCTGATATTCTTTAAGGCTTCCGCTTTGGTGTATCCCCAAGTGCTTGCCCCTTTTAAGGCTGGGCAATAAGCATGGTAAGCCATCCGTCCATCTTCGAAAGGATCCTCCTCAATCTCTACTTTAAAAATATAAGTTCTCATTTTCCCTTGTGGCTTTTATACCATATCTTCCCTTTGAAGTAAAGCATAATCAGGTGGGGTGTTCTTTTTGCCAAACAGTCAATCTTTCTTGGCAACCACATTTTTCAGCCTTCTCTCAAAAGTACTTCTGGCTAGAAGCACCCTTCTCTGGCATTTGAGGCATTTAAGGCCGATGTCGGCGCCCACCCTTACCACTTCCCACTCATAACTGCCGCAGGGGTGGGCTTTGCGCAGCCGGACTATATCACCGAGCTTTATGTCTATAATCATTGATTTGGTTGCGGATTTTTTCAGCCATGGTTCTAGCCGCCTGGGCAAAATCCTTTTCCTTGGAGGCATAAAGAATCTGCCTTGAGACATTGATAATCGCCTTATCACCCCGGGCATCCACTCCGTAGCTAACTGCTGAAGCCAAATCCCCTCCCTGAGCGCCAATGCCGGGGATGAGCAAAGGCATTTCGGGACACATTGAGCGAACTTTTTTCAGTTCTTCAGGATAAGTAGCGCCCACGACCAACCCAATATTGCCGTAAATGTTCCATTCTTTAGCCTTTCGAGCCACTGCTTCGTATAGTGGCGCGCCAGCGGCGCGAAGATCTTGGAAATCTGCGGCTCCCTTGTTGGATGTGCGGCACAGGATAAATACCCCTTTATCCTGGTAGTTAATGAAAGGCTCTAGGGAATCGAAGCCGAGGTAGGGATTGACGGTAGCAGCATCGAAGCCCAGAATCGAAAAGAGAGCCCGGGCATAAGCCTTGGCGGTGTTACCGATATCGCCACGCTTGGCATCGCCAATCACAGGAATATCACCGGGTATATATTTAACGGTCTTCTCCAGGATAGCCAGCCCTTCGGTCCCTAAAGCTTCATAGAAAGCCAGATTAGGCTTATAGGCGCAGACCAGGTCGTGGGTGACCTCGATAATGGCTTTGTTGAATTGCAGGACATCTACCTCGGGCATAAGCTCAGGGTCGGGGTCCAGTCCGACGCACAGCCAGCTTTTGTTTTTTCGGCTGGCGTTAAGCAGTTTATCGATGAATTTCATTACCGTAACCCAGATAATATCAGGAGATGGGTATAAATTAAAGCTCGGTCAACATTTTACTATACTGGGAGGTCATTAAAATTCAAAAATAAAAGGTTAAAAATCAAAATGACAAATCAAAACGCAAAAATGTAGTGCGAGGCTTCAGCCTTGTGTAAGGGCAGGATTGTACGACCTTAAAAGGTCGCACTACAATTTGTTTGGAATTTAGCCAATGAGATTGCCACGCTTCGCTCGCAATGACAGGGAATAAGAGGCTTGGAACGACAAGAGGAATGGATACTCCGGAATAACCAAGGAAGGGAAGTGGTGGGGAGGCAAACCAAAAGTGATTAATCGTGTAGATGAGCACGTTTTTGCCTTTATTCGTGTCAAGAGTTACAATGTAGAGAATGGTGAGATAGTGGGCGGAGTGAAGGATACTATGATTGCTGGTAATGTATATCAAGTGTTAAAAGAGCTTCTGGGCGTAGGGCAGGAAGCGAGATGGGTAGGCGGGATTTTGCAAACTCCTCCTTTATACTGCTCTCGTGTATCAGTGGCGATCAAAGGAAGCTAAATATATATGAAAGACATAATAAGGCTTTATAAACTTTATAAACAACCGCGCCCTAAGAATTGTGCCATGCTCGCCTCCTGGCCAGGCATTGGCGACGTTTCCCTAACCGCAGCGAAGTATCTTGTGGAGAAGCTAAATGCTACGGAAATAGGGGAGATTGAACCTATTCACTTTTTTGAACCAATGGGAGTCACAGTCAAAGACAACGTGGTGGAAAGCCCTCGTTTTCCTGAGAGCAAGTTTTATTATTGGCAGTCCCGATCTGATCGGGATAAAAGCTTGGTGATTTTTATCGGTGAAGAACAGCCTAGTTTCAAAGGATACGAACTGGTTAACTGTGTGTTGGATGTCGCGCAAAGGCTTAGGGTGGCCAGGGTGTATAGTTGTGCTGCTGCAGTAACACGCATCCACCATAGTGAAGAGATAAGGGTTTGGGGAGCAGCGACAACTTCTGACTTAATTGACGAGTTGAGCAAACATAATGTGATTCTGAGAGGCAGCCTTCGCATCGCTGGATTGAACGGATTGATATTGGGAATGGCCAAGGAAAGGGGGATGGAGGGCATTTGCTTGCTGGGGGAAGTGCCGGCGTATGCCACACAAATAGCAAATCCCAAAGCTTCCCTAGCTGTGCTTCGTGTTCTGATCAAAATGTTGGGAATTACACTGGACTTGACCGAGCTTAGTCATCTGGCTGAGCAGGTGGACGAGGAGATGGATAGAATAGCGAAGAGAGTTACGGCTGAATTTATTGACCAATTCACCGAGCCTATTTGGGAGCAGGATGAGGATGAGGAGGAAGAGTAAATAAGTTGAGCCCGACTTATCGGGGTCTAAGAAGAGCCCAAATTGACCGACAAAGGTAGATATGCTACCATCGTATTAGATGTCAGCTTTAGCACGACTTTATGAGGAAATTAGAGCTTGTCAGGATTGT
This sequence comes from Chloroflexota bacterium, assembly GCA_013388845.1. Classification (GTDB taxonomy): domain Bacteria; phylum Chloroflexota; class Dehalococcoidia; order GIF9; family AB-539-J10; genus RBG-13-51-36. The sequence goes on along the minus strand of JACAEN010000009.1, from coordinate 29,267 downwards.
GAGCTAGCTAAGTATCGCACAAAAGTGGTACCTGGTGAGGGGGCTGAAGACGCGGAACTACTTTTTATTGGTGAAGCACCAGGGTGGCATGAAGATCAGCAAGGGCGTCCCTTCGTCGGCCCAGCCGGGCAGTTTCTTGACCAATTGTTGGCCTCAATTGGTTTACGGCGCGAGGAAGTTTATATTGCTAATGTGATTAAGTGCCGTCCGCCCCAAAACCGTGAGCCACTACCAGTCGAGATAGAAAGTTGTCGCAAGTGGCTTGACCGTCAAATAGAGATAATTCAGCCCAAGATGGTTATTACCTTAGGACGCTACTCTCTAGCGCGGTATTTCCCTAATGAGAGTATAAGTAAGATTCATGGGAAGCCGCGAAAAATGGGAGGCGTGATTTATTACCCCATGTATCATCCGGCAGCAGCTCTCCATCAGGGCTCCCTACGACGGACCATCGAAGGTGACATGCTTAAGATTCCGCAGATATTGGCGCAAGGTAAAGACCTGCCTCAAGATACAGTCGAATCTCACCAATTAAGCTTGTTTTAGAACATGTCCTGAATGAAAGGAAGAAAAAACCATGTCCACACATAAATTAAGAGTCATTCCCCTAGGCGGGTTAGGTGAAATCGGCAAGAACATGATGGTATTGGAATATGCCAATGACGTTGTTGTCATTGATGCTGGACTTATGTTCCCCGGCGAGGAAATGTTGGGAGTTGATTTCCTTATCCCCGATATTAGCTATCTTTTGCCAAGACAGAAGAATTTGAGGGGGATAGTGATCACTCATGGGCATGAAGACCACATCGGGGCGCTGCCTTATATTTTATCTCGGCTTGTCCCTCCCATTTATGCTACCAAGTTCGCTCGAGAGCTGATTCGCATGGAACTCAAGCAGCGAGGGGTGAGAACTGATGCAAAATTGAATTTGGTTAACCCGGGGAGCCGGATTAAACTGGGTAATTTCAACATAGAATTTTTCTCTGTTTGCCATAGTATTCCTGATTCTGTGGGGCTGATAATTCACACTCCCGTGGGAACTGTAGTTCACAGTGGTGATTTCAAGATTGATTACACGCCAGTCATAAGCGAGGCTACTAACTTTAGCCAATTAGCTTCGCTGGGCACAAAGGGTGTTTTGCTTCTTCTTTCTGACTCCACTTATGCCGAGCTTCCTGGCTATACTCCTTCTGAGAGGGTGGTTAGCGATACTTTGGATCGGATTGTAGGCGAGGCAAAAGGGAGGGTAATCATAACTACATTTGCCTCTCTCATATCTCGCGTGCAGCAGGTATTTGATGTTGCCGTCAAACATGGTCGCCGTGTATTTATCATCGGGCGGAGCATGAAGGAGATAGCCAGCATGGCATTGAAGACGGGCTATCTTAGTGCTCCACCCGGCATTATTTGTCGCCTGGACGAACTTAAGACTTTACCTCACAATCGAGTTATCGTATTGAGCACGGGAAGCCAGGGTGAGCCTACCTCTGCCTTGGTGCGCATGGCCAATCGTGACCCCAGCAGTCGAGTTCAGATAATCCCTGGCGATACAGTGGTGATTTCAGCAACTCCTATTCCCGGCAATGAGGCGCTGGTCAGCAAGACTACCGACAGTCTTTTCCGTCAAGGTGCCAATGTAATTTATGACAAGCTGGCTCAAGTTCATGTCCACGGGCATGGTAGTCAAGAAGAGTTGAAACTCTTGCTCAGTTTGGTCAAGCCCAATTTTTTTGTTCCTGTTCATGGTGAGTATCGCCATTTAAGCTTGCATGCCAACTTAGCTCGCAGTATGGGTATACCCGAGGATAACATTTTTGTCCTTGAGAACGGGGACATTCTTGAACTAGGGCAAGATTCGGGAAGGGTGGTTGGCAGAACTCGTGCTAGAGCTATGTATGTAAGTGGCATGATAACAGGTGAGCTGGATAACACTGTGCTTCGGGACCGCAAGTTGCTTTCGCGAGACGGCGTTGTTGTGGTGACCATTGCTGTTGATGCTGAAAGTGGCAAACTGGCCGAAAGGCCGCGCATTATCACACGAGGCTTTGTTGATGCTGGAGGGGAACAGATGTTGATTGAGAAGGGCCGAGGTGTGGTGGTATCCGCTTTGGACCACGACAAGGGGCGCTTGGTTGACCAGAGCTTCGTTGATGCCAGAGTAAAGGATTCTTTGAGCAGATTCTTTTATGAGCAAGTTCATCGTCGTCCTATCATCATTCCTGTGGTTGTGGAGGTCGGAAGAACTCAGAGGGAACCAACAAATTAGGAGCGTAAGTCTGTGTCTAAAGCAGGAAGTAAGTCTAAGCCGAGGCAGAAGGCCAAAGAAAGCCGGCCAGCGTGGAAGCGATTCTTCAGCTTCATCGCTTCACCAGTGGTACGCAGGCTTATCTTAATTGTCATAATAGTAGTGTTGCTGTACGTGTTATGGGATGACATTCTCAGATTGTTGGGTTATGGATTGATAATAATAGGTATCTCTCTGGGCTTGTTGGTCTGGATGGCATGGCGGCGGCCCCAACTTGTCGGGGTTATGAAACATAGGTGGAATTGGGTTCTGGGAGGGATTAGCCTGGCTTTTGCTGTCTGGGGAATCCTTTCTTTCTTCCCTGGGGAAGGCATTTTGAGGCAAGCCACACTGGGGGGTGAGTTTGGGAAGAGGATAATAGGTACTGCTGATGCCGTGGGAGCGCTCCGGGTAGCCGGACTTATCCTTCTCGGCGTTATTTTTGTCGTCCCCCGGCAGGTTTGGAACGCTGCTCAGAACGGCTGGCGGCTCTTGACCAGAGTCTTCCGAAATCTTGCCAGGGTCATTTCTCGTCGGCGAGCTCCTGCTAGGGCTGTCCCTCTCGAAGCTACCTCCTCTGAAGCAGGGGCAGTTAGTGGAGTGGAGGCACCGAGCACTCAACGCCTTGAGAGCTCGGGTCCTCCCGTGTGGCAATCAGAGCACGAACCAATTCTCACCCCCGGCGGGTGGCATCTTCCACCGATTGATATCCTGGATAAGCCTGCTGAGGTGAAATTGGACAGGGAAGACATTGACCAACGAGCTCGATTAATTGAGGAAGCTCTGGCGAGCTATGGTGTAGAAGCCAAGGTTGTGCAGGTAAACATAGGGCCTACCGTGACACAGTTCGGTGTTGAGCCTGGTTGGGACAGGAAGTACAAGGAAGTAAGAGAAAAGGGGAAGGACGGTAGCTACGAAACGAAATTAGAAGAAGTATCCAAAACCAGGGTAAGGGTAGAGCGTATTACTTCTTTGGCCAATGATTTAGCTTTAGCCCTAGCTGCTCCCAGCATCAGGATTGAGGCTCCCGTGCCCGGGGCACCGGTGGTGGGCATTGAGGTTCCTAACACTGTGTTTGGCTCAGTTGCCCTTCGCAGTGCCATAGAAAGCGCAGCTTTTCAGAAGATTAAAGCCCGCTCCAAACTAGCTATCGCTTTAGGTAAAGGCGCTGGTGGTGAGGCGATAGCCGCAGACCTGACCCGGATGCCTCATTTGCTTATCGCTGGAGCTACTGGCAGTGGTAAAACTGTTTGTCTCAATTCTATTATTTGTTGCTTGCTTTTGCACAACAGCCCCGACGACGTTCGATTTATCATGATTGACCCCAAGAGGGTGGAGTTAGTGACCTTTAATGGAGTGCCCCATCTACTGGCTCCCGTGGTTGTGGATACTGAAAAGGCGGTAAAGGCTTTAAGATGGCTTAATCAGGAGATGGATAGTCGATATCGTAAGTTTGCTCAGGCGGGAGCACGCAATATTGAGGGTTATAACAAAGACCGCTCACCTGGAGAAGGGTTGCCATATCTAGTGCTCTTCATTGATGAGCTGGCGGATTTGATGATGACAGCTTTCGACGAAGTGGAACAGACGCTTTGTCGGTTGGCTCAATTGGCTCGGGCTACAGGCATTCATCTTGTCGTAGCTACACAACGCCCCTCAGTAGATGTAATTACCGGGCTTATTAAAGCTAATTTTCCTACCCGCATTAGTTTCGCCGTCACCTCTCAAGTAGATTCCAGGACCATCCTTGACATGGTCGGTGCTGAGAAATTGTTAGGTAGAGGGGACATGCTCTATATGCCTACTGAAGCTAGCAAGCCTAAACGTCTTCAAGGAAGCTTTGTTTCTGATGCTGAGATCGAGAGATTGGTGTATTTCTGGGGAAACCAGCGACAGATTGCGGTGAGCTCTGTTGACTTTGATGAGGTAACTGAGCGTCCCTCAGGTGTCCCCCGACAAGTCGGGGCTCCCCCCGACCCTCTTTTGGAAGAAGCCAAGCGCTTGGCACAGGAATATAAACATATCTCCACTTCTTTCTTACAGCGGCGCCTTCGTATTGGCTATCCTAGGGCTGCTCGCCTTATGGAGGCACTACAGCAAGCAGGTTTGGTGGAAGAGGGTCCGCCCGAGACGGAGAAATCCTAATTTCCAATCTCTAAATCCTAAACAAATCCAAATCTCAAATGAGCAAAAAGTTTTTTGCTTTGGTATTGGGAATTGTTTCGTGCTTGGTATTTTCTCTGGCTAGGCGCCAAACTTATCCAATTTTAGAGCATGAGCCATAGCCAGGGGCATGATTTCCGTAGCCGGGAAACGTCCCATACCACCAGCCAGACAAGCTCGTTCCGAGAACTCAGTGACGTCATCGGGGCGACACCACTTGGACTTCAGCATGAACGGCACGGGATGCCAGCTATGTATGGCTAAGGTGGCCGGGGTAGAGTGGTCTCCCGTAATAATCAGGACATCCGGGTTCAAGTTGAGCAATGTGGGGAGGGCATTATCAAGTTCCTCAATAGCCTGAACTTTAGCCCGGAAGTCGCCATCCTCCCCTCTGGTATCGGTGCTCTTAAAATGGATGAAGAAAAAATCATAATCAGCATAGTGGTGTTGTAGGCTGTTCAGTTGCTCTGTTATGCTTTCACCCCCGGACAATACTCGCATTCCTACCAACCTGGCCAATCCCCGGTACATGGGGTAGGTAGCAATGGCTGCTGGCTTTAATTTGTAGATTTCAGATATAGAGGGGATATCAGGGCGACGGGAGAAGCCGCGTAGAAGCACCATGTTGGCGGGGGCTTCACTTCGCAAGATGTTTTTTGCTTGAGACACAAATTCGTTGGCAATTTCCGCGGTTCTCTGTGCCTGGGGCGATAACGCCTCTATCTTTCTGGGAGGTAGCCCTATTTGCTGGGGGTCAGAATCTGTTAGCTCAGGAGACAAACCTTCGCCTCGGAGTATGAGTACAAATCTGTGTTCTTTCACCGGCAGCACAGAAATCTCAGCTCCTTCTATGGTTATATCATTCAGTAAGCGGCATAACTTGGTATTTTTATCTGTGGAAATCCGTCCGGCTCTCCTGTGGGTAATGAGGCCCTGGTGATCAACTGTACAGAAATTGCCCCGAGCCGCAATATCGTCTGGCTTCAGTTTGGCATCTATTCCCAAAGCTTCTGCGACCCCCCGCCCGATATTATATTGGACAGGGTCATAGCCAAAAATGGCCAGATGCCCCGGCGCACTCCCCGGCGTAATCCCTGGACTTATGGGGTCTGTCAGCCCGCACAGGGATTCCTTGGCTATGCGATTTAGGTTGGGCTTCCTGGCTGACTCCAGTTCTGTTTTACCGGTTTGAGGATGAGGTAGGCCGCCTATGCCATCTATTATCAGAAGCACTATTTTGGATGGGGATGTCCGGGAAAGTTTCTTCATGTGCTCAAACCCAATCATAGTATTTGCTATTTTACTCGGAAGCATCGCCCAGTTCAAGAGTTTGTCCGATTCTATCGGGACAAAGCTAGCTTGATACCAGCGGGTAGTATACCTATTGACGAAACACCTGCTGTCATATCATACTAGTAGCGATTCAATTAAAGGAGGTGATAATCTGTGAATCCTGGCACGATTATTAATTCACTACCCAGATTAAGTCTCATTGGGGGAATCATCGCCCTTGTCTTCGGTATCCTGATACTGATTTTCCCCAAAATCCTCAACTATCTGGTGGGCATCTTCTTGATATTGTGTGGGATAGCAGTGCTTATTGCCCGTTTTGTCCTCTAAAGCTGGAGAGACTTTTTAGCTAGTTCATACAGGTCAACAAGATTCCTTACCTTAGGGAGACTAGTTCTCAGAGAGCTTTCAGGATGAGGTGTGCTCAAGCTCTTGAGGCATCACATTTGCTATGTTAGCAGCTAATCGCTCGTTTTTAAGATTGAAAGCAGCGGCCATTGTGGAGTATAATTATTTGTGGTTGTGGTGAGCGTAGCCCAGTGGTTAAGGCGCCAGGTTGTGGCCCTGGAGATCGTGGGTTCAAATCCCACCGTTCACCCCACTTTATTTTTGCGCCTATAGCTCAGCGGAGCAAGAGCACCGGTCTTCGGAACCGGGGGTCGTGGGTTCGAATCCCTCTAGGCGCGCTACTTGAATCGTCACCGTCTGGCAACATTTTTCTCTAGGCAACGCTTAAGCATCCAGTCAGATTTTCCTGCCACAGCCTTGCCTGTCCTTGTAAAAGATGGGGCAGCCAAGCCCCGGTGAAATCGAGGCAACTATGGAAATCTGAAGATTAAGCACGACTCTGAAGAGTCACACTACGAAGTTTCACGGGGTGGGGATTTATTCCCCGCCCAAAAAAGGGGCGGCATATAGAATGCCGCCCGAGGCTTAGGTGTTTTCGTGTGTGTTCTTTATTTCTTTCCCGGCGACGTTGTGTTCCCCGAGAGGGTTATGCGGACTTTTCTTGGTTTTTTATTGGTAGCATTCAGGTCAGTTGTGATTTTTTCAACATAAGCCACTGCGGGGATTGTTTGCAGCACATCAACAAGGTTCAGGGGCTTACGCAGAAAGACCAGAATCGAAGGCATATCAATCTGAGGTACAATCATCTCAGTATTGGCCACTTCGGGTAATTGGTCAAGGAAGGACACGACTTCCATGATTTTGGCTATCTCAAATGGAGGCAGGATTTCCACTTCCCATTGTGGCTTGCCCAACTCTACTTGGTCTTCAATCTGAAATAGGTTTGATAGATCGGAGCTTTTTTCAATTTGGTTCATAGTCCGACTTGGCTCCGGGTGTGCTTCGAGTGTCTTCTTAATCTCTTCGGCAACTATGGCGGCGCTCTCCTTCGCAGTTTCCGCGGCTGTGGCGTCTCTTTTTTCTGCGATTTTGGCGACTACGGTGTCTTTCTCCTCTGCGATTTTCGCAGCTGCTGCGCTGCTCTCTACCCTGGGCTCAGACAACTTATTGTCAAAATTGGCCTGTACTGCGGCAGCCTGCCGCTTAAGGTTTTCCAGTTCTTCCAGCATATAACCGAATTGTTGATTCACAAGGTTGCGTAGTTCAGCCCGGATTTTATTTTTCTCGTTCTCTAGCAGCTTTGCTGCTTCCTCTTCGGCTTTGGCCTTGATTGCGTTAGCCTGTTCATTAGCCAGCGCTACAGCTTCAGCTATTTTCTTCTCTGCCAACTGTCGAGCTTCCTCTTTAGCTTTATCTATGATGGCAGCGCTCTGAGCTTTGGCTTGTTCTGCGGCTTCTGTCTTAATCTGCGTGGCTAGCTTGTCGGCTTCCACAATGGTCCTCTCTGCCAGTCTGTTAAGAGATGTGATATGCTCGTAGGCTTTGGCCAGTTTATCCCGCTCATTAATGAGCTCGTTGATGAAAGATGTTACCTGAGCCTCGTCTAGCCCGATTTTTACTCGCTTGAATTCACGCCCTCCCAGCACAAGGACGTCGTCTTTAACGGTAGTACCCATAATTTCACCTACCTTTCACATAGGACGTAATGATGATAAGGGTGCCTATGCAACAGCTCCATCTCGTTCATTTCATGATATTCCACTATATTTCTATCTCTTGATTTCGCCCTGAAAGATCTTCCAGATTTTCTCTGAATTTCTTTTAGTTTCTTCCCAGGCTTTCGCAATGGTCTCGTCCCGTACTCTCAATGCTTCATTCACGGTGTCCTGGTAAACCTTGTTCGCTTTCATTTTCGCTTTCATATACGCTTCTTCGGCTTCCTGTTCCGCCTTTTCCAGAGCTCGCTCGGCTTTTTCTATGGCTTCGGCACAAATTTTAGCCGCGTGCTCTTCAATTTCTTTATAAGCTTCCTCATATTGGCGTTGGCGTTCTTGATATGCTGCCGCTACCTTTTTCTGAGCTTGCACATAGGACATATAAGCGGCTTGAGCCTGGTTCATCAGCTCGTCAAGAGGGTCTCTCTCCTCCTCAGGGACCTCGGGAACGAGCTTGCCTATCCGTTTCTCGTCTTTGCTGACCACCTTTCTGACTTGTTTACTCTCAGTCACGGTTGTCACCACGATGCACCTCCTTGCATTTGTTTCTCCATACTGCCATTGAACATTTTTACACCTTGACCAGACGGTTCCTCTGAATTTTGTTAGTCTCTGCCTTAAGATTTAGGACTTCGTCCTCTGCGAACAGCCTCCACCCTTTTCTGTCCCTATATTCAGCATCCTTTATGATGTTTTGCCTGATCCAGCGGAACAGAGTGCTCTTACCTATGCCAACCATCTGGCAAACTTCAGCAGTCCTATAATAAATTCGGCCATTTATTTTTACAGGCATATGCAACACCCCCTAAGACTAACTAAATATAGTCTAGGAGTCGTTCGCTTCCCTGTCAATCGCCCATTAGTAATCCTACTTTCGTAGGGGGGAGGCTTGTCCCCCTTTCACCTTTGCGGCAGCACACGAGGGGCTCCTCTATAGAGGCTCTGGCGGCTTGGCACGCCCGATAGGTCGGGGCTCGCACTGACCGGTAAAATTGTGTCAGGATTTATGCGGCTGATTATAGATAAAGATGCCCATGGTGATAGTAAAGAAATTTTTGATAGCTAGAAATTCCTCGTTTGGTGCCCTCAGCTCAAATGTTATAATTTAATCAATGCCACAGAAGTTTGCCCACCTTCATGTCCACACTGAATATAGCTTGCTCGATGGCATGTGCCGTATTTCTCAGCTGATTGAGCGGACCAAAGAGTCGGGCATGGACAGCCTAGCTATCACTGACCACGGCGCCATGTATGGCGTCATCGATTTTTATGTGGCAGCTAGGGAAGCAGGTATAAAACCAATCATTGGCTGCGAAGTCTATGTCGCCGAGACCGATTGCCATAGCCGAGAGCCAGCCTACAAAAACCCCTATCATCTTACTTTACTGGTCAAGAATGAAAAGGGCTACCGCAATCTGCTCCAGTTGGTTACTAAAAGCCACCTTGAGGGATTTTACTATAAGCCCAGGGTAGACAAAGAACTTCTCAAGCTTCATCATGACGGGCTTATTGCCCTTTCGGGGTGTGCGCATGGGGAACTGGCTCGACTTATCCTCGAAAGGCGAGGCGATGAGCTGGCCAGGGCAGCTTCGTGGTACAAGGAAGTTTTCGACGATTACTATCTGGAGATTCAAAGACATCCTATCCCTGAACTAGAACAAATCAACCAGGAGCTTGTTTCGCTATCTACGAAGCTCAGTATACCCTTGGTCGCCACCTTTGATGTGCATTACGTTGATAAGAAAGACGCCCCCACCCATGAGCTTCTGTTGTGTATCCAGACCAATACCTCTGTGTATGATGAAAAAAGGCTGAAGATGGCTGGCGATTTCTTCTACCTGAAAAGCCCCGAAGAGGTGGAATCATTGTTTCCCGACTTACCTCAGGCTATGGAGAATACTCAAGCCATTGCTGACATGTGTCAGCTGGAGCTGGATTTTACCAAGCTACATCTGCCGCGTGTGGAGTTGCCTCCGGGCAGAAAAGCTGATGAGTTCCTGGCTGAGCTTTGCTGGCAGGGCTTGGAAAAACGCTACCTAAAGCCCGCCTCGGAGGTCAGGGAACGGCTTAGCCATGAGCTCGATGTCATCCAAAAGACAAAGTTCGCCCATTACTTCCTCGTTGTTTGGGACATAATCTCATTCGCCAGACAACGGGGCATCTATTTCGGCGTTCGGGGAAGCGCTGCTGCCAGTTTGGCTCTTTATTGTCTGGGCGTCACTGATATAGACCCGCTGGCATACGGCCTTGTTTTCGAGCGATTCCTTAATGTCGAGCGCCGTGAGCTCCCGGACATTGACCTTGATTTTCAGGACGACCGTCGCGACGAAGTTTTGGCTTACGTCAACCAAAAATATGGCTCCGACCATGTGGCCCAGATTATTACCTTTGGCACCATGGGAGCCAGAGCCGCGATAAGAGACACAGGGCGAGCCCTAGGAATGCCCTATGCTCAGGTTGACCGAGTAGCTCGGCTCATCCCTCTGGAGTTGACTATCACTCTGGATAAAGCTCTAGAACAGAGTCGAGAGCTTTATGAAATTTATCACCAGGATGACGCCATACGGAACCTGATTGACTCGGCTAAGAAATTGGAGGGGATGGTCAGGCACTTCAGCACCCATGCCGCCGGTGTGGTTATCGCGCATGAGCCTTTAATAGAATATGTGCCATTACAACTGCTGGGAAAGGGTGAGTCCCGACAAGTCGGGATCATGACTCAATTTCACATGGGGAACATCGCCCGCCTAGGGCTGTTAAAAATGGACTTCTTAGGATTATCCAATTTGACAATTCTGGCGAAAGTTAAGGAGATTATTGCTCAAAATCGGGGAATCTCTTTAGATTTCCAGCGTATTCCTCTCGACGACAGCAAGACCTTTGAGTTGCTTGCCTCGGGGGAAACTAAAGGCATCTTCCAACTGGAGAGCGCCGGGATGCGACGCTATATCAAGGAGCTTAAGCCCACCAGCTTTAGCGATATCGCGGCTATGGTGGCGCTCTATCGCCCTGGCCCCATGGAACAAATTCCCACTTTTATTAAAGCCAAGCAGGGTGTTGCTCCTATTCGTTATCCCCATCCTATTCTAAAAGAGATTCTCAAAGAAACTTACGGAGTTATCGTTTATCAGGAGCAAGTAATATTTATCGCCCAAGCTCTAGCCGGCTATAGTCTGGGACAGGCTGACATCCTTCGTAAGGCTATGGGGAAGAAGATACCTGAGGTAATGAAGAAAGAGGAGCGCAATTTCATCGCCGGAGCGAGAAAAAAGGGCATATCGCCAGAATTAGCCAAGGAGATATTTGCTCTAATTGAGCCTTTCGCTGGTTACGCTTTCAACAAAGCCCACAGCGTTAGCTACGCCCTCATTGCCTATCGCACCGCCTATCTGAAGGCAAATTATCCCGTCGAATATATGACCGCTTTTCTCAATACTTATTCAGATAATATGGATAAGATCCGTTCAGCGATTGCTGAATGCCGGAGGCTGGGCATCAAAGTCCTACCGCCGGACATTAATAGGAGCTATGCCAGCTTCGTCATTGAAAAGGATGATGAAAATAATTCCGCCATCCGCTTTGGACTGGCTTCTATCAAAAATGTTGGCTTTTCTCCGATTGAGCATATCTTATCTGGCCGGAACTCCGGGGGCGACTTTAAGTCCGTAGAAGACTTCTGCTATCGAACTGACCTTCGTAACATCAATAAGAAAGTATTGGAAAGCTTGATCAAAGTTGGTGCGTTTGACCCTTTGGGCAGCCGTAAGACACTCCTGGAGTCCTTGAATAAGATTGTGGCGCTGGCCCAAACGGAGCAAAAAGCCAAGGAATCGGGACAAATGAGCATGTTTGATTTTCTGGCTCCAAGCTCTCCAACCCCACGCGTTGGCTTCAAGCAAGCTGCGGAAGAGGTATCCGTCAAGCAAAAACTTATGTGGGAAAGAGAGCTCCTTGGGGTATATTTCTCTCAACCACTTGATTTCCTCGCCAAAGAACCGGCCTCGCCAGGCATTATTTCCTGCGGCGAAATCAATGCCGACATGGCTGATGAAATGGTTACGGTCACGGGGATGGTGGTCTCGGTGCGGCAAGCCTATACCCGAGATAAACGTCCTTTTATTGTCGCCTCAATTGAGGATTTGGATGCCAGTATTGAGGTCATCGCCTGGCCCAAACTCTACGAGAGCACGCAGGGGCTGTGGCAGGAAGGTAATATCCTCACCATCAAGGGCGTAGTGAAGGTCAGAGACGGGGAAGTACAATTGAACTGCCAAGAGGCAAGTCTCCTCCCGGCAAGGCAGGAAGTGCTAAAGGAACCCCAGCGGCGCCATGTTATGATAGATATCAACCAATCGGACGATGCAGAAAAAGACATCGAACGCCTCCAGAAGATTATGAACATCCTCAAAAATTATCCCGGGCAAGATAAGGTTTCCTTGGCTGTCGTCAGCGATGATGAAGTGACTAACCTGGAGATACCGGAGACAACAATAGATTACTGCCCTGAATTAGCTAGAGAATTGAGCAAGATAGTAGGAGAAAGCAACCTCAGGCTTGAGCGGTAGGTCAAGCCTGAGCAGCGAAGCAATGTAGAAAAAGATTACCTGGGCCGCAAGGGCGTGGGAAATAGACGCTGTCCCCATTTCTTGTTATATTTGAATTCTATGGCTAACCTGATTCCTTCAGGCAGCATTACCTCAGCTTCAGGATTCCTGGCCGGGGCGGTTCGAGCCGGTATAAAAAGTAAAGACGAACTTGATTTAGCTATTCTTTGTTCTCAAGCGCCCTGCAAGGCGGCTGGCGTTTTTACTACCAGCCAAATCAAATCAGCACCTGTTATCCTATCTCAGAAGCGTATAACAAAAGGCCGAGCGCAGGCTGTAGTGGTGAATTCTGGTTGTGCCAATGCCTGTGTGGGTGAGCGGGGACTAACGGATGCCGCGGGAATGGCCAATCTAGCCGCAGCCAAGATAGATATATCTCCTGAGGAAGTCCTTGTCGCCAGTACTGGCGTTATTGGTGTGCCTTTGCCTATGGACAAAATCAGGGCTGGCATTCCCAAGATAAAGCTAACTAAGGACGGAGGTCACGATTTTTGCCGGGCAATAATGACCACCGATACCAGACCTAAAGAGATGGCAGTTCAGATAGATATGAAAGGAGTTAAGGTCACGATTGGCGGGGTGGCTAAAGGGGCAGGCATGCTCCACCCCAACCTAGCTACCATGCTTTGTTTTATCGCCAGCGATGCTGTGGTGAGCCCCGATTTTCTGCAAACGGCCTTAAAAAAGGCAGTGGATTACTCTTTCAACATGGTAAGCATCGATGGCGATACCAGTCCCAGCGACTGTGTGTTCTTATTAGCCAATGGCCTGGCGGGCAACCAGCCCATTGACTTCGATAATGGCGACGCTTTTCAAGAAGCCTTAAATGCAGTGTGTACTCATCTGGCCAAGTCTATTGCCCGGGATGGAGAGGGAGCCACAAAACTCATTGAAGTCACAGTGGAGAGGGCAAAGGATCAGAATGAGGCTCGCCAGGCAGCTCGCGCTGTCGCTGGTTCACCGCTGGTGAAAGCTGCCATCCATGGCAACGACCCTAACTGGGGGCGTATCGTGGCTGCCTTAGGACGAAGTGGAGCCAGGGTGAGAGAAGACAGATTAGATGTTTATTTGAATGACATTCGTGTCATGAAGCAGGGCTGTCCTGCCCTATTTAGCAAGGACGAGATGATATCGGCTTTGCGCAATAACGATAATGTGCTCATAAAGCTCTGTCTGAATTTGGGAGACGGCCAGGCTACCGCCTGGGGCTGCGACCTCTCTGAGGAATATGTTACTATTAACAGCGCGTATACGACATAATGCAAAAAGGAATCATAGTAATCAAGATTGGCGGTAGCACGCTGGGCAGCCATGATACCACTCTAGAAGACCTAGTAGAGCTTCAGAAACAGGGTAAGTCTTTAGTAGTGGTTCATGGCGGTGCCAAGGTGACTACGGAATGGCTGGCTCGGCTGGGCATTCCCACCAGCTTTGTGAATGGCTTGAGGGTCACTGATGTCGAGACCTTGAAGGTGGTGGCGGCGGCATTGGGTGGTCTGGTCAACAAAGAACTGGTGGTGGCTATCCAAGCTCTGGGGGGAAAGGCAGTTGGACTGAGTGGCTGTGACGGCAACTTGCTGTGGGCAACTGTCAAGAGTCCCGAGCTGGGCTATGTCGGTGAAATTGTCTCTGTTGACCCTGCTCCTTTGAAGTTGTTGCTGAATGCCGGCTATATGCCAGTGGTGGCGCCAGTAAGCTATGGCTCGGTCGAAGGGAAGGTGACGCTGCTCAATGTTAATGGAGATACCGCAGCTGGAGAGATTGCCGCGGCGTTAGCTGCGGAAAAGCTCATATTCCTGACTGACGTCGATGGCATCTATGACAACTCGGGGAAGGCGATACCCAGGCTCAATCTAGCTCAGGCTAGGGACATGCTCGCTTCCGGTGTTGCTTCAGGGGGCATGGTTCCTAAAATAGAAGCCAGCCTTCGAGCCCTAACTACCACGAAGGTCGTGCGCATCATGGATGGACGTGGCTCCCACGCTTTGCTTCGCGAAGTTGCCGGAAAGGCTAAGCAAAGCCAATTAAGAGGTACGACAATTGTCCCAGAATAAGTGGCAGGAGCTAGAACAGAAGCTATTTCTGAGAACAGCGTATAGAGTTCCGGTGACTTTGGTGCGCGGTCAAGGAGCTTGGGTTTGGGATGACCAGAGCCGAAAATATTTGGACTTCGTTGGCGGCTGGGCGGTCAATAGCTTGGGACATTGCCCTCCCGTGGTCGTCAAAGCTCTGGAAAAGCAAGCCAAAATCTTAATCCAAGCGTCCAACCAGTTTTATACCATTCCTCAGATAGAGTTGGCTCAGCTCTTAGTGGAAAACAGTTGTCTGGACAGGGTTTTCTTCTGCAATAGCGGTGCTGAAGCCAACGAAGGGGCAGTGAAACTAGCTCGCAGATATGGAAAACTCCGACTCAATGGTGCCTATGAGGTCATTACTACTTATAGCTCTTTTCACGGGCGAACTTTAGCTATGACTGCTGCCACAGGGCAAAGTAAGTTTCAGGAACCTTACATTCCCCTCCCTGACGGCTTTGTCAATGTGGACTATAACAATGTCGAGGCCATCAAGCGAGCAACTAACGAACGAACTTGTGCCGTAGTACTGGAGCCCATTCAGGGGGAAGGTGGGGTCAACGTGCCTGATGATGATTACCTCCGAAAGGTCCAAAACTGGTGTCGGGGAAAGGGAATCCTTTTCATTTTGGATGAAGTCCAGACCGGCATTGGTCGCACCGGAACCCTTTTCGCCTATGAGCAGTATGGGGTTGAGCCCGACATAATGACTCTGGCTAAAGGGCTGGGTGGCGGTGTACCTATTGGTGCTCTCCTAGCCAAGGAAGAGGTCTCCGTTTTCTCCCCCGGCGAGCATGGCTCGACCTTTGGTGGCAACCCACTGGTTTGTGCCGCTGCTTATGCCACCTTGAAATACATCATTAACCACGACATACCGGCACAGGTTAAACGGGTGGGAAGCTATTTCATGACCAGGCTGGAGAGCTTGAAGCAGGGGTTTGATTTCATCACCGAGGTGAGAGGGCGGGGACTCCTGATAGCTTTGGAATTCAACCAGGAAGTCGCTGAGAAGCTGGTGCTGGGTTGCCTTGATAGAGGCTTACTGGTTAACAAGGTAAAGCCCAATGCCCTGCGCTTTATGCCACCCCTCATCATCACCGAAAAGGAGGTGGACAAGGCGGTGGACATTTTAAGGGATGCATTAGGGGAGAGACTCTAAGCACGAAATTCCAAATCCTAAATAATATCAAATGGCCAAAATTCAAAATATAAAACATGTTTGAACATTTGGGTTTTGGATTTGTTTGGGGTTTAGGATTTAGGGCTTGGGATTTAACGAAAGAGGAGGTTATGAGATGGCAGACAAAGTAGTATTAGCTTATAGTGGCGGTCTGGATACCTCTGTGGCCATAAAATGGCTTGAGGAAAAGTATAAGCTGAAGGTCATCACCCTCACTGTGGATATTGGCAACGTCCCCGACCTTGAGGCTATCAGGCAAAAAGCGCTCAAAGTCGGAGCCATAAAAGCAATAGTTGTTGATGCTAAGGAAACATTCATTAAGTCATTTGTTTTTCCAGCTCTTCAAGCTGACGCTGTTTATGAGGAGCAGTATCCCTTAGCCACAGCCTTGGGGCGACCTCTTATCGCCCAGCTCCTGGTAGAGACAGCCAAGAAGGAAAGAGCCAGGATGGTGGCTCACGGTTGCACTGGCAAGGGCAATGACCAGGTGAGGATTGATGTCAGCGTCGGCGCTTTAGCCCCCGAACTAAAGGTGATAGCCCCGGCTCGGGAATGGAAGATGACCCGGGAGCAGACGATTGAATATGCCCAGGCTCACAATATTCCCGTCTCTATTACCAAGACTAGCCCGTATTCTATTGACGAGAATTTATGGGGCAGAAGCATCGAATGTGGCGTGCTGGAAGATACCTGGAATGAGCCACCCGAGGATGTCTTCCTGTGGACAAGGTCGCCGGAAAAGACGCCCGCTAAGCCTGCTTATCTGGAGATTGGCTTTGAAAAAGGGATACCGGTGAGCCTTGATGGCCAAAAGTTAGAGCCTGTGGCTCTTGTCCAGAAGGTTCATGACTTAGCTGGCCAGCATGGCATAGGCCGGATTGACCACGTGGAGAATAGGCTAGTTGGCATAAAATCTAGGGAGGTCTACGAAGCACCAGCAGCTACAATCTTGCTGAAAGCTCATCAGGCTTTGGAGGACTTGGTTCTGGCCAAGGAACAGCTCCGCTTCAAGGCCAGGGTGGCTGCTGAGTATGCCGACCTTATCTATAATGGGCTCTGGTTTACGGGTATGCGGGAAGACTTGGCTGCTTATGTAGAAAACACACAAAGGTATGTCACTGGCACCGTGAAGGTGAAGCTCTTCAAAGGTAACTGCCAGGTAGTAGGCAGAAAGTCGCCCTATTCTCTCTATGATTACAGCCTGGCTACTTATGACAAGGGCAATGCCTTTGACCAGAGCGCCTCTCCTGGCTTCATCCACATCTGGGGCTTGCCGGTGAGAACTCAAGCCAGGGTGCAGCGCCGGCCAACTGAATGGAGCTAGTTCACTCCTTGCATTGTGGGGACATAATACCTAAGTTGTGCTACGCTTGACTGGTATAGTTTCCTTAGGATTCCGGCTGGCGAACGCTCTTTCGCTATCTACGGGGAGTCCCGATAGATCGGGGCGATGAAGCAATCCCTGCGGGCTGGGAGGCATGAGGATTGCCGGGCATCTTGCGGGTGTGTGCAATAACAGGAGAAGGAAGGTAGCCCGCGCGAAAATAAGACCGTACCTCCGCTCGATATGGGCGGAGGTACGGTCAAAAGCTCAACTCAGATCCCACTCATCGACATCGCACTGCCCGTAGGAATTGTCTCCCACGGCGACCACAGTACCATCGGACTTAAGCCCCACCGTGTGCTTGTAGCCTGCGGTTACCTGGACGATATCCTCCCAATCACCGACATCGCACTGCCCGTAGGCATTCCATCCCACGGCGACCACAGAGCCGTCGGACTTAAGCCCCACTGTGTGATAGTAACCTGCGGCGACCTGGACGATATCCGTCCAGTCATTGACATCGCACTGCCCGAGCAAGTTCCATCCCACGGCGACCACAGAGCCGTCGGACTTAAGCCCTACCGTGTGATAATGGCCTGCGGCAACCTGGACGATATCCGTCCACTCACCGACATCGCATTGCCCGAAGTAATTGTCTCCCACAGCGACCACGGAGCCGTCGGACTTAACTCCCACCGTGTGCCTGTAGCCGGCGGCGACCTGGACAATGTCCGTCCACTCACCGACATCGCACTGCCCATAGTAATTGTCTCCCACGGCGACCACAGTACCATCGAACTTAAGTCCCACGGTGTGCTTGTAGCCGGCGGCGACTTGGACAATATCCGTCCAGTTACCGACATTGCACTGCCCGTCGGAATTCGCTCCCACGGCGACCACAGAGCCGTCGGAGTGAAGCCCCACCGTGTGCGAACCACCTGCGGCGACTTGGACGATGTCCGCCCAGTCATCGACATCGCACTGCCCGCTGGCGTTGTTTCCCACAGCGACCACGGTGCTGTCGGACTGAAGCCCTATGGTATGATACTCGCCTGCTGCGACCATAGGGTTGACCGCGAAGTTAGCGGTGACGGTGACAGCTTGACCGGGCATGGTAAAGGTGGTCTCAGGGTCGTTGGCATTGTCGAATTCGCCGGCTGGCGCTGTCCAGTTCACGAAGTGGTAGCCCTCGTTAGGTTCCGCTTTTATGCTGACTCGTGCCCCTTCTTCGTAAGGTGAGGCATTGGTCAAATCAGTTGCTGTGCCGCCTGCCTCCGGGTTCGCTGCCATGGTCAGTTCATAGGTCGGTGGTGGTGGCGGTATCAGCTCGAAGTTGGCGGTGACGGTGGCATCTTGACCGGGCATGGTGAAGGTGGTCTCAGGGTCGTTGGCATTGTCGAATTCGCCGGCTGGCGCCGTCCAGTTCACAAACTGGTAGCCCTCGTTAGGTTCCGCTTTTATGCTGACTTGTGCCCCTTCTTCATAAGGTGAGGCGTTAGTCAGGTCAATTGCTGTGCCACCTGTCTCCGGATTTGCTGCCATGGTCAGTTCGTAGGTCGGTGGCGGTGGAGGGGGTGGAGGTATCGGTTCGAAAGTGGCAGTAATTTCGTAGTTGTTCTGCATATTAATGGTGGTCTCAGGGTCAGTCACACCATTTATAGGTGCACCTACCCACTCCACAAACTCGTATCCTTCATCAGGGCTGGCGAGCAGGTCGACATCTGTACCCGCGGGGATATCAGATATGGTCTCTGTCTCACCCGGGCCAACCACGGTCTCTTCTCCATTAATTGTGACAGTGACAGAACCTCCGATGGTGCTGGAAATGTTGAGGGCGTATGGTATAGGCTCACTAGGACCAGTGGGTCCACAACCCATCATCCCTGCAATTAAGGCTACTGCAAGCAAGAAGATGCTAACTCTTTTCATGTAATGCCTCCTCCTTGAAACAAGTTTGTAGTTTTTATCTTCAATATTTCACCTCCTTTTACAAGCCATTCGAGAATTAGTCTCGACTATTCAACGATATTTAATAATTTAATACAGCATAGCCTTATTTGACGTCAATCACCCATCAGTAATAGGCAGTTAGTACCGTCTAGCAAAGTGCTGATGATAAAGGGGCAAGATGTTGTGCACATTGAAATGGAGGTCGGGGATTACAGTTGAGGCTAGTAGAATTAAGCACCTGCTTGTTGGCTGTTGAGTATGCTAACCTACCAGATTGAATTCCGGATTTGATTCTCTGGCTTACGATTGGCGAGCAATCAAGCTGAAGAGGATAGCGATGGGGGGAGCGAATCCCAACCACACTGTAATATACCCGCAATCCAAATCGTCTCAACAATCTCAACAGTTCTCGAGGACAGGAACGAGAGCAGGGCTGTTTTCGCCACGGGTGGAAGATGAGGCAAAAGTGCCCGCGTGCATCCTAGGGACATAATACCTGATTTGTAATAGGCCTGGTTGGTAGGATGTTCCTGTAGTTACGTATCACACCCTGAGTGGCCTAGCGGGGGCTGTCAATTACCTTGCCTGCTAGTTGGTGGACAACGTGGCAGTAGCTTGTCCAGCTTGAAAATCAGCGTCTCTTTTACTGGATGCACTGAAGTGGCGAGTGTCACCAGAAATCCTCCAGAATGCCTCTGAGAGGCCCGGGAAAGGGCATTAGACCTTTTTGACGGGCTTTTCCCCCTCCCCTCCTCGCCCCAGGAAAAAAGGAAATCTTATTCGCTTTCCCACTCAACGTAGATTCTAGCCTCTAATCGGAGCTCATAGCATAATCGCTATGGATTACCTTTTTCGAACTGACGCAGGTGACCGGGTAGTCTTATCTATTCAGTGCCAAGGCCTGAATAGCCTTTGCCACCATCGTTGCTTAGGGGTCTGTTTAGGGCCTTCCAGGAGCAGCAATCGCTCTTGGAGCATTTCTGCTTTAGCTTTCCAGTAGCCAACTTCCTGGGATAACTGCTCTATTCTATTGATAAGGGGCTGGATAGGGGAGAGGTTATCTGACAGGGGCTTGCTGAGCAGGGGTAAATCCTCGATGATGTACGAATTGCCGAACTTGGAAGGGACTAGTTTAGCCTTAATCTTGCCGGATTTTATGTAGCGGCGGATGGTGACCATGGAGAGGCCGAGGGCCGCGGCCGCCTCTCTTATCGTATAGCCATTCATTAACAACATTGTAACACCTTTGTCAATGGCCTTGTCATTCTGGGAGAGTGGAACGGCCGAATAATCTTGGAAATTGCCCGCTGTGGCATGTGGGGGAAAAGATAGCTAATTTGTAGCAGGCTGAAGGGGGTTATGACCGATGCCCGGAGAAACTTATTAGCTTCTTCTTAAGGAGAGGAAGACCCTATTTCCCACGAAGATGAGCACAGCCAGGGCGACAGCAATGCCGAGAAATCTCAGTACGTTGTCCAGGTCATAAGGTACAATTGCATATACCATCGTCCCCATGCCGCCTAAAATCAAGCCAGCCCCGAAGATATCCAGTCTGTGTCGAATTAGGATGCCCACGACGGCAAACACCATCCCCAGAGGTAAGACAACGAAGAATACGTTTCTAGCGTGTACCTCTGAACCCTGCCAGGATGAAGGATCAGGATAGAAGGCCTCGACACCCGCGACGACAAGCGCAATAATCAAAGCCGCTATAGCCATAACATAGATAACTCTAAGAAAACGCATCTATTTACTCCTTTGAGGGTTGATCAGCCCTGTTCTTCTCTCCGCGTCTCAAGTGATCCTTCTGTCAATGTCCGTTTCTTCTTATTCCCCTTGATTCAATTATACCTCTAACTACCCTAGAATGGAAGGCGTGGCCGGTGGTATTCTGGGGGCGTAATACCTAATTTGTAGCAGGCTTGACTGGTATGGTGTCCCGGGAATTCGCCGGGGAGAAAGGGTGGCCTTCTCGTTCAAAATCGGGGAGATACTCTTCGGCTGCCCCCATTTGCTGCACCCAGCCGTTTTCTATTCCCAGGTCAGTTAGCAAGCGGAGGACCGTTTCGTACTCATCAACCGTGATCTTGCGGGAAAGTAGTGGTATTTGTGGAGCCCGGTGCATCGGCATGTATTGAGACATTATGCTAACCGTCACCGTGGGAGAAAGCTCCCGAACAAGCCAGGTCAGCGATTCCTCACTGCCGGCCAGACCATTGGGCAGAATAAGATGACGCACTATCAATCCTTTTTGTGCTACGCCAGCTTCATCTACCACCAGGTCTCCAACCTGTCGATACATCTCCTTAATGGCCTGACGAGCCCGCATCACATAATCTGGGGCATGTGAGAATTTCTTAGCCCACCTGTCCGAGGCATATCTCAAATCGGGCAGGTAAATACTTATGACACCATCCAGCTCTTTCAGAGAAGCCACAGAATCGTAGCCACTGCTGTTGTAAACCAGCGGCACCCGCAGCCCCATGGGCACCGCTTCCACAACTGCTCGCAGGAGCTGGGGAACAAAATGGGATGGCGAAACGAAATTGATATTATGGCAGTCCAGTTCGTCCTGAAGGTAGAGCATCCTCTCCGCCAGGGTGTGGCAGTCCATTTCCTGGGATTTTTGCTTTTTCCAGTTCTGACTTATCTGATAGTTCTGACAATAAACGCATCTCATGTTGCAGTTGCCAAAGAAAACAGTTCCTGACCCCCTGGTTCCTGAAATAGCTGGCTCCTCACCGTGATGGGCGCAGACCGCCGAGACTATGGGGAGATAGCCTGAATGGCAGTAGCCCAGTTTGTTTTGTAATCTATTGACCCGACACTCCCTGGGACAGACATCGCAGGCGGCCAATCGAGCCTCAAGTGCCTGGGCCCGACGCTCCAATTCGCCAGAGCCATATAGCGCAATATAACCTGGTTCCATTAGGTGCCGAGAGCGCCGTGAGCGACCGTGCAACAGCCCACAGATTTACACTTTAGACGGCTGACATGGTGCTGTCAACCTGCCTCATTGGCAGCAGGTCTGATTGGTGGAGTGTCCCTCGAATTCGCGGTGACTTGAGATTGAAGACAATACTGCTTAGCAACCTGGCTGCATCTCGGGTTCTTAAGTTACAGCCCTTTTGCGCTTTCTCCTGCGCCAGACTAGGAACGCTATTCCCGCTACAATGACTACCAGTATTAAGATGACCCACGCTAACAGGGGGAAAGTCCAGGTTTTGTTGATGCGGCCGACAACACCTTCATAGTAATCGGGAATCCGGGGTACCTCCTCCGGTTCCGCGAGCTGGGATGCGGCGTAACTCACGACCGCCTCCCATACTTTGAGCTCCGTTCCATCGGATTCACGCACTATTAGTTGGTCAAACCTTTCTGGTGGTACCGGCTCTCCATCGGCATTTTTAGGGACTATTTCTATCTGCGGCAGTATGTCTTTCACTAAGGGAAGGCAGAGGAGGACATAGCCGTCAGTAACCAGGTGGTACAACCGCTCATCTCCGCGCTTTAAGGGCACATACCCTTCACTCTTTACAGGTTGAATTCCCTCACCCGTATAAATCTCCGCTCTGGTAACGGCGCGGGTTGTGGGAATAGGCAGATTTATGAAAGGTATAGTGAAGAGCACCGCATTGGCGGGGTTGTAGCTGTACCGCAAACCAGAGAACTGTAGAAAGGCAGAGTCTCCCATAAACCGCTGCGCCAGTATGTTTACTTCCAGCAGACGGCGCACTTCTTCGCCGGTGAGATAGACAGATACAATAGGACAACCTGGATAGCCGTCGAGGCCATGTCCTATGCTTGTAGCTTCGATAATCTCGTAGAGAGAAATGTTTTCTCCAGAATATTCCGCGGTGCCGGGGAAAATGCTCTTGCGGATGTTGCCGCTAGCCTGACCTGCTATGTCGACTCTTATCCCAATGACCTCCTGAGTGACCACGCGCATGGCGTCGGCAACGAAGTTGCCGAGCGGAGTTTCACTCGAGGGTGGCTCATTGGACAGGACGAAATCAGACCTGGCTACCGTACTCATGATATCGTCGAATCTACCATCAGTTGTTTCATCAATGTACGCATTCAAGGCGAGGGTATATTCTTGGACCAAGGCATCGATTTCTGGATCAGGGGAAAAACTGTCGTCGATGGGGGTCAGAAACGGGTGGCTGTTTTCTTCGTTGCGCACCCGTACTTTGCTGGTGTTGGGATTATACGCCAGTTCCAGTTGCCCCAGATATGTTCCTGACCAGCCAGCCTGGGCAATGATGGTGTTACCCCGTAAGGCCGGCTTATACAGCGCAGTGTGAGAATGGCCGCCCACGATCACATCGATACCCGGGACATTTCGTGCCAGCTCCTGGTCCTCATCCACGCCAGAGTGACTTATTGCCACAATGATATCGGCACCCTGCTCTTTTAGCTCATCTACCACCTGGCGAGCCACCTCGTGCTGATCTAGAAACTGCACATTGCCGGTGTCACCGGTTGACCGGACAGCGTCTTTACCGATAAGGCCGAAAACTCCTACTTTCAGGCCGTTTTCCAGCTCGAACATCCCCGTCTTCCTGTAAAGACTCTGGGCAGCCAGCGGATGGTCCGCTGGTGCTTCCGTGTTCGAGGCGAGCACCAGTGTTTTTTCGTGGGCTTCGGGGTAGCCTGCCTGTACAAGGTATTGTGCCAATACGTCAGGGCCATAATCATACTCATGGTTGCCAATGGCTACGGCGTCGTATCCTATCTTTTGCATTATGGTAAGCTCTGCAGCGTAACCACGGAGTGCCAACCAGGCGAAAGGAGCGCCGCCCAGAAAATCACCGGCGTCAAAGAGAAGGACCGGTTCACCTTCCCTCATCTTGTTCTCTCGGATTCCGGCCACAGCGGTAGCCAGACGAGCGAACCCTCCTATAGTAGGGTCTTCCTTGTCGGGGCGATAATCCACTGCCGGCGAGTGGGGTATCAATGCCGAATGCATGTCGTTGGTGTGGAGTATACAGAAATGCAGTTCTCCGGTTTCACCTGCGTAACCTTTCGAATTTCCCGGGATGCCCAGGAATGAGGCGACTACCAGGATGGCTATCAGAATAGAGAACAATCCTTTGTTTGTCCCGAACAGGCTGGTCTTGTTACGCATTGGCAATTCCTTCTCTTTGAGATAATACAAAGCCGGCCACCAACTGGCGTCTCAAAGGAAAAACTACAACTGCATAATATCATACACTGCATCCAGTGTTGCAGGGACATGATACCTGATTTGTAGTAGGACTGATTGGTATGTTGCCCCGGGAATTCACAAGCTCGGCACGATTGAGAATGGACACCCGATAACAGCAAGCGGGTCTAGGAGCATAACCTTGCTCGCATCGTTTAGCGCTTGCCATCCTAATTCTGGCAGGTGCACGCTATTAGATATCCAGGCCACGGAGACATGAAGATGATGGGGGATCCCCGCTCCGCTATTTCGAGTGTCAGCGATGACACCGATAATGTCGCCCTCGCTCAGTCTCTCCCCGGGGCGAATGTGATTGCCCGGCTTGATGTGACCGTAGATTGTGTACAACTGGCTCCTGTTTGAATCGTAAGCATCATGGCCTACGAATACAGATTTGCCCAGGAAATCGTGGCTGATTTTCATGACCTGACCTTCAAACATAGCGGGAATCTTCGTCTCCCCAGTTAGATAACTGATTCGCCCTTCCTTAGTCCGATAGAAGCACAGGTCCAGTCCCTCATGCGGATGTTGCCGCCTCCCCAAATCACCCCACCATTTGTAAGAAGAGCGGAACAGCATTGCTGGATGAAATACCCATTCCTTAAACCCTAGGCTGTCAAGATTGTTGACAGACACCAGTCTCTCGTGGAACGACCTTGACACGGGCAGCCTCTCGAGTCCCTTGCCCTTGACTTCGCTCAACCTATCGCTCCTCCTTTCTGCTTACGTGGCATTCTGGAAGCGGCATACTTGATTTATAAGCCTGACTGGCATGGCATCCCGGCAATGCCTGCTAAGATCCCTCCTCCCACCATCCGATAACATCGGTTGACCAGATAGTGCCGATAGCTTTTTCCAACACCGCTTTGCGCGGCTCCGATACGTCTAGCAACATCCGCAGGATGCGGTCGTCGAATTGCCTGAGGAACGGGCACTGTTTACACAGTGCGAGTATAGTAGTTTTGGCTCCGCCATAGACCAGATAGTCGAGCGACCGGGCGTGGGGCTCAATATGCTCCCGTACACGACCACAAACCCGCTCCAGAAACTGCTCTATCTCCTTGCGCCGGCGCCGGGCAAACCGCGCCTGCGACGAGCCACCTTTCTTGTGGCGGGCGTGCACCAGGCCTGTTCCCGTCTTGCTATCTATGAGTTCTGTGCCTTGGCAGATGCCAATGCTGTATGCTCCCAGGCGAATCAGGACTAGACCGATAAGAAGCTCCTGACTAAGAAGAGAACGCAACGGCTCAACATCATAGCCGTTGGCGATATATTCTTCGGTGATGGGGAACGGGGGCAAGACCACATACGTCCGTGGTGGGCTCCAGAAAACTGCTGCTCCCATCCTCGAGCTGGCAACAACGTCAGCCGTGTCTGGCGGTATGTCTGCTGTGGCCAATACTTGCCCCAGCAGATTTTCCACCCTGGCTTGAGGCGTCCCTTGCGAGAGATATAGCGATATCGCCTGGCCTTCAGTCAAAGCCAGCTTGTCGAGAAAGGCGAGCATCTTCGACCTGCCGAGGCGGAATCTCTTCGAGATAAACATGATTAATCACCCAATCAGGCGAAATTCTGTGGCTACATGTTGACTATGGTAGCGCCGTCACCGCCCTCATCTTGTTCCCCAGGTCGGAAAGACGCGACCAAGGGATGAGAAGCCAGAGCTTCTCTCACAATCTGACGCACGGTGCCCGTGCCGATACCATGGATGATGCGAACCTGGCTCAAGCCACACAAAGACGCTTGGTTAAGGTAGTCATCCAGCATCGGCTCAACTTCCTCAGCTCTCTTTCCCCGCAAGTCAAGCTCAAGAGGCACCCTGGGCTTGCTCAACCGCCTCTTTATCAATACACCACCTCTCTTCGCCGCACCAGTTGATGATATCCTCTTTTCCACGCTATCCGGTTTGAGAGTCATCTTCACATTTCCGGCCTGCACTTCGACGAGCCCGCGTTCTTCAGATACCGACAGTACCGTTGCTGACACGCCAGCATCTTTCAGCCAGACAGTATCACCGGGGGCAATCGAGCCTGCCTCTGCTTCCTTTTCACCTGTTCCTGCCCCCACCCTTACCTGCCAGGCTTCCGCACTCAACTGCTGCTGAACCTCAGCCAGCGCTTTTTTAGCCTGCTCAATTCCTTGTTGGGATTTTTCCTTGCGCAGTTCTGTTGCTGCCTCACGGATTTTCCTCTGTAGTTCAGCGGCGTCGCGAACAACCCGGTCACGTGCTTCCTTGATGATTCTTCGTCGGTCTTCTTCTAACTGGCGGAGTTTTTCTTTCAATTCTTCGTTCCTCTGTTCTGCTTCTTTCAACTCTTTTGCCAAGCTGTGGCGAAGTGACTCAACGTTGGCCTGTGCAGTCACCAGATGGGTAAGCGAAGCCTCGATCTCCTGGGCGCCTTTAGAAAGCATGTCTCGCGCGCGGGTGACAATCTCTGCCGGCAGTCCCAGACGAGACGCTGTAGCCAGGGCATTGCTGCCGCCCGGGATACCCACTGTCAGGTGATAGGTGGGCGCCATGGTAACAGGGTCCACATCCAGAGCCGCATTTTCCATGCCCTCGGTAGCGTAAGCCAGTGCCTTCAGTTCGGTGTAGTGAGTGGTGGCTACGGTCATCGTTCCCTGCGATAGAAAATGGAGCAAGATAGCCCGAGCCAGAGCCGAGCCTTCGCCCGGGTCAGTATTGGTGCCCAGTTCATCTAATAGCACCAGGCTTTTTGCCGTGGCGTTGTTGATGATGTGCACGATGTTGCCTATGTGCCAGCTGAAGGTGGACAGGGTTTGCTCAATGCTCTGCTCATCACCGATGTCAGCATATATGCCGTCGAAGACGGGGATGCGGCTTTCCGCCTGCGCCGGAATAGGCAGGCCAGCCTGCGCCATCAGGCTGAGAAGTCCTATCGTCTTGAGGGCGACTGTTTTGCCGCCGGTATTGGGCCCGGTGATGACTAGGATGGCGAAGTCCCGGCCAATCTCGACCGATAGCGGCACTGCCTTCTTTTTCAGCAGCGGATGCCTAGCATCAACCAGCCTGAGCACCCCATGCGGTTCATGTCCTTCTGCCCCAGCGCTTCTAGCGGCCGCCACGATAATAGGCTCGGTAGCTTTGGCTTCCCTGGCGTATCTGGCCTTAGCCAGCGCCAGGTCAATCTCAGCAAGCAATTCTATGTTACGAGAAATTTCGCTCTCGAATGCCCCGACTTCAGCGCTGAGCGTTCTCAATATCCTTTCTGTTTCATCCTTCTCTGCGGCAACCAACTCGCGCAGTTCATTCTGCACCTCTATAGTTGTCCAGGGCTCAATAAACACCGTGGCCTCGGTATTGGAGACGTCGTGGACAATGCCCTTTATCTGCCGGCGACACTCCACCTTAACAGGAATTACATACCGTCCCTCTCGCTCGGTAATAATGGGTTCTTGGATTATCTTTCGCCCTCGGGGTGAGGTGATTATGGCTTGAAGGTGAGTGAGCAATTCCTGGCGCACCTCTCGCATTCTGTGTCTCACCGTCGCCAGTTTGGGTGAGGCAGTGTCCAGCAGGTCGCCAGTGGGGCTCAAGCAGCCGGCGATATCTTTTTGAAGCTGCTCCAGTGCCACAATATCTCGAGCCAGACCGCTGAGCAGCGGGAGTTCACTGGATAGGTTCATCAGGTGTTTTTTCAGTCTATGGGCAGCGTCTAGCGTCTTCTGAATATCGAGCAAAGTCTGAGGGTCCAGAACCTTGCCGCGTGCCGCTAGCTTGACCACTTCCCGGACATCAACGACGTCGCCGACATGGAAGTCGGGACTAAGTGACAGCAAACGGCGCGCCTCAGCTGACTGTCTGAGCCGCAAACGGACCTCTTCTTCATTCCAGAGGGGGACAAGGGCGAGGGCAAGGTCCCGGCTGGCGGAAAATGAGGTAAAGCCCGCCAGCATCTCCCTTATCTTGTGAAATTCCAGCAGCTCTAAATCCCTGTCGCCCAAGGTAACCTTCCCGAGTCGCCTATACTCTCATTGTCATATCAATCAGCGAATAGTATAAAGCAATCACCTGAGTTTTCAAAAAGCCGGCTCGTTTCGCTATGGCGGGCGGAGTTGTCCTCAAGCCATTCCCAGGCTGTTTTGGGAAATGGCACTGGATTTCCAGCAGGCGGAACTGGCGAGGATTTGTGAGGTTCATTGATACTTGCTTTATTGTTTCATCGGATTATTAGGAAGGCAGTCACTTGCGGGCAGTGTCAAAACAGGGATAGAATGGCGGGCAAACTGCAAATGTGCGGAGCGTTTCCGCCAGCCCGTTTTGCTAAAGATACTCTAAGGAGTGTGAACTATGGAAAAGAGGAAGCTATATATATTGTGTGCTTGTGCACTACCTCTGATGATTTGCTCCGGCTTGGTCTATTCCATGTTCTCGCTCTATATGGCTGACGTGCTTGGCGCACCCAGAAATCAAATTGGCTTGGTATACATGGTTGGTTCTCTCGTAGGGCTAGTCTTTGCTCCGCTTCTGGGGAAAGTCTCAGACCGCTTTGGCAGGAAGCCGGTTATCTTGGGTGCAATGGCTAGCTTCGCGCTAATTTTTGTTCTTTACTTCAGGGCACAAGGTTACTCGGTGGTGTATGGCATACAAGTCCTCGAGGGCGCTGCCTGGGTGGCTATTGGTGCCGCGGTCACAGCCTACATAGCTGACATTGTTACGGAAGAGAGGAGAGGCTGGGCTATGGGTGTCTATCAGCAGACGGTATCAATCGGCTGGGTGATAGGGCCGGCCTTCGGGGGTTTCCTCTCGGAGGTTATCGGCTTCCGCACGATATTCCTGGTGGGCGCCGTGCTTGCTGCCATAGGCTTTATTCTAGTGTTGCTTGTGGTAAAAGAGCCACGCCGCCCGCCATAGCGGAGCCCTCGCCCAGACAGGTAACATGAGTGAAAAAAGGCTCGGCTAGTATGGTTCTGGCATTTGTGGCTCGGGCATTCTGCGCACAAATTGTCTTTGTGGTGAGCTTGATATAGGCGCCCTGGGAACTGGGAAAGGTTGCCAGCGGATTGAATATCCAGGGGTGTACCGCGAGAGCTAGAATCTGAAACATAAACGGGGATACAAATGTGCCAATGCCGTCAGTCAGAATAGCCAGTTGACAATGTCCTT